>JAYVIR010000083.1:0-122667 GCA_043770095.1 Eubacteriales bacterium
TTCCCATAAATAGATTCTCTCCTTTGACTGTTAAGTTCTATTATAAGCCATTCAGAGGATTTACTCTATTTAAGTTGTCCTATTTTTATTCTAGCAGCATAGAGCTGATGGCATGTATGGTCAATACTGTGTAATTTTAGAAGATTATAATGCTGTAGTAACGATTACAGGACATTATGAGGCGTATGGAAAAGATGTGCTACGTGCAATTTGGGAAGATATAATTCCGCATCTAAAACAGATGTAAAAAACCGTATTTAGGTAATGGGGAGTGAACCGTATCATAAAAATTAATAACGCTGTTGCATGATTATGAGTAGAAAAACTCAAATTATGTACTTAAAATCCGACTATTAATATGAAAAATATTGTATTTTACGATTATATCGAATACAATCAGAAAAAAGGAGGTGGGTTTATGATCATTCGAAAAAGTTATTTAGATAAACTCATTCAATATAGAGATAATGACTTTATCAAGGTCATTACAGGTGTTAGACGTTCAGGGAAGTCATCTCTACTTGCTTTGTTTAAAGAATACTTGCTTAATCTAGGCGTAGAAGAGAAGCAAATCATTGAAATAAATTATGAAAAGTTTCAATTTGATGATTTGAAAGAGGGTTCTAGCTTGCATGTATATTTGAAGGAGAAAAAGGTAGATGGGAAAAGGATGTATTTTCTCATTGACGAGGTTCAGGAATTATCAGAATGGGCAAAGGTTATCAATAGCCTTAGAGTTAGTTTTAATGCAGATATTTATGTAACGGGATCGAACTCTAGAATGTTTTCTGGAGAACACCTTACTTACCTTTCTGGTCGCTATATTGAAATCAAAGTATTGCCATTGTCATTCAAAGAGTTTCTTGATTTTAAAGGTTATGAAGAACAAATGGCAGAAGACTATTTTAATGAATATCTTCGAATAGGTTCTTTTCCAGCAGTGAGTTTGGCTAGGCAGCAAGAGTTAGTTGAAGCAATATTATCTGGTTTATTTGATTCAATTTTTACTAGAGATATCATTCTTAGGGGCAATATAAGAGATGAAGGTTCATTTTATAAAGTTGCCAAGTTTGTATTTGAAAATATAGGAAACAGTACGTCAGCAAATGCAATAAAAAACACAATGATATCAAGCGGTCATAAAATCACTTCTGATACAGTTGACAATTATCTGCAGCTGATGTGTGATGCTCATATGCTCTATCAATGTGAGCGTTACGATATACGGGGAAAAGAACGTTTGAAAACAAATGGGAAGTATTATGTTGTCGATACCGGATTGCGCAATAAACTTATTGGTTATAGACAAGGAAATTTGGGTCATGTGATTGAGAATATAGTGTTTCTACAACTTTTGCGGTTAGGATATGAAGTCAATGTAGGTAAAAATATGTCCTATGAAGTAGACTTCATTGCTGTAAAAGGAATGCATAGACTTTATTTTCAAGTGAGTTTATCCGCTTTAGATGAATTAACTTATGAAAGAGAAATGAATTCGTTGTTAAAAATTAATGATCAATATCCTAAATATTTGATTACGATGGATAAAATTGATTTGTCAAAAGATGGAATTATGCATGTGAATTTATTTGATTTCTTATTGGAGAAAATAGATGTTTGATCAATTAGGAAAAACTGCAATCTGGTGTTGTATGGTGAAATGTATCATAAGTAATTTGGAAATTGGTTTGAGAGAATTAGAAAAAAATAATTCTATATAAATCGTGATAATGTTATTACAATTTAACGCATAACCTTTGAATTACTGATTCTGGAATTGTATTTACACGCTTAATAAATGCTCTAACAACTATCTTGATTGCTTGAACCGTTGGGTAAAATGCATTGTTAATAGTGTCGTTTTTTAACCACCCTCATAGACCCTTAATTAAATTCAACTGCGGACTGTAAGGTGGCAAATACTTTAACGTCAGTCTATCTGCATGCTTTTCCAAGAATGGCTGCAGTAGTTTTGCATGATGAATCCTTGAATTATCAAGGATCATCACAATTTTTCCAGTAGAATAATTCTTCATAACTTTTTCTAGGAATCGAAGAAATGCATAAGCGTCATAGCGCTCTTCTTCGCTGCAAATTATTCGCCCAGTTTCATAGTCTAGTATTCCTAAAAGCTTTACGCCCCAATGCTTTCCTGTTCAGCACTTAAAAACTTAGGTTTTCCAGTGCTTTTGCCCATAACTAGGCCTTCTAGACCATGCTGTTCGTATGCGTTGACGTAAGTTCCAACAGTGTGTCCAACAAGGTTTTGAGTTTTGGCAATAGCCTGGTTTGTGTATCCCTCTAAATGGTTGAAGATAACCATATAACGGATGTGCATGCGCTTATTATTATTGTCCTTAATTGCCTTCTTAAGTTGTTGCATTTGAGGACTATTTTCATCGACTAAAGGGACTAAAATTTTTTTATTCATCAAATATCTACCACCTTAAATTCATAATACTAATAGATATTCGACATAAATACTGAAACTCCTTTTTGCATTCAATTAATGCAAATTATTAATCACGATTTATATAGCAAATGAATTAAATGATGATTGTGAGTATTATATTCTTTTTTCTCATCAGAGTCTGGCGAACGAATACGCCCAAAGAGGCGTGTCCAATCGTGAGGAAGTAAGGACAATTCTTGAAAAGGCTAATGGAACGGGAAAGCGGGTTTTGATGTGCATGAATGGACATGACCATGGAGATGCAGCTGTAGAGATCAATGGAATCTGTTATTATACTCTAAATGCTATGTCTTATATATGGCATGGGTTAAAAGAAACTTACAACTATTCAAAGGAAATCCATGAAAGATACCCAGGGCTAAAGGATATGATATTGTATCAAGATGGACTACATGCTATTGTAACAATAACTGGCGATGGACAACTTAAAATAGAGGGAATGAAAGGCAATTATCAAAATATAACACCAACTGATGTGGGCATATGGAATAACAGGTGGAATGGCGTTTCCATTGAACCGATTGTGTCATCAATAAATATGTAATGTAAATGAGCATAATCCTCAGTTCGTGGTCTTGTTACGCTGAAACGTATCATAAGTAATAGATTAAATTATATTGGAGAGTTGATATTGATGGATGATAAAGTACTATTTTGGTTACGAAAAACATGGTGGGCAGCGTTACTTATACTTGGATCAATATATTTGTGGGATAATTACTCAACAATATCTACTAAGCCTACGTCATTTGACGTTGTAGTCATGTTAAGTACATTAGTCTTAGCATTTATGCCTATTGTTAGTGAAATTTCTGCTTTTGGCATGAGTATAAAAAAAGAGCTTGTTGATACAAAAAAAGAAATTAAAAATCAGGTTGCAGGCATTAGAACTGATATTTTTTCACTCGCAATTTCCAACGCAAATATAGCTAATCAAAGTGTAGTTGTAAACAATAACGAAGCTGTTCCTATGAAAGAAGAAGTGCAACTAACGATAAAACAATCTACGGCAAGTATGGAAAACACTAGCGAATTGAAGTCTGAAATTGATTTGATAAATGAATTTCCGATAACAGAAAAGCAAATCTTTTTATATCAAGCGAGGTATGCACTTGAGCAGAAAATTGGACAAATTGCACAAATTACCGGGATTAAACCAATGCAGTCACTTGTTAAGACAGCCACAATAATTAGGCATAATGGATTTCTTTCATCACATGCTGATATGCTAATAAATAAGGTATCGTCAATTTGTAATCGTGGTATTCACGGTGAAGTTGTAGATGATGAATATTTAGAGTACATAAAAATTGTTTTGAGAGAACTTGAAGAAGAATTTAAATTGATAGAAAATAAAGCAAAGAAAGACTCAGCTAGATTTGTGCATTGCTCCAGATGTGGGTATACTGGATCTTCAGCTTATGACAATCATTGCCCTAACTGTGGATTTACATCTGACGATTATTGAGAGTATCATAGTAGAAAGAGATGATTCGAAATGTATACAGTATAATCCTATGATAGAGAAAATTTCAAGTGATAAGATGGCTACATAAATTTTTACCACTGTGATATTCATGTTTTGTTATACAATTACTTCCAATAAAAAACAACGACATTACGTAAGTTTCAGTAATGTTGTTGCAATATTCAACCAAAAATCTAATAGATAGCATTAAAATCAGTATTCTTAAATAACTCTCTCGATTTTTGAATAGCATCATTTAATTCGAACTCAGAAACAAATAATAAATCTGTTGAGATTTGCTTGATGTCATTCAGTTAGATCACAATGCTGTTAAAGTCTAAATCTGTAAATAAAGAAGTAAATGCTTTAAATTTACTCGAATCTTTATATAAAGGTAATATTCTTGAATCTTTAAAGCAGTTTAACTCTAGGGTCACTAAGGCTATTCCATTTAAATATGCCAATTCTTTATTTAATGCAAGAAGTTCAATAGTTCTGTCAAATTTACTCTCAATTAAGCCCGATGATTCACCAATAATATTTATTTTAGCTTTAGATACTAAAGTTCCAGTCTTAAGATTAAGGGGTATGCTAATAAATAGAGTCATGGGTTTGAGTGAATTGGTAGGAAATTACATGTTAAACCACTCATGCTATTTTCTTGAACAAAAATTTGTCCCATACTCAAAATTATGGAATGCAAACGTTTAGAAAATAGATGTGATTGTTGTTAAAAAGGATATGTTATTTAGTTGTGGAAATAATTCTGTTGGGATAATATAGAAGTATTGAATCGAGGATGTCTGAGCTATGTAAATATATGGGGTGATTTAGCCTATCCAGTTTTAAAGTATATATCCAGCGAGTGTTTAAAGTTCTATGTTAGGGGGTTGCTATGTACAGTTTCATACCGGCTATAAGAACAGATCGTTATAGAGAAATAAAATCGTATAAAGATAAGAATTTTACATTTATTGACGAACAGAGATATCGATTAATTGATAATATTTTTATAGTTAAAGATGATTCAGTTCAGTATCAATACGAAGTGAGAGTTGATTTTCCAGAAGTTAGATTTTTTATTATAAAGGATGGTTCTTCTATCTACTTGACCATTTATCAGCTATATGAATTGTTTAAGCAAGTATATGATTCAAAGAAAATTAGTCTAATATTTCACCTTAGACAATTAATGAAAACAAAAAAGAAAGAGCAATTTATCTATAAAGGCGTAATGTATGATATTCCTAAAACTAGAAAGTTTAGTTTAAATTATTGCGTTATAATACCAGATTCAAATTTGGAAATTACATTTAACGACTTATTTTATTTGCTTGTATTAATACAAGAAAAAAGTAACTATCTTTGTAGTATTAGCAAGACAAAGAAGAAGTACTCAAATGGAATAATAAGATTATTAATTGCTCTTTTAGAGTCAAAAATTGATAACAAAAAACTGCAAAATATTGGCTGGAATAAAGACCAGAAGAATGATTTGTTTAAGTCAAATCAACTACAAAAAATTAAGAATGATAAAGCAAACTATAAAAAACATAACGCTATTGTTGAAAGAAAATACTATTTGACAGAAGAAGAATTGAGTTCTATACTTCTAAGTAAGAATCCTAGTATTTCGTCTATGACGAAGATTTAATAAGTGGTTATTCGCGGTAATAAGGTTGACTATAAGTCAGCCTTGCCTCGCTTCGCTAGCATGCACTCAGCGACGCACCCGCCATATAGTCCATCTTATTACCGCTGTAGGATTCTTTTTAATTTTTGGAGGATAATGTGTATAAATATTTAGAAGGTAAGCTTTCAATTGAACGTCCTATTGCTTTTCTTTGTGGTCCTTATTTTGACAAGAATAATCCAAATGATCGAAGAACCGTATTATTGAATTTTTTGGAGAACACATATAATAGTAGAGTAATATCACTAATAATTGACGATTTTCTAGTGCCGGAGAATATTCGTGATGAATCAATCAATATTCAACTTCTAGAAGAAGTATTTGCGGCTATATCAAATTGTACTTATATTTTTCTAGATACGATGTCAGCAGCATCAGAGTTGGGATTATTTGCAAACCATTCAACAAAAAATGAAATTCACGTGTTCCTACCCTATGCATCAGATATTCTTGATAATAAAGTTGGCTATTTTGTTAAAAACATTGTAATTGATCAAAATAAGGAAAAAATAAAACTCGATTACTACAGACCAAAAATTTTAAAAAGAGCTATAGCTACAGACTATGTAGTTGAGCATTATGAATTTATCAATAGTAAGATACCTGATGAGATAGCTAACAGAATTAAGGAAAATTCATTTGAACTGAAAAATAACGTTGTAGTGAATAATAGTTCATCGACACCTCATGATTTCGGTTGTATTAACTATGTTGTTAATAATAGTAAAATAGTTGCTAAATTGTCTATGAAAACATTGTTTTACTTAGTTGCTAGTTTTATTTATATTCACTTCAAAAAAGATGAGTTAAAGAATAAGAAGCTTATTAAATGTACAGATGAAATTATATCAGAAGTAATTGAAAAACTTAAAAGCACTATTAGATATACAATTGACATACATGAATTTGGTGTAGATTTCAATACTTTTGAAATTGAAATAAAGAGTAATGTTAGTACAGATTTTCACCAAGTAATAAAACACATTATAAAATTTATATCCCTCTATCATGAGAATGAACCTAGAAATGGTCATTTGTTTACTAATCAAAAGGATTCGTTCTTAAAAAACATACATGAAAACCAATATAAAGGCTTAGAGGTCTTAGCAATATCAGTTGAGAACTACAAGTTATTAGAGGATATTATTAGTAATTGGTCATTATACTTTAATAAGTTCGAAATTTCAAAAAACAGAAAAACAAGAACACTTTACACATATATTGATTCAGAATTAGGTGAAAAAACTCGTAATTTACATAGATTCTTGCGAGAAGCGATTGAGAAAAATTTCATATACTCAACTTCTTCTTATGCATATCAAAAAGGTAAGTCAGTTGTTAGCTGTACTAGTGTACATTTGAACAGTAATTACTTCGTCAAGTTTGATATCAAGAGTTTTTTTAATAGTATAAATATAGATAAGCTCTGTTTTGTAGTAATGTCTAAACTAGGTATTGACGAAGCATATTTTGATCAAATGAAAAAGATACTAAGAGCTTGCTCTATCGAAGATTCAGTTCAATTAGGTTTGAGTATGTCACCAGTTTTGTCTGAAATCTATTTGAGTGAGTTCGATTCAGTGATTGGCGAATATGCAGAATCTGCAAGTTTAGTTTATACAAGATATGCGGATGACATCTTGGTGTCCTCAACTTCCTTGTTAAGTACTGATGAAGTTAATAAAATTCAAGCTATTATAAAAGCTGCACTTAAACCATATGGCTTGAAAGTTAACAAAAGTAAATTCCGGACTGGTTCTATTGATAGTATTGGTAAACACTTCAAGTATCTTGGTGTTAATATAGTTCAAAAGGAAGAGGGTCGTTATCTAACCGTTGGTAAAGCATATAAGAATTATGTAGCAAAACGGTACATGAAATACTTAAGTATTCGCAAAGATGATCCTGAAAATCATAAAAAACGATTTTATGAGTCACGGAGAATAGCTGGTCAGCTTTCTTATATTAAGCAAATTGAAGGTATGGATGGCTATTGGCAGGTAATAGAAAGAATTAAGAAAAGTACAGGAGGGCGAGTTGATATTACAACTCCTCAAATTGAGTTCGGAGATTGATCAAACTTATAGTGCTTTTGTGTACTTGCACATGAGTACAACTAAATCTGTTATTAAACTAGGTGCCCCTTTTCGAGAGACGTAATGTCAGTGCTAGACATACATTTAAAGAACCGACCTGCAGTACTGAGTGAACCACACCAACAACGTATCTATATTTTTCATCCACACAAATTGAGATTTGTAATAAAAATCTAAAAATACCTCAACCTGCCACTCAATAAAACAAAAAATCAAAACCTACAAAATAGCCCCACCATCGCCTAAAAACAGCCCCACCAACATTATTTCCACCCCACCTGCATAAACCTCAAACCAAGTGGGTATCCTACAAATAATTAACCAAATGTTAACCGCGGCTAAAACCGATGGCAAATATTCGCAAACATTTTCAAAAATGATGCGAAAATAAATATTGTAATGATTAGAATTGAATATTTGACTTGCCAAGAAGGTATACAAGCGTTAACATGGAATTAATATATTAAATAATTGAATATTCGCGCAATTGACAAAGCTCTCGGTTCACTTGAAGGAGGAGATACAAATGTTTACGCTTATTGCTGGTAAAGAAGGCTCTGGTAAAACAAAAACTCTTATTGAACTTGCAAACAGCAAAGTTAAAGCTTCAAGCGGTAGTGTTATCTTTATAAACGATGATAAAGGCCATATGTATGACCTGCATCATGATCTTCGCTTTATCAATATGAAGGAAACGTCTGTCAAATCGCCAGATGAATTCTTCGGATTCTTATGCGGCCTTAGATCGAATAACTATGATATTCAAACCATCTACATTGATGGTCTCACCAATGTTCTAAATGCAAGCGTTAATGACATTGGCAGTTTTGTTAAACGAGCGGAAGCATTTTCAACAGAGCATAGCATCGATATTTTCTCAACCATTAACTGTGAATTAGATCATATTCCCGAGCAACTCAAACCTTATTTGGAAAAATAGCGGCGCGTTTATAAAATAGAAAATTGAAAACTGACCCATCAACAGTACCCTTTTCCAATTGTTGATGGGTTTTATTTTGCCCTAAATTATGCTACAATAAAACAAGTATTACAGACAATTTCATCAGATACAAAGCAAGGTTCTGTTTTAGACAACAGATTAATAGGGAAGAAGGTTAAATGCCTTTGCAGCCCCCGCTACTGTATGGGAGTACGAAATTCTAAATGCCACTGATTTATTTTGGGAAGGCAGAAGAGTAGGATGAGCCCCAAGCCAGGAGACCTGCCATGTTTTGAGCGTCATGTCAGCTTCGGTGGGAAGCGAACCAGTCCAACAATATACACGCAATTTTACAGACTTAACCCACCAAGGTTAGGTCTTTTTATTTTTTGATTTAAATGTTAATCAGCAGAGCGTAAACCTTATAGAACCCCAATTGAAAGTGGAGGACCTTATGAACTATATCAAAGATCCAAACGAAATTGAAAGACTCAGCTTTGAAATGATTGACGAAATTGTAAACGGAGATCACGGTGGCTACCCATCTGAACATAAGCTATATCAAGCGATTCTAAGACGGGTGATTCATACGTCAGCAGATTTTGACTACATCAAAAATCTGTATTTTTCAGCAGACGTACTCGCTAAATTGGAAGGCGCATTCGATGAGCCACTCACCATTTACACGGACACGAACATGGCGCTCAGCGGCATCAACAAAGTGGCGCTTAAGTCTCTAAATGCAGAGGTCAAATGCTATGTGGCGGAGGAACTCACGGCGCAAATGGCGAAGGAAAGAAACATGACACGTTCTATGGCAGCGGTTTTAAGAGCGGTCGAGGAGCCTGGGAAAAAAATGTTCGTCTTTGGAAATGCCCCAACGGCACTCTTCCAAACGATGGAGTGCTACGCGGCCATCAAAGAGCAAGTGGTTGCCATTGTCGGCGTACCCGTCGGATTTGTCGGTGCCGCTGAGTCTAAGGAAGCGCTTAAAGACTCTGGCATTACAGGCATTTCAGCACTTGGCAGAAAAGGCGGCAGCAACGTGGCGGCGGCGATTGTCAATGCAGTGCTCTATCACAAATTGAAAAAATACGAGTAGGTGAAGTCAGTTGGAATCCTATGTCTTTATAGATGGCAAAAAATATCGGCGTGGCTATACCACAGGCACGACGGCGACAGCGGCGGCAATGGCTGCAGCACTTTGGGCTCTAGGCGATGATGCCTCTCATCATATGTCCGTGAAACTGCCTGGGGGACAAATTTTAGAAATTCCCGTCAATTATGCCCCAGAAATGGGAACGGCAAGTGCCATTAAAGACGGCGGAGACGATATCGATCAGACCAACGGGCTTGAAATCGTGGCAAAAGTCACATTGAAAAACCGCTGTAAAACTATTAGCGAAGAGACGCCTGATCACAATAATGAGGATTCGCAAATCACCATAATCGGCGGCATCGGCGTAGGTCGCGTCACCAAGGCAGGGCTTCAAGTGCCCATCGGAGATGCGGCGATCAACCCCGTTCCCCTCAAAATGATTGAAGAAAACGTAAGGGCGCTGCTCGGATCAGAACTGGGCGCAACCATTGAAATATCTGTTCCAAAAGGAGAACTCGCAGCCATTAAAACGTTTAATCCGAAGCTAGGCATTGTCGGCGGCATTTCCATTATTGGGACAACGGGCATTGTAGAACCCATGAGCGAAGAAGCTTGGAAGAAGTCTTTGGACATCGAACTTAGACAGCTTAAGCTTTTGGGCAGTAAACGTGTGGTGCTCGTTCCTGGAAATCACGGCGAGAAATTTGCAGTGAAGCATTTAGGCGTAGCGCCTGAGGTGGTCGTCACCATGAGCAATTTTGTGGGCTACATGCTCATGTCTGCGGTCAATGAAGGGTTTAAAGAAGCGTATTTGGTCGGACATATTGGCAAGCTGATCAAAGTGGCAGGCGGCATTTTTCATACGCACAGTCGGGTGGCGGACGGACGGGCGGATTTGCTCTGTTCTTATTTGGCAAAAGTGAGAGCACCGTATGAGCTGATAGAAGCGGTGCGAGTCACCAATACGACAGACGAAGCGGTTGAGGTTATTTTCGAGGCGGGCTATGAACATGTCTTTGAAGTGCTTGCAAAAGCGGCGGCTCAGAGGGCGACGGAGCATACTTACGGCGAATTAAAGACGGAAGTTTGTCTCTACGACATGAAAGGGCGCATGCTTGGCGCTTCGGTGCCAATAGAAGAAATTCAAGCCAAGTTTAGCAACCTATAATAAATTGAAGTAAAGATTCAACTGATACAAAAAGGAGGGATCTGCATGATCATTAGAGTTGTAGGCATTGGGCCTGCCGGTAGTCACTGGATGACGGCTGAGGCAAAGGAAGCGCTTCAGTGGGCGCAGTTCATCATCGGCACAGAGAGGCAACTTGAATGCGTTAAAGGGTTAATTGACCTTTCACAAAAAACATATGCTTATGAAAGCCTAACGAGAGATATGACTGAGAAAATAGATGCGTTTATAGAGTCTGAAGTTAAGACTTCTGAAAATCCAAAAGGTAATTTTACCAAGTGGGGCCTTGGCGTTGTGGTGCTTGCCAGTGGCGATCCGAGTTTGTACGGCATTGGGAAGTATTTGATCAACCGATACGGGCAGGAAATGGTAACGATAACAGCGGGCATTAGCTCGGTGCAGTATTTATTTGCCGCAGTGGGACAGGACATGAATGACGTGTATATTACCAGTTGCCACGGTAGAGAAGTCAATTTTGACAGGGTTTTTGCAATGCCAAAGACAGCGCTTCTAACCGATGAAAAAATTGGCCCCTATCAAATTGCCGCTGAAGCGATTAAGAGAGGTCTTGACCCTAAAATGATCATTGGCGAATCGCTCGGATATGAAAATGAACATTATGAAATGTATACGGCGACGAGCGTTACGAACCGCGCCTACGCCATGAACGTGGTCATTGTGATCAACGAAGAAGCGTAAGCGGCTGTAAATTCGCTAAATAATGAATCGCAAAATATCCCATCAAAAAAAACACAAAAGGAGGCTTCCAAACCAATGAGAGATGAAGAAATGATTCGCGGCAACATTCCCATGAGCAAAATGGAAGTCCGAGCGACTTCGCTTGCCTTTTTAGATTTATATACTGCCAAATCCCTTCTCGATATTGGCGCAGGGACTGGCTCTGTTGGCATTGAAGCCGCAAGGCGACACCCGCATTTAAAAGTCACTGCCATCGAGCGTGTGTCGGAGGGCGTTGAACTGATTAAGGCCAATGCGGCGCAGTTTGGCGTAACAGTGAATACAGTCGAAGCGCTTGCGCCGTGCGACTTAGGAGACGAAACCTTTGACCGTGTGTTTATCGGCGGGACTGGCAAGCAGTTAAACCCTATTTTGGATTGGCTCAAAGAGAAACATTTAGAAGACGGTGGCATTATCGTCGTGAATACCATCGCCATAGAGAGCCTTGGAGAAACTTTAAAGGCATTAGAAACGTCAGGTTTTTCGGAAATTGAAGGCTCAATGATTCAGGCGTCTCGTCTGGACAATTTGGGTCAGTATCACTATTTTAAGCCACTCAACCCCTGTTATGTGATTAAAGCAATGTGGAGGAAATCAGCATGTCAAAGTTTGTAGGTATCGGCGTTGGACCAGGAGATCCGGATCTTCTTACCGTTAAAGCGGTTGAACAATTTAAAAGTTTGGACATTTTACTCGTGCCAGAAAGCAAGAAAAATGCAAAGAGCGAGGCGCACCAAATCGTTTCCAAATACCTGCCTGAGGACTTGGAAATTGTGGGCAGACATTTCCCAATGATACTGGACAAAGAAGCCATGCTTTTGGAAGTCAAAGCAATCGCTTTAGAGGTCATTGAGTGGGTTAAGGCTGGAAAGACTGTTGGCTTTGTTACTTTAGGCGACCCAATGCTCTACAGTACCTATATTTATTTGCTTAAATTCATCAGCGAAGGCGTAACGGTCGAAACGATTCCAGGGATTTCTTCTTATACCGCAATTGCTTCGGGTATGAGCAGACCGCTCGTAGAAGGCGACGACCCTCTCATTATCTACCCATGCACGGCGGATATGGGAGCGCTTCGGACAGTACTGGAAACTTATGATTCCATCGTTTTAATGAAGGTTTATAAGAGTTTCGAAGCGGTTGTCAGCATGATGAAAGAACTCAATTTACTAGACAAAGCGGTGGCGGTCAGCAACTATGGCAAGCCTGAGCAATTTATTCATAAAAATTTGGCAGATACAGACCCAAGCGAAGTCAGTTACTTTACAACAGTCCTGATCAATAAGAGGTGGTAAGATGAAAGTTATATTTGTGGGCGCAGGTCCAGGCAATCCAGAACTCATCACGTTAAAAGGCTATAAAGCGTTGCAAAATGCGGACATCGTTATCTATGCCGGTTCTCTGGTCAACCCAGAACTGCTCAAGTATTGTCAGGAGAGCTGCGAAATTTTTGACAGCGCCGTGATGGATTTAGGCGAAATTGTAGACGTTTGTGAAGCGGGCGTTAAGGCGGGCAAAACCGTGGTCAGACTGCAAACGGGCGACTATTCGATTTACGGTTCGTTAAGAGAGCAAGTCGAAGAATTCCACAAGCGACAAATTCCTTACGAGCTCATTCCGGGGGTCAGCAGTTTCCTAGGTGCGGCGTCGGCAATCGGCTGCGAATACACGGTGCCTGAAATTTCTCAAAGCGTGATTATTACGAGAAAAGAAGGCAGAACGCCTGTGCCTGTGAGAGAGTCTTTAAAATCATTTGCGGCGCACCAAACGTCAATGGTCATTTTCCTTTCATCGACCTTCGTGTCTGAAGTGTGCGACGAGCTCATTGAAGGCGGTTACCCAGTGACAACGCCTGCGGCGATCGTTTATAAGGCGACTTGGCCAGACGAAAAAATTCTTCGTGGCACGCTCAGCAATTTGCCTGAACTGGCGGCAGCTGAGGGCATTTCAAAAATGTCGCTCATCATGGTGGGAGAGTTCCTCGGGGACACTTTTAACTATTCAAAACTTTATGATAAGGCGTTTGCGCATGAATTCAGAGACGCAAAAGCGTAGCAATAGGTTTGACGGGAATACGTCAAACACCGTTTTCAAAGGGCTCATTTTGTCCTTGACGCCAGGCGGCGACCTTCTTGGAAAGCGGCTTTTAGAGAGTCAATCTGAGAACAGCCCGTTCGAGAATTGGCAGCATTTTGATGCGGCTAAAATGAAGCAGCTCGGCGGTACTTACTCGGTGGCTGCGGCTCAGTTTGCCCAAGTAGAAGCCATTGTTTTCATTGGTGCGACTGGGATTGCGGTGAGAGCCATTGCACCGCATTTAAAAGGCAAATTTGTCGATCCGGCAGTCCTTGTCATCGACGAAAGAGGTCGGTTTGTGATCAGCCTGTTGTCAGGACATGCAGGCGGCGCAAATCTGCTTGCGACAGACTTGGCTGAGGCAATTGGCGCACTAGCGGTCATTACGACGGCGACGGATGTGAACGAAAAAGCCAGTTTGGATTTGATTTTAAAAGCCTTGGCGTGTCCGCTTGAACCTAACCGAGATTTGTGCGTGCAGGCCAATCAACAGCTGGTTTCTGGCAAGGAGATTGGCCTTTATGTCGACCCGTCTTATCTGACAAGTGAAGCGGTTCAAACTCGACTGACGGGGTTAGTTCAAAGTGGCGCAAACTTCTGCGCTTGCGACTTGAAAAAAACTTCAGAAGAAGGTTCAAGCAATTGGAACCACTTCCTTACGCAAAGTAAAAACACCTTAAAAATATACATCGGCTTTAGCGCCAGCAAAATAAATCAGATACAAGCATTAGAAAATGGACATGTGGTCATTCCAAAGGCGTTTGTGCTTGGAACGGGCTCAAGACGGGGCGTTGAAACGGCGCTCTATCAAGAATGCTTGAAGGAATTTTTGTCAGCAAACGACGCTCACCCAAATGCCATCAAGCAGCTTGTCAGCGTAGACCTTAAGTCAGACGAGCAGTGCATGATTGAAACGGCAAGGCTGTATGACTGGGAAACACATTTCTACTCAGTGGCAGCACTAAAAACAGTGGATCAACAATTTCCTGCTTCTGAGACGGTGCTAAAAGCACTGGGACTCAGGGCGGTTTCAGGGCCGGCAGCAATGCTTGCGGCAGGATTAACACAAAAAGAAGCGCTGGAAAGCGACACTTACAAATCTGGCGGCTGTACGTTTACTTTAGGGAGGATCAACAAATGATCAGTGTTATCGGTATTGGACCAGGCGGCAAGCAAGGCATGACGCTTCAAGCGATTGCAGCCATTGAAAAAGCAGAAGTGATTGTCGGTTACACGACTTACATCCGTTTGATAGAAGATTTGATCAAAGACAAGCATGTTGTGGTCAACGGCATGAGAGCAGAGGTTGAGCGCTGTCAAGAAGCGATCGACATTGCAAGAACGGGCAAACATGTGGCCGTGATTTCAAGTGGCGATGCGGGCGTTTATGGCATGGCAGGACTCGTTTATGAATTGTCAAATGGTAAGGATGACATTGAGGTCATTGCGGGCGTAACGGCGTCTTCTGCGGCGGCGGCCATTTTGGGTGCACCGCTTATGCACGATTTTTGCAACATCAGTCTCAGCGACTTGATGACGCCATTTGATAAAATTATGAAGCGCATAGAGGCTTCTGCATCGGCTGACTTCGTTATATGTCTTTACAATCCTAGAAGCAAAGGACGTAAAGACCATTTGAAAAACGCTTTGGAGATTATTGGACGCATTCAAGGACTTGACGTGCCAGTCGGTCTAGTCAAAGATGCGGGCAGAGATGGAGAAACGGTGAAATATACGACCATTGGCACTTTAGACGAAAACTTGGTGGACATGACGACCGTTGTGGTGATTGGCAACAGCCAAACGCGCATGATTGCCGGAAAAATGATCACGCCAAGAGGCTACGCACTGTGATTTACCTCATTGGTGGCACGCATGACGGCAGAAAAATAGCGCAGTGGCTAAATGAAATGGGCGCACCTTATTTTATGTCTGTGGCGACTGAACTTGGACGAACGACCTATCAAGATGTTGCAAAGCACTTGGTTGTTGCGAGGCTAAACGAGGCCGAAATGGGCACGCTTATGCTTGAAAAAGGGGTTAATTGGGTCATTGACGCCAGTCATCCGCATGCGGTAGAAGTGAGTCAGACTGCCATCAATACTTGCAAGGCGCACCACATTAGATACACACGGTGGCTTCGGGAAGAAATTGCTTTTAAGTCGGATCAAGTCACACTTTTTGATCATTTTGAAGAGGCTTTTAAGGCGGTTTCTGAAATGACGGGAAGGGTTCTCGTGACGGGTAGCAAAGAACTCGAAAAAGCGGCCATTTATCTAGACAAAACACGCATTGTGGCACGGATTGTCCCTAACGGAGAATCGATTGCCATATGCGAAAAACTTGGTTTGGACGCAGGTCAAGTGATTGGATTAAAAGGGCCTTTTACAGAAGAAATGAATCAATTGATTTTTAAGCAGTGGCAAATAGCACATATTGTTTTTAAAGAAAGTGGTGTTGGAAGCGGCTTTGAAGAAAAAATTAAAGCGGCTGTTGCCTGTGGCGTGAACCCTATTGTGGTTCGAATGCCAAGGCTGAGTTATCCTGAGTGTGCTGAGACGCTTGAGGCACTTGAGATAATCTTAAGTTGTACAATTAGAGCGCTTTGCACAACGCTTTCATTAAGGTAATAAGTTGAATCTTTAATTCAACTTATATTTTTGCTCAAGTGCAGTGAATCGGAGGTGTGGTATCGGATGAAACGAATGGTTAATCAAATTAAAAACGCACTAAAAAAAGATAAAAAATCAACGCAAAAAGAGCGGGCTAATTTTGGCCTTTTGGTGCTCGGGCTGCTATTGGTTGCCGCGCCAAGCGCTGCCAGTGCCATGCACATCATGGAAGGCTATTTGCCTAAAGGTTGGGCGTTCTTCTGGTTTGCGGTGTTCATTCCCTTCTTTGTCTTGGGGCTTAGAAAACTCAATGGGCTAATGACAAAGGGAAAGGACATCAAACTGCTCCTCGGATTGGTGGCGGCGTTTACGTTTTGCCTTTCGGCGCTAAAAATACCGTCTGTGGTGGGGAGCTGTTCTCATCCAACGGGTGTAGGTCTTGGAACCATTTTGTTTGGGCCACTTCCGATGGTGGTCGTGGGCACGGTGGTACTTCTGCTTCAAGCGCTGCTTCTGGCGCACGGCGGACTGACGACTTTAGGGGCTAACGGCTTTTCAATGGCGGTTGCAGGGCCTTTTGCCACTTACGGCATTTATAAACTGCTCACAACTTTGAAGGTCAACAAGAAATGGGCTATTTTCTTCGGTGCTTTTCTAGGAGATTTAGTGACCTACGGCGTGACTTCTATCCAACTGGGATTGGCGTTTCCCGAAACTGGAGGGTTCGTCATATCCATTATTAAATACTTGGGAATCTTCATGTTTACCCAGCTTCCCATTGCAATCGGCGAAGGCATTTTAACGGTGCTCGTCTATAATTGGATTGTTGAGAACAAAGATCAACTCCAAATTGACAAGGAGATGATGTTGTAAATGGAAAATAATATCAATCATGACATTAGAGATCAAAAGAAAAAGAAGTGGAATAACTGGCTGCTGATTGGACTGTTTGCGGTAATCATCATCTTCCCTTTGGCGTTTAACCAAAAGGCGGAGTATGGCGGGGCAGATGGCGCGGCGATGGACGCGATAGCCGTTTCTAATCCAGACTATAAGCCTTGGTTTGAGTCCATTTGGTCGCCGCCAAGCAGCGAGATCGAATCACTTATTTTTGCCCTGCAAGCCTCTTTAGGAGCAGGTTTCATCGCTTACTATTTTGGTCTAATGAAAGGGAGAAAACAAGGTGCTGCAAATCGATAGAATTGCCCATTCCAGCTGCTTAAAAAAATACCAGCTACATCTGCGCGTGACATTGCCACTTGTTTTACTGGTGCTGATGCCGTTTGTAACGACCTTTTGGATTGGTCTTGCGACGCTGATCATCACATCGGCTATAAATTTATGGTTTGGCAAGGTGCCGATTAAGCTCTATTTAGAGAGTTTGCTGGCGCCTGCCTTTTTTGTCATTACCGCCGTGCTTGGCATTTTGCTGGTCACGAACCCCGGAAGCGATGTGGTGCTATGGGCTTCACACGGTTTTTCGCTCTACATCACCAAAGCATCGCTTAGCACCAGCATTTTAACTGTTTCAAGTGCCTACGGCTCGCTCGGCTTGGTCTATTTGATTGCCTTTCACACAACGATCTGGGAACTCGGACAGTATATGCTAAAAGCAAGGTTGCCAAAAACCTTTGTTGAATTATTCGTCTTGTGTTACCGATTTATTTTTATTTTGCTTGAGGAAGGCTATGAAATGGTTCATGCCCAAAACTTAAGGCTTGGTTATCGCAATCTTAAAATTTCGATGAAATCCTTGTCGCTCCTAATCAGTCAGTTGTTCATCAGAACGCTGATGCGCGTGCGTTACATGGAAGACAGCTTGGAAATGAGGCTTTATCAGGGGGACTTTTTAATGGATCCAAAGGAGGCAAAATCGTGCTAAAAGCAGTTGAGATTACGTATCAATATGAAGATGGCACCACGGCGCTCTCAGACATTTCCTTTGACACCCAAAAAGGACAGGTCATTGGGGTGATTGGTTCAAATGGCGCCGGAAAATCGACTTTGTTTAAATGCTTAACAGGCCTTGTAAAACCGAAATCTGGAAATATATATATGGAAGATGTTGAATTGGTGTACAATAAAAGTAGCATTCAAAAGTTGCGCCAACAAGTGAACATGGTTTTTCAAGACCCAGAGAAGCAAATTTTCTTTCCCAGAGTATATGATGACGTGGCGTTTGGCCCTCGTAATTTGAAATGGAATGAGGCGGACGTTGCTTTTCATGTCAATTTAAGCATTGAGAAAACGGGACTTGAAAATCTGATTGAAAAACCAGTCCACTATTTAAGCTTTGGACAAAAAAAGCGTGTGGCCATCTCAGGAATCCTCGCAATGAACTGCCAAGTCATTATTTTTGACGAACCAGAGGCAGGTTTAGACCCTAGCATGAAAAAACGGATGGTGTCCATCATGCAGGAGCTTGCGCATCAGGGCAAAACGATCATCATTTCCAGTCACAATATGGATTTGATTTATGAACTGACGGATTACGTGTATGTGCTTCACAAAGGGAAAATGTTAGGCGAAGGATCCACACAGACCGTTCTTGCAAATGAAGACCTTCTTTTACAGGCAGATTTAGAAATGCCTTGGTTGGTTCGGGTCTGCAAAAACTTAAATATGCCAATTGTAAAGGTTGAATCTGAGCTTTACAGCCACTGGGAGTCCGTAAAATGAAAATAGAAATGATAGGCGTCAACCATGAAACAGCCACCGTCGACTTTAGAGAAAAAATGAGCATGACGGAAGCTGGAAAAATAGATTTTATGAACCGATTGCTCGAACTGTCCATTCAAGAAGTTGTTTTGGTGTCCACCTGCGGGCGCATCGAAATATACTATGTTTACGCCGCACACGGGACTGAGAGCCAATTGGTGAGCGAGCAAGTCTTAATCCTGATGAAGCAGAGATTTGCGGTGGATTCTCTGAGCGATCACGTTTATATTAAGTCGGACAGAGAATGTGTGTTACACTTAATGAGAGTGGCAAGTGGATTAGACTCCGCTGTACTTGGCGAGGATCAAATTCTGGGACAGGTTAAAGAGGCTCAGCAATTTGCGATGGACCTTGGCGCCAGTAAAAAGGTGCTCAATAAGCTCTTTAGAGAAGCCATTTCCGCAGCAAAAGCCATTAAGACCGAGCTTAAAATTTCCGAGCACCCGCTGTCGCTCAGCTACATTGGCATTAAGAAAGCCAGAGAACTTTTGGGAGGACTTGAAGGCAAGGTCATTACCATGGTCGGGCTTGGAAAAATGGGGCAGCTTGCGCTGAAGAGTTTAGTCGATGAAGGCGTCGGCGTGATTTATGCGGCGGTCAGAACACCCTGTAAATTGGACAGAAGTCTTTTTGACAAAGAAACCTTGCAAGTCGTGCCCTTTGACGATCGGCACCAATATATAGAAATCAGCGATTTGGTGATTGGCGCTACGGCGGCACCTCACCCGGTCATTCGTCTAGAGCAGCTACATCGGCTGAAAGAGGGTTGCGTGTTTTTAGACCTGGCGCTCCCGCGTGATGTGGAACCTCAAATTAAGGACCATTTTCCAGTGACCATTTTGGATGTGGACGATTTAAAGGACATTTCTGAGGAGAACCAACTGCTTCGAACGCAGATTGCCAAGCAGGCAGAGTCGTTTTTAGAAACCTATTTGGATGATTTTCTAAGGTGGCTGGACGGCACGCATGTAGACAAAGTGGTTCATCAGTGGCATGAGGACATTGACCTCATACACGAAGACACGCTCAATTATTTAAGGAGAAGACTTCCGAATGTAGATCCTCGCAGTATGGGGATTATCGATAAAATGGTCATGTCTTCTATGAAACGATTTATCCGAAAGCCGCTTAGCGCGCTTAAGAACATGGAGGACACCGAGGCCAGAAAAGAGGCGGTTCGAATGTTGGAGGAGCTGTTTAGTTATGAAGAGGAAGAGTGATTATCTGCCGGTGGCGCTTAAGGTAGCGGGTAAAAAGCTATTAATTGTCGGCGGCGGCGAGGTGGCTTATCGCAAATTCATTCAGTGGCAAGACCGTGGCGCAAACATAACGGTTGTGGCGTCTGAGTTTTGTGTGCATTTTGAGCATGTGGAAGAGGTTTTTGAGTGGGTCAGTCTGTTACTCAGACCGTTTAAAGCAGAAGATTTGGCTGCTTGCGATTTGGTTTACATCGCCACAAACAATTCAGTGATTAATGCTGAAATAGAGGCACTTTGTCAGTCTCACAGGATTTGGTGTGCGAGGGCAGATCAAGCGGAATCCGATTTTCAAAGTTTGTCCCTCATTGAACATGGACCAATACAAATTGCGATTGGCACTAGCGGTCAGGCGCCAAGCGTTGCCCTTTTAATTAAGGAAGACATTGAAAATGAATTTGACTGGGAATTTTTAGAACGCAAAATAGAATTGATGGCGGCTTTAAAGCAAAAATTAAAACAGGACGTTGTGGATCAGAGTCACCGAAGGGCGCTTTTAGGGCATGCATTGGGACTTACTATAGATGAATTAGAGAGGTTGATGACAGATGAAACTTTTTACAGTGGGTACAAGAGGCAGTAAATTGGCACTTGCTCAAACAGAGTGGGTAATGGCAGAGCTCAGAAAAATTCACCCAGATGTGGATTTTGAAGTTAAAATCATCAAGACCAAAGGCGATCTGATTTTAGACAAAGCCCTTGACCAAATTGGCGACAAAGGCTTGTTCATCAAAGAATTAGAACAGGAATTATTGGATCTATACATCGATTTTGCAGTACATAGCATGAAAGATATGCCAAGTGAAGTAAAGGAAGGGTTGATGTTTGCGAGAACGCCTATGCGGGAAGATCCTAGAGATGTGTTGGTGCTCAGAGAAGGACTTGCTTCATTAGATGATGTGCCAATTGGCGGTGTCCTTGGAACAGGTTCAAAACGCAGAATTCAGCAGCTGAAAAAACTTCGCCCAGACCTTACTTTCGTGCCCGTCAGAGGGAATATTGAAACGAGAATGGGCAAAATTGTGACGGAGAATTTGGACGGCGTGGTACTTGCGGCGGCAGGTCTTCATCGGTTAGGGTTGCAGGAGCGAATTACGGTTTATTTAGATACTGACACCTGTCTGCCTGCCCCTGCACAAGGCGCTTTAGCGATTGAACTTCGTTCTGACGACTATTTGGTAAAGGGACTGCTTAAAAACTTCTATGATAAAGACTCTCATTTGACGGCTGTATGCGAAAGAGCCTTTTTAGAAGGCATTGGCGGTTCATGCCATGTGCCGATTGGTGCCTTTGCGACTTTGGAAAATGGGAACCTCAATTTAGAGGGCATTTTTGGAGATGAGCTCACAGAAGACCTTTACAAGTGGCGAGGAGAAGTGCTGTTAATGACGATAATGCCCGTTGATCAAACGGTTGAAATAGCAGAAGAAACTGAGGAACAAGCTGGCGAAAAGCTATTTGAGACCCAGTTACAACAAGCTCGAACTTTGGGTGAAACAGCTGCAAAGGCTGTACTAGTACAAATGAGCGGGGGAAAGTAAATGAGTGGAATGGTTTATTTAGTAGGCGCAGGTCCTGGTGACCAAGGGTTATTGACCTTAAGAGCGAAAGAAGTTTTGGAAATGGCAAATGTGGTCGTTTATGACCGATTGGTTTCGTCTGCCATATTAAGAATGGCTTCACCAAAAGCGGAAAAAATTTACGTTGGCAAGGCAGCGTCAAACCATGCCATGCAACAAGAAGACATCAATCAATTGCTTGTCGACAAAGCAAAAGAGGGACATACGGTGGTGCGTCTTAAAGGCGGCGACCCTTACGTTTTCGGTCGTGGCGGCGAAGAGGGCGAAAAGCTCTTTCAAGAGAATGTTGAGTTTGAAGTTGTTCCTGGTGTAACTTCTGCCATTGCAGGGCTTGCCTATGCAGGAATACCCATTACGCATAGAGATTTAGCTTCTTCATTCCATGTTTTCACAGGGCATTTTAAAGATGATGATCACGATCACGACTGGGAAACCATCAGTAAACTTGCAGGCACGAAGGTCTTCTTAATGGGCGTTGGCAATTTGGAAATGATTATGGATAAATTGCTGTCAAACGGCACAAACCCGAATATGCCCGTTGCGATTGTTTCTAATGCGACGAGAGGCACTCAAAAGGTACTCACTTCAACAGCCGAAAATATATTGAAAGATTCGAGAAAGGCTGAAATCAAACCGCCATCACTGCTCGTCATTGGCGAAGTGGTGAAAATGCGTGAGACGTTAAGCTGGTTCGAAAAGCGCCCTTTATTTGGTCAAGAAATCGTAGTTACCCGTGCAACGGCTCAAAGCAGCCAATTGGTTGGACGCTTGAAAGCACTTGGCGCAGGGGTTATTGAACTTCCTGCCATCAAAATTCAGCCTAGAGCGCGCAAAGAATTCCAAGGCGAAATTGACACGATACAAAGCTATAACTGGGTTATTTTTACCAGTGAAAACGCCGTTTCCATTTTCATGGACGGTCTGTTTGCAAGCGGAAAAGACGCACGTTCTTTAGCCAATGTAAAAATTGCCGTTATGGGCAGTGGCACAGAACGAAGATTGCAACAATATGGCATTAGAGCAGATGTTAAGCCGGTCAAATTCATTGCAGAAAGTTTGATTGAAGCACTAACAGGCAAATTGCATGCGAAAGATCGCGTTTTAGTGCCTCGCGCATCAGAAGCAAGAGATGTATTGATCAAATGGCTTGAAGGCGAATGTGTCGTCAAGGAAATTCACATTTATGACACTCTTATTGAAACCGTGCTTAAGCCGGAGCAGTTAGAAGCGGTTAAAGATGCGGACTGGATTACATTTACGAGCGCTTCTACGGTTAAAAATTTCTTTAAGCAAATAGAAACAGCGGATCAAAAATTGTCGCCTAAAACTAAATTTGCCTCTATTGGCCCAGTGACAAGCGAAACGTTGATTCGAAAAGGCTACAAAGCAGACGCAGAAGCGAAGACAATGAACATTGATGGATTGATTGAGGCTTTGACGGAGGATAAGAGTCATGAAGAGATTTAGAAGACTTAGGAAAACTAAGGCTATTAGAAGCTTGGTTCAAGAAACAACCCTGGATTTAAACGATTTTATCTACCCTTTGTTTGTCGTAGAAGGGACTGGCATTAAAACAGAAATACCGTCGCTACCTCAGGTCTATCATTTTTCTGTAGACGAATTGGTCAAAGAAGCAGGTCAAATTTTTGAATTAGGCCTTGATAAAATATTGTTATTCGGACTCCCAGAGGCGAAAGACGCTTTGGGCACTGGCGCCTATGCGATGGACGGCATTGTTCAGCAGGGCATAAGAGCCATTAAAGCCGCTTACCCAGATATGTACGTGGTGACGGACGTATGCCTTTGCCAGTATACCGACCACGGGCACTGTGGCTGTCTGTCCGCGGACGGAACGGTCATCAACGACGAAACGCTTGTGCTTCTTGGCAAGATTGCTGTCAGCCATGCTGAGGCAGGCGCTGACATGGTTGCGCCGTCAGATATGATGGACGGACGAATCTCCTTCATGCGAGAAGCTTTAGATGCGGCAGGATACAGCGATGTGGCGATTATGTCATACGCTGCAAAATATTGTTCTAATTACTACGGGCCTTTTAGAGAAGCGGCTCATAGCGCCCCTCAATTTGGAGACCGAAAGACTTACCAGATGGACTATCACAACCGCAAGGAAGCGTCAAGAACGGTTCGAGCGGACTTAGAGGGCGGCGCCGACATCGTCATGGTTAAGCCCGCGCTTTCATTCCTTGATATTGTCAGACAGATTAAGGACGAAGTGGACGTGCCTGTTGCAGTTTACAACGTGAGCGGTGAATACAGCATGCTCAAAATGGCGGTTAAAACAGGCATTATGAACGAAATGGTTATCTATGAGACTTTGGTTTCAATGAAACGTGCTGGAGCTGACATCATCATTACTTACTTTGCCAAAGAAATGGCAATTCAATATTTGGAGGGCAAATGGTCATGACTAAAAGTTATGCAAAATCGGATATACTCTTTGAAGCAGCTAAAAAAGTCATTCCAGGCGGCGTCAACAGTCCTGTGAGAGCCTTTAAATCGGTTGGCAGAAGCCCAATCTTCATTGAGCGTGCTGAAGGGGCTTATTTATACGACGTGGATGGCAATCAATATTTGGACATGATTTGTTCTTGGGGCCCGATGATACTCGGTCATGGTCACCCAATGCTATTAGAAGGCATTGAAGCGGTCTTTCGAAATGGGACAAGCTACGGTCTTCCCTCTAAAATAGAAGTTGCGATGGCTGAAAAATTGTGCAGCCTTTATCCGTCACTTGATATGGTGCGTATGGTCAACTCAGGCACAGAAGCCACTATGAGCGCCATTCGCGTGGCAAGAGGCTATACGGGCAGAAATAAAATAATCAAATTTGAGGGTTGTTATCATGGGCATTCGGACGCGCTTCTTGTGAAGTCGGGCTCGGGCACACTGACGTACGGTGTTCCAACAAGTCCAGGCGTTCCAGCCGATACAGTGAAGGATACCCTCGTGCTGCCTTATAACGATTTGGAGGCCCTTAAAGCGCTGTTTGCAGCCAATCCAAATGAGATCGCCTGCGTGATTGTAGAGCCTGTTGCAGGCAATATGGGTGTGGTAGCGGCGAGACCTGAGTTTTTAAAAGGCATGAGAGCTCTTTGCGATCAGTACGGCGCAGTGCTTATTTTTGATGAAGTCATTACTGGTTTTAGAATTGCATTAGGCGGTGCGGCTGAAGTTTACGGCGTAACGCCGGATTTGGCTTGCTTTGGGAAAATTATCGGCGGCGGCCTTCCTGTCGGCGCATATGGCGGCAAGCTAGACATCATGTCTGTCGTTTCACCAATTGGACCTGTTTATCAGGCTGGCACGTTGTCGGGCAATCCGCTTGCCATGCATTTTGGCCTTAAAACACTGAATTATTTAGAGGCGAATCCTCAAATTTACTCGGAGCTTGAAGGCAAAGCGGCGTGGCTTGTCGATAAAATCGGAAACATCATTGATCAAGGCAATTACCCAATGTCGATGATTCGCTTTAAGTCTATGCCATGTTTGTTTTTTGCAAAAGGCGAAATGTTCTCATATGACGAAGTGAAAAACTGTGATACAACACTTTACGGAGATTTCTTTAGACGGATGATGGAAAAAGGTTATTTATTGCCACCGGCTCAATTTGAAGGCTGGTTCCTGTCAACGGCGCATACTGAGGCATTGTTAGAGGCGTTGGTTGTGGCGGTTGATGAGACTTTGAAAGAGATGTTTGCATAGAAGTAAGGAGATTAATTGAGTTGAAAGGCGCCTTGTGAAAAGGCGCCTAAATAAAAAAAAAGCGCCTTTTGCTTAGCGCTTTGCTTGTTTTATAAACTTCTTTCCGAGATAAGCTTTGATTATTTCTTCGTCTGTAAAAGCATCTATGACAATGGTTTTGCCAGTTTCTTCAAAAATAACAGTAATGACCGCGTCAAAAGCCAAGAAGCTCTCTGCTACGGTATCTTCTAGAACAGGTCTAAGTTTATTTTTGTGGTGTTTAATCGATTGGTATTCCTTAGTGAAATAGGGTCCAACGAGTAAACTGAAAATCTTTGTATATTCATTCATAGGATAAAATCCTCCTCTACATATTCATTATAGTCTATAATAGTAACAGAATAAATAAATATTCTTCACATTTGTCTAAAAGTACTTATATTTGGTATAATAGAATTAATGGAATGTTCAAGAAAGGTTTGCGTCTTGCAATACAATTCACTGAATTTCCTTGTGTGGAAGGGGTCATCAGAATGCGTCATAAAAAGAGAATCATGGTCTGTGTAACTCAGCAAAAATCCTGTGAACGACTTATTAAAAGGGGTGCTGACTTGTGTCGGAGTGAACATGACGAACTTTATGTGGTACACGTCGTAAAAGAAGATTGGAAATATTTTGGCAAACTGCAAGAGTCAGATGCCGTCGAGTATCTTTTTGATATTTCCAAAACCTACGGTGCATATCTATCGGTCATAAAAGCGCCTGACATCGTTTCAACACTTTCAAGATTTATTCAAGATCATAAGATTGATGAAGTGATTATGGGTGAATCGTTGGAAGCGCTTGCTCAACAAAATATGATCAATCGGCTATCAGAAAATATAGAAGATGAAATTAACTTTACTATCGTTCCTGTTGGCGAACACGTCAACGAACAGGAACTTGTTTTTCAGTAAAATAAACATGAGAGCAGAGGCACAAAACCTCTGCTTTTTTTTATTGAAAAAAGAAATGAATTTTTAAATTCATTTCACATAGAATTGGGTATAATGGAAGTGTACTTTAAAATTTGTTGGGAGGCATAAAGATGGGAAATAAAAAAACAAAATGGTTAATCCCTATAGCAGGCATTTTACTGTTCTTCATTATTTTTGCAGGTCAAATTATTGAGTTCATTACAGAAATACAATGGTTCTCAAATTTAGGTTACTTAGCAACCTATCTTACGGCCATTAAATATCAAGTCATTTTATTTGTGCCGATTTTTATTTTCTTTGCTGTGGCAATGAAAATATATTTGGATGTTATTTTTGACAAATACATAAAATTGGGGCAAATATCTATTGAAGCGAAAATGGTCAAAGCAAATCATAAAAGACATTTCTGGGTGGCTGTTATTGCGTCATTATTTTTAGCGCTGATTTACTCGGATAGTTTATGGTTTAATTTATTGCAATTATTGAACGGCAGTAACTTTGGCATTACAGACCCAATCTATAAAATGGATGTCTCATACTATATGTTTGTCGTTCCGTTCTTGCAAGCCATCTTGCGTCTAGGCATTTTGACAATCATTCTTTGGGTATCTTTAACGGTTGGATTTTACGCCGTGGTGTTACAGCTTTATCCTCCGAGCGAGGGCACTGTTTATTATATCAACCCTTCAAACGGGCCATTGGCTGTCATGAGCATGATCAAACGCGATATCTTTGCCAATGCGGTGAAGCGTCTGGCGTCTTTGGGTTCCGCATTTTATGTCCTACTCGGTCTGAGCTTCTTGATGATGGCTTATGACCTGCTCTACTCAAAGCAAGGCGTAGCGTTCGGGGCAGGCTATACCGATGTAAACGTTACACTCAAAGGATTACAAGCACTTGCTATCATTTCATTTATCTCCGCACCAATTTTCTTCATCGGCATGGTTCGAGATAAGAAAAAATGGTTAGCTTCTGGACCGATTTTGTTGATAACTGTGGGTGTTTTAATGTCTGGAGTAGCATTTGTTGTTCAAAGATGGGTGGTTGAGCCAGATGAGCTCGCGAAAGAGTCACCTTACTTGACTTACAATATTCAGTATACACAAAAGGCATTTGGGATGGACACGGTAGAAGTAAATACCTATCCAGTTGAACAAAACCTGACGGCTGAGAGTATTAAGAATAATCCAGATACCATCGACAACATCAGAATCAATGATGAAAGACCACTTCTTCAAATTTACAATCAAATTCAAGCCATTCGACTTTACTATGAATTTAGTCACGTGACTTTAGACCGTTATACAATCGATGGAAAATACCGTCAAATGTTTATTGCGCCAAGAGAGCTTAATGTTGAGAAATTAGACATTAAAGCCCAAACGTGGATCAATATGCATTTAAAATATACGCATGGTTATGGTTTGGTTGCGGCACCCGTTAATGAGGTTGAGTTAGACGGTTTGCCAAAATTATACATTAAAAACATTCCACCTACAGGCAATACATCGCTTAAAATTACCCGTCCTGAAATTTACTTTGGCGAAAAAACCAACAATTATGCAATCGTTGGCGCAAAAGAAAGTGAATTTGACTATCCATCTGGTTCAGAAAATCAAGAAACAAGATATGCTGGAAAAGATGGGATTTCGCTTAAGGGATTCAATCGTGTATTGTATGCAATTAAAGAGGGCAGCTTACGGTTGTTCCTTTCAAGCAATATTAATGCGGATAGCAAAATACTCATTCATAGAAACTTGTATGACCGAGTCAACCGCATTGCGCCTTTCTTGACGTATGATCAGACGCCACAGTTTGTAGTGAATCAGGAAACTGGAAAATTATTCTGGATTATTGATGCCTATACCATGTCGGCTAATTACCCATATTCTCAGCGTTATAACTTTAAAGGATACGCGGCAAACTATGTCAGAAACTCCGTTAAAGTTGTCGTAGATGCTTATGATGGTACGGTAAACTTCTATCAAGTGGATGCGGCAGATCCGGTAGCCAATACCTACGGCCGAATCTACAAAGGCTTGCTAAAACCAGTGAGCGAATGTGATCCTGCGATTGTAGAGCATTTTAAATACCCTAAAGATCTTTTCAAGATACAATCAGAAGTGTATACCACTTATCACGTGTCTAATCCAAAAGTATTCTACAATGGAGAAGACCAGTGGTCACTTGCCAAAGAAAAATACCTTGCAGAGACTCAAACATACGAACCAAGCCATGTCATGTTTACGCTCCCTGGCGAAAAAAAAGCTGAATTTGCATTGATTCAGCCGTTTACGCCAAGAGAAAAAGCCAATATGTCTGCACTCTTGGTTGCGAGAAATGATGGGAAGGAATACGGCAAATTGTATGTATTCCAACTTCCTAAAGATAAAACGGTAGACGGACCGATGATGATTGAATCAAAAATCGATCAAGACTCAGTCATATCGCCACAGTTTACACTCTGGAGCCAAGAAGGTTCAAATGTCCTTAGAGGCAATGTCATGATTATTCCGATTGAGAATTCTCTGCTCTATGCAGAACCGATTTATCTTAAAGCGGAAAATGAGAACAGCATGCCTGAAGTCAAGCGAGTTGTGGTGGTCTATAAAGATCAAGTCGTGATGGAAAACACGGTGAAAGCTTGTCTAGATAAAATATTCGGTATTGAAAAAGACCGAGCGAATGCAGCAGAAGCAGAAGCGGCGCTTAAATCTGGTACGCCTGTTGTTGTAAAATCAAGTGATTCTAATGCTGTCATTACATTAGATGAGGCAAAGGCCATCTATCAGGAACTTCAGAATGCGCTTAATAAAGTGAATCAACTCATCCAAAAAATAGAAAAAGGAACCAAATAATTCGCATAACCGAACAAGTTTGAAAGCCGATCCCATTGGGGTCGGCTTTCTTTATGAAAACGATCTAAAAATAACCACAAAAACGCCTCATAAAATGTTTCATATTTATAATAAAATTTATATGTAATTACTTAGTAACTATTTAGAATTTTGTGTATAATGTATTTGTCAGAACGGAAAACTTGTACAGTTGTTTGTCTGTTATCTGACAAGTTAGCCATCATAAGAATATCGGGGAGGAAATTTAATGAGACACAAGAGAAAACTTAGTTTTAGTTTAGCACTCGTCATGATGCTAAGCGTATGCTTCTCAGCACCTATTACAGGTTTTGCAGCAGCAGATGCGAACAACATGATGTTAACGGTACTCGGAACAAGTGACATGCATGGTACGATTACTTCTTGGAGCTATGAAGGCAATACTGATACTGCTGACAGAGGTCTTACACACGTAAAAACAATTGTTGACAGTGTACGTAAAGAAAATCCAAATACACTTTTAATTGATAATGGCGACACCATTCAGGGAACTATATTAACGGATGACCTATATAATAAAGACATGACTGTTAAAAACCCTATGATTGAAATGATGAATTATGTAGGTTATGACTCAATGACTTTAGGAAACCATGAGTTCAACTTTGGTTTAGAGACCGTTGAGAAAATTAAAAAAGAAGCAAAATTCCCTGTTCTTTCTGCAAATATTTACTATGCAAAAGACGGCAAGAACTTTGCTACACCATATACAATCAAGACTGTAAATGGCGCAAAAGTTGCTATTTTAGGTCTTTCAGTGCCATCAATCAAGTCTTGGGATGCTAGCAAGGTAACATCTTTAGAATTCAAGCATATGGCTGAGGAAGCTAAAAAATATGTTAAAATTCTTAAAGAAAAAGAAAAAGTGGACGTGATCATCGTTTCTGCTCATTCAGGTCTTGAATCAAGACATGAAGAAGATGGCAGCGATATGGCAAAATTAATTGCTGAATCTTGTCCTGAAGTGACCGTAATGCTTACAGGTCATGACCATTCAGTTGTAAACACAACAGTGAACAACGTTCTTGTTGCGGCGCCAACAAACGGTGCAGTTGACATGGTTCGTTTTGACATCAACCTCACTAAAGAAAACGGAAAATGGACTGTTAAAAACAAAGCGGCTTCTTTAATCGATTTAAAGAAAGTGGTTGCAGATCCAGGTGCTGTTAAAGTAGCTGAACCTTCTCACAACAAAACAATGAACTTCCTTAAAAACATTATTGGTAAAGCATCTGGTACTTTCCAACCTGTTTCTGAAGTGCCTGGCATTCCTGAAGCACAAGTGAGAGATACAGCGGTTATCGATCTTGTCAATAAAGTTCAAATGTATTACACAAACTCAGCGGTATCTGCTGCAGCACTCTTTAAAGCAGATTCAAATTTACCGTATGGCGATTTAAACTATGCTAATATATTCGATATTTACAAATACCCAAATACATTAGTGGGCGTTGAAGTAACGGGTGCTCAACTCAAGAAATACATGGAGTGGTCTGCTGGTTATTACAACACTTACAAAGCTGGCGATCTTACAATCAGCTTTGATGAAAAAATTCGGTCTTACAACTATGACATGTTTGCAGGTGTTACTTACAAAGTTGACATCAGCAAACCTGCAGGCAGCAGAATCGTAGACCTTAAGCGTGGTGGTTCAAGCGTTCAAGACACAGACACAATTAGACTTGCAATCAACAACTACCGTTATGATGGCCTTAAGAAAATGGGCTTTTAACAAATGATAATGTTGTTTTCTTTAACTCTGATCCAACATCACTTCGTTCATACATCAAAGATTATATTGCAATGAACAAAGTGGTTAATCCAACGGTTGACAACAACTGGTCTATCACAGGCGCAAAATTCGAACATCCGCTTAGAGAAGCTGCAATCCTTCTTGTTAAAACAGGCAAGATCACGCTTCCTAAATCTGCAGATGGCAGAACAGACAATGTGAAAGCGTTGAATGTTGCAGATCTTCAAAAACAAGGCTTATTGCCTGAAGGTTACATTATACAAAACGAAGACACACTTGCATCAGTAGCAACTAAGTTCAAAACAACACCTGATCGTCTAATGATGGTTAACAAAATTGCTAAAGCTGCTGATTTTAAAGCGGGTGTAACCATTTACCCACCAACAGAATACCTTTTCCCTGATCTTAAAAAAATAGACATTCTTACTTTAAACGATTTCCATGGCAATATGGAAGGCGCTGGCTCTAATCCTGGTGCGGCAAAATTAGCATCGTACATGGAATACTACAAAAATATGAATGCAACAGGCACAGTAATTCTGAACGCAGGCGATGCATTCCAAGGCACGCCAATGTCTAATCTTCTCTTTGGAAAACCAGTTGTAGATATGATGAACGTCATCGGCTTTGATGCGATGACAATGGGCAATCATGAATTTGACTGGGGTACTGAGAAAGCGTTAGAAACAATGAAAGCTGCTAAATTCCCACTTATCGTTGCTAATATTTATGAAAAAGGCAAACCGGTTGCTTGGGCTAAACCAACAACAATGCTTGAAAAGAACGGCCTCAAAATTGGCGTGGTTGGATTAGCAACAATAGAAACATCAGAAGCGGCACATAAAAAGTATGTTGGCAATCTTGAATTTAAAGATTCGGGCGCTACGGCACAAAAATATTCAGAAGAACTTAAAAAACAAGGCGCTAACATCGTAATCGCTTTGGGTCACATCCCTGCACTTAGTTCTAAAGATGGTTACACTTATGGTGAACTCCTTGACACAGCATATGTTGCAAAAGGTGTAGACGCTTTCATTGGTGGTCACAGCCACATGAACCTTCAAGGTTTTGCAGGTAATAAACCTTATGTAGAAGCTTATTATAATGGTAGAAATTTTGGTCATATCACACTTTACTATGATATGATGAAGAATGCTGTGGTTCACTCAACAACAGAAATCGTTGAAGTTAATAAAGGTACGCTTGCATTAACTGCAAATGCAACTATTGCAGCAAGCGTAGAAAAATCAATGCTAGATCTCTCACCAGTATTTGACGTTATTGTTGGCAAAACTAATAACGAACTCCTTAGAGGTAAGAATGTTGAAAGTGGACTTGGTAATTTCGTAGCAGATTCAATGAGAATCAAAGCGGGTACGCAATTCTGCTTTACAAATGAAGGCGGCAATAGAGCGGATATTCCGGCTGGGAATATTACTGTAAAAACTGTATTTAACGTGTCGCCATTTGACAACACAATTCAAACGTCTAAAATGACAGGTGCTCAAATTAAAGCCCTTCTTGAGCAGTCTGCTAAATCTAAAACAGGTTACTTACAAGTGTCAGGTCTTAAGGTTTCATTCGATTCGACTAAGCCAGAAGGCAAACGTGTGGTTTCAGTAGTAATGGCAGATGGTAAAGCAATCGAAGACAAAGTATCATATACTGTTGCGACAAACGACTTCTTAGCTCCAGGTGGAGATGGCTTCACAGTCTTCAAAGAAGTTAAATGGGTTGATACTTACATGATTATGAGAGATGCAATAATGGAAGAAATTAAGAAACAAGGTACGATCGATCCTAAAGTGGATGGCCGTATGATTGATGTTTCTAAAAAAGTTGGAATGTTATTAGATTTTCTTGCTAGAATTGCGGCTTAATCTATAAAACATTTTTTATAACCTATCAAAATAAAAAAGTGGTGTGCTTGGGAATTTAACCTAATGCAGACCACTTTTTTTCTCGTCTATAAGAAGAAAATATGCTATGATAAGGATTGGATTATCTGTTATGGATGAGAAGGAGTAAAAAATGCGATACAATACTTATTCGGAAGCTTTGGTTAAGAGATTTGGCGAAAAAGTGTATAAAATCCCTGTCAACTTACCACTTAGTTGTCCTAATAGAGACGGTACCTGTGGAAAGGGTGGTTGTACATTCTGTGGCGAAGTGGGTACGGGGTTTGAAAATCTCAAACCAGAAATCGCGATTGCCAAGCAGTTGGAAGCCAACATCGCTTATATTGGACCTAAATATAAAGCAAAAAAATTTAATGCGTATTTTAACAATTTTACGAATACGTTCTGCTCGGTGGAAGATTTGGAAACCCAACTTAAAGAAGCCTGTATTTCAGGGGTTGTTGGTCTTTGTATTTCGACCAGACCAGATTGCATATCTGAGGCTCAGTTAGATGTGATGTCCAAAATCCAAAAGGAATATGGCGTAGAAATCACTATCGAGTTGGGGCTTCAGACCGTTAATTATCACACGCTTCAGAAGTTAAACCGTGGGCATGGCTTGGCAGAATTTGTGGACGCAGTGCTCAGAATTAAACCTAGAGGCTTTAGAATTTGTGGACATTTAATTGGCAATCTGCCTTGGGATGAAGATTTAGACCTTCGTGAGGCCTCGAAATTACTTTCAGTTCTTGGCATCTCGGAAGTTAAAATTCATACACTGTATATTTTAAAAAATACAGCACTTGCCAAACAGTATATGGCAGGGGCGTTTGAAATGGGTACGGTTGAAAGTTATGTGAATAGGGTGGTAGATTTTATCCGTCATGCATCGCCTGAAATGGTCTTTCAACGCTTTGCAGGGAGAGCACCTGAAGAAGAAACGATCTTTTGCAATTGGGGCATGAGTTGGTGGAAAGTCAAAGATTTGATTGATGAAAGGCTTGAATTGTTAGATGCCCATCAAGGCGATCTCTGTCACTATTTAAATGGACCATCGCTTAGAAAGTTTGTGTGATTAATTAGTAAAAATATATTATAATAAGGTATTAGGTCATATCCTGTCTCCGTTTAAATTGGGGGCTTGGTAGGAGGGTTTATATGAAAAGTCGGATAAGAGAATGGAAAATGTTATTAATTCCATACGAACAAGCGGTGGAAGAACTGAAAGTGAAGTTTAAAGCCATCCGTAAAGAATACAGAGACATGAATGAATATTCTCCTATTGAATTTATAACGGGGCGTGTTAAGAAAATTTCTAGTATTCTTGAAAAATGTAAGCGTAGAGATATTCCAGAAGACCAAATTGAAGAGTTGATGGAGGACATTGCCGGCATTCGCGTCATGTGTCAATTTACCGACGATATTTATAAGGTTGTTGATTTGATACGTCAAAGAGAGGGCAAAGATCTCCAAATTGTTTATGAGAAAGATTATATTTCTAGCCCAAAAGAAAGTGGGTACAAGAGTTACCACATTATTATCAAGTATCCGGTTCAGACTTGTTTTGGGACGAGAGAAATCCTTGCTGAGATTCAAATCAGAACACTTGCAATGAATTTTTGGTCGACTATCGAACATTCTCTTAACTATAAGTATCAAGATAATATTCCTGCGGAAATTACCGAGAGACTTAGAAAGACGGCTACAGCAGCAAATATGCTGGATTTAGAAATGTGCGAGATTCGTAATGAAATTATAAAAGCACAATTGATGTTTGAACAGAAATCCAATATTGTCAGCGATATCACTTCACTGATTGATAGTTTGTATCATATTAACCAAGAAGCTGAGGCAATGGCTTTCCAAGAGCGATTTGACAGCATTTGGGGAGAAGGCACCATTGATGATCTTGAATCTTTGCTTAAAGACATCAAGAGAACGTTGCCCGGGTATCAAGTTTTTGAAAAAAAGAATAATAGAGAGTAAGTAGGTGATTCAATGGCTGTTTACGCCATATCAGACCTTCATTTGAGCTTCTCATCGGATAAACCCATGGATAAGTTCGGGGAAAAGTGGACTGACTATACGGCGAAGATAGAGGCCAATTGGCATGCAACGGTGAGCGAAGACGATGTCGTTTTGATTGGCGGAGATATCTCGTGGGCAATGCATTTGCCAGAAGCCAAACAGGATTTAGACTGGATTTCCAACCTTCCGGGACATAAGTACCTGATCAAGGGAAATCATGATTATTGGTGGACGTCGTTAAAGAAAATGACGCAGTCTCATCCTCAGTTAAGATTTGTCTTTAACAATAGTTTTCAGCAACAAAATATTGCGATTGCTGGAACTCGGGGTTGGATTTGCCCCAATACCAAAGAATTTACAAGTGAAGATTTAAAAATTTATCAAAGGGAGCTTTTAAGACTGGAAAATAGTTTGAAGCAAGCGGTTAAAGAGGAACCAGAGCATTTAATTGCAATGATTCACTATCCGCCAACCAATGATAGTTTTGAAGATTCAGGATTCACGAACCTTTTTGAGACTTATGGCGTATCACATGTGATCTATGGTCATTTACACACGCCAGAAGGGTTTAAAGTAGGTTTTACTGGCGAAAAAAATGGTGTAATGTATCATTTGACCTCCTGCGACTACTTGGATTTCAAGCTAGAGCAGATTTTAGATTAAGGAGTACGTTTTGAGTTTAATCGATATTGAAGCATTTTATAAGAAAAGAGATTACCTAATTGATGCACTAGAAGCAGGCGATTTAGATAAGGCGGCCTACTTTGAAGAAAGTATGGCGTACCTTAAAGAAATTAATTTCAAACCTCAACCTGTTGACACTTTAGACTTTGACAGCGCAGTCATTCACTATCAATATTTTAATTTGATGGCGAAGATGAATTTTGTAGAACAAGAGGCTAAAACGTTTAATCAACCTGAACAAGCTCAAAAACACCATGATATGGGTTTTGATTTTTACACAAAAAAGGATCAAGTCAGTATGAGACTTTTGGAACTGGTGAACTATAAAGGCCTTAAAGCTTATTATATTACCATGCAGTCCAAGTCTTTAGAAGGTAAATTGTTTGAGGTTCTTTTTGAAGACGAGGCTAGAATTGTCCTACATTCAAGAGACAAACGGATTTTATATCGTTTAACAACGGCTGGCGTTTTTGATGATCAGATTCAGCCGTCAATCATTCATGAATATGTGAATACGCGTTACAAATAGAAGCAATTCGTTTAGTTTTGTTAGCAAAGGTGGAAATAATGAGAAAAGGCAGTGAAGTCATTTTAAAAATTGAGGCGATGGAATTTCCTAATATCGGTATAGCTTATCTTGATGGCAAACCGATCTATATGAAAAACGCATTGCCGCAGCAAACCGTGAGAGCGAGACTTTCTAAGACGAGAAGTGGGTATGCAGAAGCTAAGATTCTTGGCGTTGAAGAGCCTGCTCCTTATGAAGTGGAGTCATTTTGTAAACATTTTGGATTTTGCGGTGGATGTTCACTTCAAACCTTGCCTTACGAGGAACAGCTCAAAATGAAATCAGATATGGTTGGGCAATTGATTGCCGAGGCGACAGACAATAACTGCGACTTCGGTGGGATTATTCCCGGACCAAAGCCTTTTTTCTATAGAAATAAAATGGAATTTACCTTTGGCGATATGATCAAAGGCGGTTCTATGGAACTTGGCATGCATAAAAAAGGATTCTTCAACTCTGTGGTAACGGTTGATCAGTGTCAGATTTGCGATGAAGACTTTACAAAAATTCTATCATCGACATTGGCTTTCTTCACAGAAAGAGAGATTATCCATTATAATAAATTCAATCACACAGGCTACCTCCGCCATTTGATGGTGCGTAAAGGTGAGAAAACAGGCGAGATTTTAGTGGCATTATCGGCTAAGTCTGGCAGCGAACTTCCTTTAGAAGAATTTAAGGACATGCTGATGGCACTGTCTCTTAAAGGTCAAATCGTCGGTGTCCTTCACGTGCAAAATGAAGAAAAAGCAGATATTTTCCAAGGTCCTTATGACATTCTCTTTGGAAATGACTATTACTATGATGAAATTCTTGGATTCAAGTTCAAGATTAGCCTCTATTCATTCTTCCAGACCAACACCGTTGGCGCGGAAGTGCTTTATTCGCAGGCAGTGGACTACCTAGGCGGCATTGAAGGCAAATATATATTTGACCTTTATAGCGGCACAGGCACTATTGCTCAGATTCTTTCTCAAAAGGCAGCCAAAGTGGTTGGCATTGAGATTGTTGAAGATGCGGTGGCGATGGCTAAAGAGAATGCAATTCTCAATGGCATCACCAATTGCGAGTTTATTGCCGGAGATGTGTTCGATAAATTGGATGCTCTTAAAGGCGAAAAACCTGACATGATTGTGCTGGATCCTCCGAGAATGGGCATTTTGCCAAAAGCGCTTACTAAAATCATCGCGTTTGGCGTGAAAGAAATCGTTTATGTTTCTTGCAATCCAAAGACGCTTGCTGACAATCTGGTGCAGTTCAAAGCAGCCGGTTATGAAGCGGTTAAGGCGATTGCGGTGGATCAGTTTCCTATGACGCCGCATGTGGAGTGTGTAGTAGGACTACGCCTGAAAAAATCCTTGTAATCGTTGAATTTTCAATGTCTGCGAGGTTCTTCAACTTTTCACTCACAGGTGATGATTATAGGAATAAACGTCATGTTAATGCTGTGATAGTGAGGGTTGCTATTAGGATAGCGGGTGTGTAGATACGTATAACCAAAATATGGAATGAACTTTTAATGACTCAGTTGTGATCAATCAACTGGGTCATTTGTTTTTATAGAGGTTTCCATTTATGCTCTTTTAGAGCGCTATAAGAGCATAAATAGAAAGGAATTTATTTTGATGCCTAATATATTATGAAATATTATTGTACTGGTTTAAAATCAATGATTAAAAGTGAAAATCGGAACAAAATATATCTATAATTAAAAATACTTTCGTATTTTTTGTATTTATGGTATTCTGAAAGTACTCAGGAGGTATTGTTATGGAAAAATCAATCATTAGAATACAACAAATAGATTTGGTTAATTTTAAAAATATTGAAAAGGGTAGCATTACATTCCCTAGTTACTCAAAAGAAGAATTTTATAATGGAAAATCAGAGATTATTGGTCTCTATGGACAAAATGGATCAGGGAAGACGGCACTCGTTGATGCTATGTGGATTCTTAAGAATGCACTGATGGGTAAAAAATTGCCAGAGAATACGGCTGACTATATATTACAGACTTCTTTAAACGCAGAATTAAGTTTTATTTTCTATCTTGAAAAAGAAGCATTCAAAGTGCTTGTTTTTTATGAAATTCAGATCAGTAGAGTTGAAGATAACAAGGTTCAAATAACGAAAGAGAAGCTGTCCTATAAAAAATATGAAGCGAACGAGTGGAAAAAAAAGAGCGCTATCATTGATTATGATTCCAGTAGTAAAGATGCAATATTCAAGCCGAGTAATAATCTTAGACTCTTAATTTCTGGTAACTCTAACAGTCATCTTGATATAGGTGTTTCTAAGAAATTGTCAGAAAAAAATATGACTTCATTTATATTTAGCACTGAAACTGAAGACGTTATAAAAAGAAGCAAACCTTTTGAAGAATATACTCAAATCATATTGGCGCTTAAGTACTATGCCGATATCAACTTGTTCATTTTTCAAAATAATCATGCGGGAATGATTAATTTAAATTTGTCTATTCCACTTTCTTTCCGATTGAATGAGGGCAAAAAAATTACTCAAGGCGATTTGGGCATTGGGCTTTTAGAACCTACTGTAATCTCAGAGAACGTTTATGATATTGTGATTAAGCTTATTAAACAAATGAATATTGTTTTGGGAACAATTATCCCTGGGTTGAATATCGACATCAAGAATTATGGTAATCAATTAAAAGAGGATGGTTTAAAAGGTGTAAGGATTGAATTGGTGTCGGTAAGAGGCTATGTGACAATACCGCTAAGATATGAATCTGAGGGCATTAAGAAGATTATATCAATTCTCAGCACACTCATTACGATGTTCAACAATCCATCAGTTTGTCTTGTAGTGGATGAATTGGATGCAGGCATCTTTGAATATCTTCTAGGTGAAATATTACAGATTATCAGTGAAAGTGGAAAAGGGCAATTGATCTTTACATCTCATAATCTTCGACCACTTGAAATGCTTGATACGAATTCATTGGTCTTCACTACGACAAATCCTAAGAATCGATATATGCGTTTCGTAAATATTAAGAGCAACAACAATTTGAGAAATCTGTACTTTAGAAGTATTAATTTAGGTGGGCAGAAAGAAAAGATTTATGAAGAGACAAATAGTTTTGAGATCAGTCACGCTTTTAAAGTTGCAGGGAGGGTGATTGATGAAAATTAAAAAAATACTATTGTTTATTGTAGAAGGGGTTACGGATCAAAACTCTTTGGCATTAGTTCTTTCGAAAATAGTACAAAATGAAAGCGTCAAATTTCATATAGTAAGCGGAGATATCACTTCCGATAGATTTACGACATCAGTAAATGCTATCACCAAAGTTAATGATCAAATTAAAATATTTCTAGAAAGAAACCCATATTTTAAAAAGAGCGATATCCTAAAAGTTATTCATCTGATTGATACAGATGGTGCATATATAGCCGATGAAAAAATTGTGTCTGGAAATGTTGATGCTTATTTTTCTTGCAATTTAGAACATGTACTGCACAATGAGCTAAATGTAAATAACTGTGATAAAATGGATTATGCTGATCGGTTTGTTAATTATTTTTACGGAAGGGAAGTAGAATTCATCGATTTTATTTCTGATAATAAATTTGCTGTAAAAGGTACGCTCGGAGAAACGTGGGAATTTATTAAAGTAGATGAAAACTCGCTAAAGCGTTTCTCAAATTTTCATTTGTTCTTCGCTTAATAACCTTAACCAGAATCGTTAGATCAAGGAGGGCCACTTAATATGGATTTTATGATTTCGTCTATTAGAAATAATACAGCGATTATTAAAAGTGTACTTTTAAATCATGAGGACAAACTTGAGGCTTTTGACATGATTGAAAAATTGATTTCAATCGCCAATAAAGCAAGGCGTGAAGGTATAATTGCTATAGAAAATATGACATTTGATAATCAATTCTTAAAGAAAGGCATTTCACAAATTACTCAGGGAACCTGTCCAGAGTTGGTGGAATCTATTTTGAAAAGATATATTATTGCGGGTGATTATGACGGCCTAGAATTATTGAAAAGGTTGATCATATTAGATGGTGTTTTACTAATTCAGCAACGCGAAAATCCAAGACGTATATATGATGTACTAATTGCATGGTTAGGTGAAGACTTTGAGCCACCAGAGCAAATTTTTGAATCAGAAGAAGAAGTAATGAAAAAAATAAAGAAAATGATGGGTGAAACAAATGAATAACCTTGATCTTAGCAATTATGATGATGTGTCACTCTTTCAAGTGATTATAAATTGTAGCGATAGAGTTAACGCAGGGTTACTGCTAACGCTTAATGAACTTGAGCAAGAGCGCATTTGGGGGCTTATTTCTAAGGGTCATAAATATATCTTACTTATCGAGATGGAAGGCATGTTTCCTATCATTAAAAAGACTGACTTAGATGAGTATGTGAATAAATTTATTAGCAAAACTGAAGAGTTGTTAAAGATGGGAAGAATAATTATGAGGAAGTATTGAAAAATATGTGGACATTATAATCTGATAGAAGTGTTTTAGTAATCATAAAATTGACGAAAGGTGGTTTTGGGTTGTGAAAAACCTGCTAAAAGCAATTGTTTCAAGCATAATGATAATACTTTTCGGATTTATATCGTTGGTTTTTGTGCTTATTAATTATCAAATACGCCTTGGTAGAGTTATTGGTTATTCAGTGGGAATTAGTGGATTTGGAAATGAAGTGTCAGCAAAGTATCTAACAGAAAATTTTCCAACCATCGCTTTAACAGTGCTAATAATAGCAATTCTCCTAACGTCATTATTTACATTTATATTGACTAGAAGTATAAAATCCATTTTAAATATAAAACGCGAAAATTTATAAAGCGCTATATGCTATCATTAAAGGAGTGGATAATTATGTATACTACAATTGGAGAAAAAATAGCAGTTCTACGAAAAGAAGCTGGATTCACACAAGCTCAACTTGCTGAACGGATTAATTTAAGTAGACCCGCGCTTGTAAAAATAGAAAATTCACAGAGAAGCATATCTTTAGAAGAGGGTGATGCTATTAGTAAAGCGCTAGGATTAAGCTTGGATAGTCTTTTGGTAGTTGAAAATAATGATGTTCCGGAAAAATCTTTTGCCATGGCTTTCAAAATGAGAGGGATGAATGAAGAAAATTTAAAAGAAATTGCAAAATTTGAATTGCTTTTTGATGTGTTGATTACCCAAGAAAAAATTTACAAAGGGGAATAGCATGGATTAATATAAGTGTTGCGTATCATATACAGAAAAATTTAATGACTCAGTTGTGATCAATCAACTGGGTCATTTGTTTTTATAGAGGTTTACATTTATGCTCTTCTTGTATACAATAAGAGCATAAATGTAAAAGGATTGTGATTCTATGGATTATAAATCAAAATTAGAGCAATTGATAATTAATAATCAAGGACTTATTTTGACAAAGATGGTGGATCAAGAAGGTATTCCTAGACCGTACTTATCAAAATTAGCCAAAGAAGGTAGGTTAGAAAAGGTGAGTCATGGCGTTTATTTATCCCCAGAAGCATTTGAGGATGAAATGTACTGTTTGCAAGCACGAAATACGCGCGTTATTTTTTCTCATGAGACAGCGCTATTTCTTCATGACCTTACAGATAGAGACCCTATCTCTTGGAGTATTACTGTGCCAGCGGGGTATAATGGTTCAAACTTACGAGCTGCCGGTATTAAAGTATATGCAATCAAGAAAGACCTCTATGAATTAGGATTAATAGAAAGTAAAACACAGTTTGGTCGTTCTATTAAAACTTACGATATGGAAAGAACGATCTGCGATATTGTAAGGAGCAGAAGCCAAATTGATATTGGCATTCTTATGGATGCACTTAAAAAATATTCAAAGAGAAGTGATAAAAGCATTTCAACTTTAATGAGATATGGTGAAGCCTTTGGAATTACAAAAATGTTGAAACAATATATGGAGGTATTGCTGTGAAGAGTGCAACTCAGCTGAAAGCACAAATTCGGAACCTTTCTAAAGAAAAAAATATAAACCCTCAGATTTTATTGAGGAATTACATGCTGGAACGTCTATTAGAAAGAATTGCTCACTCAAGGTTCAAAGATAATATCATTCTTAAAGGTGGGCTGCTGGTTGCGTCCATGGTAGGTGTAGAACTTAGAGCTACCGTTGATATGGATACGACAATAAAAGGGTTGGTGCTGGACAAAACAAGAATAACTGAGATTTTTCAAGAAGTGATTCTAATTGACACGTCTGATCATGTAGTCATGGTTTTAAAAGGAATAGAAGAAATTCGTGAAGAATCCGATTATCCTGGATTTAGAGTATCATTAGAAGCGAGTATGGGGACTGCTAAAATACCTCTTAAAGTGGATATTACGGCTGGTGATTGCATTACACCCAAGGAAATTGTATATCCCTACAAACTGATGATTGAGAATCGAACTATTGAAGTATTGGCTTATAATCTCGAAACGGTATTGGCTGAAAAACTTGAAACGGTCATTACAAGAGGTGTTTCAAATACTAGAATGAGAGATTTTTATGATTTATATGTACTCTTGAGTTTGTTTTCTGATCGGGTAAGTCACGCCTTACTGAGCGAAGCAGTCAAAATGACATCGCAGCGGCGTGGGACAAGCGAAGAACTAAAAAAGGCATCTATTGTATTTGATCAGATTGAAAACGATAAAGATATAGTTCAACTATGGACGCGGTATCAAAATTCGTTCAATTATGCAAAAGATATAGAGTGGGTCATTATTATTCCAGCGATTAGACAATTGTGGGAAGCTTTAGATATATAAATGATTGCTGAAAACACCACCAAGACTTTTGGACCCCCAAGAGTCTTTTTTAATGCCCAAAATTCAGGAGGTGCCATTATGCACATAGACAAAGAAGCGTATCAAGAGGCCGTTGGAGAATCTTTAGAGAAAATGAAGGACTACAAGCATTATCAGAGATTCATTGAATTAGCGGGAAATTCACATCTGTCGGCGCGTAATTTGTGTGCTGTGCTAGGTACTAATCCTGAAGCTTCGGAAGTTGGGACTTTAAAGTATTGGAATAAGAGACAGTTCATAATCAAGGCAAAAGAAAAAGGCATTAAGATTTTGATGCCTAGTCCAGATAATCCAAAGGAATTTGTCGGTGGGGTTGTTTTCGATCAAAAGCAAATTACGGCAAGCGAAAAAGCAATTCAGCAGGGAAAGAAGGCGTATGAGCACACCTATCCCTACATCGGCACAAAGGAAGGTCTAAAGCAGTTTTTAGAGCATTTCAACAAGGGCATTGGAGAAATGAGAGTGGATCAAAGCAAAGCGCCCATAGAGAATAGTAGCAGACAAGGGGCTATGATCACAATTGATTCAAAACTGAAGCCTAATCAACAGGCGCAGGCGGTACTTTTAGAATATGCGCGGTTTGTCATGGGAAAAAACATGGCGAGTAATGGTGAAATTAATCAGAGTTATTTTGAAAATGAATTTAAAGCGGTTACTATGGCATCCATCATGGGTCGGCGATTGGGTTTTTCATTAGAGGAACCAGAGCTGTTAATGAATAAGCCATTAAAGCCATTTTTGCTTGAGAATACACCCTTTCAACTTGAAAAACTATTGAGCGACTCAGTCAATAAAGCCAACAAATCGTTATTTCAAGTATCACGAGCTTTTTTCAAATCCAAAGAAGCTCAGCAGGAAATAAAGATGACAATTTGAGAAAGGAAGTGAAAACTATGGAAACGCAAACTTCTGGCAATCATCAGAAGATAGTAGCACAAGTCATTGAAAGCCCAGAGCAATGGTTAGCATTTCTTAAATTCTGGGCAAGACAGTATAAGTACAGCCTTGGGAACGTTTTAGAAATTTATAAAGCAGATCAAGTCGGGACGGCTTTTGCGACCATCAAACAGTGGAATAGTTTAGGTCGATTGATTAAAACAGGCAGCAAGGGCATTCCAATCATTAAAAATGACAAACGGCAGCATGTGTTTGATATTCGAAATACGCTAGGAAATAGCGTTGATATATGGCGATTTAACCCTGATATTGAACTGGAAATGAGCAAGATATTTACCGAAAAAATGAATCTAAAAGTCCCTGAAACAGAACTTGGCAGAGATCAATTAAGGCTGGCACTAACTGCGTTTGCGATGCAAAGATTGCCTAATGTTACTGGGCTAGAGAATCAATCTTTAACAGTTGAGCAGATTCAGTTCATGAAAGATACAGCCATTCAGTTGGTTCTATTGAGGTGTGAATATTCGCAGGATCATATTGGAGAAATCAAAATTCTGAATGAACTTGAAATCGATCACGCTTTAGAAATGATGGAGACAATCCACAGCATTGCCAGTGAAGCCATTCATCAAGTTGTAAAAGCCTCAAAAGAAGCAGAAAAATATAGAGAACAAAGTTTCGAGGGACGAGAGAAGAAACAGCTAACGCTTATGAATCTTATTGATGAAAAACAAACTATAGAGTTGGAGCGTCCCGAATCAAGGGAAATCCCTCTGCAAATGAAGCCAATCGTTTCTAATGAGGATCAAGCTGAAAAAGCAATCATCCCTACTAAAGACCAAGCTAAAAAACCAATCCCTCAAAATTACCGAATGCCAGATGATTTTGATCAAGGCGGAGGACAGAAAACCAAATACAAACAGAACGTTGCCGCCATTAGACTTCTAAAAATATTAGAAGCTGAAGATCGATACGCAGTAGCGGATGAACAGGCGATTCTTGCTAAATATGCCGGTTGGGGTGGACTGCCTCAGGCGTTTGATCCAGATAAAAGTGAATGGCAATTGGAATACCTAGCACTTAAAAATGAATTGCTTACGGCTTCAGAATATAGCTCAGCAAGAGAAAGCACACTAAATGCACATTACACAGCAAAAGAAGTTATTGATGGCATGTATCAAGGGGTTATTCGTCTCGGATTTCAAGGTGGCAATATTTTAGAGCCGAGCATGGGCAGCGGAAATTATTTTGCAAGATTGCCGTCTGACCTTCAAAGTTCCAAACTGCATGGTGTGGAACTGGATAGTATTACTGGCAGGATTGCGCAGCAATTATATCCAAGTGCAAGAATTGATGTGATGGGCTATGAAGAAACGCTTATTCCAGACGATCTCTTCGATTTAGCCATCTCCAACGTGCCTTTTGGTGGGTTTTCGGTGTATGACAAACGCTATAAGAAAGACAATTTCTTGATCCACGACTATTTCTTTCAGAAGAGCTTAGACAAGATTAGACCGGGTGGCATTATAGCCTTTGTGACTTCAAGTGGGACGTTGGACAAACAAGATACCAGGGTCAGACAATATATCGCGGAGCGGGCAGACCTCATCGCGGCCATACGTTTGCCAAATACGGCTTTTAAGAAAAATGCAGGAACGGAAGTGACCACGGACATCATCTTTTTGCAAAGAAAAGAGCGTCTAGATTACAAAGCTAGTCCAGACTGGATTAGTCTAGGTACCACCGATGAGGGCGTTCCTGTAAACCGTTATTTTGAGAATCATCCATACATGATGCTTGGGAAAATGGCGTTTAGCGAATCGATGTACGGTGATAAGAGGGACACAACCCTTAAACCATTTCCAAACCAAGATTTAGCAGACCTTTTAGACGATGCAGTAAAAAGACTTCCCATCGGAATTTATAAACAAGCATTGAATGATATTGGATATGAAGTGGAACAAAACAAGGTGCTATCGGCAGATGCAGACGTTAAAAATAACGCTTATAAAATCATCGAGGGTAATATTTATCAACGTCAAAATTCAATTATGATCATGACAGAAAAGCAAACAGGTACGGTGGCAGAACGCATTAGGGGCATGTGCGAACTTAAAGAGGCTGTTCGTGAAGTGTTCAAAGTACAACTTCAAAATTTAGACGATTCAAACCTTCAATTCGCTCAAAAGAAACTGAATCTGGCTTATGATCAATTCGTAAGAAAAAATGGGTTTATCAATGAAAGAGCCAATCTCAGCGCCTTTGAAGAAGATCCAGATTGCTATCTGCTCTCCTCTATTGAAGATGAAAATAGAGAAGACAAGACGTGGAAAAAAGGTGCCATTTTCTCGAAAAGGACTATCGGAAGGGTCTTTGAAATTACCCACGTAGACACATCGGCTGAAGCTCTTACGGTTTCGCTGACAGAAAAAGGACAGGTTGATTTAACTTACATGTCTGGTCTTTGTGACCAAACGACGGCGCATATTATAAGCGAGCTGGAAGGCATTATTTTTAAAGATCCCTTGAAAGTGGATCAGAGTAACCCTTTGCTGGGTTGGATTACAGCCAGTGAGTATCTTTCGGGCAATGTAAGGCAAAAGCTGGCGGTGGCGCGAATTGAAAATGAATGGAGCAATGTCTATTCAAAAAATATTGAGGCACTTATAGCGATTCAGCCCAAAGAACTTACTCCGGAAGAAATTGACGTCAAGTTGGGCGCCACATGGATTCCAGAAGATTATGTGCATCAGTTTGTCACGCAGCTTTTGGATATTTCCAGTTACACACAAGATAAATTGGTAATTGCCTATGTGCCGCAAACCGCGGATTGGGTGCTGCAAAGAACAGGTCTGCAAATGCGTTATGGCGATGTCAAAAATACCAGCACATGGGGCACCAATCGCGCGGATGCCATCGAACTCATAAAACTTTCACTCAATCTAAAACAGGTAACCATCTTTGATAAAGATTCAGATGATAAGCCTGTATTTAACTATAAGGAGACGGCAGCTGCTAGAGAAAAACAAGACTTGATCAAGAACGAATTCAAATCTTGGGTTTTTAGAGAAGTCAATCGATCAGACACACTGGTCACTTTATACAACGAACGATTTAATTCAACGCGTCTTAGGGAATACGACGGACAACACCTGACCTTCCCGGGAATGAGTGCTGGCATCGATTTAAAACCGCACCAAAGGAGCGCTGTGGCACGAATTCTTTATGGTGGGAACACACTTTTAGCGCATGCAGTTGGTGCGGGCAAGACGTTTGAAATGGTCGCGGCAGGGATGGAGCTTAAACGGCTTGGGCTTGCACAAAAGCCAATGTACGTTGTGCCCAATCATCTGACGGAGCAATGGGCATCTGAATTTTTAAGGCTTTACCCTAACGCCAATATTTTGGTGGCGGGGAAAAAAGATTTTGAGAGTAAGAAACGAAAACGACTGATGTCGAGGATTGCAACTGGTGAGTGGGATGCGGTGATTGTTGGGCATAGCTCATTTGGAAAGATTCCGATTTCTAGCGATCTGCAAGAAAAACACATTCATAGTCAAATTGGAGAAGTCACTGAAGCCATTGACCGTTTGAGAATTGAGAAGACTGGATCAAGAACAGCTGTCAAACGCATGGAGAAATTGAAGAAGAATCTTGAAGATTCGTTAAAAAAACTTCTTGATGTTGACAAGAAAGATGACACAGTTAATTTTGAAGAACTAGGCGTAGACACGTTATTTATCGATGAATCTCATGAGTTTAAGAATCTTGCGCTGTTTTCTAAAATGACCAACGTTGCGGGGATCAACAATAGCAGGTCGCAAAAGGCATCGGACATGTTTGTTAAAACAAGGTATATCAGCGAAATGAATAGAGGTAGAGGGGTTGTGTTTGCAACAGGCACGCCCATTTCAAACAGCATGGCAGAACTCTATACTGTGCAGCGCTATTTGCAAATGGATAAGCTCAAAGAAATGAATTTAGAACACTTTGACGCATGGGCATCAGTATTTGGAGAGACCATTAATTCATATGAAGTGGCGCCAGATGGTTCTGGATTTAGAACCAAAACACGCTTTGCTAAGTTTTATAACTTACCAGAACTGCTGACAACGTTTAAAGAAGTGGCAGATATTCAGACTGCGAGGATGCTAAAATTAGATGTGCCAAAGCTCAAATACAATCGATTTGAAGTGGTTGCTGCCCCAAAATCTGAAGAACTGCATGAATTCATTCAGGAGTTGGTGGAGCGTAGCGATGAAATTAGAGCGGGGCGTGTTCGACCAACGGAAGACAATATGTTGAAGGTGACTAACGATGGCAGAAAAGCCGCCTTGGATTTAAGGCTTATTGACCCCGCACTGCCAGATCACCCTGAAAGTAAACTCAATCAAGCCATTAGCAACATTCATAAAATATGGGGCGAAACACATGAAGACAAACTGGCTCAACTGGTATTCTGCGATTTATCCACGCCTAAAGCGGAGGGAATCTTTAGCGTCTATACCGATATTCGTGAAAAGCTCATTGGGCTTGGCGTCGCAGAAAAAGGCATTGCATTTATTCATGATGCTGATACAGACGAAAAAAAATCTGCATTGTTTGATCAAGTCAGAAATGGACAGGTGAGAATTTTATTAGGCAGTACTGCGAAAATGGGAGCAGGGACGAATGTGCAAGACAAGCTCATCGCACTCCATCATCTTGATGTGCCGTGGCGACCTTCGGATGTCGAACAGCGTGAAGGTCGAATTCTTCGGCAGGGAAATAAAAATCCAGAAGTGCAGATCTTTAGATACGTTACAGAAGGCAGTTTTGACAGCTATTCTTATCAGTTAATCGAAACAAAGGCAAATTTCATATCGCAGATTATGGAGAATCGCGTTGGCTGCGAAAGATCGATGGAAGATGTCGATGGCCAAGCACTTTCTTATGCCGAGGTGAAAGCCATTGCCACTGGAAATCCATTGATCTTGGAAAAATTTAAAGTCGACAATGAGCTTAAACTCTTACAAATCTTAAAATCAAAATACGATTCCTCACACCATGAAATGAGCAGAGATTTGCATGAACGCTTGCCGATTCAAATTAAAAGCCATGAAGCCATTCTTCGTAATTTACAAACCGACCTCAAACGACGCGTGGATTTGTCGGGAGAACAGTTTCGAGTCACGCTCTTTGATCAAGTATTCACCGAGCGTGCAGTGGCAGCCGAAAAACTTAAATCACTGTACCCCATTTTATCCAAAGACGAAGAACGAGAAATTGGCGACATATCCGGTTTTAAACTATTCGGACGAATGGACTTCTTTGGACAAAAACCTAAGCTGACCCTTCGCGGAAGTGGCGGGTATGAGGTTGAAGCAAGCGATAGCGAACTTGGAACCATTACGAGAATTGAAAATGTGCTTAAAAGTTTTGAAGGCAAGATTGAGCAATTGAAAAATGCCATAGATTATAGCCATAAACAGATCAAGGACATCCATGAAGAACTTGAAAAACCCTTTCAGCATTTGAGTAAATTGTTTGAATATCAAAAAAGAAAGGCTGAAATAGACACGTCTTTGGATCTTAATAAAAAAGATGAAATCGTCCCAGACATTGCAGATGAGCCGTTGCTTAAGAGTAAGCCCATGGCACTGTAGAAATAATAAAAACAAAAGTGTTGCAATTACGAAAGTATTATGTAAACAATATAGGTAGACGGATGGGGTTATCGTGCAGCACAGGTCATTTTGGAGCTGTAGAGGGATAAAAAATAAGAAGTTGGAGGGATGAAAATGATTGAAGGCATTAGCAAATTGAGCTTAGCCGCCTTTGAAGTATTGGAAGGACTAGAACTTGAAGAAAAACTGATCATGCTAGCCATTCTTTTTGAACACTGGGATCAAGAGTTAATCAATGATGGCAACCACATCAAGCCAGAAGAAGCCTATGAAAGAAACAAAGCGGTATTCACGCCAATGGATTGTGGTTTAACGAATGCGAAGGATTTGTCTGCAGCGTTTAAAGCTTTGGTACAGGTTACTGAAAGCGATGAAAGTGAGCCAATTTTAGAGTCATCTTTTCCAGATTTAATCGAATCTCAAGTAAATCAGACTGTACAAACAAAGTACGCCTTATCTGCTTTTTATCGACTGACGTTTAAAAATAAACTCGAGTATTTTGCAGAGTTAATGGCTAAGCTTGAAGAGGGCGAACTACTAAAACGGACGTTAGTTCCGACAGAATACTTTGGCATCAACGGCTATGAAGCAGCCGCAAAAATCATCACTTATAAGGAGACTCTATTTCATGAATCGGTTAAGAATACAGTTGAAGACTTGCCATTTGAGTTGGCATAGCAAGAACACACAATTAAATTTACCAAGCGGTGATTCTATAAAGTAGCCGCCATGATGCTGAAATAATAAGCATTGTGGCGGCTATTATTATTTAAAAGGAGCGTATCTATGGGAAAAATTATTGCAGTGAGCAATCAAAAAGGTGGCGTTGGCAAGACCACATCGACCTTAAATATTGGTGCAGGCTTGGTTAAGAAAGGCAAGAAAGTGCTGTTACTAGACTTAGATCCGCAGGGGTCACTGACAACCTGTATGGGATTTGAACCGTCAGAACTGGAAAATACAATTGCGCTGCTCATCGATTCCTTTATCAGACGTAGCCCCATCGCCGATATCCAGTCGCTGATTATAGATATTAACGGACTTCATTTACTGCCTTCTAACATTACGCTTTCGGTGGTTGAAAATGCCATTGTGACGGCAACTTCAAGAGAGTACATTCTTAAAAAAATTCTGACGCCACTAAAAGAGCATTATGACTACATTTTAATCGATTGTCTGCCAAGTCTAGGCATGCTGAACCTGAATGCATTGACTGCTTGCGATAGTGTATTGGTGCCGATAAAAGCTCAATTTCTGGATCTAAAAGGATTCGAGTTATTACTGGATAGCATTCATTTGGTGAAAGAAGAGACAAATCCCAACATCGCCATTGAAGGCATTGTGCTCACCATGTATGACGATCGTTTGAAGCTGGCAAAGAAAGTGAGTGAAGCGATAGAAAGAGCCTATGGTGGAAATGGCATTGAAGAAGGGGCAATCAAGATATTTGAAACGCGAATTTCGACTTCAACCAAAGCGGCTGAGGCAAGCGTGACAGGCAAGAGCATTTACGATTACGATAAGGCTTGCAAGACGGCAGATGAATATGAACGTTTGGTGATGGAGGTGATTGCGCTTGAGTAAAAATGATTTTGAGATAACAGCAAAGCCATTACCCATGGGATTATCGCTTAAATCGTTGATTTCAAAAGCGCCACCAATGGAGCAACTTGGGAATTTTACGACCGTGTATATTGAGCATTTGATTCATTTTGAAAACCACCCTTTCAAGCTTTATTCAAAAGAGAAGCTTGAAGAGTTGGCGGAGAGCATTAAGCAAAACGGCATCATTAATCCAGTTGTCGTTAGAAAGAAAATGGGTTCTGGTGAATACGAAATTTTGTCTGGGCATAACCGGACGGAAGCGGCTAGACTTGCAGGGCTGTTAGACATCCCAGTCAGGATCGTTGAAGTCGATGATGACACGGCTCGTCTTATTGTGACAGAGAGCAATTTGCTTCAAAGAGAAAAGTTGCTGCCCAGTGAAAAAGGAAGAGCGTACAAGATGCAGTTGGATGTGCTTAAACGGCAGGGGAAGCGGACGGATTTGGAGTGCGAAGAAGATGAAAATTTGACTTTACGCCAAGTTGGCATTAAGTTAAATTCAGCAGAATTGGTAGCCGAAAAAAATAGAGACAGCAGGCGACAAGTCTTGAGATACGTTAGGATGACCTATCTTATTGAAGATTTATTAGATTGGGTAGACAATGAACAGATTGCATTTATTGCAGCAGTCGACCTATCCTATCTATCCAAAGAAGAGCAGCACTATCTTTTTTCCCTGCTGACTGAAAATGAAAGTTACCGAATTGGTTTAGAAACTGCGGGCATTCTAAAAGGAATCTCTAGGACAGAGCCACTGACCAAAGAAAAAATACGACAAGTGCTAGACGACCAAAATCAAACGAAGCCTGCTAAAGAAAAAGTCATCAAAGAAACCACGCCTTATAATCGGGTGATGAAGAAGGTCAATCAATACTTAAGCAAACTGCCTGATGAAAACTTAGGCATAGACGTAAATGAAAGTGAACTCGAAGGGGCGATTATTCTGGCAATTGAAGCATACTTAAAATCAAAGCAGACAAACTAAATAAATAATTGTAGCACAGAAAAACCGTCTAAGATCAGACGGTTTTTTGCATTTATAAGTCCATACACGGGGGTGAAAAGTGATGAATGAAATCGTATCAGAAGTTTCAATGAGCGATCAAGCGGCAAGTATCATCAGCGAATATACAGGCATTGAAAGGCAGAAAGTCCTGTTTTTTATTGAACAGGTGGGATTGAACACCATCCTCGAAACGCCGTCCATTATCTGTGTCAATCCAAACCAAGAAGAACGGCTCAAAGAAATGAAAATAATTCTCGATGGGGTGGCGAAGTTGGATGAGTCAGTATAAAGAAGATGAAAAACGATTTGTAGAACTCTTCTCAAAGTTTACAGGCATTCGCCAGGAAAAACTGGAGGCTTTTCTACAAGACAATCCAGTGAATCTTATTATGGAGCACACCGATCTGATGGAGATCACGCCCATACAGCGGGAGAAATTGAAAGCGCTTCGAGAACTGAAAAACATCTATGGAACGATGAAATCCAGTACGCGTCAATATACCTTAAACAGCGATGAGAAGGCGGGTGCCTATTTCCTTTCTTATTTTGCAGATATCAAAGAAAAAGAACACTTCGCATGTAGTTTTTTGAACACCAAGCACCAAGTGATTGCCACCAAAATTCTCAGTACCGGTTCCGTCAGTGAGACCGCCGTTTATCCAAGAGAAATAGTCAAAGCAGCACTCATGCATGATGCCAATAGTGTCATTGTTGCGCATAATCATCCAAGCGGCAACCCCGAACCGAGCCAAGCTGATTTAGAACTGACAAAAAATCTCTGCGTAGCGCTTGCGACCGTTCGGATCAAAATGGTGGATCATATTATTGCAGGAAGTGGTATTTATGTCTCTTTCACCGAACGCGGTCTACTTGAAAATAGAGCCGTTGAAGGGCTTAATAAAGTCGCGGGAACAAGAGAAATTGAAGGTTATTTTTATGGTGGTAAAAATCAAAACATTCCCGAAAAACTCTATGCATTTGCCAATCAGCGTGAAGGCATGAAATTAAAGCAACTTTTAGAACAGGCAGGAGAGGGAAAGGATCAATATATTGAAGCGGCAATGTCGATGTGTAGCAAAGACAATAATTTTACTACGGCTGGGTACCTACTCAGAAATGGTGCAGATTTTGAAAAGTTAAAAAGTACGTGGAGCATTTCAAATGAAAAGGGTCAAACATCGGCACAAGAAAATGATTTCTTTAAAAGAATGGAACGCTATCATATAGACGTGATTGGAAAGCATAAAAAGATAGAACCCTTGGAACTAAAGAGAGGAAAAAGTTTATGAAAGTGAGTGATTTTTATGACGGGTAAAAGACCCTTTCCAACCCCTGAACAAATTTGGATGGCGAGAGAGGCTGACCTTTTAACGTTCATCCAAAACTGTGGCTATCGGGTGAAAAAAAGTGGTGTCAACGAGTATCAAATGGAAGAACACGACAGCCTGAAAATTTCCAAGAATAAGTGGTGTTGGCACAGTCAAAATCGGATAGGCGGAAGCTGTATTGACTTTGCGATGCATTATCCAGTGCCCAATCAAACCGACTTTAAAGAAGCGGTTTTTCAGGTGCTGGATCAGATGTACAGCCAGGATTTCAACCTAGAGACAATACAGAAACCATCAGCTGTTCATGTCAAACTTAAAGCCGCCGAAAATCAGCCATTAGCTTTGCCGGCGCAGTATGAAAATAATCACCGTGTCATTGCCTACTTGACCAAGACACGTTTGATTGACCGTGAAATAGTGCTCGCGATGATTCAACAAAAGCGGTTATACGAAAGTAAAGACAAACACAACTGCGTATTTCTTGGATATGACAGTGCCGGCGAAATACGCTATGCCTTTAACCGTGGCACCTTATCTTATCGGCGTTATGCAGGGGACAGCACCGGCTCTAATAAGCATTTTGGCTTTGCGATGAAGGGCGACAGCGAAAAACTTTATGTGTTTGAGAGTCCCATCGATGCTTTGTCTCATGCCACTTTGACAAAATTAAAGGGTCAAAATAGCAAGGCAGATACACGACTGTCTTTAGGGGGTGTCAGCGAAGGTGCTTTGACTCAGTACCTCGAAGATCATAAAACAATTCGAGAAATCATCTTATGCCTAGATAACGATATGGCTGGGATTCAATCGGCTGAAAGAATTAAGGAAATCTATAAAACGAGCGCTTATAAATGTGCCATAGAAATACCAGAAACCAAGGACTTTAACGAGGACTTGGTTATTTTTATGCAGAAAAATAGGCAGAAGGTGATGGGATGAACTTGCAAGGTCTAAGGCGACTGACTAAGAAAAGAACCTTTTGGTTTGTGATAATAGGCTATCCTGTCATGGCCATAGGCGCTAAAGTATTTGAATCATTTCTAATGCCCGTGGCGAATAAGTACCCCCTACAATATGGATTGATTGTGTTTTCACTCAGCCTGATCATCGTTGGCTGCACCATTTTAGAAGTGATCAGCCGGCTAATGAAGCATGAGCTTCAAGGGGAGAAACTGAAAATTAGAGAACGGGAAGGCATCAACATTGAGGAACATAATGTATGAAAATGGAACGACCTATTTCAGGAAAAGAAATTTATCGTGAACCGGATAGAACGTTTAAGATCAGCGCGGTCCATAGGTTTATCTTCAAATTTGCCAGAGAAAGAAATGACGTTTATAGCCTACAAGCCTATCGCAATCATGTGCGCCAGAACATACCTGATAAGAAGGCACAGGACAAGGCCATTCAGTGGAATTTGACGACAGCAAGGAAGTTGGTTGCAGCAGGTTATTTAATCGATAAGGGGCACTCGGAGTATCTGCTAAATCCTATTGCGATGGCTTATTTGGAAGAAATGAAAACGCGAAAGGCTCCTTTTGAATTAAAAGATAATCACCGGAAACTATTGATGAAGCATAAGGAAGGGTCCATTCATCTAGCCGATTTAAAAGCTGCCTATCAGGACAAACCGCAGTTTGAACGCGAACGGCAAACTAAGATGTTGGATGGCATGATCAGAAATTTAAAGAACAATGGGTATTTGGAGTCGATGGGAAGTGGACATTACAAACTCACTGAAAATGCGTGGTTGGCGCTTAGTGTTAAAGCAGAACGAGCGCTTAGGCAAACCGAAAAAAATATTGAGCAGACAGTGGAAACTGTACAAGTAGAGTCTCAAGAAAAATCTCAGCAGAAAATAAAAATTAAGACAGAAGGCGTTAAGGTCACCGCTTTTGATCGAGTATTATACGAAGTATCGGTAGACGGTGTGATTCAAGCGGATAAAGTAAATGCCCATGAAAAATCGGAGCGTTTGAAAAAACGCATTGAAATGCTGAGTCAAGCAGGGTTCATACAAAAGGATCATTTAACAGAGGCGCTGATCGAGCGCATTGAACTGGCGATAAAACGCAGCAAGGAAAAAGGCATCGTTTTTGAAACTTTGACACGCGAGCAGCAGCAAGTAATACAAGACATGCGCCTCTTCTTGAATCTGACTCAGTCCCAGATTATCAAATTTATTTATCATGGAGATACGGATTTGGCGAAGAGTGATCTTAAATATTTACTGGAAAAGCAGATTCTTGTTAAAGATGACGCTTGGAACGTCTATGTGCTTGGAAAATCGGGCATAAAATTGAGCAATGACATCAGTCCAGATGCTATTCGCTATAAGACCAAGTTGTTTTCAAGACGTGAGGAAGTGGGGCATGATGTTTTGGTTTACACCGCTTTTAAGGAACTTGAAAAAGAGCTGTTAAGAGAGGGCAAGCAGATTGTCAGCATTAAAAATGATCGCCAACTTCGCAGTGAAGATGCTAAGAAATTTGGCGCAATGGTAGGCAGTTATCCCGATCTTCGAGTGGCGTATATTGATCCAAGAACAGGGTTGGAGAAGCGTCATGATCTTGAAGTCGACTGTGGCTATGACGAAAGGACGATTCAACAAAAGATAAGTGGTTTCTTTGGAAGTGGTGGTAAAAGCAGTGCTGGTGCTCAGTCAGGGAGTAGTCAAGCATCAGCTGGTCAAGGTGCGGCAATAGGAAGTTCGGGGTTTAGTTGGTACTGTAATACCGCCAAGCAAGCCATTAGAGTGGCTAATGTGATCAACAAAGATAAAAGCAGGCGGCTGCAGGGCGCAAAACATTTAAACATTTACGTAATCGATGCAAAAGGTGAACTTAAACAAACGAAATGGTGGTGAAGAGATGTTGACTGAAATGGAATATGAAACGCTTGAAAAGATTGTAGCTCATGGGGGCTATGTGACAAAAAATATGCTGGGGTTGTATAAAAAAGGACTGACATCGTGCCGGTATTGGCAGATTCTTAAAGGCCTTGCGGATAAGGGCTATTTGAAACAGCACAATTTCTTCATGGACAGTACAGAACCGCATGTTTACCAAGTGACAAAGAAGGCTTGCAGCTTGTTTGGGCGCGGTGAGGCGTACCTGCGAAAAAAACATCAAACGGCCCTGATCATCCGTTATCTGATTCGAGCACATTTCCTATTTCAATTGGAGGGAAGTGACTATAACGGCGTTTTAGCGTCTCCAGCAGAACGGGCAGCTTACTTATTGAAACTGGGATTTTTAGAGGAGCGGTTGCCACGAAAATTCAACAATGGCATTGGCGTGATTCAAATTGAAGAATATTTACTGACAGCGCCACCTTATGCGCGAGAAAATGGGATTTGCATTCTTTATGCCCATAAGAGCGGTAGTTCAGTCAGTGCCCAGCTAGCAACGATGATAGAACGTTATAGACCGCTGATTGATCAGTGTATTTGTTCAGTGGATTTTCTGATTGTCACAGAAACAGAGAGCAAAGCAGGTGAATTTGTCTTGCGATTTAGAAGAGACTTTGAAAAAGGGTTTAAACAGCCAGTTGTTTTTAATGGTCATTCTATTAACCGATCATATCAGGTTCGGGCTATATGCGGGGTCTAAGTGCGTAAAGGATTGCATAAAGTGTTTGAGTTTCTTGTACCTAAGTGTTTTCAAAAGGTTAAAGGTATAAGTAGTGGTTATTTTAGGTGTTAGGGTTAGGAATTATGGTCTTGGACACCCACGCATTTACGCCCCCTGTTCGCATCGGCTGAAGCCTTGCTCGGGGGGCTTGCACGAAAGGTGGAACCTTTCGGCAAAATGGCGGGGTGTTGATAAAGAGAAAAAATCTCTTTAACTTTGACAATGCTAGTGAGTGGGGGTATAATATGCATAATGATGATAAAGAGAAAAAATCTCTTTAGGAGGTGTACTTTATGCTTATAAGATTCAGCGTTAAAAACTTTAAGTCCTTTAATGATAAACAAGAGTTGGTAATGATTCCAGCTAAGAAACTCAAGACAAATAAGGAGCATGTGATCGCTTTAAATAGGGTGTCTGTACTTCGTAATGCAACCATATACGGCGCCAATGCTTCAGGGAAAACGAACATTATAGAGGCTATTCGATTTGCAAAACACGTCATTACAAAGAAAATTCCTATGGAAGCCAGTAAGATGTACTGCAGAGTTTTCTCTGAAAATCAAGAGATGGAAAGCCAATTCGAATTTGAAATTTTCAAAAATGGCAAGTTTTATGCCTATGGTTTTAGCCTTATAATGAGTGAACAAATTATAAAATCAGAGTGGCTCTATGAGCTTTTACCGGGGAAAAATACTCAGATCATGCTTTTTGAAAGAGAGACAGATCTAAAAAGATTGGAACTTGGAGAAAATCTTCTCCTTGATGAAATAGATACAATGAGGTTTAAAACCTATAAGCTAGACTTTGAAGATAACAATACCGGTTTGTTTATTCGTGAAATGAACCGAAATAAAAAGATGAATAAAGAATCAAAACTGACATTCTTTAGAGACGTATACGAGTGGTTCGATGAGGATTTGGTAACGATTTTCCCAGATCAACCAATTACAGATTTTGAATATTTTTATGGTGACGGTGGCAGTGAGAAAATCAATGAAATCATTGAACTATTTGATACAGGTATTTCTAAAGTCAAAATTGAGGAAATATCTGTTGCCGACTTAAAGAACAAAATTCCAAGCAAAGTAGCAGAAGATATTTTACAGTCCTTTAAGAATAAGCTTGAAGAAACTGCGGATAGCACGAAAGCAATGATGTCCCTACGAACCAATACCGCTTTTTATAACATAAAGGGTTCAAAGGGTGAAGACCCAATCATCACAACGATAATGCTTGAGCACGGGAATTCCTTTAGTGACTTCGAATTCTCAGAAGAATCGGATGGTACAAGAAGGCTATTTGACTTATTGGATATTTTAATCAGTAACGAAAAAAATAAGATTTATGTGATTGATGAGCTAGAACGCAGCTTGCATCCAAAGTTGACCTATAAGTTTTTGGAATTATTTTTCGAACACTTAAAGGAAAATAACACACAGCTCATTTTTACAACCCATGAATCGACCATCATGGATCAAGATCTTTTGAGACGTGACGAGATTTGGTTTGTAGAGAGAAATAAGGACAATGTTTCACATCTATATTCTTTAGATCGATTTAAAGAGCGCTATGATAAAAAACTGAGCAAAGCGTATTTGGAAGGCCGATATGGAGCCGTGCCGATACTTAAAAACTTTTCAGCTAAGGTAGGTGAAGAAGAATGAGCCCCCTGAGAGAATTCAGATCACTCACCACTAGGTATGAAGAAGAGCTTGAAATTGAGCTTTTAAGAAGGTACTACCTAATATTTGAAGGTGCCAACACTGAAAGAAAATACTTTCAAGGCATAAATAACAACCGAAAAGAATTGGGCATAAACAATCAGATAGAGCTGGTTATTCTTCATAAGGAAGGTGAAATCAGCAGCTTTAGCCATCCCACGAAGCTACTGGAATTGATTGAAGATAAGAAAAAATCTCTGAAGCATGATGGGAAATTCGATAAAGCCATTGACCGATTTGTCATTGTATTTGATCGGGACAGTTATGAAAAGCCAGAGGAATATATTGAATTTATTGAAAGAGCTGGCGTCGATAATATTTTGACGGTGACCAGTCCGTGTTTTGAACTTTGGTTGATTTTGCATTACGAAGAGGCTATTGAAAAACATATATTGCCTAATGCAGAAAATTTATTGTTAAATAAAAAAGTAAGCAACTCACATACTTATGCCAGCCGATTGTTTTCTGAAATATCCGGAACAAATCCTAAATCGGGAACGTTTTTCAATAAACTCAAGGAAAGGATTTACTTGGCTATCTCACAAGAAAAAGAGTTGGAACAAGATATTTCAAGAATGGCTTCGGAACTTGGATCAAATGTTGGGAGCTTAATTGAACAGATGAGTGAAGATCCGAGAGATGTGTTGAGTATGTAGCGTTTCACTTTAAATGACCATTTCACAGTTGCTGTGAAACGCCTATTTAAAGTGAAACTTTAGGGTATAGTTTCCAAATTAAAGAGGTCATAATTGGCAGATGATAAGTTAAAGTACAAAAGACTTACATCCCACTTCAAGGAGTTCCTTAATGAAAATTACAGAGAAGATAAAACGAATCAATTACTTCAAAGCAATCATCAATAGTTCCAACAAATACACCTACAGCTTAGCCTTCGCTACGCTGTTTTTTTTCGCCCACAAATCGCTATCGGAGTCGTTTTTACATCAAAAGAGTTTCAAAATCACTTTGATGCAGAAAACAATTGACCTCATCGGAGAAAATCTAAAGGCATTTGAGCTGCTAAGCACCATCTATTTAAAAGTAAGCTTTGCAGCACTCTTTATCATCGGCTTTGTGATTTACAGAAGTTTCTTTGAAACGTTTCTCAGTCATAAGCCAGATGTGAAGCTTATACAAGATGACGAAATTATCGAAGCACCATTTCCGTGGAGAAAAGATCAGCTTCAGATGGTCATCGGACTCAAGCACAACAAACTAAATCTGGACAGAGTCAAGGAACCCGAGTGGGTGGTGATCCCCGAAAAGGCCATGTTTCAAAATTTCTTGATTTCAGGCACAATCGGCACTGGAAAGACCGTCAGCATGATGTACCCACTCACCAAACAGGCCATTTTCTATAGTGCTGATGATAAGGAAGAAAAAGCAGGCATGCTGATCTTAGATGTGAAGGGCAATTTTTACGAACAGGTACTCACATTTGCAAAGGACTGTGGCAGAGAAAACGATGTAATTTTGATTAAATTGGGAGGTGAATACAAATACAATCCGCTACACAAACCTGAAATGGAAGCCATCGATCTGGCAGAAAGAAGTCGAATTGTCATGGCTTTATTTTCCGGAGGGGGAAAAAAGGAGGCGTTTTGGGACACAAAATCAGCTCAAATGATGTGCGAATGCATTCGGCTCATGCGCATGGTCAACAATGGTTACGTTAGTTTAGGCGATGTTCACAGCATTGTGACGGACGAATCATTCCTAGAAGAGCGACTCAATGAACTCTACGGCATGCAGGAAGAAGTGGCTGAATTTGATTTTAGGTCATGCACCAATTTCTTCAACGGCGAATTTAGAAGTAAGGCTGAAAATACCATAGAGACGGTCAAGGCCTGTGTCACAGAAATGACTGCGTTCTTTGCTTCATCAGAGCGAATTTACAACAGCTTTTGCCCATCCAAAGAAGATTTGAATTTCTTTGGTTTTCAAGAAGCTATCAATTTGGGCAAGATAGTCGTGTTGGCCATGAACGTGGCTGAATATCCAAAGGTTTCTAAAACGATTGCCGCTTATCTCAAACTGGATTTCCAAGCAGAAGTTCAGCAGCGGACGGTATCACACAAGGAACTCAATCGCAAAAGGCCGATGTTTTTTCTTAGCGATGAGTATCAGGAATTTGTCACATCGAATGACGGCAACTTTTATGGCGTGTCCAGGGAAGCAAGGTGCTGCTCTATTGTAGCGAGTCAAAGCTATACATCGCTGCTGAAAACGTTAGGCGATGATAAAGCTTTTAATACGTTGCAGCAAAATTTGATCAATAAAATTTGGCTTCGTAGCGACGACAAGTTGACCATCGAAACGGCGCAACTCTTAACCGGTAAAGAAGAAAAACGACGCGTTTCTAAGAATATTTCAGAGAGTGCAGCGGACACAAAAAAGTCTCGAATTTTTGGTAGGCTCCTGTCCGACAAAGCTAGCATTAGTGAAAGCATCAACATTTCCACACAAAAAGAACACACTTTTGATGAAAAAGTCTTTACTCAAACCCTTGAACTGTTCAAGGGTGTTTGTTTTTTGGCGCATGAAACGGGTATGCAAGAACCTTCCATCGTACACCTGATGCCCTACTTTCAAAATCCTGTCAAAGACAAAATTCGAGTGGAAAGGGCAGCTGTCGTAATGAAAAAATTATAAAGGAAAGGATTTGAAAACTATGAAATCAAAAAATGTTAAAGTCTCTTTAATTGTTGGAACTCTCGTCATTTTAAGTGCGATACCCGCGTATGCGGACGTGTTTAAAGCGGCAGAGCGACTGGCAAAAGATGCATCTGGAACGGTCATCACCTTATCCACACCAGCGGCATTAATCGGCGTAGGAACGGGCGCTTTTATGAAAAAATTCTCCATGGGAGACCATCAGAAAGTGGCAATGGGCAGCAAGGTATTTTGGAGCAGCATAGGCGGTTGGGCGACAATCAACGGCATTACGTTGATACTGGATACCATTAAAAACTATATCAAATAAGGGTGTGAAATTATGGATTTAGGCGGCGTGGTTCAGTCGATATTGGATTATTTGTTTGGCGCGTCCATTCGTGGCATACTCGAACCGTTTATCAAAGCCATTCAGGACGTTCTTATATCACCAGATGCCATCAATAAACTGCTATATGTGGACGCATTATATGATAGCGTTCGCACCATTGCCATCGCGCTGCTGATTCTTATTAGCACTTGGCAGAGTTTCAAATCCATGTTTGCATGGGTAGGTTTTGAAGCGGAGGAACCGATCAGAATTGCAATCCGATCGATGGTGATGGGATTTTTCATATGGTATGCCAAAGACATCTTGATGATTGGCGTTACCTTTACCAGTGATGCCATTGGCATTGCGCTGAGTTCTGTGGGGTACGCCGATTACAACGTGAATATTTTAAGTGCGCTGATGGAACTGCCCACGCAGTTTGGATTGTTTTCGATTACAGCCATTCTCAGTATTTACGTGATTTTTAAGAGCCTAGGGCTCTTTTTTAAAATGTTTGAACGCTTGATTTTTAATTCATTTTTAATCGTGTGCAGTCCTTTGGCGTTTGCCTGCGGCGTAGCTCAACCGACCAAAGGCTTTCTCACTGGATTTATCCGCGTGTATGTTGGCAATTTGGTTATTCAACTTTTACAGATGATTTGTCTTGCAGCATTAGGCATTTACTGGGCAAATGCAGCTGCCAGTGGCGGTTTTGTACACTGGATTGTGGCGATTGGGATCATCAAAATTGTCGGGAAGTTGGAAGATATTATTCGCGACATGTCCATATCCGTAGGTGTGGGCAGGGATATGAATGGCGCTTTATCAAAACTCCAATCAACCGTTCACGTATCACAATCAGTGGTTGGTTTGGCAAAAGCATTTGTGCGATAAGGTGGAGGACCCGTGAGTAAAAATAAAATAACGCTGTCAGATACCGCACAGTTAGGCATTGCCGCAGCGCGTGCATTTGCAGGGGATTTCACGGCAGCGGCAGTTCAGGTGCTCAAGTGGCGCAAAGTGATTATCGGAATTGTTGTGGGGACAGCATTTTTTATTGTCCTTATTTCAACTGTCCTCATCAGCATGCCGTCCCTAATCATGCAGTCATTAATGCCAGGAGAAGCCTACAAAGTGCCAGTGGCGTTTGCTGAAAATGAGCTGCTGAGTGTAAAAAAAGAGAGTGATTCAATATTAAGTGAAATCATGCAGTGGGTCAATCAAATGGGACAAGGGACGGCTATAGAGTCAAGTAAGGGCGGTGAAAAGGTGGTGAAATCAATTGATACAGAGATTGATTATCAGGATGTTCTGATTCTATACAATATGAAATTTGGTGGTTATGCGCAGGGTGAAGGCATTGATTTGGCAAAGATAAAGGAAATTGCCCGCCTGTTTGTTAAAAAGGATAGCCAAACCGATACGGCTGAATCGGGTGAAGTCACGCTTAAAATTAGCGCAACAACCAGATCGTTCACTGAAGTCATGGCAGATTTGCAATTAAGTGATTTGAAGCAGTCTGTCGCTCTGAATATGTATAACTGCCTACATTACAATCAGCATAATGGAATCATAGCTGGAAATGACGTAATCGGGCTGGAACTTAAGGACATCACGTTTAAAGATGGAGACACGGCAGTCACTTATTTTAGTCAAATGGACAAACGGTGGAAAAGAGAACCATATGGGAAAACAGGAAGCATTGGAGAAAGTGGCTGCGGGCCCACTTCAATGGCGATGGTGGTAAGCAGTTTGAGCAAGAACCCTATGAATCCTCTCGAAATGGCAAATTGGGCGTATCAAAATGGTTATAAATGCGAAGGCAATGGAAGTTATCACAGTTTTATACCAGAAGCGGCGCGGCATTTTGGCTTACAAGTAGAAGGGGCAGGCATATCAGAGGCACAAAAATTAGTAGATGCGCTGAGTCAAGGAAAGTTGATTGTAGCCATTATGAGCAAGGGACACTTCACAAACGGTGGTCATTTTATTGTCTTAAGAGGCATAACTGAAGACGGCAAAATTCTAGTGGCAGACCCCGCCAGTGTAAAACGCAGCAGTCAGGAATGGGACTTAGAAATTATTTTAGGGGAAGCCAATAAGAGAGCTGGCGCTGGAGGGCCGTTTTGGATTTTATGGTAGGCGAGTATAGTTTTTTGTGGATGTTAATCGTGTGTATTTGGATGATTAAATGCTAAACTGTAATTATTAAGAATGGTATCAAAAATTCTTACAGGGGGTGATTAGATAATTATCACATCCTATCGTTGGAAAAAAGACCTGGAAGGAGATTCAATGAATACTCGTCGAAAAGTGTTGCTAGATTGTGAAAGTTTTAAAAACATTCCTGGGATATCTGCTAGAGATTATGAAATTGTACTCTCAGGTAAATTTTTTAATTACATTTCAAATAATGATGAAAGCCAAGAAATCTATAGCCTTATACGAGAAAACTGCGATATTAGATTCTGCACAGAGACAAGCGAAGAATCAAGCACAGAAAGTATTATCTTTTATCCAGTTCCAGTAGTTTGTATATTTGCCTATGACAGTTATGGGAACTACTTTGGAACATTCAATGGATTGGGAACCATTGAAGACTATGAAAAATCGGTAGTATATTTAAATAAGTTTAGTGGAGCGCATGGGAAAATTTCAGACAACATGAAATCATTTTTTTCTCTGGTGAATTACTACCCATATTGGAGAAGTATCCTTGATCATGAGCAAAATGGCACCACTTATAACTTAAGTATAATTGAGAGAGAGGATTCAAAAGATGAATCCTATTTTAAGAGGCAAAAAGAAATTGGAGAAGCATTGAATCTTTCGAGAGACCCCAATGCAATTATTGCGATGATAGAAAATCTTCGCAGACAATCTGAATTTAAAGTATATGCTTCGAAAAAAGAGGCAGAAGTGGAAAATGAATTTATTGAAATTTAAAGGCTGAGGTTTTGGTAGCACAGTGATTTTCATTGTTTTAGTTTGGATTCAGTGTATAATATAGGTAAGAACAGAGGTAAAAACTCTACTTACAGACATTTCAGGGTATAGAATCCCAACAAAGAAGAAAGTAGGTCTTGAACCTGCTTTTTTACGTTAGAGCATCTAAAAGGATGCTCTTTTTTTCTGCTCATTTTTCACGTGGTGCCAATTAAAATCCCAATCCTGCCAAGATTCTATAAACCTACAAAGAGCCGATTTTAGGCAGTTGGAAGCCCCTTCCAGTGTAAAACGCAGCAATCAGGAATGGGACATAGAAATTATTTTAGGGGAAGCCAGTAGAAGGGCAGGAGCTAGAGGGTCATTTTGGATTTTGTGGTAGGCGAGGTTTAACTATAGATATCAAACCAGGAGGTGAGCACACTGGCAAAACAGTACCTCATTCCACATAACTACACAAACAACGGACGGGTATTTAACCTGTTTCATAAAAAAGATTTAGTGAAAGCACTGATTTGGTTTATACCCATATCAGTGCTTATTTTTAAGCTCCCAATCAAGCTTAACACGAAGTTATTCTGGGAAATAATGATTGCCTTTCCACCTGCAATGGCGATATTAGCAGGTTATGCTTGTTGGGTGGGCTATATCATCCAGTTTCTAAAAAATCGAAAGGTTTATTATAACGCAAGAAAGGGTGACGGAAATGTTTTCAGCTATCAAAGTATTAAAGAAAAAACCACAGGTCAAAAGTGAGACTATTTTGGCAGATCATATTGTTCTAAGAGGCGTAACTGAAGGAGACAAGCAGGTGGACCATTTTGCATTTTGTGATACCCTAAAAACAGATTATTTAGAAATATATGGTTTTAGTTCACTCTCCTATGCGTGTTTATATGGATGATTATTCGGGTATATTGTGCCTAATAGAAGGAGTGTGCATATGAAAGATATTAAACCTGAAAACTATCTTAAAGCAGAGTTCTACAAATTAATTCAAGAAGATATATCCAGTTTTGAATTCCTTCAGTCTAGTTCCATGAATGGTATATGCTACTGGGATCTAGAAAAGATAGAAAACGAGTGGATGAGCCCGCAATTATGGGAGATGCTGGGATATGATCCAAATGAAATGCATCATCTTTCTAGTGAATGGAAGGGTATTGTATTTTCAGAAGATTTAATCAAAGCCACGGAGAACCTCATCAAGCACTGTGAAAATCCAGAGCAGCCATATGATCAAACTTTAAGGTATAGACATCGGGACGGTTCCACTGTATGGATGCACTTTCGTGGAATGGTCATTCGAAACCAGCAGGGTAAGCCCTTGAGACTACTTGGGACATATCGTAATGTCACACTTGAAAAGATGGTTCAAGTTCAAATTGATGAAACGGAGAACAAGTATAAGACACTTATCAATGGTCTGCAAGATATTATCTACTCTTTTTCAATGCCTACAGGTAGAACTTTCTATTCGGATAGTGTTAAGGCGGTTCTTGGTTACGATGCAGACTACCTTGTAAAACACCCCTATCTGTGGACTCAGTCTATACATCCGGACCATATTGATCGGATAACAAATGCTATCCAACAGATACAAGACAGGAAGGCTTTTGATATCGAATACCAGATTAAAGATGCCAAAGGAAATTGGATATGGCTTCATGACCGTTCCATCAGTATATCTGGTATGGATGGTACCACACAGGTCATCGGTACGGCTTCCGATATCACTGCGAAAAAGCGGAGTGAGGAGGAACTGGCTCAAGCCATGGCATCCAGCAAAGAATCTCTGATGTTGCTGAATAAGGTAGGAGAACTCGCCCAGATTGGTGGTTGGAAGATTGATCTGCTGGAGAATAAACTTAGCTGGACAGATGAAGTATTCAGAATACATGAGATGACACCGGGAATTCAGCCCACTGTGGAGGAGGCTATCGGCTTCTATAATGAAGAATCCAAGGAATCTATACAACTGGCTGTTGATAATGCCCTTTTGAATGGGACGCCCTTCGATGTAGAACTTGGCATTATGACCTCTACAGGAAAACAGAAGAATATTCGGGCATACGGAGATGTTCGAAGGAATGATCAAGGTGAGGCCATTGCAGTATGGGGAGGCTTTCAAGATATCACAGCTAGGACACTATTAGAGACTCAGATCAACGAAAATATGAAATTCATTGAAACCATCGTTAACTTGAGCCCAGATATTCTGTATATCTACGATTTATATGAAAAAAGGAATGTGTATTCTAACAATGGGGTCGGTAAGGTGCTGGGATTCACAATCCAGGAAATTAATGATATGGGCGATCAACTTTTGCCACGTCTTATGCATCCTCATGATTTTCAAGCTTACCTAGAGTGCACATATCCCAAATTAGAAAATATTCAGCCGGGTCAAGAGGTACGCCATGTGTACCGAATGAGGCACAAAACTGGTGATTGGCGTTACCTTGAGTCAATTGAAGTGATGTACCAGCACGGCAAAGATGGTCATGCCACACAAGTATTTGGTGTAGCTCGTGACATCACGGAACTGAAGCAGAGTGAAGAGAAAATTTGGCTGGCCAAACAAGTTGCTGAAGATGCCAATAAGGCTAAGAGTCAATTTCTGGCTAATATGAGCCACGAGATCCGAACTCCTATGAATGGGTTTATGGGGATGCTTCAGCTTCTGGAAATGACTGAACTCACTTATGAACAGCGAGAATATCTGAAGATAACTAAAATTTCATCCAACGCCCTTTTGTCGGTGATAAATGACATATTAGATTATTCTAGGATTGAAGCTGGGAAAATGATGATGGACAGAAGTGTATTTAATCTTCACAAACTTTTGGACGAAGTACTGAATCTTTTCAGCTTTACAGCAATTGAGAAAGAGCTGGATCTGACTATTCACATTGATAAAGGTTTGCCAGAAGCCTTTATGGGTGATCCGTTCAGATTGAGACAGATTCTGTCTAACCTTGTCGGAAACGCTCTAAAATATACCAATACTGGTGAAATACAGATTATTGTAATTCCAGGGTTGCAGTGGTATTTAGGCAAATTGGAGCTAGCTTTTGAAATCCGAGATACGGGCATAGGAATTCCAGAAGATCGAATAGATAGTCTTTTCAATGCATTCATCCAGGTAGATGGATCCAACACCCGTAAGTACGGAGGCACAGGACTTGGATTATCCATCTGTAAAGGGTTGGTGGAGCATATGGGAGGAACCATTTGGGTAGAAAGTTTTTATGGTCGAGGCAGCAGTTTTCATTTCACATGCATTTTGGAGTCCGGAGCCAATGAAATTTCAGATATGCAAAAGGTACTGTATGAAACTAATCATTGGATTGAGCAGCCGTTGAAGATCTTGATAGTGGAAGATGACGAGAATAGTAGGATGCTTCTTCAAGCTTACGGGAGGAAAAAACGATGGGGGATAACCTTGGCTGTAAATGGAAAAGAAGCAGTCGCGTTAGCCGAAAAAGAAAACTATGACCTCATCATGATGGATGTTCAGATGCCTGAGATGGATGGATATACTGCAACTCGTCTTATCAGGACCATGCATTCTTTCAGCCATATCCCTATCATTGCCATGACAGCATATGCCATGCCGGGGGATAAAGAGAAATGTGAAGAAGCTGGAATGAATGATTACTTATCTAAGCCAATTGACATGAGTCTGTTAGAAAAAGTCGTGGAAATGTGGACGCACAAAGATTAATCCAGTATTAAATAATCACTTTACATTTAATAAATTTATTTGTTATTGATAAAAAATATACTTTTACTACAAACGTGAAAAGGAGGACGTTCAATTGGATAAGGTTTTAATAACAGAGAAATTATACGATTTAAATAAAAGAACTCCACAAGAGATAATTACTCAGGAATATACTTATTTCATGAATACGTCGTTACTTTCCATGTCTTTAAATCTTACAGGTACTAGTATTATGATTTTAAATGAAACACGTCAGCTGGTATATGCAAACAATAATCTGTTGAAACTTCTAAATGTCGCAGAGATTCAACTCATACTTGGAAAACGTCCAGGCGAGTTGGTTTCTTGTAAGTATGCTGATGCTGACCCAAATGGGTGTGGAGCAAGTGAAGTTTGTAAAAGTTGTTCTGCACTTAATATTATGCTAAGTGCGTTGACTCATAATATTGAATCAGCTGGCGAAAGTTTAATTCCAATAAAATCACTTAAAAATGAAACACTGAGCTTTTTTTTAAGTGTTATACCATACACTACAGAGACTGGAAGATTTTTCTTTTTAACCTTACAAGACATGACGGACACCCTACGCAAAAGAGAATTAGAACAGATCTTTTTTCATGACATATTAAATACAACAGGTGGCATTAGCGGCATCTTACAAATACTTGAAAAAATGGTTCCTAAAGAAGTAATTGACGATATGCATATGGTTAGAACTGCTTTTGATAGCATGGTTGAAGAAATTAAATTCCAAAGACAATTATCAGATGCTGAGAGCAGAAAAATCGAATGCAATAAAACGATAATTTTTTTAGCTGAATTTATTGAAGTCATAGCAGAACTTTATAATCACCATGAAGTGGGTATTGGAAAAAACATTATAATCTCGCAAGATACAGAAAATATTGCATTTGAAAGTGATTTTAATTTACTGAAGAGAGTTGTTGGAAATATGGTGAAAAATGCACTGGAAGCATCAATAGAAGGTAATCAGGTTATCATTGGATCACAAGTATTAAAAGAGGAAAAGATGATAAGAATTTCAGTTAAAAATGAGACATTAATTCCCATAGAGTCTAAAGCAAGAATATTTTATAAGAATTTTTCTTCAAAAGGAGAAGGACGTGGTTTGGGTACCTATAGTATGAAGATTATAGGGGAAACCTATTTGAATGGAAAAGTTGGGTTTTCAAGCGATGTTGAAAATGGCACAATTTTTTATATTGAAATTCCAACTGGAAATTAAAGATAAAGGAGAAGCTATTGTGAAGATACTCATTGTTGAAGATGATAAAAATTCTATGAAATTAATGATTCATTTTTTTGATAAATTTGGCGTTTGCGATACTGCAAGTGATGGTCTTGAAGCTATTTCGGCAGTCATATTGGCAAATAGACTTGGACAGAGATATGATTTAATTATATTAGACATTATGATGCCTAATTTGGATGGGATAGAAACTCTTAAAACCATAAGAGAATATGAAGTACAATTAAATGTGCCACAAGACAAATCTCTAAAAGCCATAATGGTTTCTGCACTTTCAGGTGATACTGTTTTGACAGAAGCTTATCAGCAGGGTTGCGTTGCTTTTATGCGAAAACCCATTGATTTCAATAAATTTGAAAGGATTATAAGAGAGGAATTTTCAATAAACGATTAGTAAATCAACTCTTAAAAATTGACGAAGGAGATTAAACTTATGATTAATTGGGATAAACAATATGAAACTGGTTTCGCATCAATTGATGATCAACACAAGGAGTTAATCAGAATTATTGGTGACCTCTCTAGTTTATTAACAAATGCTGGAGAAGGTGAAGATATCTATGATGAAATGGTTGCGATTGTTGAATCGCTTACAGCTTATACAATCTATCACTTTAAGTATGAAGAAGATTTATTCCAAAAATTTAATTATGAAGATAAAGAAGCGCATATTGAAGAGCATAATAAATTGATTACACAAATTGAAAACTTAGATCTCAGAGCAGCAGATGAAGATCAAGTTATTTTTGGAAAGAAAATACTAAAATTTTTAATTTCATGGTTATACAAGCATATCAGTGGCACTGATTTTCTTTATCGTGATTTATTTATAAAAAATGGGGTCAAATAATATTTTAAATTTCAAATAATCCCTTTAAGCCAATATGAACTTTGTTATTTCTGAGAATAAATGCTAAAATTATAACAGAAGTTAAATTGATCGGTTTAAAGGGGTTATGATTAAATGCAAAGAAAAATAATGGACGACAATAACATCTTAGCAGAATTGGCAATTGTTTCATATAAATGTAGCAATGATCCTGAATGGACAATGCTTTATATTTCAGAAGAAATTGAAGAATTGTCTGGTTTCCTCGCATCGGATTTTATTAACAGCACAAAACGAACCTATTGCAGTGTGATTTTTCAAGATGATGTAAGCAATATAAAAAAAATTGTTGAGGCTAGTTTACTTGAAAAAAAAGCATTTGAAATTGAATACCGAATTTGTCATGCAAATGGCGATACGGTATGGGTATTTGAAAAGGGAAAAGGCGAATATAATGAGGAGGGACAACTTTTATTTCTTACAGGAATCATAATCGATATAAGCAATCAGAAAAAATTAGAAAAGCAGTTATCTGAAAGCAAAGAAAAATATAAGTATCTAGCAAACCAATTTGAAGCGATTCTTGATCATATACCAGGACTTGTTTTTTACAAAGATGCCAATAATAACTTTATCAAAGTCAATAAATATCTGGCAAATGCTTATAAATTGGAAAAGTCAGATTTGGAAGGTAAAAGTCTTTTTGAAATTTATAAAAAAGACGTTGCTCAAAAATATTACGAAGATGATTTAGAAGTTATTAATTCTCGTGAAGCCAAGCTAAATATTGTAGAAAAGTGGGAAACTGACAATGGCGTTGGTTGGTTGAACACCAGTAAAATTCCTTTCGTTGACGAAGTGGGAGAAATTATTGGCGTTATTGGGATCTCTTTTGATATTACAGAGAAGATTAATGCTGAAAGTAAGATTAAAATACTTCAACAAACGATAGAACAAGCGCCAGATGCAATTGTGATTACAGAATTGGATGGCAGCATATGTTATGCGAATAAATCTTTTTTAGAAATTTCGGGATATACTGAAGATGAGGTTGTGGGTGTAAATTCTCGAATTTTAAAATTGAATTCCGAAGCAAAAGTTGATTATAAAGAGTTATGGGACACAATTTTAGCTGGCAAAGAATGGCATGGACTGTTTCAAAATAAGAATAAAAATGGTGAAGCGTATTGGGAACGCTCATCGATTTCACCATTATATGATGATAACGGTAGTATTATTAAATTTATTGGAATTAAAGAAGACGTTACTAAAGAACATGCAATTGAAATAGAATTAGAGAAGCTGTATAGAACTGATGTTTTGACAAATGTGTCGAATAGGCGCAGTTTTTTAGAGTTTGCACAAACGGAATTTTTGCGTAATAAACGGTATCCTCAAGATTCCGTATTTTTAATGCTTGATATTGATTATTTTAAAAAAGTTAATGATGAATTTGGGCATAATATTGGAGATGTAGCACTAACTGCATTTGCAAGCGTTTGCGCTAAAACGATAAGAACAACAGATTTAATAGGACGTTTAGGTGGAGAAGAATTTGCCGTATATCTTATTAATTCAAACCATGAAGATGCTTGCATAGTCGCCGAACGTTTACGAAAAAATGTAGAAGATATTGTGTTGTATAGCGATAATGGCACTAAAGTACATTTCACAGTCAGCATTGGGGTTACAAATATTTACGCTTCTGATCAAGACTTGGATGTTGTTATAAAGCGAGCGGACATTGCATTATATCAAGCTAAAAGAAATGGACGCAACTGTGTAGAATGGATTATGGAAAATAATTAAAATGAAGTGGTACTAAAAATTTAATATTATCATGATGTAGTGAAAGCACTGATTTGGGTTATACCTATATCAGTGCTTATTTTTAAGCTCACAATTAAACTTAACACGAAGTTATTCTGGGAAATAATGATTGCCTTTCCGCCTGCAATGGCGATATTAGCAGGTTATGCTTGTTGGGTGGGCTATATCATTCAGTTTCTAAAAAATCGAAAGGTTTATTATAACGCAAGAAAGGGTGACGGCAATGTTTTCAGCTATCAAAGCTTTAAAGAAAAAACCACAGGTCCAAAGTGAAACTATTTTGGCAGATCTTATTGGGGTTAAGGAGATTCGAAATGGCATACTGGTCCGAAACAGTGGCTATGTTTTGCTTTTAGAGATTCAGCCTGTCAATTTTCGTCTTAAATCAGAGAACGAGCAAACTTATATAATCAAATCGTATGAGGAAATGCTAAAAGTGTTGAAATCGCCATTTCAGATTATGGTCATGGCTCGAAAAGCAGATATAACGGGACACCTGAAGTATATGCAGCGCTATTGGGAACAAGAGACGGATGACGAATTGAAACGGCAAATAAAAGATTACATGACGTTTGCCAAAGAAATATCAGCAAAAGGCGCGGTATCTCGGCGTTTTATTTTAGCACTTCCCTATGTGCCGCCAGCGGGGATTAAAATGGAAACGGTATCATTTGAATCCGCGGCGAATACGCTTTATGAACTGAAGGGACGTGTTAAGCAGTGCATTTCAAAATGTGGAAATGAACTGATAGAGCCAGAAAATCCAGATCAGTTTGCTGCTGAAATTCTATATTCGTTATTGAATAGGAAAACGAGTGAGATTCAAAATTTGCCTAATTTAAGGGGTTGTTTTCTAGTTTGAATTATTTTACAATTGACCTACGGATCAAGCCTTCACCGCCCGCGGTAAGGCTATTTTTCTACTCATTTTTCAAGATGTTTTTTGTAATGTCTTTTCATTATGCAGAATTTCCTTTGAATGATACGAAGTTTCCATATATAGTGAGGTGATTTGGATGAAAATATTAAAAGAAGAGGTTAAGTTATGTTTTAGCTGTATGGAGAATCATGTAGTAAGAATTGTCGAGATTGAAGAACTAGTAACATTCAAAGGTGAGAAAGTTGCTTATAAAGCAAATTATGAATACTGTTCTGATTCAGAAAGCTTTTCAGAAAATAATGAGCAACTAAAGCAAAATGATTTAATTCTAAAAGAGGCATATAGAATAAAATTGGATCTTTTAACTTCTTATGAGATCAAGAAAATTAGAGAAAAATACGATGTTATCCAAAAATAATTTTCAGAAGTATTGAGATGGGGAGCGGCTGGCAAGGCCTCTTGATCAATGCTATGTAACTCAAAATAATTCAGTTGCAAATTAGGATTATGAAACAAATAATGATTTTAGTTTTGGAGATGAATATGCCTCTAATGAATTTTCAAGAATAAAAGTTAAGCATCTCAAGTTGAGGTGCTTTTTTATGTTCATTTTCCAAGTTGTATCAATAGGAACCCCAACGCTATAAAAAAAGGATGGTAAAAATGAAATGGCCCAAATTCAAAAAGAACGCCCCTCATCAAATCAATTTTTCTGAACAAGAGTCCTCGCGTGATCCTATATTTTTAAAAGGGGTGCGAAGTTATACGGACTTGATTTACCCATCGGGTGTCGATGGCACGATGCCTGATGCTGTGCTTATTGACGGCTGTTATACCGCTTGCCTGATCTGTATGGATTTTCCATACACCGTTGGAGGCGCTTGGCTGGATGATTTGATTAATGCTGGTGAAGGAGTGGAAATTTCACTCCACCATTTCCCTCAGAATAAAACCCAAATGATCAGGGAAATTACCACGCAGATAGGATTCACCAAACACAAAATCGTTACAGGGGGTGATAATCAAACTGACGGAGAAGTTCAACAGAATGCCTTTGCCCATGCCATGCACATCAAGAAATCGCTGGCAGCGGGAGATGAACTGTGGTTTATGCACTTGTTAATCCGAATTTCTGCCTTTGATAAAGAAGAACTGAACTGGCGCATTAAGTTTGTCGAGAGTATTTTGGCAGGAAAGGATATTTTCTATCAAAGAGCCGATTTTAGGCAGATGGAAGCGTTTGTATCAACTATGCCATTTTGTGAACTGAACCCAACTTTTAAGGAGCAGACAGAACGAAACATTCTAACCTCAAGCCTTTGCGCCACCTATCCTTTTGTGTCCTATGAATTATCTGACCCTGAAGGGGTTTTCATGGGGCTTAATGAGCACAATGGATCTGCGGTGATGTTGGACATTTTTAACACGAAAAAATATTCAAATGCCAACATGGTCATACTGGGAACGAGCGGATCAGGCAAGACTTTCACGACTCAAATGCTAGCCTATCGGATGCGCCTTCAAAAAATTCCGATTATGATGATATGCCCTTTAAAGGGGTTTGAATACAAACGGCTCTGCGAAAATGTGAACGGCAATTACATCCGCATCGCGCCAGGCTCAAAACACACCATCAATATTTTAGACATCAGACCGACAAGTGGCGAAGGTAATCAAGACGAGAGTTTGTTAGCTGCCAAGCTACAAAAATTGCAAATCTTCTTCTCGCTGATGTTTCCAGAAATTACGCATAAGGAACGTCAGTTACTCGATGAGCGTTTCTTGACGATTTACGCAAAAAGAGGCATTACTTCTGATAATGCCAGTATTTATAAACCTAAAAATGACTCAGGCAGAATATCCTTTCGACCTGCACTTAAGGACATGCCAACGCTTGGAGATCTGCACGAAGAGATCAAAGACGTGACGGATTTAATGGATATTGCCATCAAGTTAAAGCCCTATGTTTCAGGGTCATTAGAATTTTTCAACGGACAAACCAACGTGGACATTGAAAATGACTATGTCGTTGCGGATATATCGGATATGCAAGGCGATGCAATACCTCTTGCCATGTTCATGGTGTTGGACTGCTTTTGGGACCGAATTAAGCAAGATGTGACTCAAAAGAAATGCCTAATCTTAGACGAAGCATGGCGACTCATTGGTGCTGGGGGCAATCGCCTTACTGCGGAATTTGTTCTTCAAGTGTTTAAGATTATTAGAGGATACGGAGGCAGTGCCATCGCTGCGACACAGGATATTTCAGATTTTCTTGCACTGGAAGATGGGAAGTATGGCAGAGGAATTATCAACAATGCCAAGCTTAAAATGGTACTGCAACTGGAGGACTTTGAAGCTAATGCCCTAAAAGATGTGCTGGGACTTTCGCAAGAAGAAATGAGTCGGATCACTCATTTTCAAAGAGGTCATGGACTGCTTTATGCAGGGAATAATCACGTGGCCATTGATTTTAGGGCAAGTGAGAGTGAAAAGCGACTCATTACCACGGACAGATTGGAAATTCTAAAATACAGAGAGGAGGAAACCCTGTGATACGAACCATTGGCATGTTTGGCAGTGAGCAGTCCATCAAAGAACTTCGACCCGCTTTTCAAGAATCCGACATTGATCTAATGGAACATGATTTCATAACGGTTCAAGAGGTGCTAGAAGAGTTAAACCACGAACTAGGAGTGGCGGTTGTCCTCGTGATAGAGAGGATGAGTTTTGGCGTAGAACAGGGGAAGTATGGACTGATAACGCAAATTCGAGAAGCAGACCCAACCGTTAGAATTGCATTTTGTGCAGACGCAGCTCAGAAAGACCATGAATTTGAAAACTGGTGCTATAAATATCGGGTTTACGATATTTTCTATCCCGATAAAAAAGGCGATTTTAATATTTCTGAAATTGCCACGTACATTAAAAAGGGGAGGCTATCAGCAGAATCTAGCGAGGATTCGACAAATATCGACATTAGTGAAGAGGAATTAACAACTAAAGGCGGTAAGGGAAATAAGATTGGCAAAGGAAAGAAAAATACCTTCGAGAAACTTTCAAAGCGGCTAGAGATTAAGAACCCTTTTCGAAGAGAGAAAGTTAATGAGAGTATTTCAGCTATTGAAGAACCACAAGTCATCATCAAGGAAGTTGAAAAAACGGTTGAAGTCATTCGCGTTGTTGAAAAGCCCATTGAAATTATCAAAGAAGTTGTAAAAAATGTCTATGTAGACCGAACGGTCGAGGTCATAAAAAGACAAAATAGCGCAAGCTACCTGATTGCCGTTTTCAATCTATCACGCGGTGCGGGTGCCACACAAACGACGGTCAATATGGCAGAAGCATTGGCTGGGTTGGGTCATTCAGTGGCGGTTGTTGCAATGGATCAGAAAAATGACTTGAAATACCAAAATGGGAAGGCGGAGTACATCGTTCCAGAAGATGATCAAGCGGATACGCTCATTCATTTTCTCGCGGGGAATGGAAAGCATGACTACATTATTCTTGATTTTGGAACCTTGTTTGAACTGAGTCCAATTGGGAAACTGCTCAATCATAATTTAGCCGATTCAAAAGCAAAAATTGGCGAATTTATGCGATGTCAACTTCATGTTGGAATGGGTTTTAGCTCCGAGTGGCACGTGAATAAAATTAAATATTTTGTAGAGACAGACGTATTTTCAGAGCGCATCAAGACTGGAGGGTACGTCTTTTTCTTTGACCAAGAGGTGAAAAAGTTGATTAAAAAATACGGCGATTTGCAAGTCTATGAACGGACGGCGCTTTCGCCAACGGATTACGTCATTCAAACTGTGTTAAGCATCGACTCAGTCAAAACAAAGAAAAGAAGAATTTTTGGAAACTAAGGCTAAGGAATCGGAGGAGCGGAATTGAGAATTTTAAAGAACAGGCTATTTATAAGTGGTTTATGCTTAATGCTATCGGCAATGCTTGCTTTTGTTGTGGTGCCTAAACTCTACGAGAATAAATCCGCCACAACGACCGTCATTAAAGTCAACAAAACAGTATTGTCGGGCAGTAAATTAGAAGGAAAGGATTTATCAGAAGTGACTGTGGGCGCATATGGACTCCCAGATTCGGTCATAAAAGATCAAAAAGAACTGCTTGGTAAGTATACCAAAACGGATCTGTTTGAGGGGGCGTTGATTCTATCAGACAACATCAGCACTTATAAAGTTGATGCCGTCATTGATGCCTTAATGCTTGAAAATAAACGATTGGTGACCATTTCGCTTCCAAGCATTGCCGCAGGATTATCCGCCCATCTTCAGGCTGGAGACCTCATTTCAGTGGTCAGCTTTATCCCTGCCAAGGAGCAACAGACCATGGACGGTTTTACGAGTCAACCTGGGCGGGTGATTCTTAGTCCGGAGCTGAAATTGCTTCAAGTTTATGGGATTGAAAATGCCAATACAGAGAGTACTGAAACGATCAAAGAGAGAAAAGACAGCAGCAATAACATGTCCGATGATCCCGTGCCTAAAACCGTCACCTTGGTAGTGACAGAGGCTCAGGCGCTAAAGTTGATTGAAGCTGAATATAGCGGCAAACTCCATATTGTATTTGTAAAGAGAGGTGGCACACAGTGAAATGTAAAATCATCACAATTTGGGGACGTGCGGGAAGTGGCAAAACGACCTTTGCGGTTAACTTAGCGCTGGCGCTGGCAGAGCGAAAATTTATTGTAGGAGTCGTGTCTTCCAATCTTTTATATGGAAATTTACAAGTCTTTTTCAATCAAAGCATTCGCGAAGATAAAGGCGTGTTTCAAGCGCTTGGCAATTGCAGAGAGGGCATTAATGAGCACTTTTGGAAGTGTGGCATTCATGAAAATCTGTTTCTGCTGGCGGTGCCGAATGGTTATAAAGGTCTTCTAGCCGATGGTGTGACTGGCGAAGAAACACATGCCCTACTCAGTGAAGCCAGCACCTATTTTGATTTCCTAATTATTGATGGTTCAGAGGAAATCAATAATCCAATGTCGAGCGTGGCACTTACTTTAAGCAGTACCATTTTTACAATTCACAGACCTTCAATTGCCACATGCCTTTGGTTAAGAGCGATGGAGGATTTTATCAAACAGCTTCATTTGAAAGATAGGCTCGTTCACCTACTCAATGCCAGTGATGGCAGCTGTCCGGTGGAAGGATTTCTAAAAAATTCAGACATCCATTTCCATCAGGAACTACCTACTGTCAAATTGGCATCGATACTTGAAAATGCAGGCACGCCCATCTATTTAAGTGGTGACAAGGCATCAAAGAGCTATAGTCGAGTTCTGGATATTATTTCAGATGAATTGTGTGGTTAAAGGGGGCATTGCATGAATCAAATTGGATTTTCAATCAACGAATTGATCTACAAAGTCAATCAACATTATGAAGGAGGTGAACGTGAATTTGGAGAAGGCAAGCAGCTAGACTACATCGAAATTCTAACACGCACGCAGCACCTCATTGCAGCCAATCACTCAGCAGAACTTGCACAGGTGCTGTACTTGGATCAATCGGAAATAAAACTCAAAAGCCTTATCATTCGTTATTTGAATAGTGAGCGCATGGTCGAAAAAGGCATGGGAAACATTTCAGAGCTGTGCGACAAAATTTATAACGACATGGCAGGCATGGGACTGCTAACCGAATATCTAAAAGATGGAGAAGTGGAAGAAATAAACATCAACAGTTACAACGGCATTTGGGTTATTTACAAAGATAAAAAGGTATTGATACCCCAAGCTTTCAATAGTCCTGAAGAGTGCATCAACATCGTTCGCAAAATGAGTCGCTTCGGCAATGTTATTTTGGATGGGTCAAAGCCAATTGGAGACAGCTACATCGCCAAGGGGGTAAGAATGTCGGGTGCAATCGCCCCTTGTGTCGATGCAGAAACAGGGGCGATTGCTTCCGTCAGAAAGCAAAAACCTTCTCATATCACAAGGGAGAACTTAATCGCTTGGGGAACTTCAACCGCAGAGCAATTAGATTTCCTGTCTTTATGTGTAAACAATGGCATTTCGGTAGCAATTGCAGGTGCTACGGGCTCAGGTAAAACCAGCGACATGGGCTATATTTTAGGCTGTATATCCGATGACAAAAGAATCGTTACCATCGAGGATACCAGAGAAATGAACTTGGCTCGCTACAACGAAAAAGGAATTATGACCAATGATGTCATTCATATGCTGACCAAGGATGAGCCCAATCCGATTACTATGCTGGACTTACTCAAACTGTCACTACGGCTACACCCAACTATTTTGGTGCCGGCAGAGATGCGTGGAAAGGAGGCTTTGACTGTTCAAGAAGCTGGTCGAACAGGACATACGATTGTCAGTACCTTGCATGCGAATAGTGCAAGAACCGCCTACGAACGTATTTTAACCATGTGTTTGGAAGCGGGCACCATGCTCTCAGAAGATCGATTGCTAAAAAATATTGTTGAGGCATTTCCCATCATGCTGTTTAAAATGCAACTGCCAGATGGGAGTCGAAAATACGTTGAAATAATTGAAGCCACCGGAACGATGGGTGGAGAACTTGTCGGAAACACGTTGTTCAAATTTGTGGTAAGCCATCACGAGAAAGATGAAAATGGAAAAATCGTTAAAACCCATGGCAAACACAAACGACTAGGAAACATTTCAACGGCACTGGCTGAGAAACTGCATCAAAATGGGGTGGATGCAGAGACTATTCATCATTTTGCAGGGGACAATTTCAAATGGGAAGAAGGAGGCGAACTGTGTTAAGAGCAGAGTTCAGCCTTCTTTTTATTTTTGTGCTGCTTTCGATGAGCGCTATGATTTTCTTTAAAGCGAGTCCTTTTAGAAGAGAAAAAACGGTGGATTTTACGCAAAACATCGCCAAAGTCAGACGAGAAGGCATTACTAAAAAACGGTTAAGAAAAGGAGAACATTTACGAATACGGCTAAATTCCATCTTAAATCAAATCGACAGTAGCTTGGAAGACTTCTACAGCATGATCATCGGCGCATTTTTGTTAGGTGGAGCCCTTGGGATCATGATTTTCGACGATTTATTATTGGCGGTTATGACTGGCATTACATTTTTACCGCTGCCTTATTTTTATGTCACCTTGAAAATTCAAAGCATCAGTCGACAGCAAACCGAAAGCTTGGAAAATGCTATGTCGATCATTACGAATGCGTATATGGGGTGTGATGATATTGTGCGGGCGGTAGAACTTTATATTCGCGAAAAGAATCGATTTGTCCATGAGGATTATCAAAAATCAACTGCGTTTGACGAGTTCGTTTCTGAAATTTTAATGATCAATCCAAATGTGGAACGCGGCTTGTTGGGCATGTCAGCAAAGATTGGCAATCGCTATTTTTCAGAGTGGGTTAAAATGCTTGTGCTTTGCCATCATGATCGGAGGCTCAAATTTGCACTCTATCCAGTCATAAAAGCGATGAATGATGCCAAATCCATGCAGCTTGAAAGCGATACCCAAATGCTGCAAGTGTGGCGCGAGTATTTTCTGACGGTGGCACTCATGTTTGGCATCATTCCCATCATGCGTTTTTCTAATGAAGCGTGGTTTGGAATTTTGACGGAAACGGCAATCGGAAAACTGCTCATTAGTCTGATGTTGATCATGGCGCTGGCAACGTCCTTTTTCGTCATGAAAATAACCAAGCCGATTACTGCAATTTAAGAAGGAAGGATGTGAAAAAAGCAATTGATCTACTTATTAGCGTTATTCGTTGTATTTTATTTTGGGATTTTCCAACTGGGCATTTACATTTTGAAAATCCCACCCGCCAAAATTCGTAGAAACCTCAACAAAGCGGTCTTTATCAAAGAGAAGAGTGGCGCCAAACTTTACAACCAAGTGGTAATGCCTTTAATGAAACCCATTGCCGTGCTGGTCAGGTTGCCGGCACAAAAGGAGTCGGAGACGGCAAGCATGTTAAAGCGAGGTGGATTAGACTTCACGCCAAAGGAATACTACGCCAGAGCAATTGTCATTGCGGCCTTGACACTTCCCATATCTATCCTGATGGTTGTGATAGGGGTTAATCAGCTGTTGCCAGTGACACTAGCCGTGACCGTCATTGTCTACTTTCATTTTCTGACGGATCTCAACGACAAATTGAAGGCGAAAAAAGATCAAATTGAAATGGGACTGCCGGGGTTTGTAAGGTCGATCTTGTATAAACTCGATGACGTAAACGCTGACAAAGGTGGGAACAATGTCGTTCAGGTGGACTTGATTCAAATCTTTGAGGATTACTTAAAAGTAGCCAATCCAGTGTTTCACTATGATGTAGCGGTTCTTATCATGGAAATGAAGTCAAAAGACATTGAAGCCGCACTGAGAAATTTTAATGAACGCATTGGTCTGCCTGAAGTGTCATTTCTCAGCAATGCGCTCATCGGACTCAACCGTGGGGAGCATCAAGGTGAAACCTTATCTTCACTCGCCCGCGATATGGACATCAAAGCCAGAGAAAACATCCGAAAAGTACTTCTGAAAAGACCTGGAAGAGTAAGACTGGCAAGCATTCCACTGGTAATTGTCACCATCATCACGCTACTCTATGTGATTGTGAGCCATCTTTTTCAGTCCGTGGGTGGCTTATTTTAGGCCTAATTTAATGTCAAAAACAAAGTCAAAGTCCTGTTAATCGGCAGGAAAACAAACAATGCAAACAAAACAAGGAGGATTACAACATGAACTTTTTAAAAAGATTAAAGGCAAGCGCAGCGCAGAAGGTCGTTTTACTTGAAAGTCAGACCCGAAGCAAGGTAGCAGATTTGTCCTCATTACTCAAAGACAAATCAGGCGATCAAATCACTGGGTGGCTGATTGTGGTGCTATTGGTGGTTGTCAGCGGTGCGGTATTCTTGGCACTTTATCAAAGTTCAATTCAGGAAATTTGGCACGGCATCATCAACAAAATGAAGACCGTTTTCGGAATATAGAGCGATGAGTAGCGGAGAACAAAGTGAAGCGGTTAAAGTAGGAAAAGAAGAACAAGCTGCTAAGGGGCGCATTCTCCCCTTGATCGCTAGTAGAAAAGGCGAAGTGTTCTATGAAGTCATCGTAAAAACATTGATAGTCGTCGTGTTTCTGCTAACGGTCATTAATCTATACAATGTCTTCATAAAATATCAAAACGTCAATTATTTGTGCAAACGCACGGTACGGGCAATCGAAGTGGAAGGTGCGGTGTCGGGATCGGTTGTTGGCAAATTTAACGAGCTCAATCAGCACATGAAATTAAGCGCAACGTTTGAAGTGACAGACGTTTCCTATTTTGATAACAGCGCGAAAACCATTCAACTTAGGGACAATTTCACCGTACGCGTGCGGGACAGCTACAACTTTACCATCATGAACCCACTCTTTGCGCCACCAGTGGTGATTCCAATTCCAATGGAAGTCACGCTGACAGGTATGTCTGAAGTCTATCACAAGCCATAAATGAGGAAGCTGAAATGAAATTAATCAAAGATAAAAGCGGTAATATGATCATCTTAATGCTCTTTATACTGATGTTTCTTTTTTCCTTTAGCGCCATTATTGGTGAAATTTTCAGAGTGAACAGCATACAAGGTCACATTGAGTACGAGCTTCAAAGAGCAGTGAACATTGCGCTTGAAGATGCAATGCACGACACTTGGCGACAGGATGCTTATAATAAACTCGACACAGATCTAGCGCAAACGAAATTCAGGGCTTATCTGTATAATGAGCTTAATTTGACGAGTGGTTTAGAAAAATGGAAAGATGGCGCTAAAGTCTACACCTTAATTTTTGAGGACATTAACGCCAGTTATGATCCACCCAAAATAACGGTGAAAGGCAAAGCCGTTGTAAAGAGTGCCTTCAAATTTTTAACCGATGAGATAGAGATTCCTTTTGAAGTCAGCAGCAGGAACGGAAGGGTGGATTAAAAAGAAAAACGCTTGACGGTAGCGTAATTACATTATATTCTATAATTGTAAATATATAATTATGAATATCCATTAGAATTCCATCCATTATAAAGTAGGGGGAAATGTCGATGAAAAAGATCATCAGTTTAATTACCATCGTGAGCATTCTATTTTCAATGACCTGCGCCACCACCTTTGCCACTGAAAATAAAGGGGCAGAGCGGTTCAAAGATTTAAAAACGTCCGATTGGCATTTTCTATATGTAGACAAATTGACAAAGTTAGGGGCTATAGCTGGTATGCCAAATGGGACCTTTGCTCCCAACCAAAGCATTACTCGTGCTGAATTTGTCACAATAGTCGTTGGAACCACCATCGGCAAAGAAGCAGCAGGTTCAACGCACTGGGCGGGTAATTACATTAAAAAAGCGGAAGGAGTAGGCTTGCTGTTTCCGGACGAATTTAAACCAAACACATGGGATACACCTATTCGCAGGGGTGAAATGGCCAAAATCGTTTCAAGGTGCATGGACTATGTGCTAAAAGAAGAGATTATAAAAGAGACGCAGGGTTTCACAAAGAATATTTCAGATTGGAACAGCATTTGTAACACGTGCAAACCAGATATTGCTCAGGCTTATGGAAAAGGGATCATTGCTGGAATGCCTGACAAAAGCTTTGATGGAGAGAAGACTGCCACGCGAGCAGAGGCAACGACCATGATCGTTCGCTTGATTGATAAAACCTACCGCTATACGCTGATCGGAAATGTTCCATTTACACCAGTGGTGGACGTGGCTGCGGATGGCAGAATGAAGCAGGCGAAAGCAAAAGAGTATATGGATCAAACCTTGAATTCATTAGAGTTTTATAGGGAAAATCGAAAGTTCTATGTGAGGGGAACCTTTCCAGAATTGCCTGAAGGGTTTGAAAATTGGTTGGACGTTCTCATTGTTCGTAAGGGAAAGCCTCTAATTGCATATACCAATGGGTTTACAACGGTTAAAAAACAAGTCATTACAAAAACAGGGTCGTTTACACAAGAGTTGGTTGGCATGACCTCCACAGCTGAAGTAGAAATGATTGAACTTCTAGTGGGCATCACGGCACCAAAGGCACCTGTGAAGGAAGAGAACTTTGAAGGGTTTTACAGTATCACAACCAATGAGCCGAATACCATTGCACTTGTCAGTAATAAAACGAGTTCAACACAGTATTTAAAGTATGATGTGTTGAAACTCATCAAATGGTGAAGGAGCAAAAAATGAATAGAAAACTTTTTAGAGGACGGGTAACCGTCCTTTTTCTTATGGGATTAATTTTAACTGGGAGATCAGGAAACTACTGTGAAACTCAAGCGTGGGAACCTGTCCTATTTGACCCTGTCACCAAACATGATGGTGTGATTGCCACTGCGGATTCAAATTTTGCCATTGAGCTTTGGCACTACAGTGGTGGCTACTGGGGAAACGATGATGTTACCGTTAACGATTCACTTGCCTTTGATGATCCAGAAAAGTTAGCAAATGCGGTCAATACAGCGGTAAGCTTTGAAATGCGCATTCCAGCAGCCGTTAAATCGGCAATAGACAAGGGTGAAAAAATAATTGTTGAGTGCCAGGCCAATCAAGATTTAGATTATACCAAGTTGTTTAGCCTGAGTAAGCAAACGCCACAGTTTAGCATTAAAAACGACAAACTCTATTTTAAAGCGTACCCAAAATTTAATTTTCTTGCTGGGGTCACCTATACTAAATTTGTACCGGAATTGAGTAAAAAAATTCCGTTTGTGAACCCAAAGTATGGCTATAACCGCTACTCAATTTGGAATCGAACTGGCAAAGCACTTGGAGCAGCAAAGAATTATATAAACCCACAAAAGATCAACGAACTTGGACCTGCTGGCACCATACACCCATCACAAATTTCAGGGGTCAGCGGATACTTAGACAGTGGCTTTAAGGTTAAAGTAAGCGACTTAGACTTGGCTTTAAAAGAACATGATTCAGAAGATATCAGCATCGGTCACGGCACCTTTGACAACGCGGGTGCAGTAGCGATTCACTTTTGGTATCCACTGAAACTCACCTTTTACCGTGCAGTGGACGTGACAAACGACGTGGCAGTGACCAAGGTTGAAAAGACCAGTTACCCAAGTTCGCAAGGTGTCAGTGCAGAGGTGACGGTCAAGAATAATGGCGCGACGGACATTACAACGTCTTTGAAACTTAGCATTTCGGGAATTACCAATCAACTAGAAACACTCACGTTAAAAGCCAATGAAAGCAAGGTAATCAAGTTCAGTTTTCAGACCCCACCCAGTGGCAGCATTACCATGACAGCGGATCTGAACACAGAACGCGCTTTTGCAGAAACAACTTATGCCAACAATAGTCGTTCAGCTGTTGCAACGATAGAAGCGCCACCTTCATACTCTGATACAGGAAGTTGCAACGATACCATCCAGTGGACGGAAACGGCGTCTCATCGGGTTTGGTATCCTTGCGAAACACACGGATCACACTCGTATACCTGCACACATGCCTTTACCTATGAAACCCAACTGACTTCTCATTACAGTCTCTCGCCAAGAACCTTAAAAAGCGGCTATGGCTTTGTGATTCAAGTGGATAATGCCATTACAACGCAGCTAATTTCAAACTCTGGCTGTGGAGAGTGGGGAGACGGCAGGCAGCCAAGCGATAAACCCACGCCACCCACAAAAGGCGAAGTCAGAATGAACTACAAAATCAACAACAAACTCGGAACACAGCCTTACACTGTCCAATTACAGCAATCTAGTTACGGCAGCAGAACCTCATCGTTTGAACCCAAACCAAGCAATATTTCAGAGATTAGAGCAAAGAAAATATATACCGATGTTTCGCTAAAAGGAACGGCACAGACACCTTACCGGCACTATTTCGATATTTACATTTCTGGTGGTGGCGTGAACGGCGTGGAGTTCTGCAAAACCTTTAGAGATTTCCTGACCATTAATGGCAACCTGTATGAAGATGATTTCACAGGGGCAAGGTGATATGAGTTACGGTTTGATCAACTGGATGGGTATTGAAATAGTAGTCTTGTACGCTGCTGTCTGGGACTATAAGCGCCGGATTATTCCTAACAGAGTCTCTGTCATTTTACTGCTGTTCGGCATGTTAGGCGCTATTTTTATGCCTGCGGATAACCCTGCCTATTGTCAGTTAAGCGATCGACTGATTGGCGCGCTCTTACCGGCACTCACACTCATAGGAATTTATCAATTTGACAAACGCATTGGCGGAGGTGATTTAAAAATGCTAACGTCTTTAGGATTCAGTTTAGGCATGTATGCCCTCGTTCCGATACTGCTGGTCACAACTTTATCCGCCTTTATTTGGTCAAGGAATAAAGAACAAAATAGCGTGCCACTGGCGGTGTTCTTAGCGATGAGCGTCACAGTGTATTTTATATTAATGAAAATTGTCTGAGGCAGGGGAAGTTCCCCCTGTCTTTTGTGTATTTAGGAGGTGAAACCAATATGAAACAGCATACCGCCAGTGAGATTGTCTTCAAAAGTACGCTCAGCACCAGAGCAAGAGTGGTGTTCATGTATCTGTCATACCGCTCCAATAAAGAAAATACCTGCTTTCCAGCCATTAAGACCATCAGTCGAGAATGTGGCATGGGGGTCAGCACGGTTAAAAGAGCGTTAATGGATTTATGCGATGACGGTTACATAAGAAAAGATTCAAGGTATAGAGCGGATAATGGGCAAACGTCTAATTTGTATACGTTGGTGAGCGAAGTGGCAGTAGAAGAACAGGAAAAAGAAGAGAGTTTAGACTCCAAAATGGTAGAGAATGAAATACCACAAGGTCAAGCTGATTCAGAGGGGGTTCATTTTAAGATAAGCCCAATTTATGAACCTGGGAACCAAGAAAAAACGCAGCCAAACTCCGCTGGAAAACCTAATTTACCAACTGGTGAACCACCCCCTAGTTCAAAAGTTTATAACCGTGAACTTGTAAAAGCTAACTTAGGGATTAAAGAGATACGGCGGGGAAGAAAATATAAGGGGCTGTAATTACGTATTGTGTTGTAATTACCAATTAGTAAGATTAAAATAAGAATATGGTATTTTTTTTGTTTTATTAATGTATGAGATGATGAAAATCGTGTTAAATTTCATTTTGTAATGAATCTCTTTTTAAATTATGTAAAAACCACATGGAAATTAAGATATGGAAAATAAATAAGAACTGTTTTACAATTAAAGGATATTAAGTGAAATAATTTAAATAAAAGAAAAATAATAAATTTCGAAGTGTTTAAATCTAATATATGAGGTGCTGGTAATGAAAGCAATATTAGTACGACCGAATGTTGGGAATTTTGTTAATTCTTTAAGAGATATGGGATACTCATTTGATATTGCAGTAGCAGATATTATTGACAACTCTATCAGTGCTGATGCATGTATAATTAAGATATCAGCTGTCAATAGTCCAGAACTGAATATTGGAATTTTTGATAATGGTTGTGGAATGTCTGAAGATGAACTTGTTGAAGCTATGCGTTTAGCTACAAAAAATCCAGATTTAGAAAGGTCTAAAAACGATTTAGGAAGATTTGGACTAGGATTAAAAACAGCTTCTTTTTCCCAGTGCAGAAGTTTAACTGTCATTTCAAAAAAAGAAGAGCATTTATCAATTAAAAAGTGGGATTTGGATTATATAACGGATCACAATGAGTGGTTACTGTTAACTCCAGAGCTTGATGATTTTTTTGATCACCCTCTATTTGAAGATTTAAATTCATCGGCATCTGGAACTTTAGTAATATGGAATAAAATAGATCGTTATCGTGAGTGTGATTTTAGCGAAAGTCTTGTTGGTTTAAAAAAGCACTTATCGTTGGTGTTTCATAGATTTTTAGAAGGGATTGGATTGAAGAGATTAAAAATTTATATTAACGATAATAAAATTGAACCCTTTAATCCATTCAACCCAAATCATGCAGCAACTCAGCAAATTGCTGAAGATATAATTAAGTATAATGATGCGGAAATAAAGATTCAACCATTTATCTTGCCTCACCACTCAAAATTATCGCAACAAGAATATGACAGATATTCTACAGAAGATGGTTATACTGCATCACAAGGATTTTATTTATATAGACAAAACAGATTGTTAATTTATGGTACATGGTGGGGGTTGCATAAGACTATTGATGCACACAAATTAGTTCGTATTAAAGTGGATATTCCCAATAGCCTCGATTCAAGCTGGGGGATAGATATTAAAAAAGCTACTGCTAGGCCAGAACGAGCATTATCTAAAGACTTGAGAAGAATAATTGGTCAGGTAACAGAAAAAGGCTCTAGACCATATACTGGAAGAGGTAAAAAAATTGAAGATGCATCTATTAATAGATTTTGGGGATTAAAAGCTGTCTGTGAATCAATTAGATTCACGATAAATATGGAACATCCACTTCTAGATACAATTAATGAATCAATAGATCAAGAAGTAGCTAAAATTCTAAATATTTATCTTCGTGGACTTGAAGCTTATCTCCCGTTGGACGCAATTCAAGCACATTTAAATAATAATCCTTATAAAATTAATCAAGAAAATGATATTGAGGATGATGAGTTAAAAAGGCTTATGAAAATTATTAAAGCGACTACTGTAGATCCAATGTACATTGAACAATTATTGAATTCAGAGCTTTTTAAATCTAGAAAGGTGGATTAATATCATGAACTCAAATAGCTATTTAATATTAAAAGACTTTATCTATAAAAAATTAATAAGTGTGGATGGTATTTTGCCAATAGAGAAAATTAATTTTGAGATTGAGAATACGCAGTCGTTAATAGTACAATTGGGTTTGAATACATTTGCTCAAATACTTTCAATAGCAAATTTGGAAGAGTTATCAGAAGAAGACTGGAATAGAATGAAAAGAGAATTAGAAACTCATTTCGATGTGGAGATGGAATCGGGTGTACTGATTCAAGGTGCAGAACAAATGGCCAGGGATACAACTTGGTGGACAAGTAATAAAAAACAATTGAATCACGATTATTATTGGTCAAGATATAGGGAATTACTCTTTAATGAATTACCTCCTGAGGTAGTTAAGGTTGTTGATGAAGACACAGATGTTGTTATGAATAATATCGATGATCCTGAAATAGCTGATTTTTCAAGGTATGGGATGGTTGTTGGGCATGTTCAATCAGGCAAAACTAGTAATTATGCAGCATTAGTATGTAAAGCTGCTGATGCGGGGTACAAATTTATAGTAATAATTACAGGTGGAAAGAATAATTTAAGAAATCAGACTCAAGAAAGGATAAATGAGGCATTTGTTGGTGTGAGTAACAGTATGCCAGTTGGAGTGGGTAAATTTGGTAATTTATCAAATTCTCAATTACCTGTAAGTTTGACAACCACGCAACGTGATTTTGATAAAAAAGACGCAAATAAGCATTCTAAAGTAATTAATTTTGACAATATAAGTACTCCAATTGTGATGGTAATTAAAAAAATCTCTCCAACTTTAACTAATGTTAATAAATGGATAGCAGCCCAATCAAAGAATGGTATATCAAAACATGCGATGCTGGTTATTGATGATGAATCAGATTATGCATCAATAAACACCGGTGAAGAAGATGATCCGGCAGTCATAAACAGCAAAATAAGAGAAATGTTAGGGTATTTTAGCAAAAGCGCTTACATTGCTTATACAGCAACTCCTTTTGCCAATATTTTTATTGATCATGAAGCAAAAAATGAAAAGCTGGGAGATGATTTATTTCCAAAGGATTTTATTTATGCATTAGATGCACCAAGTAATTACTTTGGAGCAGAAAAGATTTTTTTAGATGATGATGAAAAGTTCCTTGTGAATATTGATGATCATTTAGAAGTTTTAGATCCAAAACATAAAAAGGATGATGGTGTTGAGTATTTACCGGATAGTATGGAAGAAGCAATAATACATTTTGTTATAAATGTAGCAATTAGAAATTTAAGAGGTCAAAGAAATAAACACAACAGCATGTTAATACATATTTCCAGATATAGAAATATACATAGAGATTTGGCTCTGTGTGTTGAAAAATATCTAACTAAACTGAAGTATGATTTTATTAGTTATGCCGCTCTGAAAAATGGAGAAAATTTTGCTGATGTTATTATGCGTGCACATGAGATTTTTAGCAATAGATTATATATTACAGATTTATCGTGGTTAGATATTCAAAAAGAAATGTGTAAAGCTATTGAGAGCGTAGTTATCAGGGAAGTACACTCAAAAAGCAAGGTACATCTTGAATACAGAAAAGACACTCCTACTAATGTGATAGTAATTGGTGGAGAAAGCTTATCTAGGGGATTCACGCTTGAAGGACTAAGTATTAGCTACTTTATTAGATCTACCGTTTACTATGACACTTTAATGCAAATGGGTAGATGGTTTGGCTACCGTATTGGATATGAAGACTTATGCAAGGTGTATATGCCTGCTGAAACTGTGAAAAGCTATCAAGACATTATGAAGGCAACAAATGAATTGTTTAATGACTTCAGAGTAATGGCAGAAGAAAAAAGAACGCCTTTTGATTTTGGTTTATCGGTGAAACAATATCCAGATTCAGCACTTCAAGTTACTGCAAGGAATAAGCAAAAAAATGTCACTGACTTCTATCTTGATATGCGATTAGATGGGAGAATTAAGGAAAGTAGTTTTATTCCAATTGGTGAGAATTCTTTAAGTCACAATCTAAATGTTATCAAAAATACCGTAAGTGTATTAGAGGAGCGTGTCTCTAGAAAAAAAATTAATAATAATTATTTATGGGAAGATGTTGATAAAGAACTCGTTAACAAATTTATTAACGAGTTTCATATATTTAAAAGAGATGCGTTGGGGATTGCCTCTCAAATGCCTATTGCATTTGTTAAGGAATTTATTAAAGACAGAAATACAAATTGGGACATTGCTCTTTATAGCGGTGAGTTAGATGAACAAATGAACTTTGGTGATATTTCAATTAATATCGCTAAACGGAAAATTCAGTTGAAAGATGATCATTATGAAATTGGCAACAGATCAATTGCATCCGGATCATCAGAGGCAATAGCACTACCAGAAGATTTAAGAAATTTACTAGGTAGTAATCGATCTGCAATTAGGCGTCATATGAAGCGACCATTGCTAATGCTACATGTGTTTAATTCTGTTGATTTTCCAAATGTCAATTTTGTAGCATTTGGTGTGAGTTTTCCAGGGGACTCAAATCTATCTTTTGAACCAACAAAATTAAAAATAAATACTGTGTATTATAAAAATTTAATTGAAGAAATCGAACTTGGTGGAGGCGCTGATGACTAACAATATCAATCCTTGGAGTGATATAAAACCATTATCAAAACGACGGATTGATTCTGCTAATAAGCATGATATCTACTGGTTTGTGAATCACGATGGTAAAATGGGGTTTTTAATAGAGTTTAATTGTGTGTTCAATTTTGATAATGCAATAAATCTTAAAGGCATTCTAGTTACAAAAAGAAAAACTGAACAGAATGTTGGACAATATATTCTCATTCTGCATAACATTGTCGAGTGGCAATTATTTGAAGTGTTGTGTCGTGATTTAGTAGCTACATCAAAACAATATAGCTCAGAAGATGAAATGATTATAAAAATAGAATTGAGAATGAAAAAATGGCAAAAAATGTTGCAAATGAATGTTGATTTGGGCCTTTCAAAGGAAAGGCAAATGGGTTTATTTACAGAACTGAGTTTTCTTCATGATAAAATTGCTAAAAAAGTAAGTATTAAGAATGCTATAGAATCTTGGACGGGTGCTGATTACGATAAACAGGATTTCGTTATAAATGAAACAGCCATAGAGATTAAGTCTCATTTAGCAACAAAAGGAAATCAAATCAGTATTTCATCGATAGATCAGCTTTGTAAAAGAACAGAGTTTCTTTATTTAGCAGTATACTCTTTGAATATTTCGAATAGTGGATTGTCCTGCGAAGATATAGTAACTAAAATTAGAACTTTGATGAACTCTGAAACATTTGAGAGCATACAGTTATTTGAGGACAAGTTGATTAAGTATGGTTATTTTCCGAGTCCCGCACAATGTGACTATTTGAAATTTGAAAAAGTTCAGGAGTGTGCATATCTTGTTAAAGAGGATTTTCCTAAAATTGTTCCGAAAGATATATCACCAATAATAAGACAAGTTCAGTATACAGTTGATTTAGATTATTGTACGAGGTTTTTACTCAATTTTGATGACATTAAAATTTGATATATGAGGTGAAAAATGATTACTATTGAAGCTTTTCATATTGATTTTATTCAAACAATTCTCTCAGATGCAGAAAATCGAGGATTATTAAAATCTCAGTCATTTTTTGAGAATGTATGCGAGGAACTCGTTGAAATTGGTGACTTGACAGTGAATTATACGGCGTCAGAATATACTAAACGAGGATTAGAAGTATACGGATATGACTTTGAAGAGGAAAGAGGAATTTTAACTCTAATTGCCCATCAGTTTTATCAAAGTGATTTCATAGAAACAATCACAATAAGTCAGATTACAACTAAGTTTAATAGGCTTAAGTCATTCTATTTAAAGTGTCTATCAGGAATTTACAAAGAAATGGAAGAAACTTCTGATGCATATTCAATGGCTTTTAATATTTACTACTATTTTCAAAAACAGTTGATAAGCAGAGTTAGATTTATGATTATTTCTGATGGAAAGGCCTCTAGAAACTTGATTGAACTACCGTCAGAAAACATAGACAACCAAATTTTTGAGTATAGAGTTATAGATTTAGATTATTTATATAAATCACATTTGGCCAGTAATGGGAATCTTGACTTTGAAATAGATGTGGATTTGCCATGTTTGATAACACCAATTATTACAGATGAGTACCAGTCATTTTTGACTGTGTTATCAGGACCTTCAATTGCGGAAATATACGAAAGATACGGTCAGAAACTTTTTGAGCAGAATGTAAGAACTTTTTTGCAGTTTAAAGGCGGTGTAAATAAAGGAATTAGAAACACAATAGAATACAGACCACACATGTTCTTTGCATACAATAATGGTATAACGGCTACTGCCGATGAAGTAATAGTGGATCAACATGGTCGTATAAAGAAAATCAAAAATTTTCAAATTGTAAATGGAGCTCAGACTACATCATCAATTTATTCTGCATGGAAAAATTCTAAGTTCAATATAGATAATGTATTTGTTCAAATGAAATTATCAGTCGTAAATAAGATTGAAAGCCAGAGAGATTTTGTTTCTAAGGTTTCTGAATTTGCAAACACTCAAAATAGAATAAATCAATCTGATTTCTTTTCAAATAGTACTTATCACAGAGAGTTGAAAGAACGATCAAAGGTTGTTTGGGCACCTGTCGTTGATGGATTACAAAAAAGAACTCGATGGTTTTATGAGCGTGTAAGAGGAGAATATCTAAATGAGCTAACATGTAGAACTGTGGCTGAAAGTAAGCGTTTTCAAATTGAAAATCCAAAGTCTCAAGTTGTGGATAAAACTTTTATTTCAAAACCTGAAATGTCGTGGCTACAAAGACCAGATATTGTTTCTAAAGGTTCACAGTATAGTTTTTCTATCTTTGCAGACTTTGTTACACCTTTGATAAATGAGGAGAAGTTGATTATAACAGATGAGTACTTTAAAAATGTGATTTCTAGAGTTATCCTCTTTAAAGATGTTGAAAAATTAGTTTCTTCTGCAGAATGGTACGATGGCGGATTTAGAGCTCAAACTGTTGCTTATACATTATCTTATTTCTCTAAAATGGTTGAATTAACAGGAAAAGTAATGGATTTTAAAAGTATTTGGGAATTACAATCAACTCCAGTTGATCTGTTGCAGCTTTTAGAAAGAATTGCTGGAAAAATCTATAAAGATATTACATGCCCTCCGGCAGGTTCTGCAAATATTGGGCAATGGTGTAAAAAAATAGAGTGTTGGAATAGAGTACAACTAATAAAAGAAAAATTTATAGTTCCAGAAAAATATCTCATATACAAAGAAGATCAAAAACAAAGAGAAAATGCGAGTAAAAAAATCAAAAAAATTGACGATGAGGTTGAAATGCAAAAGGTGGTTATTTCAACTGAAGCTTCAACCTGGGCTCAAATTTATGATCATTATGTTCATCATATTAGTGAAGCGAGATATACAGCAACACAATTTGACATTCTAAAAAAAATATCTAATGGGATGATTTTATGCCCATCTGATAAGCAAGCAAAGATTTTATATGCTTTTTTAGAAAGATCACAGATAGATGGTATTATTTAAATTTTATAATTTTAAAATTATAGACTATTAATATGAGAGTGGCGGATCTACAATCCATCACTCATCTCTTTTGAGGAAGTAATGATATGTGTAAAAATTGCAAAGAATGGAACTTGGATAAGGATAGGTTAAAGCAGTTAGGGTGCTGTCAACAGCCTAATGTATAATCAGAGAAAAATTGGAACTGTGCGACATTAAAACTATCACTATTTAGCTACGCTAAAAGCATTTTGTAGCTTTAATAAAATGTTGATATGACACATGATAGTAAAGTGCCTTGTTACTTCATTTGCGCTTTGTAGAAATGATAAAATATTTTGGAAGACATACTAGCCATTTTTCATTTATTTCTGTTCTTGATAAATGCAAGATTTACCGGAATACCTGATTTAATACGAATGTGAGTTTGTTCACCAACGTGCTAATGACATTAGAAAAATCACTCGATTTCCGCTCAACGCAGACCTATTAAACGTGTATTTCAGGCTCGGATCCTTGATTATTCTATATTCCAATCGTATCTAGTAATTATCTGAGTATGTCCCTATGTTCTTAATCATGAGATTCTCAAATAATTACAGATTCGCACTGGAGAGGAATGAAACTCGATCTTGAGAAAACCATATTGTATTTCAATGGAAATAACATATAGGTTAATAAATATCTGGTGAAGAGTTGAATCATCTTAATAATTCTTGTGAATTTGTGATACAATAGATTGTGGGCTTATGATATAATTATATAAGGTAAGTCTGTTTTTTATTTGTGGATACGATTGCGGCGTGCCGCGCTTTTGAAGGAGTTGAAGAAATATGAGAGCAGTAAGTTTTTTTGCAGGTGTCGGAGGAATAGATTTAGCATTTGAAAATGCAGGTTTTAATTGTGTTTGGGCTAATGAAATTGATGAGTACGCTGCACAAACATATAGGGCAAATTTTAATAACAAATTGATTGTGGAAGACATTAGAGCCATAGATCTAACGGATGTACCTGATTCTGAAATTCTTCTTGCAGGATTCCCGTGCCAAGCTTTTAGCGTGGCCGGATATCGAAAAGGTTTTAGCGATGAAAGAGGAAATTTATTTTTTGATTTAATGAAAATTATTGAAGAGAAATTACCACCGGTTCTATTTTTAGAAAACGTTAAAAATCTTGTTGGGCATGACAGAGGTAAGACTTTTAGAATAATTTTAGAAGCCTTAGAGGCTAATGGTTATTATGTGAAACATAAAATTTTAAATTCAAGCGAGTATGGCAATATTCCACAGAACCGTGAGAGAATTTATATAGTTGCATTTAGGGATGAAGAGAGCTACCATAGTTTTGAGTTTCCTCAACCCCAAGCACTACTAACGGAACTGAAAGATTTCATCCATTATGAAGAAAAAGTTGATATGAAATACTACTATACAGAAGATGGTTGTGGATTTTATAATCAGTTGAAAGAGAATGTCGTTAATAATGAAACTACATACCAATGGAGACGTGTTTATGTTCGTGAAAATAAGTCCAAAGTTTGTCCTACGTTAACAGCAAATATGGGCACAGGTGGTCATAATGTACCTCTAATTAAAGCAAAACATGGCATTAGAAAGCTTACTCCTAGAGAGTGTTTTAACCTGCAAGGGTATCCTGAAACATATAAATTACCAGAGCATTTATCCAATACTAGACTCTATAAGCAAGCCGGAAATTCTGTCGTTGTTCCAGTAGTTGAGTTGATTGCAACGCTAATTATGAGTGCTATGTCTAAAAGTAAATCGAAAAAAAGAGCTGTTTAGCTCTTTTTTTTTGCGCGTGAGTCGCACTAATGCGGGGTGATAAGTGAGTTGGTGGCCTGCTGTGAAGGTCATAACATCAAGTGAACACTGCCAATAGTGTAAAAAATGCTTGTTATGCGAGGCCGTGCGAGTTGGGTTCTTCGCAGGTAATGATGAACACTCTCCGCTCTGGAAGGCATATAGAATATGGAAACAGTGTAGATGTACCTTCCGGTAGATAGGTTTTCCAAATCAAGCTCTAAATATAGTCTAAATGGCATTTGCGCAATGCGATCAACTATAGTTGGGTAGTCTGGTTACGCCTGTCTTCTTCAGAATTTCTACAGCCCTAACCAGACTTGGCAAATAAACTTTCTGATGCCATGCGATTTCATAGTGTATAGAGATTTTATTTTAGGCAAGCTCATATACTTCGAGACTAAACCAGTCTGCACCTGCGCACCATTGTTTGCTTTAGCCCACTTAAAGGTTTTCTCTCTACCTATATATTGTGTCAATACTTTTATTCTTGTGGAGTTATCACTTAAATTTTAACCTAGCACCAAGAACAAACAAGGTTCAATTCTTAAAAAAAGTCTATGTCGTGTTGCTGTAGCATTCATACTGTTCTACCATCTGAGCAGTAAAGGCATTAGTTTGCCCCAACTTATCTCAGAGCTTCTGACTCATTCTGGTTTTGATAGAATTGGTTTTACTCTTGGTACATCAGTTGGATCTTTTTTTTCGTTCAGTTCCATGACACGCACCTGAGTAGTTTGGCTATCCTTTTCCTTACCGCTCACTATCATGTCTTTTGCTCACAGTAGTGCCTCAATGCAAGGGGCCAATCCTTATCCTTTACAATGCACAGAATTGATTTACACTGATATACGGTGTAATATGTGCTTCCTATTAAAACACCATGATGTTATAATATGGTAATGAGTGCTTCTATAATTAATGAATTTAACGCTAAATGAATCTATTCTTAGTTTACTTGAGTGGTCAATTTTCGGGGAGTCGGGACGGAATTCATTTGCCTGATATTTTTTTGAAAATTGGAAAAAATATGCCGCAAACAAGGAATAAAAATACATTTATTAATTTAAAGTAAAATCATATTTGAATAAAGGTGGCTTTTGATTTTGAGTAAATGACAAAAGGTTTTCGATAAGCTTGATTTGGTATTAGCAAAATATATTATTATTATTCGTAACGGCTGGCAATGGATAATAATAGACGCAAAAGTTAAAATATTCTCAAGAGTAGTTAAGGAATTAAGCGAACAACTAGATTAATTTTTTATAAATAGCAAAGATTATATTGAAAAAGAACTATAAAGGAGACATATTGATCATGTTTTATTTAAACCAAGTATCAACTCAAAGAGAGCAATATAAGGTAATGCTAACTATCATAGGAAATATGACAAGGCTGTTTTCTGAGAATGACGCACCCTACTTGCCCTATAGAGCACATGAAAATATTTTTTGTAAATATTTTGAAGCTACTAATCTAGCGAGAGTTGATTGTTCCGCTGATGCTAAAAAAAATGGAATAGGTGTGGGTTTAAAAACATGGGTTGGTCGCGATGATCAAAAGATTGCTGAATTCGGCAAATTAAGGCATAGTTACAACAACATGGATGGATTATTGCTTGCTAAAAAAATAGCTGAGTATCGTAATGAAAGATTGCGTGTTACAAAAAACATGTATGATATTGAAAGAATGATTTATCATGTCGTGAAAAGGGTTCCTGGTGCAATGCAAATTTTTGAATATCCATTCGAAGAAATCAACATTGAAAACATATCTGTTATTTTAGATAGAGGAAATAATAATAATACTTACTTTACAGATCAAAGGCATGAGTATCATTTTAGCACAGCAAAAAACACGTTATATATGATATTTAAAGATATTGAGATTCTAGAAGAGTTTGAAGTAGAAATAATGCATGATCCGTATGATTATCTTATACAACTTCGAGAAACTAATTATCCAGAATTGGAAGATATACAGCAGATAGAACAAGAAATCGAAAGTAATAAAATTTGCTTAAGACTATATTCAACTGGATCGGATGGAACGAAAATGGTATTTGAGAAAAGTGGTTTAAACCAATGGAATGCTAGAGGTAGAAAAAGGAATCCAAATGAAATTTATATTCCATACCCAGCCGAAGATAGAGAAATCACTGCTGGTTTTTTTCCTCCAAGAGATAAGGTGTTTAATCTTAAATTACCTGATGGATTAGTAATACCAGCGAAAGTTTGTCAAGCTGATGGTAAAGCTATTATGAGCAATCCAAATAGAATTTTAGGTGAATGGTTATTAAGAAAAGTGTTTGAGATTAGTGAAGGCAGTTTAATAACCTATGAAATGCTTGAAATTTTTGGTGTTGACAGTGTTATTTTCAGAAAACATGGAGAATTAGACTATTCAATCGATTTTTCTGAAATTGGGACGTATGAAAATTTCAGAAAAATCGATTTAGATGAAGATGTATAAAACACTCAGATACTAGATTATGATAGTAAAAGTTATGTGAAGTACTAATGACTGTCGACTGTAGAGCACTATGTGGTTATCTGCACAGAGAAATTTTCTAATAAATTATTTTGGAAAAATTATAGGAGGGATTATGCCTACAAACATTTATCTACCATTATTTTCAGAAGTTGGAGGCCTACATGTGCCTTTAAAATCAGGTTTAAACTTGTGGAATGCATCAGGAAGAACTCGTGATTGTGATGAAGTATATATTACCGTGCCAAGTACTATTCATAGATTACACCCTGAATTTTTTCCTGATAGAGATGTTTCATTCAATTTAATTTTACCTGATGAAAAAATATTAGTTGCGAAAATATGTCAGCAAGGTGGTAAGGCATTGATGACGTATCCTAACAAAGAACTCGGAAAGTGGATATTGAGGGATGTGTTGGGAATAGTTGAAGGTGAATTACTTAAGATTGATGATTTAGAGGCAAAAGGAATATATAGTGTGAATGTGATAAAAGTTGATGAATTTGAATTTAAAATATTACCATCATCATTGGAAGATTATGAAAAATTTAGACTAAATGAAAATATTGATTATCAAATTGATACCCTGATTGAAGCAGAAAATGAAGATAATCTGGAAGATAATGATGAACCATATGAGATTGTTTCGTGGGGTGCAGATCTTTCATTTAGAGAACTTATAAGCATGTATGATGATGATGAATTACTAAAACCTGAATTACAAAGAAAATTTGTTTGGACAAAAGTTGAAGCAAGCAGATTTATTGAATCTATATTATTAGGATTACCTGTGCCAAGTATTTTTTTAGCAAAACAAAACGAAGATAAGTTGATTGTTGATGGATATCAACGTATTATGGCAGTTTATCAATTTGTAAAGACCGGTATTTTTTCTGGAGATAATAAAGTTTTTAAACTTTCAAACTCAAAGCAAATCAATAGCAAATGGAGAGGGAGAGCATTTTCTGAATTAACAAAAGATGAACAAAAAAGAATAAAATCAACAACAATTCATGCTATAATATTTGATCAAAAATCGCCAAGTGGGGACTCTTCGAGTCTATATCAAATATTCGAAAGGATTAACACTACAGGTAAACCATTAAAACCTCAAGAAATTAGAAATTGTATTTATCAAGGATCTTATAATGATTTGCTAATTAAATTGAATGAATATGATAAGTGGAGATGGTTTTATAAGTTAGATGAACCTGATGTGAGAATGCAGGATATTGAGTATATTTTGAGATTTGAAGCATTGAGTTCTGATGAAATAAAGACTTCAGACGCATCTCAAATATCACTTAAAAAATTCCTTAATGATTTTATGGGTAGTGAAGCAAATAAAGAGGATGCGGTTTTAGATACTCATAAAAAAAGATTTATTAGAACGATAGATTTTATTTATGAGAATATCGGCTTAAATGCATTTCATAATCTCTCAACAAGAGTTGATGAAATCTATGTTGAGAGATTTCATCCTACAATATTTGATGCTATCATGATTGCTACAGATTATGTACTTGAAAACGAATTAACTTTTTCAAGTGAAGGATTAGAAGAAAAAAGAGTTGAATTACTTAAAGATAAAGAGTTTATTAATTTTATTAGTCAAAGAACAACAAATCTTGAAAGTATTAGAGGGCGAATAAAATTAGCCATTGAGAAATTATATGGAGTTTGTTATGAACAATAAATCTGTGCATATCAGTCTTTCTGAGTGTTTAACGGAATTACGAGATTTGGAGACTTTAATAGATAAAGATGTATTTGATTCAAGAAATAGATTTTTGATTTTATATGCCATAATTAGAGCTACAGGAGTACTTGAAGTTTCATACAAGAAAATAATTGTTGATAGTTTTGATAGTATAAATAATGAAAAAATCAACAATTATCTTGAAATGGAAATTTCGAAAAGTTCAAAAAATCCAAGTTATTCAAACCTTATTAGCACTTTGAAGAAATTTGATGATGATTGGTGCAAAAAATTTAAAAAAGAAATTGGAAATATGAGAAATAAGGATTCAATTCTTGAAGCTATGGAAAATCTAAATGAATTGAGAAATTCATTTGCACATGGTGGTAAACCTACTCCAAGTATAAGAAGTGTCAATCTCTATTTTGAAAACTGTATAGAGATACTAAAAATCTATGATAAAGTAATTCATGAAGGGTAAAAAAATATTTTTTTATTGCTAATAGACGTAAAATTTTAAGAGGTGAAAGGTGGTTCTAAATAAATACAAAGCAATTGATTATCTCTATCAATATTCAAAATACCATGGAAATTTGATGTTCGATTGTGAAAGCATTAATAACGACGGTCATGGATTTGCTAGCCTGATTTTATTATTTAACATACTTGAGTCAGTACTGAAAAATGCAATTAATGACTTTGATAGTAATTTTTTTGAATTAATTACTAAGGCTCAAGATAATAACTTGATTAATAATTATGAGAGTGATTTTCTGAATAATAAACAATTTGGGATAAGGAAAATAAGAAATATTCTATCTCACGCAAACTTGTCAAAATACAATTATATTTTAGAAAATCAAGATTCTGCGTTAATGTATCCATTTACTGAAAATTCAAATTGTGTGATATTGTATGAGTATCTGTCTCCTATTATCGTAAATATTATGCTTAAATGTGTTTCGAATCAAATAACCATTAATTTGGAAATTGATTGTACTGATGAGATAATTAATACTCCCTTAAAGTTAGTAGAATTGTCACCAATAGAATTATTAAAGCTTAAGGGTTTTAATGATCAAGAGATAAATCAAATTGTCAAAGGTAATTCAGAATCTATTAATTACTTACTCGCTGAAAATGCAAGTGACATAAACTTAATTGCAAATATATTTAAAAAAATTAGTATTTATTAGGAGTAAAATCATTTATGGGTTTTCATTCATTTTTAAAACAGTAGATTTGGTTTGTTTTTATTATGGATGAGTTCTGTTTTTTACTGTTTAGATACCAACCGGTATCTGTCCACTGTCCAATCCAATTATCATTTTACAATGAGAAACTCCGCGTATATAAGCTACTTATCCCAAAATGAATAATATCTTCTAATAGAGCCATCAATTGGTAGATCCACCACGGTGAAATATTCACACTCGATAAAGATTCAACTGTTTACATAAAGGAAATAGTTCAAAATGAGAGCGGAGAAACATCAAAAGGAATGTAGAATTCTACAATCTCGATGCCATCATCGCATCTGGTTACTGTGTAGACTCTAAAAAACCACTAAATTTAAAATTTGGGCGACACAAAAATTAAAAGAATATATTCTCAAAGGCTTTGTTTTAAATGATGAGATGCTTAAAAAACGGAAATGATTTTGGCAAACAAATATTTATATGAAGCTAAAATTATTAAAAGTGATATCAAAGTGGCAAAGAACTACCTTAATGAAAAGGAACTTGATAGACTCAACCGTATCGTTAGAATGTATATTGATTATGCTGAGTTTCAAGCTTTAAGTGGTCAAATGATGACTATGAAGGATTGGATAGCTATTACAGATGATTTTCTAAAGTTTAATCGTCAGGATGTCCTCAAAGATGCCGGTAAAATTAGTCATGATTCTGCGATGAAGAAGGCTGATGGTGAGTATGAAAAATTCAGAATCAAACAAGACAATGACTATATTTCTAATTTCGATAAAGTTATGAAAAAATATCTAAAAAGTGAAAAATAAGCATTTATACGTCATCACCTTCTAAATACATACCCCACGGAGGCTCCGCCACTCATGTCTCATACCCCAACAACCAAACTAAAGCTCCTCTACCTCATGCAAATACTCCTAGAAAAGACGGATGAAGACCATCAGATGTCAGTTAATGACTTGATTGAGGCGCTCAAACAATACGACATTTCTGCTGAGCGAAAAGCCATATATACGGATATCGAACTGTTGCAAACCTTTGGCATGGACATCGTTTGCAAGAAAGCGCAGTCTAATTTTTACTTTGTCGGGAGCCGTGATTTTGAGGTGCCAGAGCTGAAGCTGCTAGTAGATGCAGTGCAATCATCTAAATTTATCACTCACAAAAAGAGCAACGAGCTCATAAGAAAACTGGAGAAGCTAACCAGTGTTCATGAGGCCAAAGGTTTGCACCGACAAGTGTTCGTGTCGGATCGGGTGAAGACGATGAACGAAGGCATTTACTACAATGTGGACATCATCCATCAGGCGATTCGTGAAAACAAGCAAATGAGTTTCAAGTATTTTGACTACAACCTTAACCTAGAAAAGACCTTTAGAAAAGAAGGCGAACGTTATTTGGCGAGCCCTTTTGCTCTCACATGGGCGGACGACAATTACTACGTGGTTGCCTATTACGAGAAATATCAGGATGTGAGCAATTTTAGGGTGGACCGAATGGAGTCGATTGAAGTGCTTAACAGCCCTCGTAGTTACACAGATGAGATGAAGGACTTTAATTTGGCAGCCTATATGAAAAAGAGTTTTGGCATGTACAGCGGTGAGACGGTGAAGGCAAAACTGAGGTTTCATAACTCCTTGATCAACGTGGTGGTCGATCGTTTCGGAAAAGACGTCAGAATCACAGGTCGGAAAGAAGATCATTTTATGCTCTCAATCGATGTAGTTGCTGAGCAGACCTTCCTTGCGTGGCTGTTCATGTTTGGTTCAAAAGTTGAAATTATGGAGCCGGCTTCACTTCGAGAAGAGATGAGAAGTGGATTATTAGCCTTGTCTGAAGTGTATAAGTGATTTGGAAGAGACCTGTACGTACTTTTGTACAGGTCTTTTTATATAATGGAAGTATGATCATCGTGTCCGATCATTAAAGCTAAGATCAACCATCATTCAACTATGATTATTCAATGTTGGGAGGAAAAAATATGTCTATTATAACAAAAACCATTGGTGACTTAAAAGATCAACTATTTTTCGTTCCCTCATACCAGCGTGGGTACCGCTGGACAAAACATGAGGTAACCGCCTTGCTTGATGATATACATGGATTTTCGACTGAAGGTGATAAGCGTTACTGCATTCAGCCGTTGATTGTAAAACGCCGCGCTGACGGTTCATTTGAGGTCGTTGACGGACAACAACGTCTCACGACCATTTACATTTTCATGAAAATAGCGGAGGAAAAAACAGAGTATTTGCCGTTTGAACTGGAGTTTGAAACAAGAAAAAAAAGTCAACAGTTTTTGTCTGAACTACTTCCAAAAGGTGAGATCAACAATGATAATATTGATTACTTTCACATCACAACTGCGAGGGAGACTATTAACTATAAACGCTAGAATAATAGTAGACCAATAAATACATAAATGATGAAAGAATAGTAGACCACCTCAACCCAAATTCCTATAGACTTATGTCAATGACATTAGGTTTATGGGAGGTTCAGAAAGGATGATTATTGAGGTGGAAATTTATGAGAAAATTAGATTCTTTCATGAACAAGAAGGTAAATCTCAGCGTCAAATTGCTCTTATTCTTGGAATTTCACGTACAACGGTTAAAAAATATTTAGAAGGCTCTGCTGTGCCTTGGCAAAGAGCTGGTACTAGCGGACGCACATCATATGTTATTACTGAAGAAGTTGAAAAATTTATCAAAGCTTGCATTGCTGAAGATGAATCCGAAAATATAAAAAAACAAAAGCATACTTCACGAAGAATCTACGACCGATTGGTTGAAGAGCATGGCTTCCTTGGCGGTGAATCGACCTTGCGCCCAATCGTTGCAGAACTTAAGAAAAAATTACCGAAGTCTTTTATCCCACTTAGTTATGATCCTGCAGAAGCAATTCAGATCGATTGGGGCGAAGCCACTATTTACCTTAATGGCAAAAAAACAAAATTGAATCTCTTCTGTATGAGGCAGTGCTATAGTGCGGATATTTTTGTCAAAGCTTTCTATCGCCAAAATGAAGAAAGCTTCTTAGAAGGCCTTTCGGATGGATTAGATTACTTTGGTGGCACACCTACTAAAATAATATTTGATAATGCAAGAGTCGCTGTTAAAGAAGGTTTTGGCGTCTTTGCAAAAGTTCAAGACAACTATAAAGCTTTTGCAGCACATCATGCTTTCAAAACCGAATTTTGCAACATCGCTTCAGGGCACGAAAAAGGCTTGGTTGAAGGACTAGTGGGATTTATTAGACGTAATGTTTTGGTTCCAGTACCTCGTGTTCAAACACTTGACCTACTCAATGAAGTGCTTCATGCAAAATGCCTTAAATATCGAAAGCATCTTATTAAAGGACGAAAACTTACGGTTGGTCAAATGGTAGATGTTGAAAAACCTAGATTTATCCCTCTTCCCGAATATCGTTTTGATACAAGTCGTAGCTTAACTTCACTTGTGGATGAATTCTCCGTAGTTCGTTTTGATACCAACAAATATTCTGTTCCCTTTAGATTTGTTGGTAAATCTGTGACCGTAAAGGGATATGGAAACTGGGTTAAATTTTACTATCGAAACATTGAAATTGCAGTCTATCCACGCTCATATGAGAAAAATGATGTAAACTATAAAATCGAGCATTATATCGATCTGATTGAAAAAAGACCACGTAGCGTTTTTAATGCAAAACCAGTTAAGCAAAACTTAAACCCAGAGCTTATGGAACTAGGCAAGTGCCTGTTGGAGCCAAAAGAAATGGTTAAGTTACTGCGTTTATGTATTGATTATGGTCAGGAGAAGGTCTTAAAGGCCTCTAAAGAGCTGGTTCCTGGCAAACCCTTCAAGACGGCGCTGCTCATGGCTTATATTGCCCCCAATGATAAGATAAAACCTTTGTCACTTGCTAATGAAATCAAAGTGAAAAACACCGGATTATCTAAATATGATGAATTATTGAGGGGGGAAATGGCGCTATGAATATGATCAATCCAACAAAGGAAATTATCAAATTACAAGCGAATCAACTCAAAATGCAGTCTTTCAAACGCTATGAAGACGTTATTCGCCAGCTTGAAACTGGAGAAAGTTATGAGCATTTTTTAAGTAAACTCATGAAAACAGAGATTGATATTCGTCAGGAAAATCAACAAAAACGAAAACTTAAAGCTGCCAAATTTCCTTTTTACAAAAGTATTGATGAGTTTGACTATACACGACTTGAACACGTTTCAAATGCTTGTATTACGGAACTTGCAGCTTGTGATTTCGTAAAGAAAAGACAAAATATTGTCATGATTGGAAACCCCGGATCTGGGAAAACGCATCTATCCATCGGATTAGGATTAAAAGCTTGCAGCGCAGGTTTCAACGTTAAATTTTATACCGCAGCTAACTTGGCAAATGAGCTTACAGAAGCATTACAGATCAATCGACTTTCTAAGTTTGAGAGAACACTATCAAAAGTAGACCTTTTAATCATTGATGAATTATCCTATTTAACATTTAATCGCCATCAATCAGAGCTTCTATTTCAAGTGATTTCGGAGCGTTCAGAGCGCAGTAGCATCATTGTGAATACAAATCTTGAGTTTTCGAACTGGACTCAGTTATTTGAAAATGAGATTATGGTGACGGCGTTGATTGACCGACTAACCTTTAAATCTCACATATTGGACATGAACGTTGAAGATTCCTACCGGCTGCTTCAGACAAAACTTGTAGGAAAGAAGAATGATGTTAAGTGATCCAAATCATTACAACAGAAGGACTTCAGCATAAAATCATTGAATTTATTCATTAGACCTAGAGTGGTATACTATTTTCTCATCATTTTTGGTGAAGTGGTATACTTTTCTCTCATCACAGGTGGTCTACTTTTTTTCCATCGCGTGGTCTACTATTTTATTGACATTCGCATATTAACAGTTGGCTTGATGGGCATAAAAATAGATATATAGCAATTAATGACATTTTCAAGCGTTTCATAGAATCTGTGTTTTTTATCTGGTACGAAATACCTGCAAAGAGTGATCCTATCGTTATGTTTACAAAAGTAAACTTAGGGAAAATACCACTGACGAATGCAGAGTTAATAAAAGCTTTGCTATTAAACAAAAGCAATTTTAGTACGGATATAAATAAGAGACAAACCGAAATATCTGTAGCTTGGGATAGAATTGAGCAGAGTCTGCGGGACGATTCCTTCTGGTATTTCCTTAACGAAAAAGAACAAAGCGGCACGCGTATTGATATGCTTTTTGAGTTATTGGCTAATGAACAAAACGCCAAGCTACCTTCCCCAATACCCATCAATCAAAATTACTTTCCATTCTTAGTTTTTTCAGCGGCGCTAAATATAACGCAAGACAGTGAGACGTTTGTGAAAGCGTTATGGAGTGAAGTTGAAAAATTATACGCCGAGATCCGAGATTGGTATGCAGATTTAAACAAGTACCATATAATAGGATATCTTATATCGTCAGGAGTAAAGATTTCTGAGATTTTCGCACTTACGCGTGGAAAGCGCAAAAGTGATGTTATGAAAGCCTTGCTTGAAAAGGCAGAACGGGTAACTGGTAAATATGATCTATCAGCAATCACATATGACAACGCCAAAGAGCGTGTGAAAATCCGAAAACTGCTGCTGCTGTTCAACATTGCAACACTGGTTTGTAAAAGTGAAAAGCAGTACCGTTTCCCATTTGACATTTATAAGGGTGAAACGGGAGATCGATTAAAGTGGGATATTGAACACATTCATGCGACAGCAGATGAAACCGATGAAGCAGATGATAGTATTGGCAATTTGACACTACTTGATGAGCAGACAAATCGTAGCTATAAAGATGCACCTTTTGAAAAAAAACGTAAAATTATAATCGAACGTGAGTCAAAGGGATTGTTTGTGCCATTAAGCACAAAAAACATCTTCCTAAAGGTGTACTCCAAAAATCTAAGCAATATGGAAATCTGGGGAAACGAAGATAAGGCAGACTACATTACTGCAATGGATAAGATGCTAAAATCTTTTTTGATGGGAGGTTTTCAAAATGAAAGTAAAACCGATTGAGACATTGTTCGAATTACTTGAGGCATATAAGGTTGAAGTGCCTATTGTTCAGCGTGACTATGCTCAGGGTAGGCAAGACGACCATACGAAAATGGTACGTCGTAATCTTCTGGAAGATATGAAGTCAGCTATCGAGCGTAAAACGCCGCCACTCGATCTCAACTTCGTGTATGGTAAAGTGGAAAGTGATAAATTCATATCTATTGATAACGGCATAGGTCTCAAAACGGGTTGTGAATCATCGGAAAAAGGAAATTGTAAATTTATACCTATTGATGGAAAGCAAAGACTGACGACTCTTTTTCTCCTGCACCTTTATGCTTTTCATGATGATGATTCCAAAACTAAACTCTTTCGTAAATTCACTTACGAAACGCGCACCAGTTCACGCGACTTTATAGAAAAATTGAGTGAGAATCGTGCGGCTGTATTCACATCTGCCCTGTCACCTTCCAAAGAAATAAGTGACTCTGAGTGGTTTATTTCGGGTTGGAAATATGACCCTACAATACAATCCATGCATACGATGCTCGATGACATTAAGACTGTTTTCAAAGATGTAGATAACCTTGCCCAGTGCCTGTCCGATGAGGGCTTTAAGCCAATCATTTTTAAATTCCTAGAAATGAAAGACCTTGGTATGGAAGACAGTTTATATATAAAACTGAATGCGCGAGGAAAGCCTCTCACGCCATTTGAGAACTTCAAGGCGCGCCTGATAGGGAGGCTTCAAAGCCTTAATCTAGATTTTACAGATGAATTTGAGCGGTACTTTGATTGCGAATAGACTGATCTTTTTTGGTCTACTCATAAGGATAATTTTGACATAACTTATCTGACTTTTTTTGGCGGACTCCTAATGAACAAGGGAATATGTGAGACTGATAGCAATTGGTCGAATGTACTTGAGTATGAGAAGATTGAAGCCGAAGTATTTGAAACAGCGTTCTATTTGTTAAATTTTCTATGTGATAATCCAGATTGCAAGGTGGTACACGAGCTTGTATTCAACGCATTAACAGAAAAAAGGACATATCAAGACAGAGTCTTGTTTCATGCTGTAGCCACACATATATATTTGGCAAAAGGCCTTGATGATGGCTCATTAGAACACTGGATTCGGATTATCCGAAATTTAACAACCAATTCCCCGATTGACACAATGACTTTATATGGTCGTGCAATCGATGGGATTAATAAACTTGCGGACAATTGGGGCAGTTTACTTGAGTATTTCTCACAAAAGGGTAACGTTACAGGCTTCTCTCAAGATCAAATAGAAGAAGAACAAAATAAGGCACAAATAATTTTGAAGTGCAACGACTTTGCTGAGGTAATATATAAAGCCGAGCAACACCCTTATTTTTGCGGACAAATTCGATCTGCCCTATACTATTCGAAAGACAGCGAAGGGAACTATGATTTGGATTCATTTGTGCAGTACTGGGATAAAACATCTGCAATATTTGACAAAACAAAACCTAAACACGGACATTTACTGCGAAGAGCATTACTCACATTCGGAGACTATACTTTGCCGGTAAGCGGATACAAAACATTTTGCGTTGATGACCCTGGCGAAGCAGGTAGCACACCGAGTTTGAAACGTCTATTTTCAAACCATGGTGAAATCGTTAAGCAACTGCTTGATGCATTAAACACTACAGATGATATTAAAATTCAGTTAGAAACTATTGTATCAAATGCAGTCATTCCGAGATTCGACTGGAGGTATTGCTTTGTTGAGTTTCCAGGACTATTTGCTATCATGAGTACCTCACATTTACGGATACGCGAAACTAGCGAAAAATTGTTCATTATACCTAATAAGTCCTCAAATGGCTTTAATCATGAAGTGTTTCTTGATGCATTGCAAGTCGTATTAAATCGACGAGGTTTGAAATCTAGGTTGGAAGGCGACTTAGGTACATGGGCCGACCGCTACTTAATAGTTGGAGAATACTATGTGAGGTTCAAAAATGGACATTTTTACGTCGATGATTCAACGCAGACTAATCTGTTTAAATCTACATCAGATGATCCAATTGATGAAGTTTCAAAATTTAAATTTTGAGGGTGTTGAATAGATTGAAGAAGCAGTATGTGAAAAATTTGCACATACTGCCAATCTTGTGAAGGATATTGGTACAACTGTGTCGAAATTTATAACATTGGAAAATTTGGAAGACAGTCATTGGAGGTGCAAAACATGAATTTAGAATTGCTATTATCGCAAATCACCGCAATTTCCAAACGCTATGACGAGATATACAAGAAAACTGGCGGCTATTTTAACATATTTGAAATTGCCAACATTGAGTCAAATGAGGTGACAATTTGTCGAGTGTTGCATGAATTTCTAAATCCTGAAGGGAGCCATTGTCAAGGCTTCGTCTATTTAAAATTATTCATGAACCACGTTTTGAAAATCGAAATGTCAGATTATGAACTGGCAAGGGCAAAAGTTCATAGAGAATATAGAATTTCAGAGGATAGGCGTATTGATCTAGTGATAGAAACTGCGACTAGACTCATCCCAATTGAAGTTAAGATTTACGCAGGAGATCAAAGCAAGCAGTGTTATGATTATAAAAAAGTTGCTAAAAATTCTGAGGTGTACTATTTGACGCTATCAGGAAACCTACCATCGCCTGAAAGTGCCTTTGAATTGGTCGCTGCTTATGACGAATTTGGTGCTTTGGTAAGTTATGAAAACATTACATTGATTTCATTTCAGGCAGATATTCTAACTTGGTTAAATAAGTGTCTTGAGGTGCCTGAAACGATAAGAATTGCATCAATTAGAGAAGTATTATTTCAATTGATTGGAACGATTAGAAAACTCACAAATCAAATGGAGGAAGGTAAAGAAATGGAAATGATAAAACTTTTATCGGCTTCAAAAGAACATATGCAAGCTGCGTTGGAAATTGAGAGTTCTCTAAAACAATGTAAGATTGAAATGATTAAAAAGTTGCTAACTGCCATTGAAGAGGCATTGCCTTGGAAGAAGCTTAATAATGAATATGATTATGAATATAATGATTATCAATTGGTGAATCAATATTATGAAAGAAAAAGTTCGTCATTTCCGGGAGTTAGTTATGATTGTGGGTCAATTGGGAATAATGGTGTTCAATTATGGTTGAGAGTGGAGATTGATAACTTAATATACGGTGGTTTTTGTACGCCTCAAAATGGGAAAAAGACCGGGGAACAATTAAATACAGAAGAAATAAAAGCGATATTGCCAGAGTGCGAACCGGAAGTTGATGGATGGTGGATTTGTTGGGAATACCTACCAAGTGGTGAGAATCAGGAATCACCAAGTTTTAAGGAATTAGATGCGGAATATTTAAATTTATTCGATGAGAAAAATTTTGTTGAATTTGTCAATCAATCCGTTGAAAATATTATGAGGAATGTTGGATATCTAGCAAAAGAATTTTCAATAAAATAAAAAAAATTTTCCTCAATGTACCTTATTCTTCCGATTAGAAAAATAGACTAAGCTTGGAAAAACAACTTAGTCTATTTTGAGGAGGAATTGCGTATGTATCAAAGTGTTAATCAAATCGAAAAAAGTATTAAAGACAGAAATGGTGTTGATGTGCCACTCACTAACTTTTGGCTGTATATTCTGCTTCTTAATTTTTTGACATTAGGCATTTACGGCATCATTATGTTTTTTAAGCAAATTGGTCGTATCGACAAATTCATTCAAAGAAAAAGACCCTACTATCAGGCTGTAGCGGATATCGCAGAACGTAAAATGATAGAGCTGAACAAAGATGAAAGTTTGATTAGTGAAGCACGGGATCTTAAAAAATTTTATGAGGAACAATTTTGGAAAAACAAAGAGATCAATGCGGGGTTAACCTTGTTGTTAACATTGGTAACTTTCGGACTATGGGGATTCGTGAGATTGTACAAACAAAACAAGGCTGGGAATGAATTACAGCTATTTGAAGCCGAATTTGATGAAAGACTTAGCCGCATCTGGATGAAAGCAGAGATTATTAAATATCCAATCAGTTTTACGGTTAATCCTCAGAAAAACAGAAATTTTCCGCTTTACTTAGGACTATCACTGATTACATTTGGCGTGTGGGCACTAGTATGGGAATATAAGTTACATACAGATCCCGACACACTCTATAGTGGATTCCATTCTGCTGAGGATATGGTTTTGCAAACGGTTAGAGCATAAAAATATTGATTACCCAAAGGGGAACCTCATGAAATCATCTTCTGAGCAAGATATTAAATTAAATCGAGCGCCAAAAACAAATTCACTTCAAACAGTGCTGAAACTATTGGATCTATTATCAGATGGAGAAACCTTTGTCAGCAGAGAGAAAATTACCAGAACTCTGGGTATTTCTTTAAGAACGTTAACCAGCTATCTTTCTGTTCTTGAGACGGAGGGTATTTTGTTAGAGCGCAAGTCTGGCTTTGGGATCAAAATGATTAATAGTCCGAGGGTCAAATTTCAATATCGTTTAGCAGAAGATGAGAAGCATGCGGTTCAAATGGTATATGAACATGCCAAAGATGACCCAACATTGATGACAAAAACTTTTGAAACAGGTTGTCATAAGTTGAAAAAAATTATGGAGAACGCTTCAGAAAAAGAATTATCCATAATTGAAATTCCGTATTTGAATCATGTCGGCGAACGACCGATGATTGAACAAGAAACAAAGTGGAAAGAACTGGTACTACACGCGGTTGGGGAAACCAATATTATCAGAATGCATTATAATAGCATTAATAATAATGCTTATAATGAAAATGAGCGTCTTGTCATACCGCTTGGAATACTTTACATCCAGTCCAATTTATACATGGACGCTTGGTGTTTAATTGATAAGAGTCAAAAACGCTATAAATTGGCGCGTGTGACTCAGCTAAACATTCAAACGGCGACTTCCTCACAGAAAAAAATGATGAAAACGCTTTTGGAAAGCTATAGTGCGCAGGATGATTTGAAAAATAATATTGGCGCCTTTAGTGCGCAGAAACAGGCAATCACACTGCACGTATATCCGCCGTTATCAACTGTTATTCAAGAGCGTTTATGGGTTTCAGATCAAACAGTGGAGCAGTTAGATGATGAAAGTGTAATTGTAAAAGGGACGTTTAGCATTGGCCCGGAATTAACCTCTTGGGTATTAGGAATGGGTTCTTATGTAAAAGTACTGGAGGGCGATTGGCTTAAAAGTAGTGTACTTGAACATATAATGCAGATGCAATTTTATTACAAATAAATTGCCGATTTTTCGTAATGTATCTTATATTGCCGATTGCAGTAATAGAATCACCTTATCAAATTAGATGAGGTGATTTTTTTATGAGAAAAAACAGTGTTAAAAGAACGACGGCATTATTGCTCTCAATAGTTCTTTCCATACAAATTGGAATGATTGAGGGATATGGTCAAACGAGCGACAGTAAAGCCTTCAAAGACATCAGCATAAATTTTTGGGCCAATGAGGCAATTAACGGCATGCTTTCCGAAGGGGTGATCAAGGGTTATCCGGATGGGACGTTTAGACCTAACCTAACAGTGTCCAGAGAGGAATTTGCAGTCATGGTATGTAATGCATTTGACTTAGAGGTTATAAAGCCAGAGGTGTCTTCTTTTAAAGATGTAGATGCAAGCAGATGGTCCTATGGTTATATCGAAGCAGCGAAAGACTATTTAACAGGCTATCAAGTTGCATCTGGAAAAGCACGGTTTAATCCTGGCGGCGCAGCTCTGAGAGAAGATGTTGCGGTGGCAATGGTTAAAGTGATGAAGCTTGAAGTGATGGACATTGATCCTGAAAATTATTTGGAGAGTCAGTTTTATGATGTCGCAACCATTAGTCCAGGGTTATACAAAGAAGTAGCGGCTGGCGTGTATTATAAATTGATTTCGGGAAACCCAAATGGAAGTTTTGAAGGTGATAAACCAATTAACAGGGCAAGCGTTGCAAGTCTTATTTTTAAAGCCATCAAAACATCAAGTCAATCAGCCAATGCAGGAAGCGCTCTAATCGTCAATTTGACGGAGCAAACCAATACACCGGTTGTAACAATGGAGATTGAGACTGATGCTGGCAATAAAATTTATATTAACAACAAATCGATTGAAATGACCGGAAAGAACCGACAAATAGATTTTGAATTGAGCAAAGGTGAGGGCGATTATAGCTTTGAAGTCAAGGCAATCACACCACAAGGAAGAACCATTACTTCAAAAAAACAAGTGCGCTATACCGCTGGCGCTCCTGTCATCGAACTGATAGGTTTTAGCGAAACGTGCACGACAAAAAGTGTGACCCTTAAAGGAACAATCAAGGATTCGATAGATGGTTCACCAAAACTAAGCATCAATAATACAGAACTTTATATTTCTGGAGATGGCAGTTTTGAGCAGTCTATTAAATTGATTGAAGGAGAGAATAAAATCACATTAAAGGGCAGCAATAAAATAGGAAAATCAGCAGAAGTTATTAAGACCATTACAATGAGATCCGCTGCGCCAGAAATTGATCTTGCGGGTTTACCGACAGAAACTAAATCAAGTAGTTTTGTCGTTAAAGGAAAAATAATAGACCCAAGTGGCGGCTCATTGTATGAGTTGAAAGGTTACATAAATGACAAAGAAATTCCAGTTAATAGTAGTGGCAGTTTTGCCACTGATGTGGCATTAAAAGAAGGGGCAAATAATTTTGTTATTAAAATTACAAATGGCTCTGGTAAAACCACTGAAAAAATAATTTCGGTCAATTTTTCCCCAGGGGCACCCAGTATTAATTTTATCAATTTTGCTGAAAAAGTGAACCGTAACACAACCAGTGTTTCATTAATCATAGAAGATGAATATGACAGTCGTTTGCCACTTTATATTGACGGAAAATTGAAAGAAAGTTTTTATAAAGGAACCCCTATAAACTTTGAAGTAGGATTAAAAGAAGGGATCAATAAGTTTGTGTTTAAAACCGTGAACTCAAAAGGAAAGGAAAATGTGATAACAAAAACCATCACTTTTGAAAGTCAGGGGACTGAAATTAAGGTAATCAGTAAGGATGCCACTTATACCCAAAACTATTCTTTAAGAGCAGAATTATTAGATGAGAATAGCGCTAGAAAAGATTTGGCGGTTCGCGTTAATGGGAAAACGGTTCCAGTAGATTATTTAGGACAAATTGAAGTTGTTAGTCAATTGATGGAAGGTGAAAATATTTTCACTATTGAAGTGACGAATGCGTATAAAAAAGTAACTGTTTTAAAACAAAAAGTTGTCTTTAATAAGCCAGCGCCTGTCATCCTATTAGACCTTCCGGCCACGGCTGAAAAAGAACAATTTATTTTAAAAGGAAAAATTGAGAGTCCTTATGATGAGGCAAGTTATGATGCTTTAAAAATCATGATTAATGGTATGTCAGTGCCTTTAAGTTACATGAACTTTGAAAAAGAATTCACATTAAAAACAGGCGAAAATCCAATTAAAATTGAAGTAAGCAGCATGAAATCAGGAAAATCAACTTTCTTCGATGGGAAAATAATGTTTAATCCCTCTAAACCAAACATCCAAGTCGAGTTGCCGACTGAAATAACATCAGAAGACATTACGTTTTCAGGTAGCATTTTTGATGACAACGATGGAGATTTAAAACTGATGGTAAATGGTAATCCTGTAGTCTATTCTGAATCGGGATTATGGAATTATCAGAGTAAGTTGGTTAAAGGCGAAAATATATTTATCGTAGAGGTCACTAACAAATATGGATTGAAAGTTGTTTTGGAGAAAAAAATAACCTTAAAATGATAAGAAGGAGTTTGGTGAATAATGAAAAGAATCTGTAAAATTTTTAGTGTTATGCTGATGTTAATACTTGGTTTTAATTTAGCGGGGTGCAGTTTGGCGGAGCAACAGGAAGCAAAGAGTGTCATTTTAAGTGCTGCTGAGTCTGCAGATGTCATTAGTATTAAAGCCATGACAATGGACGGGTCGTCTTACACAATGGGAGAGCTGATAGATTCAGCTCTAGGAGCGCCCACTTATGAACTCTACGATCCTGCAGAAGATGCCAATCGATATGTCACCATAAAGGGCAATGTCACTTATTTGAATACGCCAGTGGTGGCAGTACTGCAATATAAAGACGTGGGTAGTGGAAAGTACGAATTCTACACATTAACATTTAACGATGTGCCTCAAAATCAATTGGTGGTAACCAGCTTTTTTAATTTTTTAGAAGAAAACCATAAAACGCAAGCAGTGAATACGGTTACTGGAAAAGCTTCAACTGATACGAGTTTAAGTATTTATAAAAATGATAAGTATGGATATGAAATTAAGTATCCTCAAAATTGGGGTGAAGCAGAAGAAAGCCCTAGTGGTGATGGCGGCATTCTCTATCAAGACGACTCCGAAGATGTTCGAGTTTTTGCTAGTTATTTGATGGATGATGACTTGATGAGTTATATTAACAACACTTATGATGGTTGGGACTACAGCGAAGCAACGGTTGAAGGTGCTTCACAAGCTTATAAACTTGTATACGAAGGTGAAGAATCCTATCAAACGGCAGTAGTTGCAGAAAAAAATGGATCGGTATTTACGTTCATGGCAATCAATATGTACATAGATGCAGATTATAGTTCTGAACAACGTGATGCCATTATTAAAGGCTCAGAAGTGGCGGAAACGTCATTTAGGATTTATTAGATAGTAGGCAGAGTCGGGAGTAGTCAAAGGATTTGGGAAGAAATCATAAATGGAAGTACCGGACCCCATCGACCTGTACGTAAAATCGTACAGGTCATTCTATATAATGGAATTGTAAGATATTGTTTTTGTTAGACAAGTTTAGTGGCTATGTTGAATTATATAAGAGATGGGGAGTGGCATAAGATGAAAAAAATCACGAAAATCAATAAAATTGGCGCTGAAATGGTTAAAATGAATAGCAAAATGAGGAACGAAGATTCTAAAAATCAAACCTTTAGACTGAGTAAAAAGCATTTTCAAGATCAATTGCTAGAAATTTTAATAGTGGCTATGAAGCCTGAGTTTCATGAAAAATATCATGCGAGCGAAAAGCGGCTCGACTTCATATGTCTTGCAGAAGAGGCTTTTAATAAAATAAAAATGATCAGTAATAGAACCACTTCAAACGAGGAAAAGGAAGCGCTAATAGAGACGTTAAAACAGGAACTGCCACGCCTCATTCGGCAACTTTCCGATGAGTCATTGTCCATGCAAACCTTACTAGATTGTGAGACTCATAAGGCATCCCATGCGCTTTTAAAATGGGTGTCGCTTTATGTTAAAGAACTTATCGAAATGGTAAAAAACAATAAGCCGGAGGACATTCAAGATTGGATTGATGAACAACTTTCCAGTAAAGATGATATTCTCTGCTATTTGGGACTATCGTATGTCCATGTGCATATGAGAACCTTCAAACTGCCAAAAACAAAGGAAAATTGGTTATTATCTGCGACCAAGCTATACACATCGACCTACCCGATTTTCCAGTCGATGAATGACGCCAATGAGCAGCTTGCCACGCTTAAGGAGCATAACGCTGAGCTCGTCAAGGTGGTAAGTAAAAAGGATAAGGCGATTGAGAGCAAGAAAAATGAATCCATCGTACTCAATGAAAAAATTAAAGTGCTTGGTCAAAAGTTGCAGCAAAAAGAAAAGCAGTCTGTCAGCAAGAAGATTGAAGGACTAACAGTGTCTTTGGATTTAGAAAAGAAAAAGGTTGAAGCGTCTGAGAAAAGTCAGTTGGCGCTTCAAATTAAATTTGAGAAGCTCGGGAAAGAGAGTGTCAGTAAGGCTATTTATGAACGCCATCAATCAGAATTAGAAGCTCTAAAGGTACAAAATCAGCAACTGCTTTGCAAACGTGACGAAGCGGTCGAGAGTGAGAAAAGTTGGCGCGAGTATCACCTAATGCCTGAATTGGAGGCGTATCTTCAGAAAAATGGCATGACGGAAACGTTGTCACGGCTGCTTGCACCTTATATGGGTCAAGAAATAGCGCCGTTATTGCCTGAAATGTCAATCTCCAATCCCGATGTATGCTATTTTGGTTACTGCGATGTCAATGATCATGGGCATTTTGTTGTAGATGTTGATGAGAACCGGCGCTTGATCACTGAAATTCCAGAGGATTTGTATTTGGGTCAAGGGCAGTTTGTATTGGTGGACGGCCACGGTGGACTAATTGAATCTTATTTTAATCGATATAAGCCTAATGAATTTGCTGGAAACGTCACTGAATTTGCCATTTTGGACGAGCTAGATGGGATACTAGAGGTTTTATCGGCTAACGAAGATCGTTATGCTTTTAAGAATTTAACGCCGAATACCCTTGTGAAGGGGCGGGTTGTGGGGCTAAATGCCAAACAGGAAATTATCCAATCCTACTGTCCAATAAAATTTAATGCCGATTTTTTTCTGAAATCAGCTAGAATAAGGTATCAACAGGTTTTTATGGTAGAAAAAGTTATAGAAATGGGCATTCTTGTGAAGGATATTGGTACATCCGTGTCGAAGTTTATAACATTGGAAAATTTGGAAGCCGTCAATCCTTATTGCCTGATTTTTGTTAAAGAGGATAAACTGGTAAAACGCTTTGAACATGCCAGATTTTATACGAGTTCATCACTATATGAGGACACTGAAAAAGGGTCGGTCATAGTCGATGAAAAGGGCATTTTCTTTCAAAAACTAAACGGTGAGCTGCGCTTAGTGGGTCTAATTCCTGAAAGAGTAGCGCTCAGTTTTGGCGATGTCATTTGTGTGGATGAATTTATCAACTTTATTGAAAAAAAATCGGATCGAGAGTTTGATGTGCTGGCAACTGAAAATCCAAGTACGATTAAGAGGAATAGAAATGCAACTGCCAATGGAGTTGATTTAGAAGATGAAGAAGAGAATGCTGTTCTCGAAATGCGACCTGAACAAATTCTAATTATAGGAGACGATTGAATGTCCCAATCCTATAAGCTGACTCTCTTAAAAAGTGGCTACACAGCCCAAGTCGTAAGCGGCGTAGACTCATGGCACAAAATTGCTAAAGCTGTTAGAAAAAGCGATGTTGTTGTTTACGTGACAGATTTTGCAACACATGCCCATTACGGTAAGTACAAGGATGAGTTTCAAGGGAAGAAGACGATTTATGCAGCTTTTGAAGGTGCTAATCGGATTGTGGATTTGTTGAATTTGGAGCTTGTGGGCATGATTGTGGTATGATAAGTATGGTGTTTATATTTGATTTTTGAAGGAGGAATCATGTGTCAGAAAAAATTTCACGTGAGGATATAGATGATTATTATCAAAGAAATGTTAAGAAAGACAGTTGTAAAAATCGTTTATTTGATGGCAAATGAACAACTTTGGACGAATATACAGGAGAAACTTTGTATTATTCGGCGAAAGGAATAAATGCAACATCTGACCAAGGGAGTCACTTTTCAACAGCAAAAATAGCTAATGTAGATCATATTGTTCCAATTGATCAATTAATAGAAAAGCATGGAAATAGTATTAATAAGGATCAATAAAAAAAATATAAATTCTGATTTTAATGTAGCATTTACATCAGAAACATTAAATAGGTCTAAGAGCAGAATGAGTAATCATGAATATTTATATGAAAAATTTAAGGTTGGAAATTCAGAAAGCTTAACCACAACACATAATATATTATAAAAATAAGTAACGTCGGAGTTTTCAATCAATTCTGCAGTTAGCGTCGCAAAAGTATCAAGCAATGTTCGGAATTTAACAAATATAGAACAGAAACAGCTGGATGATAAAACAAATAGAGTTTGCAATTTGCCAGGAAGCACGGTTATATGGAACCTCATCTGCGCTGATTAGCTCAACATACTATTACGGATATTGTGAATTACAATGGAAATTCTGAAGCAGTTAAAACACTCAACAGAGATTTAACGATTGCTGAAATAACAATGATAATGGTAGGTAATTCAATCATTCAGTATATTAATGAAGATATTACCGCAGAAGAGTGTGTAACTGAAATACTATTAAATGGTGCTGGTACAATAGTGTATCAATTAGGTCTAATTGCAGGTGGCTCTTTAGGTGTAATTATTATAACAATTATTGTTAGCCAAATTAGCAAAACTGCTCTTGAATATAGGCAATTTCAAAAGATTAATATGGAAAAAGAAAATCAAATTAATACAATTGGTAGAGAATCATTAATTGAGATGGAATATCAACGCCGAAAGCTTTAACAAACGGTAGATAATGAATTTAGAAAATGGGATATGGCATTATGATAGTGGATTTGAACATTTTTTTCTCAGCCATCGAGAGTGATGTAGCTGGTTAAGGTGTATCAAATAGTTTAGATTCAATTTTATGAATATTTAATAAAAATAAAAAATTGTTACATTTGATGAATTTAATGATTTTTTCGAAAATTTCAATGCCATCTAGACGTTTTAATGGAGGGTTTTATGAGTATTATTGCTGGACTTGTTGTTAGTGGGATTACATATACATTTGCTAAAACTGACGAATCTATGAAGATAGATGAACAAACACAAAAAAAATATGCAAAGGCCTATGAAAGGCAAGTTGAAGCAGTTGAACTGATAAAAGCTAAGAAACAATTAGCAGATGACACACTCATGAAAGTCGCAAATAGAAAAAGAGCAATATTATCAACATCAATGCATGATTTTATTAAGCTTTATGAAAGAATAATTCAAATTAATTTTGTACCAGGAGAAGGCATTTTAGAACTTAATCAGCTTGCATTAGTGTCAGTCAAAATATCTGAAATCAAGCAAATGACCGTTTCTGCAATGTCGCCGATGAGTGAAAAAGAAATTGTTAATGTATTTCTTATTAATGGTTTAAAAGGTCTTTTGATTGCTGGACCAATAGGTGCGGTAGCAAATGCGATTGGTGGTACAATGGTTCAAGATTCTAAGCACAATCTATCTAAAGCTAATAGCCAACTGAAAATATCTAGTATTGTTTATTCACAAGCAGAAACTATGGGAGTGGCTTTAGATGCAATTGCTGAACGAAGTGAAAAAATTGCGACTCTTTTAGCAAAATTGAATTATATTTTTATACGCTTGATAAAAAACAGCACGGAAATAATAGACAAAAATAGCTTTGATAGAAATAATTACAATACAGAAGAACGTAAGAATTTAATGACTTCTATAAATGTTGCTGATGCAATTAAAAAAATTCTAGATACTCCATTGCTAGATATTAATGGAGGAATAACCCAAGAATCATTAAATGCCTTGCAAATAGGTAGTAAATATTTGCAAGAAATTGAACAATTATAAAGGATGGTGCAATAATGAGAAGATTTAATATTAATGAAAAATGCAATGGTTGTGGTGTTTGTATAACATTGACTAATTTGTTGATAGAAAGTGATAGTGGTCAAGTTTATCCATCGGAGGTAGGATATATTTCTGATGAGTTTTTACTTGATGCTCAAAATATTGTTTTGGTATGTCCTGTTAAAGCAATAAGTATAATTGAAACGGGTAATATAAAATCTACTGGGAGTGAGGGCTTAAAGGAATTAGAAAACTTATTAATAGATAAGCTTAAAAAAATTGAAAAGCCATCTGTGATCAAACATGATATAAAATTTGATGCAAGTGAGTATAATATTGATTATGCAGATGAGAGAGGATTTCAAAATTATAATTATTCTAGTGATGGTCAAGCTGAAAACGCTGCACTAGAAGAATTTAATCGTATTGCCTATTCTCAATTTAGACCGTTTATTTTAAGCGTGTTTGTGCAATACAAGAACGCAAAACTGAAACCTTATTATACATTTGATTCAAATAGTTTCTATTTCAATCATAATAAAAAATATGAAAAAGTTTTAAATGAAATTGTTGCTGAAGCAATGGCAATAAGCAATAATACAATTTTATTGCAAAATGATTTTGCCAAGTTTGATGTTCATCCAGGTGGTTCTAGTAAATTGTATAGCGAAGTTGTGACATATAAATTAGAAAATTTCGAAATGCAAAGTACTCAATCGGGTGTAATGTCAGAATTTAATTCAAGTCCTTATAGTTCATTGAACTCATATAAAACGTATATTGATACCGATGATATGGAAATATATGAAGGTGAAGATTGGCGTGGAAATTCGAAATATAAAACAAAATATTGTTATAGACCTGTATGTAATGCGGTAAATGAATATATTAAAGACTTAAAAAATGCTATGAATTATGCCGATATTGGTGAAAATGCATTTGATTTTCTGAAAGATGTATTAAATTCTTATGAAAAAGAAATAGAAAAAGAAATTCAATTAAAAATTGATATCTTTTCAAAAATAATTTCTAATAAATAATACAATTTTATAAACCAGTTTTAAATTTAGTATGGATGTTAAGGCTTCTGATATTCTGATGCCACAAGCCTTAACGCCATTGTTCTAATTTGC
>JAYVIR010000084.1:0-3605 GCA_043770095.1 Eubacteriales bacterium
GAACGCTATGAGTTGCGCCGCCGCCCTTTAATTCAAAGATTCTTGAACACTCTTTAAATATGGCTTTGCAATCAATGGTATTTAGCGATTTTGGTCTTGCTAGGAGAACAAGCGATTGAGAAGCTTGCTTGCTTATTAGCAGAACACCAATTTTTTCTTGCGCTTCAACAAACAGTTGACTGAGTTTTCGAAGGTGGTCTAATGGGCGGTCTTCATATTGGACAATATAGATGGGTGAAAATGCGCCTAGTTCCAAGTCATCTTCCATTTTTTCAAGCCACTGATTGACTTCGTTTTGAATCAATTTTTCCGTTAGAAGATAATGTTGAGTTTTTAGGTCATCCATTGCCAGATCGCGCTTGTTTAGTTGATCTAGAAGTTGTTCGAGAGGTGCGCTGTATTTTTTTGTGAGCGTTTCAAGAATTCTGTGCTGTTCTTGAATATAGTGAATGAACCTGTAACCGCAAACAAATTCGATACGCATGCCGCCTTTATAATTCTCAGATTTGGTGATTTTAAGTCCCATGACTTCCGATGTGAGACTTGGGTGCGTGCCGCCGCAGGGAGAGTGGTCTAGTCCTTCAATGACCACAATACGAATATTGTCTTCAACTTTAGGCTGCTTTCGAAGCGGTAACGCTTCAAGTTCCTCATCCGTTGGGTATACGTATGAAATCTTCAGCCCTTGTGAGATCAGTTCAATGCAAGTTTTTTCGACAATTTCTAAATCTTCAGACGTTAATTTTTGATCAATATCAATTGACGTATAGGTATCGCTTGGATGGAAACCAATCGTTTTCGCATCAAAATCTCTATAAAGTACTGCAGATAGAATGTGCTGTCCATTATGCTGCTGTGTGAGGTCTGTTCTTCTATCCCAGTCAACAATGCAAAGCAGGTCTTCTTGTTTGCTTGGCAAATGGTCGATAAAGTGCAAAATTTTTCCGTCAATTGTTTGAACGTCAAGCACGTTAGCTGTATCAATGGTTCCGTGATCAGCTGGTTGTCCGCCGCCTTCAGGGTAAAATGGCGTTTTATCTAAAATAAGTGCAGTGCCCTTATCCATTTCAATGACCTCAAGGACTTGTGAAATTGTACGAGCCGGCGATTCAAGCGTTTGGTCTAAATAGGTTAAAGATGTCATTTTAGGTTCCTCCTATAAGTTATACTTACTATTGGTATACCACAGACATGGCCGTATATCAAGCAAATGCAAGCAGTCGTTAGGATAAATTCAATAATCGTGGTAAACTATAATATATTATATGATGAGGTGATTTTGATGGAACGTTGGTTATCGGTACAAGAAAATATGGATCAAATTCTATTTGATGCCATGAGTATAGAGCATGAGGCATTTGTGATAAAAGCAAAGGAAGCCTATGAATTTGGAATTGAGGGACGAGCAGAAGGCTTATTTTTTTCTGCCTATTTAACCTATCATTTTACGGATGACTCGGGGAAGACGCTTCTTCAGAAACATTTAGAAAAGCATCCCGAAAGTCCTTTAAATATGATTGAAGAAAGTCGATTTAGTGTTTATGAAGTCAGAAATTACCCAGCTGGCGTGGGTTTAAAAGACATTTTTACAAGACAAGATTTTCTTTTAAAAAGTGATGAGGAAATGGAAGAAGGCGATATTTTAGTCGCACGCCTCTTTAAACTAGGCACTGATTATTTTATTAACGAAGATCATATGATTTTCCCAAGCACTTATAAAGATACATTTGTAAAAGGGTTTATGGAAAAATACAATGAATATTCTCGTATGAATGGCATTGTAGATTTAGATTACTTTATCAAAAACCAACCGCTTGTATTGATGAAGTTTGTAGAAATTCTTAACGGCGTAGAGCAGGAAAGTTATGAAGCGGAAGAAGATTACACGGTTTATCAAACCATTTATTTGGTGGCAGACACAAAGGCGGCAAGAAACCTTCTGGCAAGCGATGAAGCCTTTGACATTACCCTTGAAGAATCTGGTTTCTTTGTTGCAAGCCTGTATTCAGACAAAGGAACAGAAGATGAGAATCTAATTGCAGAGCTTATTTTAGATGGCAATCGTATTGAAATAGAAGCTTTGGATACCTTTAAGCAGAATTTAGCGAAAGAAAAAATAGGCACGTTGCTTGGCGAGATTGCGGTTCATTTTAAAGATGAAGTGCTTTCAATGGACGACTTGCTTTAAGATCGGAGTGGTGTTGAAGTGAAAGACATCAATCAGCCTGACAGACTAAGATTTGACCAGACAATGACCAGTGAAAAAAGGATTCAAACAGGAAGCTATTATACCCCGCCCGAAATGGCGGAGTTGATGGTCTGTTTGTCGTTGGCCGCATCGCTTCAAAGGGAAAAAATATCGGACACACTCTTGTCGTCGGATTATTTGAAAATATTTATGCCACCACAACTTGACGCAGAGTCCCATGGTCTTAAGGGTTTGTCTAAATTAACTGAAGCTTCCCAAAATGCAATCAGTGAAAAGCTGATGCAATATGAAGTGCTTGATCTATGCGCAGGAAGTGGTGTTTTTCCGCTAGCATATATGAAAGTGGTAGGGCGTTGGTTTGAGCAGCTTGGTATTTGGAATAAAGACCGTCAAGTTGAAGTTGCTAAAAAACTGCACGTAATCGACATCCAATCTGAGCCACTGGTTCAATATGCAGATGAAATGCTCATACAATATAACCTTAAAAAGGAACAGCTTTGCATCTATTGTCTAGACGCTTTGGATGATGATCAACTTTTAAATGAAGCACCACTTTCTGTTGCTATGAAAAATGGCTTTGATTTGGTCTTAGGCAATCCACCTTATCTGGGCGAAAAAAATAACAAAGAAACCTTTCAGAAGCTCCGGCAGAAAACTTTTGGGTTTAAGTACTATGAAGGTCGAATGGACTATTTTTATTATTTTATATACCGAGCAGTGGAAGCCTTAAAACCTAGCGGACAGTTGTGTTTTATAACGACCAATTATTTTGCAACGGCGGATGGGGCAAAACACCTCAGAGATTTCTTTAAAGAATCAGGTAGATTCAATGCCCTAGTCAATTTTAACGACTGCTCTTTATTTAAAGATGCGCTTGGGCAGCACAATGTCGTTTTTGTTTATGAAAAGGGTACAAATCAAGATGAACAGCCATGTGAGTTAGCGTATCCAGCTAATAAAAAAGTGCAGTTGCAAAATCTTTATATGGCACTCATAGAATCTAAGACAAATGAGCAATGGGTCTTAAACACCGTAAAAAAAGAAGCGCTTTATGATTATCAAGGTTTGTTAAAATTAATTCCGAGTGAAGATTATCAAGAGCTCTTAGTGAAATTGAGACATTCTGGCAGTGATGTACGAAGCACGCTCGGCGAAGTCTTCTATGTCCAACAGGGCATAGTCAGCGGCTTTGATCGTGACTTTAAAGAAAATCAAGGTGTTTTTGTGTTAACGCTTGAAGAAGCAAACGCAAAACCTTGGCTGAAACCACTGCTAAAACCTTTTTATAAAAATAAGCAAATTCGTAAGTATAAAGTAGTCAAGCCAACGGCTTACGAGGTGCTCTACCTATCTGAGAAAGTAGATCAATTAGAAGCTGAAGAAGGGCAAACGTTTG
>JAYVIR010000085.1:0-28804 GCA_043770095.1 Eubacteriales bacterium
AGAAGCAGCAGGTTGCGAGTACTTGCATATTGATGTCATGGACGGTCATTTTGTACCCAATATTTCTTTTGGCGCAGTGGTTTTAAAAGCGATTGCCTCAAAGACTGAAATGGTGAAAGATGTCCATTTGATGATTGAAAATCCTGATGATTTTATTGAGGAATTTGTAAATGCGGGTGCCGATATCATCACAGTTCATCAAGAAGCATGCAAACACCTTCATAGAACCATTCAAAAAATTAAATCGTTAGGTGTCAAAGCAGGCGTTTCCTTAAATCCTGCTACGCCAATCAGCACGTTGGAAGAGATTTTGCCTGAACTTGACATGGTTCTCATTATGTCTGTAAACCCTGGATTTGGCGGACAAAGTTATATTGAAAGCTGCACGGATAAAATCAGACGACTTAAGCAAATGATCGATGAACGTGGCTTAAACATAGACATTCAAGTGGATGGCGGTATTAAAGCAGACAATGTTGCTGTGGTGCTTGAAGCAGGTGCTAATATTGTAGTTGCTGGCTCTGCTATTTTTAATGGTAAATTGGTTGGCAGCGAAGTGTTAAAATTCAGAGAGGAAGCGAAACGGCTTGGCAAATAAGCGGCAGTTACTAATTATTACGGGTGGAAGACCTGTAAGCGAAGGGCTTTTAAGAAAGCAATTTGAAGAAAGTGAGTACGTTATTGCTGCAGATGGTGGCATTAATGCATTGATGAAGTATCATTTAACACCGGATCTTATTGTCGGAGACTTTGATTCAGCACCTAAATTGGAGTGGGTTAAAACTTATTCTGAGATTCCTGTTGTTACATTTCCGAAAGAGAAAGATTGTACCGATACCGAACTTGCCATCCTAGAAGCGTTTAAACTTCCTCAGGAGACGATTTGTATTGTCGGAGGCATTGGGAGTCGAATGGATCATACGTTGGCTAACATGATGCTTCTGCAACGCATAGAGCGTGCGGGCAAAAAAGGCTTTATAATAGATGATCATAATCAAATTAGCGTGATTGAAACAGGCAGTTGTATAATTCAAAAAAAAGACTGGCATTTTTTAAGTCTGGTACCACTGAGCGAAATGCTGATCGTGAGTATGAAAGGGTTTAAATACCCACTAGATAGGGCGAGTGTTGATCAAATCAGCACTGTGACCATTAGCAACGAATTCATCGCTCAAGAAGGCGAAATAGAAATCCACTCAGGACGGGCGTTTTTAATGCTGACTAGGGATTAGTTACAAGCAAATGATAAAAATAAGCAATAAAAAGCCCCTCATATAACTTCTCTTGTAACAAGAAAAGAAGTCATGTGAGGGGTTTCTTTTAGACACTTATTAGGCGCCTTAATCTTAAAAAATAATTACAAGAAACGAAAAAACAAAAAGCTTAAAAAAAGTCTGCTCCTAATATGATAAAAGCAGACTTTTACTCAAAAGATAACTCTTTTGAATTAGATAGCTCTTTGTACATTTCCTGAACGAAGGCATCTAGTACACACCATAAGTCTCTTTGGTGTTACACCGTTGACAACCGCCTTAACTTTTCTAAGGTTAGGAGCCCAAGTTCTTCTTGTATGGTTGTTCGCGTGAGACACGTTATTTCCAGAAATTTTACCTTTACCACACACTTCACATTCTCTAGCCATTTTAAATACACCTCCCTTGAGCAAATAACAAACATAAGCAGTATTAATTCTACCAGAAATCTTATAGAATGACAAGTTTTAAATAAAAAAATGTTATGATTAATTTTTTAAACGATTGAATAACTGGCTTCAATCCTATACAATGGGTAGTAAGATTGTTTTTTTATATTCTCGTACAATTGGGGAGGAAATTTATATGACCATAAAAGTGGATAACAATTACGGAGCTATTTATATAAATAACGAAGTGATTGCTACAATTGCAGGCGCTGCTGCTGTAGAATGCTATGGGTTAGTAGGTATGGCATCTAGATCGGCTACAAATGGAATTGTTAGCTTATTAAAAAAAGAAAATTTAAGTAAGGGTGTCAAAATTAAAGCTGAAGAAGCAGGGATTACTATAGACTTGTTCGTCATCATTCAATTCGGCACGAAAATTTCAGTGGTGGCTCAAAACATTATTGAAAGAGTCAAATACAGTGTCGAAAATCAGACCGGGCTTAAGGTACTCAAGGTAAACTTGAATATTGAGGGCGTCAGAGTCCAAGGTTAATTTGGGGGGCGAAACAATTGGATATTAGAGAAATAAATGGGGAATTACTTGCGAAGATGCTTGTGCAAGCAACCGCTAAGTTGAATCAAAATAGAGCATTAGTCGATTCGTTAAATGTTTTTCCTGTTCCCGATGGGGATACAGGCACAAATATGTCACTTACGATGAACGCTGCTATGATAGAAATTGCTAAAACACCGACAACACATGCAGGAACACTTGCCAAAGCTATGTCAAAGGGTTCTTTAATGGGTGCAAGAGGCAACTCAGGCGTTATTTTATCACAAATATTCAGAGGCTTTGCAAAAGGGTGTCAAGACAAAGAAGTATTGACTTCTATTGATTTGGCACTTGCGGTTAAAGAAGCTTCGGATACCGCTTATAAGGCAGTAATGAAGCCTGTAGAAGGCACTATTTTAACAGTCATTCGAAAGACTGGAGAACTAGCGCTTGAATACACGGAACACGAGATTTCAGTGCATGAACTTTTAGCTGTATTGATTCAAAGAGCAGAAGAAACTTTAGAGCGCACGCCAGATTATTTGCCAGTGCTTAAACAAGCAGGCGTTGTTGATGCGGGCGGTATGGGACTTGTCTTTATCATGAAAGGTTTCATGGATGCAATTCTTGGCCTTGAGTCTACATATGCCGTTGAAGAGATGAATGCTGGACATGTTCAAGCGGAGTTGTCACCAGAGGATATTACGTTTACGTATTGCACAGAATTTATTCTTAAATCTAAAATTACAGACGTGACTTATCTTCGAAACAATGTCCAAAAATTGGGCGATAGCATGGTCTTTGTGCAAGATGATGACCTTATAAAAGTACACGTTCATACAGATAATCCTGGTGCTGCTTTAGAAGAAGCTTTGAAATTCGGAGATTTGTTGACTGTTAAAATTGAAAATATGAGAGAACAGCATTCATCATTAGTGGATGCTAAAAATATGGATGAAGTCGTAGCAAAAGAGTCGCATGGCAATCATAAATCAGCGCCTAGCAACGTTTTGTCAATGCCGAAATCCGTTGTTGAAGAGACTGTTGCCCCTTACGGAATTGTTTCCATTGCAGTTGGTGAGGGTTTAGCTCAAATTCTTAAGGATCTTGGCGTTAACGTGATTGTTGAAGGTGGACAAACCATGAATCCAAGTACTGAAGACATTATAAAGGCGATTGAAGCTTGCAATGCTGAAACTATTTTCGTTTTGCCAAATAACAGCAATATTATTTTAGCGGCAAATCAAGCAAAAGATATTTTGTCAGACAAGAAAATTTTTGTTTTGCCAACCAAAACAGTGCCTCAAGGCATTTCAGCACTTATCCAGTTTAACGCTGAAAAAGACGCTCAAACGAACTTCGAGCATATGAAAGCGGCAATTGATACCGTCAAAACGCTTCAAGTCACTTTTTCTGTTAGAGATACTATTTTCAATGGTCTTGATATTGAGAAAGATGATATTCTTGGTGTTGCAGACGGTACGATTATTCAAGTTGGCAAGAGTGTCGAAAGCGTTACTTTAAATGCGCTAGAAGAATTGATTGATGAAGACTCAGAAATCATTACGCTCTATTACGGTGAAGATTTAAATGAAGAATCAGCTCAAGCGTTAGCCGATCATTTAATGGCTAAGCATGCCCATATTGAAGTAGAAGTTCATAACGGCGGACAACCGCTCTATTACTACATTGCATCAGTTGAGTAAATTGTAAGAACAATATTGTAGGCTAGCCTTTGCGCTAGCCTTTGTTGTATAAAACTAAGAATAATAACCTTACTTAAGCGTATTGAAATATCTGGATTACTCAATAAATAGGGGAAATTTTGTGAAAAAACCATTGTCGGCGTTAAAAGGAATTGGACCTAAAACTGAGAAAAAATTGAATCGTTTAGACCTGCATTGTGTTGAAGACCTTCTCGAAAATTATCCAAGAACTTATGTAAACAAGGGTAATGTTATTCGTATAGGCGATATCAAAGATGGCGATTTTGCAACTATAAAAGGTCGAATTGCAGGCGTGCAGACACACATGACAAAATTCAAAAAATCGATGCTTAAGTTAAAAATAACAGATGGCTTTGGCTATCTGCAATTGATATTTTTTAATGCCCCTTATCTTCAAAAGAAGTTTCAAGTTGGGGACAGCTACTATTTCTTTGGTCAAGTTAAAAAAGATGGTTTATTGCCTGTGTTGTTTCAACCAGAGTTTTTCCCAGTTGGAGACGATGAAAGTATCCCTAATTATTTAGGTATTTCACCTATTTATCCGCTGACGGATGGCCTGACTCAAAACGAAATGACTGGCTTTCAAAAGCAGGCACTTACGATTCTAAAAGATGAAATCGATGAAACTTTTCCAAAGTGGCTTTTAAACAGCTACAGGCTCTGTGAAAGACAGTCGGCGGTTGAACAAATACACTTTCCAAGCGATAAGCAAAGTTACAAAATAGCAAAATATCGATTGGTTTTTGAAGAATTATTTGAGCTTCAGGCGGGTTTGTTTGCCCTCAAAAGAGACATTGGCGTTCAAAAGGGATATGCACACGAGACTTTAGGTGTTTTAAAAGGGCTCTTAGAGCAAATTCCGTTTGATTTGACGCAGAGCCAATCGCAGGTCGTATCTGAATTGTTTGAAGACATGAAGGGCCCAAGAGCCATGAATAGACTTATTCAAGGTGATGTAGGCTCTGGGAAAACAATCGTTGCTTTTATGGCGATGGTTTTGGCCTATAAAAATGGCCATCAAAGTGTGTTGATGGTGCCAACAGAAATTCTTGCCGAGCAGCATTTTAGATCGTTTCAAGCGATTTTTGGAGAAGATGAACCAATTGCCCTTCTTACGGGAAGCACAAAGAAAAAAGATCTGCTTAAAAAGCGCATTGAATCTGGAGAAATTAAGTTTTTAATTGCCACTCATGCGGTTCTTGAAGATGATTTGATATTTGATAGTTTATCGTTGGTCATCACAGATGAACAGCACCGATTTGGCGTTGGACAGCGTCTCAATTTGCTGACCAAAGGCATGAATCCACATGTGCTCGTCATGTCTGCAACGCCTATTCCGAGAACACTATCGTTAATTTTGTACGGAGATGTTGATATATCGGTTATAAAACAGCTTCCAAGCGGCAGAAAACCAATTCTCACAGAATATGTGCCTGCCAAACAATTTGAAAAAATTCATACAGTCATACAAGAAGCCGTGGAAAGAAGTGAACAGGTTTTCTTGGTCTGTCCGTTGGTGGTTGAATCCGAGACGTTGGAATTAAATTCAGCCGAAAAAATGTGGGAATCGCTCTCAGTGTTATACCCTGATTTGTCGATAGGTCTTGTACACGGCAAATTAAAAAGCAAAGAAAAAGACCAAATGATGCGTGATTTTGAAGCGCATAAAATTGATGTTTTGGTTGCGACAACGGTTATTGAGGTGGGTATTAATGTGCCGAGAGCAACTGTGATGGTGATTATGGATGCTGATCGGTTTGGTCTAAGTCAGTTGCACCAACTCAGAGGTCGCGTTGGACGTGGTGGCAACCAATCTTATTGCTATTTGATTTCAAATCAGCCGGGTAAGATTGCGAAGGAACGTATTAGCACCATGGTCGCTTCTACGGACGGCTTTTACATCGCAGATCAAGATTTGGCGCTGCGTGGACCAGGAGAATTTTTTGGAACAAGGCAGCATGGGTTACCACAATTAAAATTAGCGGACTTGTCTAAACACTTGGAAATTTTAGCAACAGCCCAAGAGGCGGTTCGTGAATTGTTTAATAGAATAGAGCGGGAAGAGGAAGATATGGCTTATTTGCAACGTCTGAAGCAATCGATTGTGGAAAAATTTGCATTGTGAGTCATTATTCGATACTATAGAATTGAAATCGTATTTACAGAGGGATAAATTATGCGTATAATTTCAGGTAAAGCAAGAGGCAGTAAGTTATTTACAACTCCGGGTTTGGAAACGAGACCTACAACGGATCGCGTAAAAGAGTCTTTATTTAATTTGTTGCAATATGATTTTTACAACAAATCTGTTTTAGACTTATTTGCAGGTTCTGGTGCGCTCGGATTAGAAGCAGTTAGCAGAGGTGCTATAAGCTTAACTTTGGTTGATCAAAGCAAAGAATGCATTGAAATTATCAAAAAAAACATTGAAAAAACACATGCAGAGGCAGAATCAAATGTTGTTCAAGGCGATTGTTTAAGTGCAATTAAGCGTTTGTCGACAGAATCTTTAGATTTGGTATTTATGGATCCTCCGTACCTAAAAGGGCACGTTGAACCGATTTTACGTGCTTTGGTTTCGACAAATGTATTGAAACTTAATGCGTTTGTGGTCATAGAACATGAAAAAAGTGACTTGTGGGAAATGCCAGAAGGTTTAGAACTGCTAAAAAGCAGAACATATGGTATTACAAGCATCACTATTTATAGGAGGGTTTAGATGAAAACGGTTCTTTATCCGGGAAGTTTTGATCCTATTACCAATGGACATTTAGACATTATCAAGAGGGCGTCAAGAATGTTTGATGAAGTAACCGTTGGGGTGTTAAATAATTCTCAAAAAACCCCGATGTTTACAACGGATGAACGTGTTAGCCTTATTGAAGAGGCGGTTCAAATGCTTCCAAATGTCAAAGTGGTACAATTTGGTGGATTGCTTGTTGATTATGTTCAAAAAGAAAGCATTACAGCAATTGTTAAAGGTCTCAGAGCCATTTCAGATTTTGAAATGGAGCTCCAGATGGCATCTATGAATAAAAAATTAAATGATGATGCTGAAACCATTTTTTTAATGACGGCAACTGAATATTCGTATTTAAGTTCAAGCCTTGTCAAAGAGGTGTTTAGATTTGGCGGAGAAATTGAAGGACTTGTTCCAGACAATGTCTACAAATATATGCATGAAAAAATAAAAGAATAGGGGTTGAAGCAATTGAGACAATCATCAGACATGAATTTGAAAGTTTTAGACTTGCTAGAAGAATTCGAGAATAAATTGGATGGGTTATCAACAATTCCGCTGACGGGCAAAGTTATGATTGACCGAGAAGAATTTTTGGAAATCATTCGAGAAATTCACATTTTGCTTCCAGAAGAGTATCAACATGTAAAATGGTTAAAGGGTCAAAAAGGTCAAATCGTTGAAGAGGCACAAAAACAGGCAGAAATGATTATGATGACTGCTCATAACGATGAAAGACGCATTGTAGAACATGCTCAGCTTGAAGAAAGACGTATTTTGGATAGCGCTAGAGATGAAGAAATACGCATTATGGAACAGGTAGAAGAACGTGTGAACCAACTGGTAGAAGAACATGAAATTTTGATTCGGGCAAAAGAAAGAGCGGAGGCTATCTATCAAGAGGCTGAGCAGTTTGCAGAAGATATTAAAACGGGCGCCTACAATTATGCTGAGGACACATTAAACAATGTGACTCGAAATGTTGAAGATGTGCTTCAGACACTTCATCAAAATATGAAAGAGCTTAATACTTACAGATAGCTGTTACTGCACATAAAAGCACTTTAGAAAAATCCTTTTAAGGGATATTTTCTAAAGTGCTTTTTTATTTGATGTAAACGGGTGACTGGGTATAGTTTTTGCCGCCCCTTCGAAAGTCGTTTTGAAGCAATAATGAATAAAGGTTAGCCGCTAAGCAGTCAATTTCCCACTGGCGCTGTGCAATCGGATTGGATGGACGAAAGTGCTTCCCGTTAGTAATGACTGGCAGAGTGGGTTTTGCGCGGCTTAGAAGCTGTCTTCCTGAATTGTTAAAGGCTAAAATTCTTAGGTATTCTGGATTCGTGCCACAATCGTTGATCAAATCAGTTTTTTCTATGCCGAGCAACATTTTGGCTATAACGCGTTTAAGTCGACCGTTGGTATAAATTTTGGTTTTTATTTTTTGTTCGAACTCTGCATAGTTGCAGGATTCAAGTGCCATTTGTTTCATTCGCTGAGGAAGTCCGTCAGGCATGTCATGTACCATTTGTAGCCTTTCGATAGGCGTATGCCTTAGATAAAATAAGCACCATTCTTGCCAAAGTAATATATTTGGGTTCCTTTTTTCGCCAATGATGGACTGCAAAGAGTCAAAACTTGAATCTGGCAAGGTGTGGCGCATAGATTCTAATGACTGGCCAGTGATAATGCCGCTACGGATGGCGGTCGCACTTGAAATTGTTTCGGTTAAGCTTTCGTCGTGATAATTAGAAACAATGCGTTTAATCGTTTTAGGCTCAATGGTACTATTTAACCGATCTAAGGCTTCAAGATAGGACAAGCCTAAAATATCATTGGATTTCGTTAGTTTAATGGTTTCATCGGCTTGAGTTTCAAGAAAGTTACTGCGTTGACTTGAATAGGAAAGATGAGCGTTGTTTTTAAGATGTTGTGACTGAAGCTTAGAATTTTTTTTTAAAGTTCGGTTAAGGTGTAACAGTTCTTCAAGATTTCCCGACTCGCTCCCAAAACAAAGCGTATCGACAACACCCAGCGCTTGAAGCAAATAAACAGAACCATAAGCAAAATAGGACGCGCTAGAAGTGGCGAAAATGGTTGGGATTTCAATGACAAGATCAGCGCCAGATTGAATGGCCCAAGTTGCTCTTGTCCAAGGATCAGCAATTGCAGGTTCGCCGCGTTGCGTAAAGTGGCCACTCATGACGGCGACAACCACATGTGAATTTGTATGGATTTTAGAGGTCTCTATATGATAGAGGTGACCGTTATGAAAAGGATTGTATTCTGTCACAATTCCTAGTACTTTTCCTAAATTTGGCAAAAAATCAACTCCTTTTGAGCGTATAGACAATATTATACTCTATATTGAATATAAAAATAAAATAATCCAAAGAATATGTGACACTTTCCTTGAAATAATTCGTATTTATTTTATAATGGTACATAGGAGATTTGTATAATTGGATTTCTATTGTATTGCCCGTAGAAAGGAATTATACAAATTTCCTATTGCATTAAAACATTTATCAAGGGGGTAACACATGAACGTATTAGTTATTAATTGTGGCAGTTCATCTTTAAAGTATCAATTAATGAACATGAATGATGAATCGGTATTGGCAAAAGGGTTAGTTGAAAGAATCGGAATGGAAGGTTCTGTACTTAAACATGAAGTTCCTGAAAAAGAAAAAGCAGTTATTAAAGTGCCTATGAATGATCATAAAGCGGCTTTGAAAGAAGTTTTAAAAGCACTTGTTGACGAAAAAATCGGCGCTATTAAAGAACTTGCTGAGATTCAAGCAGTTGGTCATCGTGTGGTTCATGCTGGTGAGTACTACAGCGCTTCAGTAATCATTGATGAGACTGTTATGGGTCGTCTTGAAGAGTGCGTTCAAATTGCGCCGCTTCACAATCCGCCGAACATCATCGGGATCGAAGCTTTACAAGAGTTAATTCCTGGTATTCCAAATGTGGCTGTATTTGATACGGCGTTCCACCAAACAATGCCTCCAAAATCATACATTTATCCCCTCCCTTATGAAATGTATGAAAAACACAGAATCAGAAGATACGGCTTCCACGGCACTAGCCATAGATATGTATCTCAAAGAGCTGCTGACATGCTTGGCAAAGATATTAAAGATCTTAAAATTATCTCTTGTCATCTTGGCAATGGCGCATCTGTAGCCGCTATTGAAGGCGGAAAATCTGTTGCAACTTCTATGGGCTTTACGCCACTTGAAGGTCTTGTAATGGGTACAAGATGTGGTGATATCGATCCGGCTATCGTAACGTTCATTATGGAAAAAGAGAATCTTTCTATGAGCGAAGTGAGCGACATGCTTAATAAAAAATCTGGTGTTCTTGGTATTTCAGGAGTTTCTAGTGACTTCAGAGATATTGAAGAAGCTGCAGCAGCGGGCAACGTTAGAGCAATACTTGCACTTGAAACGTTTGACGATCGCGTTAAACAATACATTGCAGCATATGCAGCGGCAATGGGCGGCGTAGATGTAATTATCTTCACAGCTGGTCTTGGCGAAAACTCTGCACTCAATCGTAAGAGCATTTGCGAAGGTATGGAGTGGATGGGCGTATCTGTATCAGATGAGAGAAATAACGTTAGAGGCAAAGATGCTGTGATCAGCACTGATGATTCTAAAGTAAAAGTTCTTGTAGTACCAACGAACGAAGAATTAATGATTGCAAGAGATACAGTTTTATTAACAAAGTAAACGTGAAGTTTCTATTATCATGGCATATTGTTATCAAGTAATTTTACTTGACAAAATAATTTGTGCTTTGTATAATAATCATGTTGTAAACACATGTTATATACATGAGGTGAACCATGATTCTCAATTTAACTCAAGTAATAAGCGGAAAACTTAACAAAGTACCTTTCTCTCATAGATTTGTACCTAAAATCGAAGAGAAGGCTAATTTTGGAATCCTTGCTGTTAATGAATTTGATGTTGAAGGTCAAGTAACTAATGACGGAAACGAAATTGTGATTGATTATACCCTTAAAGGCGTTATTGTATACGAATGTAGCCGTTGCTTAGATGAAATTTCTAAGGTTTGTGAAAAAACAATTCACAAAATAGTTACGCGTAAACTGCCTGAGGACTCGGAAGAGGACAATTGGTATTTGATTGAAGATTATCTTTTGGATTTGGAAGATATCGTTACGTATGAAGTGATTATTGACTTATCAGATCAAATTATTTGTAGTAATGAATGTAAAGGACTATGTCAAAATTGTGGTATAAATTTAAACAATGAGACTTGTTCTTGCTCAGATGAAAAAATCGATCCAAGATTGGAAATTTTGAAAAACTTTTTCACGCAGAAATAAGGAGGTGTGTACGGATGGCAGTACCTAAGAGAAAATCATCTAAAGCTAGAAGAGATAAAAGAAGATCAGCAAACATCAAGATGACAGCACCAAACATCATTGAGTGTCCTCAATGTCATGCGCCAAATGTGTCGCATAGAGTTTGCGCAAGTTGTGGTTTCTACAAAGGCAAGGAAGTTATATCTGTAAGTTTATAATTTGCAGTTTTTGCTAAATTGTTAAAGGTGAGCATATTTTATGCTCATCTTTTTTCTTTTTTGTTTAAATTATTGGTTTATCACGCATAAAATATGATACTATATTAATGTATACATAAATGTAAAATGGGGTGATTTCTATTATGAAATGTAATAAGTTATTTGTCAGTCTTAATATAAGTTTAGTGATTTTGTTAGTAGGAGCAGCGGGCACATTTTCTACTGCTAAAACAGTTTCGGTACCTATATTTGTAAACGATGCTCAGTTGGATGTCTTTGACGAAGAAGTTAATAAGGAAATGCCTGCTTTGATATATAATTCTAGAACGTTGATGCCGCTTAAAAAGACTTTTTCTCTATTTGGATTAGAAGCTAAATGGAATGAAAAAGAACAGAGCATTGAGTCAACAACACCAGATGGAAAATTAATTTGGCTTCAGATAGGCAATAAAAATGCGAAAGTTAATGCTAAGAGTATTTCGCTAGATGTACCTGCGAGAGTGATTGGAAATAGGACTTATGTTCCTTTAGCTTTTATTGCTCAGGCTGTAGGACGTGAAGCTGTTTGGGATCAGAAAAATAAAATTGTGAAGATCTATACAGATGGAACGGATCAATTAGATGTCACTGCAATTCCTAAAAATTATAGCAACATGCCAAGTCGTGTTAACAATAGTATTTTCTTTGATGCCACAGATGGCAAAATGATTGCGGTTTCTAAAGTTGATTTGACTTTTGGAGATGCTGTAAACCGTGTTGGAGAAATGCTTTATGTTCAAGCGGGGGACTTTACATTGGCTTACAATGAACATGGCACTCAAATTGCGGTTTATCAAGACGCATTTATGGGTGTTAATCGCAGCAATGTTATTGTAAAAAAATCAAATACTGTATTCATCTTAGAAATTCGAGGTATGAACAGTAAAGAAGCGACAGAGTTTACTAAGAAATTTATCAAGTAAAATGGAGGTTTTAAGATGAAACAAAAAAAGGTGTTATCACTTTTGATGGTATTTGTAATGATTTTTGGAACCATGGGTGGATCGTTTGCGACTTATTATGATGAATATCCGACTGCGACGAACGTATATATGAGCAATGTTTACTATACAAGTTCTTGGTCGGCTAATGGCAATGGCAATGGCAATGGCAATGGTAATGGTAATGCTTATGCTTATGGTAATAAAAATAAAAATAAAAAGAATCTAATTAAATTTTCACTTAATTGGACCAATGTTGCTTCATATTCTTTTAATAATAAAGATTGGCATTCAACTGGTGGCAGTTCGATTGAAACTTTCTATATTAGAGAAGATTTGTATGATAACACGGACATCCCTGGTGTTGAAGTGGTCATGCCTAAATCAGTAAATGTCATCTTCTTATATGTAAAAGATTATTACAGTTCTGCCGTTAAGGTATACTCATATAAGTTGTCCACAGAAGATTTGTCCTATATTTATGCTGGACATGCAGTACCTCAAAGCATTATAAATGTAACAAATGCTATTGATTTATTGCCATCTAATTCTAATTTATTGCTTTCGGATTTACAAAAGCTTAAAAATGCAAGGGACTCATTTAATACATTGAGCGATGACGGCAAGACGTGGGTTTTTAATGCTCATAAGCTTTATGATTTAGAAGCGCGTATGGATGAATTAAAAGCAGCTTCTATTGATTGGACTCAAATTTATAAAGATTTGGATAATGCGAATGCGGGCAAATTGACAGAACAATACTATGCAGTGCCGAATGTTTTATATGCTGACTTATATGCACCAGCAGATAAAGCTAAGATTTACGAAAAGAAGATTGGCGATCAACCTAAATACACGCTAGCAAATATTACGGTGGATAAAATAAAAGATACCACACCATCTGCGGACAATACATTTTTTACTTACAGATACAATAATGTACCTGGACAATTATGGTCAGCTGCTATGGCTAAAAAAGTTTGGGGTTATTTTACACCTGTAAAAGGCGGTGACTATAAGTTTAAAATCACATCAGATGATGGGCACGATTGGGTGATGTATCTTGACGATGGTAAAAACTTACAAAACGATGCTTTTAATATCTTAGACGAAACAACAACTATTGCAAGTGCTTTTAACCTTCATGATATAAGTGATTATGTGACTGGTAATTTTAGTTTAGAAGCGAATAGACCTTACCCGTTATTTATTGAATATTATAATCATGGTGGAAATGCAGCATTAAAGCTTCAATATTCTATTACAGATGCTTCTGGACGTTCAAGTGCGTGGACGGACATGAAAGGCGATATTTTCAAGCCTTCTACAGCCTATGAATTTGGATTCCGTCCAGGTAATTCCTTAGAATTATTGAATCAGATTGAAATTGCAAAGACTTTAACAAATCCTTTGACGGGTCCTAAAGTGGGTACTTTGGAAGGACAAGTTTCACAAATTGCGTTAACTGGACTTACAACTGAACTTGAAAAGGCAATTGTTGAATTAGATAAAGCTGTCAAGAACGCACTAACTCAAACGCAAATAAATACTGCTGCCGAAGCTTTAAAAATTGCAATTGCGAAGTTTAGAAGTGCAATTGTATTAAAACCAAATGCAGTGAGCGCGCCGTTTATTGCGCAAAATGGAAATAATCTGTTGGTTGAATTCAACAAGGATCTAGCTGTTAACACATACGAGATTGTTGTATCGCCAGATAATATTATTTCTAGCACGGACGCAGTTTATAAAGTGACAAATGCACTCTATAGGTTAGATGGCGCAAGTACTTTAAATATTACAGAAGGTAATCTTAAGGGAACGCTTGACAAAAAAGATGGCGCTACCAATGGCAAGTATAGCTTCGATATTCCGCTTGGAGATTTGCAGAGTGCGAGTTCAATCTCAGTATTCCTCAGAGCGGCGACAGGCGAAAATAAAGGTGATGCTATTGAAAGTTCAATTGCATTGCTAAAGCAACCTACAGAATTTAAGTATAGCGTCAATAAAAATAATGGTGCTGTAACTTTCTATACGGGTGAAGCAGCAGACAAAACTGGGTTTGCTATTGAATACTACGTACCAGGTGATGCACAACCAACACGTACTTATCTAGTGCAAAAGGGAAGTGATAACCACATGGTTGATAAATCCAATATTGACTTAGCTAAAATTGCTCAAGCGAAACTTTATAGGATAAAAACACTTGATGGACCGCAAGAAAACTTTATTGGTGGACATTCCACAGGATTAACAAATCCAGTTTTAAACGTAATTCCATCTGTGGAAGGGTTGGCATTGAACATTGTTGAGGGTCATTATAAATTGAATTGGAAATCTTTTGTTGGAGCAACCGGATATGAAGTTTATGTTGGAGATACAGATGTAATCTCTGATATGATTAAAATTGAGGGTGTGCAGACCTTGACAAGTTTAGAATTAAATACTCAAAATATATTAAGCAAAAAGTACTATGCTGTTAAAGCTGTTGTACCAACTCAATGGTATAAACAAAGTGGATTTTCGAATGTAGTATCTGCTCAATTTATTATACCGGACGTAAATGAGCCAACGATACCAGCCGACGGGAATACGTCGATTGATAAGGACGGCATTAAAACAGTAAAGGATGCAGATTTTGAAATAACATACAGCATAACCATTAATTCAGAGAATACATTTAATCCTAATTATATATTTGATCTTAACGGGAATAAATATTTTGGGTATGACTATCCAACCATCTCTGTTGTGGATGGAAAAAATAGAACACCTATCAAATTCCATACCGCAGTCGCAAAGGATTTAAATGATAATAATAAAATAAAGGTAAATGTTCTTTTAGATGATGCTTCAAATTATACAAAAAAAGAAGTTTTAGTGACATTAAAAATTAAGCCAACACTTACGAAACCTATTGTTGGTGATGATGATAATTTAATGTCGTTGGCAAAAGATGCTGGTCTATTAGATAAGAAAACAGAGCAAAATTGGGAATTAGATTATGTCATTGCAAATATTAAAGACAAATCTAATGTTTCAGTAATGAATGGGTTAGGGATTGTAAGTTCTTATGAATTTAAGACCATTCTTAATAGTTCAGATGCGAAAGACGTGGTCAAAAGCAAAATTGAAACTTTAAAACTTCAATTCAAAAACAAAGAAAAATACAAACAAATCTACTAAAATGACCAAAAGTCAGCCTCTAGAGCCAATATTGCTCTAGAGGCTTCTTTTTTCAATGCGTTTGGAGATCAGAGGGCTAAGAAGTAAGTGAATAAGTGTTTTTTATATGATATAATAGGACGTAGTCTTAAAAACTAACGGGAGTGATTCTATGCCAAAACTAAAAAAACAAGAAAGATTAGAACAGCTTTCTATCATTATAGAAAAAGACCCATTCTTAACGGATGAAGAGCTAAGTGAAACGTTAGCGGTCAGCATACAAACCATTCGATTGGATCGATTGACTTTGAATATTCCTGAACTTAGAGAGCGCATGAAGCATGTTGCCACGGGGAACTACGAGAAAGTTAAAACACTTGGACAAAGTGAAATTGTAGGAGAACTATTAGATTTAGAACTCAATACACGTGCGATATCAATGCTTGAAACCGAAGACAATATGGTATTTGAAAAAACGAAAATCGTTAAAGGGCATTATATTTTTGCAATGGCAGAAACGTTAGCGATGGCTGTAATAGATGCCAATGTTGCAATTACGGGTGTTGCCAATATTAAATACCGAGTTCCGGTAATTGCAGGACAAAAATTAGTGGCAAAAGCACAAGTGATGAAGATTAAAGGCAGTGAATACTATATTCACGTCATGATCAATGCCAATAACGACCAAGTGTTTAGAGGTAAATTCATTTTGGTTGCCATAGACACGAATGCGTAGGAGGAGAATAAAATGAAAATTGCAATTGACGCCATGGGTGGCGATCATGCGCCTAAAGAGCCAGTCCTAGGTGCATTACAAGCGCTTAAGCACATCACAAGCGAGATAGTCTTGATCGGTGATGAGACAAAGATTAAAGAGGTTCTAAAAGATCAGACATACGATCAAAGTCGAATTTCCATTGTTCATACCACTGAAGTGATAGAAAACGAAGATAAACCCGTAAAAGCCATTAAAGCGAAGAAAGACTCGTCTATGGTGGTTGGTTTTAAGCTTCTTAAAGAAAAACAAATAGATGCTTTTTTATCGGCAGGAAACACAGGAGCGCTTTTAGCTGGCGGCCTACTCAAAGTGGGTCGTATCAAAGGGATAGACAGACCAGCTCTATGCAGCGTTTATCCAACATCAAAAGGAATTTCGGTTCTAATCGATGCAGGAGCCAATTCGGATTGCAAGCCTAGAAACCTATATGAATTTGGCGTTATGGGCAGTATTTATGCCAATAAGGTTTTGGGAATTGAAAACCCGCGAGTGGGGCTTGCGAATATTGGCGTGGAAGAAGGCAAGGGAAGCAGTTTGGTTGTTGAAGCTTATCCGCTGCTCAAGGATTCAGAACTGAACTTTATTGGAAACGCAGAAGTGAGAGACGTTCCAGATGGCGTTTGCGATGTTATTGTATGTGACGGGTTTACTGGCAATGTTATTCTTAAAGTTTCAGAAGGCGTGGCAAAAAGCTTTAGCGGCATGTTAAAAGCTGAAATTATGAAAAGCAAGCTCATGTCTGTGGCGTCATTACTCCTTAAGCCTGCTTTTGGCGCACTCAAAAAAACCATGGATTATGCTGAATACGGCGGCGCACCTTTTTTAGGTGTGGACGGATTATTGGTAAAAGCCCATGGCAGCTCAAATGCAAAAGCTTTTATGAATGCCATTAAATACGCACAAAAGTGCATAGATGAAGATATTGTTATGTCGATTAAGGCAGAAGTCGCGAAGAATATTTCTGCTGATGTAGAGAGTGTAAGTCAACAAGAAGGCGAATAGTAAAAAGAAACTGTAAATTTGATTACTGAAGATTTAATCTTCAGAAAATCAGATTTGCAGTTTTTTTTTTTATAGGCAAAAAAATAGAATAAATGTTTCAAAATCAAAAATTAGTACTTGCTTCTAAAAGCAATCTATCGTATTATTAGTATCAGATAATAAAAACAGATACTAACACTAATAAGACCATGTCGTAAGCGATTTATTTTTATAGGTTATTTGGAAGAGGTGAATTGTTCGATGCGTAAAAGCCGGATATTAGGAACGGGTAGTGAACTCGCTGAAAATAAAGTAAGTAATCGCGATCTTGCAAAAATTGTTGATACGAATGATGAATGGATTGTCAGTAGAACTGGTATAGAAACCAGATATTTTGCATCGCCAGAAACAAGCACTTCGGGTCTAGCGACAAAGGCGGCTAAAAAAGCGTTGGAAGCGGCAGGGATAGATGCGGCAGATATTGATTTGATTATTGTTGCAACAATCACACCGGATATGGGATTCCCAGCAACGGCGTGTTTGGTACAAGAACAAATCGGGGCGGTAAAAGCAGCAGCATTTGATTTAGAAGCGGCGTGTTCAGGGTTCATATATGGCATGGCAGTGGCGGATCAATTTATTTCAACAGGGTTTTACAACCATGTTTTAGTAATAGGCGCCGAAACAATGAGCAGAATTCTTGACATGAAAGATAGAAATACTTGCGTACTCTTCGGAGACGGCGCAGGGGCGGTCGTAATGGGGCCGGCAGAAGGCGATAATCATATTAAGTCGTTCCACTTAGGCGCTGACGGTTCTGGTGGTAAGTTCCTTTACATGCCAGCAGGCGGTTCTAAAATGCCATCGTCTCACGAAACAGTAGACAATCGATTGCATTTTGTGAAAATGGGTGGCACGGATGTCTTTAAATTTGCAGTACGGACAATGGAGAGTTCATCTATTACAGCGGTAGAAAAAGCAGGATTAGAAGTAAATCAAATTGACTATATGGTGCCTCATCAAGCCAATATTAGAATCATTCAAGCGGCAGCTAAAAAATTGAATTTGCCTATGGAAAAGGTTCAAGTCAATTTAAATCATTATGGGAATATGTCAGCGGCTTCAATTCCGGTAGCTTTGGATGAAGCGTTTAGAGAAAATAAATTTAAAAAAGATGATCATGTCCTTTTAGTTGGATTCGGAGCAGGGCTCACTTGGGCATCTTGCGTCATTAAATGGTAGAGGTGATACTATGGGTAAATTAGCAATCGTATTTCCGGGACAAGGTGCTCAATTTGTAGGGATGGGAAGAAGTTTCTATGATCATTCGGTTTCCGGAAAATCCATTTTTGAGGCAGCTAGCAAAGCGCTTTCAAAGGATATGGTTGAGTTATGTTTCTTTAGCTCGGATGAAACATTAAAAATGACAGAAAATACGCAACCGAGTATTTTGACGGTTAGTTATATGATTTATCAAAGTTTGGTTGAAAATGGCGTTCAAGCCGATGGATTCGCAGGGTTGTCGTTAGGTGAGTTCACAGCTTTAGTAGCTGGTGGTGCTCTTAATTTTGAAGATGCCGTTCAGATCGTCAGATCACGCGGACAATTTATGCAAGAAGAAGTTCCTGCTGGAAAAGGCGCAATGGCGGCTATTCTAGGGATGGATCGCGAACCGATTGAAAGCACTTGCAAAGAATTATCAAGTGAAGGCATTGTTTCGGTAGCCAATTATAATTGTCCTCAGCAAGTTGTCATCGCTGGCGAGACGGCTTTGGTTGAAAAGGCAGTTGTCCTTTTGAAAGAAAAAGGCGCCAAAAAAGCAGTGATGCTACCCGTTTCAGCGCCGTTTCACACAAAAATGCTTGTTGGTGCAGGCGAAAAACTGAGAGACGTTATGAAGCAGTATGACGTTAATCCTTTAAAGCAGACGGTGTATACGAACGTTACAGCAAAGGCTTATGGCCAGGCTGATAATATTTCTGAAATGCTCGTTAAGCAAGTGAGTGAATCGGTCTTGTTTGAAGACCAAATTCGCAATATGATTGAAGATGGGTTTGATACCTTTATTGAAGTAGGTCCAGGTAGCACTTTGACTAAATTCATTAAAAAAATCTCAAAAGATGTAAAACTGATGACAATCGAGACCGTCGAAGACTTAGACTTAATTTTAGACACTTTAGGAAAAAGGGAGAATACGGCATGATATTTAGCGGAAAAACTGTCTTAATAACAGGTGCAAGCAGAGGTATTGGTAGAGCAGTAGCGCTTGCATATGCAAAAGAAGGGGCTAACATAGTGGTCAATTATGCCTCTAGTCCTGAAAAAGCAGAAATGGTTGTAGAAGAAATTAAAGCGTTGGGTGCTGAGGCGATGGCTTATGGTTGCGATGTTTCTGATGAAGAAGCGGTTGAACTGATGGCTGAGACAGTTGAAAAAACATTCCACCCAATTGACATATTAATCAATAATGCGGGTATAACAAAGGATGGCTTACTCATTCGAATGAAAGATAGCGACTGGGATCAGGTTTTGGATATTAATCTTAAAGGCACATACCTTTGCACGAAACATTTTGGAAAGCGCATGCTTAAAAGAAAATCTGGCAATATTGTTAACATTACTTCTGTAGTTGGGTTAACCGGCAATGCGGGTCAATCGAATTATAGCGCTTCAAAAGCGGGTGTTATTGGTTTTACCAAGTCGATTGCAAAGGAATTCTCTAGCAGACAAATTCGTGTGAATGCCGTAGCACCTGGTTTTATTGCAACGGATATGACCGAGAAACTTTCTGAGGATGTCATTGAAGCTTACAAAAAAGCCATTCCGCTTGGTCGTATGGGTACAACGGAAGATGTGGCTAAAGCAGTATTGTTTTTAAGTTCTGATCAATCAAGCTACATGACAGGACAAGTTATTACGGTTGACGGGGGCATGACCCTTTAACATAGCAGTGTTTGAATTTCCAAATGGATAAAAACAACAAACAATAAACTAAAACTAAATTTGAAAAGGGAATGGTGACGAGATGTTTGATAAAGTGAAGGCAATTATTATTGAGCAATTAGGCTTAGAGGCAGACGTTGTAATTACAGAGCAAACTTCATTAATGGGAGATTTAGAAGCGGATTCTTTAGACGCTGTAGAAATCATTATGGCATTAGAAGATGAATTTGCTATCGAAATTCCAGACGAAGATGCAGAAAAGTTCAAAAATATCGGCGACATTTATGGTTACATCAAAAGCAAAGTAGAATAGTCTTGCGATAAGCAATTCTTATGGAGGTATCGACGTGAAAAATAGAGTTGTAGTAACCGGTATTGGCGCTGTAACACCTATCGGAACGGGCAAAGAAGCCTATTGGAAAGCGCTTAGAGAAGGCGTGGTTGGCGTTGACCTGATCACATATTTTGACACAACAGAATATTCTACAAAAATAGCGGCAGAAGTAAAAGATTTTGAAGCCGATCTTTATATGAGCAAAAAAGAAGCAAAGCGAATGGATCGTTTTACGCAGTTTGCTGTAGCGGCTTCTCATTTAGCACTTGCGGATTCTAAAATAGATTTAGAAAAAATCGATGCAGATCGTTTTGGCGTTGTCATTGGATCGGGCATTGGCGGTATTTTAACGCTTGAAGATGAACATCGTAAATTGATTGAAAAGGGCCCTAGCAGAATCAGTCCTTTCCTCATACCGATGATGATCTCAAATATGGCAACGGGTCAAGTTTCAATGAGCTTTAACGCAAAAGGGCCTAACTTTTCAGTTGTGACAGCTTGTGCTTCTGGAACCAATGCTATTGGCGAAGCTTATAAGCTCATTCAAAGAGGCGATGCCGACTTGATGCTTACAGGCGGAGCAGAATCTTCTATTACACCTCTTGGAATTGCAGGATTTTGTAGCATGAAAGCGATGAGTACTAGAAATGATGATCCTAAAACAGCTTCACGACCGTTTGATAAAGACCGCGATGGGTTTATCATGGGTGAAGGTTCTGGCGTATTGCTCTTAGAATCACTTGATCACGCACTCTCTAGAGGCGCAACCATCTATGGAGAAGTTGTAGGTTTTGGTTCTTCTGCAGATGCGTATCATATCACTAGCCCTTCTCCGGGTGGTGAAGGTGCGGCTAGATCGATGAAGATGGCGCTTAGAGATGCTGGTATTGAAGCATCGCAAGTTGCTTATGTCAATGCTCACGGTACTTCAACGCCTTTCAATGACAAATTTGAAACGTTGGCAATTGAATCGGTGTTTGGCGAACACGCAAAGGATTTAATGGTCTCATCTACAAAGTCAATGACAGGACACCTTCTTGGTGCTTCCGGGGCAGTTGAAGCCATTGCATGTCTTCTTGGCATTTATGAAGGTTATGTCCATGGCACGATGAGCATTCAAAATGTAGATCCTGAATTAGGGCTTAATTATCTTCCAAACCAAGGCGTAGAAGCTGTTGTAGATTATGCGCTTTCAAATTCACTTGGATTTGGTGGTCATAATGCGACATTAATCTTAGCAAAATACAAGTAAATTAATTTACTTAGGAATATTATATGAAAATTAAGGCATAGGTCTACGGTGTTTAACTGTAAAACTATGCCTTTTTTATTGTTCAAAGTATCTCTTAGGCTTGTAATATCGGCTAAAAGAAGTTAAAATAGTTGGGTGAAGGGTTTTCTAAATATATTAGCACTGTGATGTATTTATAAAGCCTTTCTTAGTGAATCGACTAAGGAGGAAGAACACGTTGGAATCTATGAAGGCATTTGAGAAAATAATACGCTACACCTTTAAGAATCAAGACATTTTAAAAGAGGCACTGACACACAGTTCATTTTCGAACGAAAGAAAAGAGAATATGGTTCATAATAATGAACGCTTAGAATTTCTAGGCGATGCAGTGCTCAGTATTGTCATTAGCGACTATCTTTTTAAGACACATGTCAATTTACCAGAGGGCGAACTTACCAAAATTCGTTCGAAAATTGTCTGTGAATCTACTTTGGGTGAATGCTCAAAACGCATAGAGTTAGGGCAATACATGTATTTTGGAAAAGGCGAGGAAATGACAGGTGGCAGGAAGAGAATCTCTATTTTAGCAGATGCTTTCGAATCGCTTATTGCGGCAATCTATCTGGATGGCGGCTTAGAATCAAGTCGACTGTTTATAATGGAATATATGAAAGCGGAAATTCAAAATGCTATTACTGGCATGGTGTTCCTAGATTACAAGACGCACTTACAGGAGATTGTTCAGATTCGAAAAGACAATCGCATTAAGTATGAAATTATAGGCGAAGAAGGCCCTGACCATTGTAAGTTATTTTACACTCAGGTTAAGCTAAACGATATTGTCATTGGCTACGGAAAGGGTCGCAGTAAAAAAGAAGCAGAACAAGAAGCGGCTCAAATGGCGATTGAAAAGGTGGAGCGCATTGAAAAAAAATCTAACCATTAATTCTGAGTCGTTAAAGTTGGCAAATTTCAAACAGATGACGATTCCGATTTTCATACCACACCTTGGGTGCGGCCATGCGTGTACCTTTTGTAATCAAAAGGCGATTAGTGGCGTTGAAAGAGAACCTGAGTGGTCTGAGAAGCAAATTATTGATCAAATAGATTTGTGGTTAAGCACAACTAAAATATACGATCGTATTGAAATTGCATTTTTTGGAGGGAGTTTCACAGGCATTCCTGTGGCACTTCAAGAACAGTATCTTCAAATAGGACAATCCTATTTAGAGTCTGGGCAAATACAGGGCGTAAGGTTATCGACACGCCCTGACTATATTGATCAGACTATTGCCAAGAGGCTCAAACGATACGGCGTAACACTCGTAGAGTTAGGCGTTCAATCGTTTTGCGACGAGGTATTAACGGCTTGTCAGCGTGGACATGACCGCGCGCAAATAGACAATGCTGTAAACGTCCTAAAAGATGTTGGCATTGATTTTGGCATTCAGCTGATGATTGGACTTCCGAAGGATACGACGAAGCGGTTTTTAGAGAGCGTTCAAAGTGCCATTTTGCTAAAACCGTCCTGTGTTAGGTTATATCCAACGCTTGTTCTTGAACAAACAGAACTTGCTAATGAACTTGAACAAGGCTTATTTGAGCCACTTGCTTTAAACGATGCCGTTACTTTGGCGTTTGAAGCCTATCTTCTTTTTAAAGAAGCAGGCATTCCGGTTATTAGAATGGGACTACAAGCAAGCGAAACACTGTCAAATGGCATGAGCGTCCTCGCAGGGCCTCATCACGATGCGTTTAGGACCTTGGTGGAATCGCAGATATACAAACGGTTAATGGAACGTGACTTGGAAAATGGACTCCCCGATACGCGTCTATGTGTCAGAGTACACCCAAAACACGTTTCATTTTTTTCAGGATACAAACAAGAAAATATCAAATGGCTTGAAAGTAAAGGCATCCGACTGGATAAAATTATTAAAGACGAAACAGTCCCTTTTTATAAAATTGAGTGGGTTGTAAATCATGAAGGTTAGAGGTGAAATATGTACCTTAAAAGGCTTGAAATAAAAGGTTTTAAATCTTTTGCCGATCGAACAATTTTAGATTTTAATCAAGGCGTTGCTTGTGTTGTCGGCCCAAATGGCAGTGGCAAAAGCAATATTACCGATGCCGTTAGATGGGTTCTTGGCGAGCAGAAGGTAAAAACGCTGCGTGGCTCTAAAATGGAAGATATTATATTCAATGGAACAACACATAGACCAGCACTTGGTATGGCTGAAGTCAGCCTTCATTTTGACAATACCAATCGCTACTTTCCCCTGGACTACACAGACGTCATTGTCACCAGAAGAATTTACAAATCTGGAGAAAGTGAATATCTGCTAAACAATACCGTGTGCCGATTAAAAGATGTCAAAGAGTTATTTATGGACACTGGCATAGGCACTGACGGGTATTCAATTATTGGACAGGGCAAGATTGAAAGCATTTTGAGTGGCAATGGAGATGACCGTCGTCAGGTTTTTGAAGAAGCGGCGGGCATTGTAAAATATAAGTCAAAGAAAAAAGAAGCTGTCAGAAAACTTGAAAATACAGAACTGAATTTGGTGAGAGTCGAAGACATTGCCGGAGAGTTAAAAGGCAGAATAGAGCCACTTCGAAAAGAAAGTGAAAAAGCCAAAGAATATTTAGAGGTAACTGAGGAATTAAAGGACATTGAGATCAACCTTTTTCTCAATGAGCTGGATAAAGTCGATGGAAAACTCTCTAAAATAGAGGCAGACGCGCTGTCTCAAAAGGAAATATACCTAGGGTTTAAACAAACGCATGATTTAGAACAAGAGGAAGTTAAGCAGATTGAGCACCATATTTTTGACTTTGAAAATATACAAAATCAGCATAACGAATCCTACAGACACTTAAGTGATGGGTTTAATCAAACCGATGGTGAAATTGGCGTCATCGATGAACGGATTAAATCTTATAACAATGATTTGATGCGTTTAGACATGGAAATCAAAGTATTAAAAACACAGTTTGCTGAAAATGAAGTGCGTAAAAATAAAGAACGGGTTCAAAATAAGCACATTTCAGAGCAAATGATAGAGGTAGATGCTGCATTTAATGAGGCAGAAGCTGAACATCATAGGCTTTCGGAGGCTTTAAAAACATTAACCGAACAGTATGATGGTTCTAGAACTGAAATCATTAGCTTGCTGAATGAAATTGAGCGTAATAAAAGTGATAAAAAACATATTCTTGAAAACAGACAACGCTTTGAATACCAGCGTAATGCTTTAAAAGAAGAAATGGAGAAAAGTGAATCATTAAGTAACGCATTTGAAATTGAGCTTCAAAGCTTTGAGAAAATGCATAGCGATTTACAATTAAAAAGAGATGATTTTAAGCGTCAAGTAAGTGGACAAGACAATCAAAAGCAACTGCAAACGGAACAATTAAACCAACTGCAACAAAAAAAACAGCATGCTCAAGTGGAATTTGAAAAGAGTAAAACAGAGCTTAAAATGTTGAAAAATATGGAACTCAATATGGAAGGGTTTGACTACGGCGTTAAAAACCTCATCGGACACTTGAAAAAAACAAATGATTTAAATGGCTTTGTTGGGGTTGTAGCGGATTTGATACAAATACCGCCCACAATGGAAACGGCTATAGACATCGCACTCGGCAAAGGGCTTCAAAATGTTGTCTGCTCAGATGAGCAAGTGGTAAAGCGGATGATTGTGGTGTTAAAATCACAAAAGTATGGACGAGTAACATTCTTGCCATTATCCAATCTGCAAGCGAATAAGCAAGTTGTAGCAAATGAAATACGGCAATCTGAAGGCTTTTTAGGACTTGCCTCTGAACTCATTGAGTATGATGAAATGGTTCGTCCTGCGGTAGAATATTTGCTTTCACGGACGTTGATTTTCAAAGACTATGATTCGGCTGCAAAAGCACTGAAGATTAAGCAGAATCGATTAAGAATCGTAACGCTGGATGGAGATTTGCTGATTCCTGGCGGCGCTATTACCGGTGGTTCGGTCAAGCAGAAGACAACTGGTGTCTTGAATAGAAAATCGAAAATTGAACAACTGGAAAAAGACGTTATGCTGATGGAAACATCGCTTGGTCATATGGATAAAGCATTTGAAGATATTCAAAAAATACTATTCCAAATTAAAGGAAACCGTGAAGCGTTAGAGGGAGACCTGCAAAGTGTGGAGCGGCATATACAGGAATTGTCATTAAAATGGAATGGACTTAAAATGCAATGTGATCAGTCTGAAATCAGCAAAGGGAAGTTGACCAGAGATTTTGATGGTCTTGCTGAAGAGATGAACAAGCTAGATGCAAGAGTAGTGCTTCTTGAGGTTCAATTTGATGAAAAAATGAAACTGGTTGAGCAATTGGAAGTTTCCATGAAGCGAGGTTCGCTTGATCAAGAAAATTTAACGACGACTTTTTCTGAGGTCAGCCAAACACGCACAAATTTGGCTGTTAAGATTGCGGGAGATCGAGAAAAACAAGAAGCTTCCAATAGAGAACTTCATCGCTTAGAGTTGTTGATAGCTGAACAAAGTGAAGGCGTTGCCAATAAAGAGAAACAAATTTTGTCAATTGATGTTAAAAAACAAAATTCTCTTTCTGAAAAAGATAAGAATTTTTCTAAAAAAGTATCTTTATTAGAAGAGATTGATCAAATTAAAATGACAATTGCTTCACTTGGTAGCGAAAAGGAAAAGTTTAGAACAGACCTTCAGACAAAATCAGATCGTCTGGGACAAATTGCGCTTGACTTAGAAGCTGCAAGCTATCGCATGCATGCTCTGGATATTGAAAACACAAAATGGTCGGTTGAAAAAGAAAATGTTGTCAAATCAATTGAGTCTTTATATGAGATGACCGTTGAAGAAGCCTATGGCCTTAGAAAACCTTTAGATGAAAAAGTAGTAACTCAAAGAGCAAAACAAATTAAGTCACGCCTCAAAGAGTTGGGCGATGTCAATACTGGCTCTATCAAAGAACATGAAGAAGTCAGTGAACGTTACCATTTCTTAAAAGAACAAATGGATGACTTGATTAAAGGTCAAAATGTACTCAAAAAAATGATCAGAGAACTTGATGTGACCATGCAAGAACAATATGTTGAGACTTTTGAAGCGATTCGGGCTAATTTTAGCGAAGTCTTCAAATCACTCTTTAATGGTGGCACAGCAGATCTTAGAATTGAAGACGAAGAGAATATTTTAGAGTCTGATATCGAGATTTTTGCACAGCCGCCAGGAAAGAAACTTCAAAGTCTGAATTTACTCTCGGGTGGAGAACGCTCGCTTACTGCAATTGCTTTGTTGTTTTCAACACTCAGGTACAAACCGGCACCGTTTTGTATGCTAGATGAGATTGAAGCCGCACTTGATGATGTAAACGTTTACCGATTTGCAGCATTCTTAAAGGAATTTTCTGTCGATTCTCAATTCGTCATCATTACGCATAGAAAAGGAACTATGGAAATTGCAGACATTCTATATGGGGTTACCATGGAAGAGTATGGCGTTTCCAAAATTGTGTCCGTGAAACTTGAAGATGTAGCAGTTTAGGAGGACTAAAATGTTAAAAAAATGGTTTGGGTTTGGGAAAAAAGAAGAGCCCGTTGAAGAAGCGGTTGAAGAAGAAACACTGGGTAATGAGGAAACGGAAGTGGCGGAGGAATCTGAGGTAAGTGAAGTGTCGGAGGAATCTGAAGTTGCTGAGGAATCGGTGGCGCCTGTCGTTGAACCTGCTGCAGAGACAGACTTAATAGAAGATGCCTTAGAAATATTCGAAGAAATCGTTGAGGAAATCGAAGAAGAACTTGAAGAGGAAGAACTTGAAGAAGCTATTGAGGCGCTAATTGCGGTTGAGAGTCTTCCTTTAGAAGAAGAAATTTCAGTTATAGCCATTGATCAAGAAGATGAATTGGCTAACCCTGAAAAGAAAGTTTCTTTCTTTGAGCGACTCAAACAAGGTTTAACCAAAACAACTAGAGCATTTACAGACACTATTGACAATCTGTTCAATCAATATGACAAAATAGACGATGATCTCTATGAAGAATTAGAAGAAATCCTTATTATGGCAGATATTGGCATGGAAACGACTTTGAAAATCATTGAGCGTCTTAAGGCAGAGTTGGTAAAACGTAAAATTTCTGATCCGAGTCTTGTTAAACCTGTATTAAAGGATGTTATTTCAGATTTGCTTACCGAAAATAACAATCCGAAGTTAAATATTGATAAGTCGCCTTCGATATTATTTGTCATTGGTGTTAATGGTGCCGGAAAAACAACGACCATCGGTAAAATCGCTCGTAGCTTAAAAATGGCAAATAAAACCGTTATTTTAGCGGCGGCAGATACGTTTAGAGCGGCGGCTATTGATCAACTTATGGTTTGGGGCGAAAGAGCAGGCGTGCCAGTTATTTCGCAACAAGAGGGTTCAGATCCAGCGGCGGTGGTTTATGATAGCATCCGTGCGGCAAAAGCAAGAAAAACAGACGTTTTGATTATTGATACAGCGGGAAGACTTCATAATAAGGTTAATTTAATGAATGAACTTACAAAAATATTCAAAGTCATTGAAAGAGAATTCCCTGAGGCTGAAAAAGAAGTTTTATTGGTTTTGGATGCGACGACTGGGCAAAACGGATTGCAGCAAGCAAAACTCTTTAAAGAATCCGCTAACATTACAGGAATTGTCTTAACCAAATTGGATGGTACTGCTAAGGGTGGTATCGTTTTAGCGATTAACAACGAACTTGGCATTCCAATCAAGTTAATAGGCGTCGGTGAAGGCATTAATGATCTACAAGTATTTGATGCGAAAAGTTTCGCGGATGCACTTATAGGTGAATAGCAAAAATAGCTTGACAATGAGCTTGAACTCATTTAAAATCTATTTGTAAAGTAAAAAACCTTTACAACCTTTAAGGGTGGTAAATTGAAAATGGAAAAGAAACTGAAGTTAGGCAATCTCTATGAATTTTATGGACAATTGTTGACAGAGAAACAAAGAGAAATTCTTGATGGCTACTGTATTCATGATTTTTCCTTTGGTGAAATTGCTGAAGAAATAGGCATTAGCAGACAGGGTGTTTATGACACCATCAAGCGCGCTGAGAAAATCTTGGATGAGTACGAAAGCAAATTAGAGTTATTTAAAAGATTTAAT
>JAYVIR010000086.1:0-13905 GCA_043770095.1 Eubacteriales bacterium
TTCACGAGCAAATGATTTCCTACGTACGCATGCGCTAGGAGCAATCGATTGGCAAATTGAATCATTGTAATCAATTTGAGCCAGAGATACTTTCAATAAACAAATCCACTAAAGACGGATCAAATTGTGTGGTCTTGCAACGAATCAACTCTTCGATTGCCATTTCACAACTTATAGCCGCACTGTAGACGCGATCGGTTGTCATGACATCATAAGCATCGGCAATACAGATCATTCTTGAAATCAAAGGTATATCTTCACCTGAAAGGCCCTTTGGATAACCACATCCATCCCAACGTTCATGATGGTGGCGAACTGATTGAGCAACACCACTCATGTCTGCTGACGCTTTAAGAATATTATAGCCAATCTCGCAGTGTTTTTTCATAATGACCCACTCTTCATCCGCCAGAGGTCCAACTTTAAGTAAAATAGAATCTGGAACGCCAATCTTGCCTATATCGTGAAAAAGGGCTGCTAGAGAAAGTTCGTCCATCAACGCATCGTTGATTAATAATTTACTGCCTAGAGCCAGTGCGTATTTTTGAATTCTTTTGGCATGTTCATTCGTTTCCATCGTTTTCTCTTCTAAACTTGCTTGCAATGAAAACACTACTGAATTACGAACGCTCTTGCTCACGTTCATCTTATTTTTATACATTTTGTCATCAGCTTCTTTAACGATAATTTCAAAGGCATGATCACGACACAATCGGCTAGAATAACCAAGTGCAATACTTAACGGCATTACGAGGTCTTCTTGGCTTAAGCAGAGCTCTCGCACTCGGTCGCAAACAGTTTTTGCAACCAAATCATCTGCATCAGGCAAAATGATTGCATACTCATCTCCGCCAATTCGGCAGACAAAGTCAGACAACCTACAACTTGCTTTTAAAATATTCGCCATTGCGATAAGCAAATCATCACCAATTTTATGTCCAAAAATGTCATTTGTCTCCATTAAGCCGTTAACATCACCAATGATAATGGCATACTTTCTACTATTATCATGATGAATATTTTTTAGGCGCTCATCAAAATAGGTTCGATTATATAGGCCAGTTAAGCTATCGTGGTAACTTAAATATTTAATATGTTCCTCATACTCTCTTTTTTGTGTAATGTTTTGTGCAAAAGCGTATACTTCACTTGTGATTCCATCTAAATCCAATAGATGAAACAATATTGATAAAGTCACAGCACTTCCATTTTTACTTTTTAAATCTAGTTCTACAGGAATTGTCACATGAGACTTAGCCAATTGAATCAATCGTTTTTTTAATGGCGGATTGGTCATCAATTTATAAACAGACATCCCGATCAATTCATTTTTTTTATATTCCAAGGCATTAAGAACAGCTTTATTTGCTGTGATGATTGTCCCTTCTCTATCCATTTGGAGCATTAGACCTGGTCCCTTTTCAAAAAGAGTCCTATATTTACGCTCACTTTTCGCTACAATTTCTTCCATATTCTTCTGCTTTGTAATATCATACAAAATGCCTTTTTCGGCAATTAATTCACCATCATTGTTCTTTTCAAAAATGATTAATTCCTCAACCCATCGAATTTTTCCGTTTTTGCAAACCACGCGGTAACAATGTCTAGCCTCTTTTTGATGCTTTGCGCGTGCCTCATAAACGAACTTCTTCGCTTTTTCTTGATCGTTTTTATAGAGAAAACTCCAATAATCGGAAAGTGAACCTGAGTAAAAATCTTCTGGTTGATAGCCATATGCAGATATATTGTTAGAAACAAATTTTGTAGGAACACCTGGATCTACAGTCCATTCAAAAATAATGACTGAGGTTTTTTCCAAAATACTAATTGTTTTGTCAACATCACCGTCGATTATAAAAACCCCCTCTGTTATTTTTTCAATATTCAGACCATTGATTCTATTATAACAAAATTTATCCTACTTCTGAACGTTTATTCAAAATTTTTAATAACATTATGACACCACTTCTTGCTCAGATAACGATAGAAACAGAAAAACGACTTGATTACTTCTTCTAGCATCATGGCAGCAACGGTCCATTCTACTGACCATTTGAGAAGAACTGCACCGACAAATGCCATGGGCACACCAACAAACCAAACGGCAATAAGTTCAACTCTCATTGCATAGTGTGTATCTCCGCCACCTCTTAAAACACCAACGATCATTAATAAATTAAAGCATTTAAAGAAAGAAAAGACACCATATATTTTTACCAAATTAGCGGCACTTCTTGAAACCTCAATAGGCAGTCCGAATAGCGATACGTTCCACTCTGCTGTCCCTATTAGCAGTACAATAATAAATATAACCGCTATTTGGTTGATAATCATAAACTGCCTTGCATAAGACTTTGCTGTATCTTCTTTACCAGCTCCAATACAATTGCCAATCATTACTTGGCAAGCACTTGCTAATCCAATAAAAATTACCTCATAGAATCGATAGACAGATATTCCGACTTGATAAGATGCCACCGCATCTGCACTAATCTTAGCGATTGCAATGGTATACATGACATTACCTACAGCCCACATGGATTCATTTACAATTACAGGAAAAGAAGTAGTCATAACCGTTTTTAAATAAGCTTTATTAAAGTTAAACAGTTCTTTAAACCGAGCTGCCAAGGGACTATTTTGACTGTATAATACGACGATTATTGTTACCATTTCAAAAGCTCTTGCTATAAGAGTCGCCCAAGCTGCACCCGCAACACCCATTGCAGGCATTCCTAGTTTTCCATAAATTAAAATATAATTCAACGTGGCATTGATTGCCACTGCAAATGCACTAATAATCGTTGGCGTAGTCGCTTGTGCAATACTTCGCGCTCCAACTGAAAAGGAAAAGGAAATGGCCGTCAAAACATATGACCACGAAACAATTCTTAAATAGACACTTCCATGCTTTATTAAGGCTTCGTTTCCATTACCGAGTAAACTCATTGTTTCTTCAGGGAAAACTTGTCCAACCAACAAAAATAAACTGCTGACAATGACACCAAAAATTAAACCAATCCCCATTGTTTTCTTAATATTTACCAGGTCTTTTCGTCCCCAAAATTGAGAAATAAAAACAGATGCCCCGCTATTAATACCGAATACCAATAGAATCATTATGAAGAAAACTTGATTTGCAAGCCCAACCGCAGCTAGTTCATTTTTTCCTACTTGCCCAATCATAAGCGTATCTATGAGATTAAGTGCCGTTGAAAGTAAATTCTGAAGCATTACAGGAATACCAATCGTCATTAATGCAACGAGAAATTTTTTATCAATATGTAAGTTTTTCATGTGCCCTCCGTCATGCATTTATGTTGTTTCATTACATTATAACAGAAAAGACCTAGTGCGGTCACCCCGCACTAAGTCTTTAGAATCACAAAATTCAATCAAAATCAATTACTTAGCATCACTCTATTTCTACCTTCCAGTTTTGCCATATAAAGCGATCGGTCTGCTTTTTCAACAATTTTGAGAACAGATTCTTCTTCTTTCCCCTCAAAAAAAGCACATCCGATGCTGACTGTCAAATGCTTAACGTCGCTTTCAATTTGATAAGCTAGTTTTTCAGTTTCAATGTCTTGACGAATTTGATCTGCAATTAAAAGAATATTTTTTTCTTCAATATTCTCAAGGATGCACAGAAACTCTTCTCCGCCATATCTACCAGCAAAAAGATTATTTTTGCTTGCCCAACTCTTTATGACTTTTGCTACTCTCATCAAACACCGATCTCCATATAAATGACCTTCACTATCATTTACCAGTTTAAAATGATCGATGTCAATGAGAAGAAAGCCATGTTGTTTTCCTGGTTGTGCGATTTTTAGATGTTTAAGCTTCTCATTAATTTTCCTTCTATTTGGAAGTCCTGTTAAATCATCTGTGTTGGCTCTATAATTCAAATCGTTTTTCAATGAACCAATAATTTCTTCTACGTTAAAATCTCCAAATATATCCATGTTAGCGAAATCTTGAATATCAAATTCTGCGCCCACTGCAATCCTAGAGTCCTGTTCAATGCTGATAATTTCTAACTTCGCAAGCAAGTTTTTTGCATCTGATTTGGCAGAATAATCATGAAACGATTTAAAATGAAGCAGAGCACCCTTGTAATCTTCTTTTTCCAAAGCAAATTCGTGTAATCTAAATTCTATTAATGACATTTTGCTTTGCGCCATAATTTCAAGTGCAAGTAACCTAGCTTCATTTAACAAAGCTTCCTTTTCATAAAATTCAAGAATTTCATCTAATTCCGTCATTTTTAGTATGAGATCAATTAGATAGAATCGATTGTTTAATTTTCTATATTTTACTTCCGCTTTTTTATAATAGTCATAAGCCAATACTAGATTGCCTTTTTGTACGTTAAGCATGCCAATTCTGAATTCTAATTCCGCAGAATAAATTGCGTCTCTGCTTAATGCTTCAAATTCATAAGCTTCAATAAAGTATTTTTCAGCAAGTTCTAAATCATTCTTTTTTAAAAATATATTGCCTATATTACACAAAATAGGGGTGTAATAATATTCAAGGCTATACTCTTTAACAAACTGGTTTGCTTTTTCTAAATATTCTAAAGCTTGGTTCAAATTACCAATCAGCATTGCGGTTTCGCCCAAATTGGTATAAAGCGATACTTTAGCAGATGGTACATTGATAGATTCGCATTTTTCGAGACCATAATAAAAGTAATGCAAGGCTCTTTTATATAGACCGCTATAGACGCAAAAAATCCCTAAGTAGTTGTAGCCTTTAACTAAAGTCTCTAAATTCGATAATAGTTCAGAAAGCATTACAATTTTAATTGCGGATGAAAAGCCTTCTTTTAAGTTGCTAAGATTTCTATGAATAAAGCAAATTTCAACATATAACTCAAGTTCCAATTCTTTATTCTCATTTATTTCTAGCATTTCAAGTGCTTCGTTGAAACAATTCAACGCACCTAAGGTGTCATCCGTAGATAGTTTTTTCCCTTGAGCTAGAAGTTCATATTCCTTACCCACCAAAATTCCTCACCCTCACCGATGTCACATGTATAATTTAATCACTTATAATTATAATCATGTACAGCTTACCATATTGTAATAACATAGTGAAAGGATTATTGTTCTTTTTTTTCAAATTATTAGCTCTTGTTTAACAATGACATTCCTTGCAAATTCCAAACAATTCAACTCTATGCCCTATCATTGTGAAGCCCATCTTTTGTTCAAGTTGTTTCTCGTACTGTTCCATTGGGCAGCCTTCCACTAAAAGCACTTGCTTACAAGAAATACACTGAATATAGTGACCATGCTGATGTGGTTTGATGCTATAGTACGATTTCTGGTCGAGCTTAGTTTCTGCAATCAATAGGCACTGAATCATCAAATCCATATTTCTGTAGACCGTTGAAAGATTGCACTCGACGGCGTCGCTTTTTAGCACTTCTAATATTTGTTCGGCATGCATGGGGCTCGTTGAAGTAAGTAAAATTTTTATAAGTGCAGATCGTTGTTTGGTTGATTTTAACCCATGGGTTTTTAGTAATTGTTCCGTCGCACTGATTTCTTTCATACTTAGTCAACCTCCTCTGCTTACTAGTTTTGTTGTATTAATTTACGATATAGGTAGGCTACTCCGAAGAATAGACCATTAATCAAAACGATGGTTGCCCCTGAAGGCAAATTGAATACAAATGATGCAAGTACGCCAATAATAACTGATGAGACAGCTGTCATTACAGCAATCACCAATGTCGATTTAAATGAGCTCGTAAGCTGAAGCGCTGTAATCGCGGGAAAGATGATCATGCTTGATATGAGCATCGTCCCTACAATGCGAATTCCGAGGGCAATTGTTATAGCGGTCAATACACTCAATAAGTAATTCATGTGTTTCACGTTGATCCCAATAATTTTGGCATATTCTTCATCATATGTCATTGCAAACAGCTTCGGATAAAGCCAAATGATTGCGACGACAACTGAAACTGCTAAAACAACTGAAAGCATTAAATCAACCCGACTAATAACCAACAGACTGCCGAATAAATAACTAAACAAATCCACATTATAACCTCCCGAAAGACTAGAAATCATAACGCCAATTGCGATGGCCATTGAAGAAACAAGGCCGATAGCGGCATCCCCATGGATATTGGTTTTTTCATGTAGCTTAAGAATAAGAAGTGACGCTGCGGTGACAAGCGGAATGCCAATGAGCAGCGGCGACTGAGCTGTAAGCATTGCAATGGCAACACCTGCAAAACTGACATGAGCAAGCCCGTCGCCAATAAGCGACAATTTTCTAAGCACTAAAAAGGTGCCAAGCATCGAACAGCTAATGGCTACAAGAACGCCGACTAAGAGGGCATCTCTTATAAAATTATATTCAAACGCCTTAATGAGTAATTCAAATGTGTTTTGCATTATCTTAGCACCTCCGCTGCAGAATCCACTAACCCGTGAATATGCCCAGAATGGCTATTTTTAAGTGTCTGATAATCACCAAAAATAATTTCGTCAAACCCCATAAGCAAAATTTTATTCATATATTTGTCCATAGAAGTCACATCATGCGATACCTGCAAAATAGTCACTTCATGCGCCAAGTGCAAATGATGAAGCATTTCATAGAAATCCTCGCGAATTTTTGGATCTAACGCGCTGGTCGGCTCATCTAAAATTAGCAAATCTGGTCTTGAAACCAAAGCCCTAGCGAGAAGCACTCTTTGCTGCTGACCAATAGACAGCGTTCCGATTTTTCTTTTCATAAATTCGTCCATATTTAAAAGTTTCAAAGTTTCCTTAACACGTATCTGCTTATCTTTACGTTTCATGAGTTTGCCTTCTTGACTCCCCATTAAACCAGTCTCTACAATTTCTTCGACTTGAGCAGGGAAAAATTGGTCGTTCACAAGTGTTCGCTGAGGCAAATATCCAATTGAGGTCTTATTGTCATATAAAAATTCCACGCTACCTTCTGTTGGCGCTAGAAGTCCTAATAAAACTTTCACTAAAGTTGTTTTACCTGAACCGTTTGAGCCTACAATACCAACATAGTCGCCCTTTTCAACTTGAAAACTCAAATTTTTAATAATAGATTGTTTTCCATAATTAACACCTATATTTTTAACATTCACTAACGGTTTATTCATTTTAGACTTAGACCTTCTTCCAATTTTGTAAGGTTCTCTTTCATAATTTCTATATACGTCAGATTATTTTTAAGATCATCTTTAGAGACATTATGAGCCGCATGGAGCATAATCATTTGTGCGTTAGTTTCACTCGCAATGATTCTAGCAATTTTAGGATCAATTAACTCTTCATAATAAACAGCCTTTTGCCCACTTGCTTTCATTAAATCAACCATTTCGGCAATTTTTTGTGGGGCAGGTTCAGAGTCAGGAGAAAAACCTGCATAAGGTGAGTGGAAAATAATTTCATACTTTTTAGCAAAATATCCAAACGCATTATGACCTGCAAAAATAATATCCTTTTTAGGGAATTTCGCCAAGCTAGATTCAATCTGTTGATCCAGACTCTTCAGTGATGCTTGGTAGGTTGCAAGGTTCTTATTAAACAAATCTTTTTCAGATGGCGACACTTGAATCAACCCCTCCGCCACATTACCTGCCATAATGCTGGCATTGGCAGGATCTAACCATACGTGTGGATCGACGCCTTCATGTTCGTGATCGTCTGAATCTTCTTCAAGACCCATGTCATGTGCATCTAAATGAAGAACCCCTTTTGTTGCTTCTATGACTATAGTGTTAGGCCCAATTTGCGTTAAAAGTTTTTCAACCCAAGGTTCCATCGCCAAAGACGTATAAATAAAAACGTCTGCATTTTGAATATCCACTAAATCCTTTGGGGTTGGCTCATAGCTGTGAGACTCTGTTCCAGGGGGCATAAGCAATCTGACATCTACACTTTCACCACCAATGGCTTTTGTAAAATCATATTGAGGAAACAAGGTCGAAATAACCTGAATTTTGTCCGAACTTGAATTATTCACTTGGTCAGTTGTTGATTTTGCTTGGTTTCCAGTGCACCCAGTTAATACGACGCTGATTGAGAGTAAAACTATGAGCAACATGTACCTATTTTTATTGATATGTAACATATACTTACCTCCTTAATAGTTGAGAATACCTCGCATTTGCATTTACTTAATTCATTATAGCTATTTTATATAACAAATGCAAACGTTTCGCATTTAACACGCTTTTTTAAAATTCTAAAAAAGCCAAGCCACTCCAAAATGAATTAGAATGACTTGGCTCAACTATTTTAAGAAATACCGCTATCGTCTTGTAACGTGTGAAAACGATAAAATGCACCCTTCTTATCTATCAATTCTTGGTGTGTACCTTGCTCTGTAATGCCACCTTGATCCATGACCACTATTCGGTCGGCGCCACGAATTGTAGAAAGCCTATGCGCGATTACAAGCGTTGTACGCCCATTTGCCAATGCTTCTATTGCACTTTGGACTATGGCTTCGTTTTCATTGTCTAGCGCAGAAGTCGCTTCGTCTAAAATGATGATGTCAGGATTCTTTAAAAACAGTCTGGCAATGGAGAGCCGTTGCTTTTGGCCGCCAGAAAGCATAATCCCTCTTTCGCCGACAACCGTATCATAACCTTTATCCAAGCCTTCAATAAACTCATGTATATTCGCTTTTTGAGCGGCAAGTATAATCTGATCCAGGCTTGCAACAGGGTTACCGTATCGAATATTGTCCTCAATTGTGCCATAGAAAATCAGCACATCTTGCCCTACAAAACCAATACGTCCTCTAAGAGACTGGAGGGTCAAACCTCGAATGTCTTGATCATCGATGGCAATTTTACCAGATTCAATTTCATAAAATCTCGGAATCAAATGTGCAATCGTTGTCTTTCCAACACCCGAAGAACCGACTAGAGCGACCGTCTCGCCTTTGTTTATTTTCAAATTAAAATCTTGAAGTACATATTCAGACTCTTTTGTATATCTAAAATTGACTTTTGTAAATTCAATAGTACCCTCTAAGTGCGTCAAAGTTTTCGCATTTGGCGCATCCTGAATCTCAGGGTCAACGCTCATAATCTCGATGTAACGCTCAAACCCTGCCATACCCTGTTGCCATTGTTGCACAAAGTCCATTAATCGTCTGATTGGCTTGAGCATAAAATTCGCAAAAAGGATAAAGGCTACCAAGTCGCCAAGATTGATCCAACCCCTGTATACAAAATAGCCACCGAACGCCATGACACTCAAGTTCAAGAGATCTGTTAAAAACCCGTTGATGGCTGAAAAAATACCCATTTGGTAATAGGCTTCATTTTTTGAATCGTATAAAGCTTGATTATAATCATCGAAACGTTCCTTTTCATAGTCTTCATTACAAAAAGCTTTCGCAAGGCGAATGCCGCTCACGCTATTTTCCAATTTGGCGTTGAGGTCTGCCGCCTTAGCTTTTTGCGCTTTAAAAGCCCGTCCCATATTGGTACGTCTGTAATAAGCAAACCATACTAATGTTGCAACTACTGCATACATAATTAACGTTAGCGGAATATTAATGGTAATGAGGAGTAAAAACCCACCCACCAACATGACAGCAGAGATAAATAAATCTTCTGGTCCATGATGGGTCATCTCAGCAATCTCAAACAAATCCCCTGTAAAACGGTTCATTATTTGTCCAGTTCGATTTTTGTCAAAAAATTTATGATGCAGCTTTTGCATATGCTCAAACAGTTCGTTTTTCATATCATATTCAATACGGGCGCCCATCATGTGCCCGTAGTAATTGACAAAATAAGTACAATACATGCGAATCGCATACAATATCAGCGCAATGATTGAGAACCTAAGCAGTAGCGCCATATTCTTTGAAGGAATGATGACAGAAACCACATCTCTTGAAAGCATTGGAAATACCAAATCGATGGCAGCAATTAAGAATGCAAAAAACATATCCCATAGGAACAGCTTTCTGTGAGGTTTATAGTATTTCAATAATTTATGCATAGCCCCTCCTCTGATAGTGTTGTAATCTATAATAAAAAATGAATCTCTAATTCACAATTGGAATTTTGATTTTTTGAGAAAGGCATACCGTCATTAAATCTAGAGCTTGCTCAAAACTAATTTTGCCCGTTTTCATGCGATGATCTAGCTCTGCCAAATCAATGACAACTTGCTTTAAATAACCTTCGCTGAATTGTCTGCACTGTGATGCGTATTTTTTTGCTGAAAATGGGTGCACACCTAATTTTTCTGCAACTGCCGTCGCGTTATAGCCTTTATTTAACCAAAGGACAGTCTTATAGAGGTTTCTAAAATGCTTATAGAGCATGGCATTGATTTGAATCTCATTAAAATCCTCTGAAAGCAGCTGCTGTTTAATGCGCATTGCATCCATTGTTTTGCCTTCAGACAAGGCGTCCATGTAGGCAAAAATATTGGTATCTAAAGGTTTTTCAAGCATTCGATTCAGCAACTCTTTTGTGATTTCTCCATTTGAAGCACCTGCTAATTGGTCAATTTGTCCTAATATTTCATATAGACTGCGATCGGCATCTTTTTCTAAGTAGCCCAAAAGATAAATGCAAAGTTGTAAATTTTCATTTGTAATTTTACAGTCTAAAGATTTCAGCTTCGCTTGAATGAGTTTTTTTAGCTCAGATTCATCTAATTTCCCAAACTCAAAAAGAGAACCTTGTTTTTGGAGAAGTTTTCCAAGTTTCTTTCTCTTGTCCACCCCATCACAGAATAAAACAAGAATCGTCGAAGGACAAGGATTCTCAAAATAATGAAGCAGTTTGATTTCATCCTCTTCGAGGACGCCATTTTTAGCGGTTCCAAACCAAGGAATTTGCTTAATGACGACCAAGCGTTTCTCCGAAAAAAATGGGAGTGTTTCAAAAGCACTGACGGCATCATCTATAGGCATTTTTGTGCCATCAAGAAACTGCTCGTTGAAATCTGCATAATCTGGCGTAACAATAGCTTCTCTGAGCAGTTTGACGATTTGATCCATTAAATAAGTCTCTGCACCATAAAAACAATACACTGGCTGATATTTTTGAGCGGATATCTCTTTAATAAGTTTGCTGTATGACACTGGCTGCCTCCCAATTTTTAATAGTTATTATTAACGTATGATCTGAACGCGAAAGCGTATGTCTTTTCCGTCACTAATCACACTTACACAACCGGATTGATCGTTTCTAAGTACTGGAATCTGCTTTTTTTCATAACGTTCTAACACTTCTTGCTTTGGGTGCCCATAAAGGTTCTTAGCGCCTACTTGAACAACGCTTAACACAATGTTCGGCAGAGACAGCAACGTCTCTCCACTGCTTGTAGAAGAGCCGTGATGCGGCACTTTAAGAACGGTTGCACGACTTTTAGCCTGTTTTATTATATCATATTCAACCTTGGTAGAAATGTCTCCCGTAAATAAAAAATTGGTTTCTCTAAACCTCAAATCAACAACAAGGCTTTCATCGTTTGCCGATTCGCTGTCAAATGACTTTTGAGGATGAAGGACATCTAGCACCAATTCTGGCTCAAGTTTGAATTGATCTCCTCTGCACCAGTTCAAAGTAGCGCCACCCTTTTCTTCGATCTGATTTGCCAATAGCTTAAGGGCCGCAGTCTCGGAGTCGTTATACTTCCCATCGAAATAGACCAAATTGTTAACTTTAATTTTTTCGATAATTTTTGCAGCACCAGAAATATGGTCTGCATGAGGATGGGTTAAAATCAAATAGTCAATCTGATCCACCCCTATTTTGAGAAGGCTATCTGCCATTAACTTTTGCCCTTTTTCTAATCCTGCGTCTATAACAAGAATCTGCCCTTTAGGCGTAATAATGGCTGAACCGTCACCTTGTCCAACATCGAAATAGAAGACTCTCAGATCTTTGCTAAGCCCTGTCGTTGGCAGCACATTTACCGTTATTAGTATTGCAGCTGTCATGAGAATCAGTAAAATACGTTTCTCTATTTTTTGAAACCGTTTGCAATAGGCGATGTTAATACCTGCACTCATTTGCTTGAAATAAAGCGGCAACAAAAGTATCCATAGAAACAAACTCATTTGGAGCGTGCTTAGGCTTGCATAAAACTCACGTCTTGGGAGCCATAAGCTGGTGTTTGTAATCCACGTCATGCTGTAGAGGATTCCACCCGTCAAAATGCCCAATCCGCGCGCTAAAAACTGAAATGGCGTGGCAAACCCTTCTAGTGCCCCTAATGGCAAGTATATTGCGCTTAAAAAAGAGACTGGTATATTATAAATCAGGCTCCACCATGAAAAGGTATTGAACTGACTTCTTAAAATGGGATACAGACACAGGCAGGCAGAGCCGGACACAAGTAAGGACTTCAGGAAACGCTCAAACCAGTTCTTCTTCTTTTGAGGGGCATTCTCAGTTCGAACCCAGATGCACGACTCCACAAACGGCGCCAATACCAACAGACCGTACATAGCCGCCAAAGCGAGCTGCAAACCGATATCCCAAAGGACAAACGGATTGATTAAAAACATGGTCACAGCCGTCAAGCAAAGACTGTTTAGCGCATCAGCCTGCTTATAGCCCCACTTTGCTGTGTCGAAAAATATGAACATCAAATAAGCCCTAACGGCGGCGCTGTCCATTCCTATAAGCCAAATAAACGAACCTAAAATAAACCAAATGCCTATTTTTTTCCTGTAGTAAGGCATGTCTAATTTCCCAACCAATTGATATATACATAGAAGAAGCACCCCGAAGTGTGCGCCTGAGATACTTAAAATGTGGTTGGTGCCAGAGGCCATGTAGCCTTTTAAAACTTCCTCAGGAATCCAAGCGTCTTCTCCGAGAAGCATGCCCGCAGCTAAAGGACCTTGCTGAAAAGCTGTATTTTGAAGAAGTCCTTCTACTAGAGGCTTACCCATTTTATATCGAAATTGTTCTAGTGAGTCACCAATCTCGCCGATCATCTGAATCTCATCCACTTGAATGGTGCCAATGGCATGTTTTGCAAATAGCCATTTTTTTTCATCAAAACCATTAGGGTTCCTTGGATTCTCAGGTATTTTAAAATTGCCATTTACGCAAACTACTGCGCCTGAATTCATTTTATCGTATGTTTTAAACGGGCTGAGTTGGAGGCGTACGAAGACCTGAGAGGGTAATTTTAACCAACAACTTTTCTCGTCTAAAAAATCCCGCTGATAGAAAATACCCGTTACTGAAACTTTGCTCGAGGATTTGCCAGACTCAAATAGGGTGTTTTGAGCCTGCGTTTCTAGTTGTCCACCTCGGCTTAGGCATAAGCAAAATCCCAGACATATTCCTATGATACAAATGATCAATTTGCTATTTCTATAGTCAAACATTAAGGACAAAACAAGAACTGCCACTAGGTTTATAGCACCTAGCAACCCATTCCAAAAAAACAGCATTCCACCTATTAAAGACAACAAAAAAATCACAGACGGTCTTCGCACATTCAATCACCTCAAGGTATATGGTAATATATGGAATGTGTTTTTACAAGACTTCTGTGATTTATTTTCTTTATTTTGTTTTAATTTCCTTAATGTGCTATAATTTCATAACCATCTTTGGTAACAACAATGGTGTACTCCCACTGTGCGGAAAGTTTACCATCCACCGTTACAGCAGTCCAATTGTCTTTTAAAACCTTACAATCATATTCGCCTTCATTGATCATCGGCTCAATGGTAAAAGTCATACCGGGTAGTAATACCATGCCTGGCTCGCCTGTGTCAAAGTGGAAAACAAATGGCTCTTCATGAAAGTCTTTTCCGATGCCATGTCCACCAAAGTCTTCAACGACAGAATAACCATTGTCGTTGGCATAGGTTTCTATCGCAATACCAATATCATTGGTTGAAGCAAGAGGT
>JAYVIR010000087.1:0-84206 GCA_043770095.1 Eubacteriales bacterium
TTCTAATTTGCGACTTCTTGATCATATCGCTATAACGAACGGTTCCTAACACCGACTCTAAATATTCATAGGACTCCAATAATTCTGCAAAAATGTAGACGTTTTCAAAGCCTTTCAATTTTAACGATGGTATTAAATTGCCCTCTATGTCTTTCACAATAATCAGTTGCTTGAATTCTTTTTGATCGATTGCCCTTGCACTGTATAAAATGGACAATATCAAAGCATCTGTTTCATAGCAAAATACGACTGACTTTTGTTCAAATGCCCCTGTAAAAAACGAAATGGATTGCGATTCAAAATGATCATATTCAATTTTGCTCATTAGACGCCCCTCCATTTTTGAATCATTCCTATATCAGTTCAAGTTAAGCAACGCCTTGCTTTTTCATGTTCAGCACGATTTGCAGCGCATTTGCTTGATCTTCGATCAATTTTGACTCAATAGGTCTCCCCATTTCACTTGTCAATTGAGATAAATCCAAAAGAATCTTTAATACGACCTCGTTGCTCGGCTTCAATTTAAGCGCTGCTTTGAAGTGATTAATAGCTTCTTGTTCACGTTTTATTGTTTTCAAGGCATAAGCCTTATCCAAAAGTAGTTGGATTTTAATGAAAACATCAATTTCAACGCAAACGGCATATTTTCTTGCAGCCAATTCACTATAAGAACTGCTGTAGAGTTTCAAAACCCGATCAAGGGTGAAGTAATTTAGCGCGCGTTCTCTTGCTTCAACCGACAAAAAATTACGCAGTTCATGATCTTTAATGAGTTTAACGATGCTCTTCGATAAGGCTTCACTGTCCCCGGGCGCAACCAGAATTCCTGTTTCGCCTAAAGCCTCCCCAATGCCTCCAACGTCTGTAGCAACAATGGATTTACCAACGAGCATTGCTTCAACAATGGAATAAGGAAAAGCTTCTGAAATACTGGATAATACGACAACGTCACCACTCCTGTAGGCAGAAGGAATATCCGTAATATGTCCTTTAAAAATAAAATGCTTTTCAAGACGACATTCTTTTATGAGTGCTAAACACTCCTCATAATATTTAGGTACGGCAATTGAGCCAAAAACGTGAAACTCTGCCTCAGGAATTTCGATCAGCACTTTCTCTGCAGATTTAATCAGAGTCTTAATATCTTTAAGAGGATCTATTCTTGCAACCGTAACAATAATAGGATTAATATTTTTTTCATGTGCTATTCCTGGTGTAAAAACAGAACTGTCTACGCCATTATATATAACTTTTATATTTTTATGAGGAACCCCAAATTCTTTTTCCCACCGGGTGTTGTATTCGCAAACTGGTGAGACCTGATCCGCATAATAATAATTTAGCTCGACCACCGACTGTATCATTCTAATCAAGAAAGTATTCATATAGCTGATGTAGCCTCTTTGCGAAAGCGAAAAATATTGCTCTCTTAAATAAACACCGTGTTCTGTTAGTAAAAATGGAGTTCCATTTTTCAATTTTGCCAATACGCAAGGGACACCACAGAATGCAGCTGCTGCCGAATGAGAAACATCAACCTCAGGGATTGGCGTATTGACGACATTTAAAAATCGATAGACCCAGCCCAAACTTTGGATTAGCGAAAAAATATTGGGTTCGCTAAAACCACTTTGTCCATTGTTAGACATTTGAAGCATCTGATTTTTAAAACACTCCCACACCACTTTTGATTTAAAAGTAGCTTTGTATTCATAGGTTTCAAAGAAAAAATTCATATCCAATAATATTTTCCCAAGTCGTGAAGAATTTTTTTTACTTGCCGTAAACTCTTCAATCAACGCCGTGAATAATACAATAAATTTTTCTTCAATAACGGCTGTCGTGGTTCTTTTTTTTGATAAATACACCTGAGAAAATGGAATGGATAAACTTTCGCTAGGTTCCTCTGTTCCCCAAAGCGGCAATCTGATTAATTCGGTATTGGCAGGCAACGTAAACTTTTGAGTCACATAAGGATTCATAATAATGCTATAAACGACAAACTCATATTCTGGCATTTTATTCACGAGGATATCGCACCAAGTGCTTACGCCACCTTGATGAAAAGGATAGGTGCCTTCTGTTGTCAATAAAACTTTCAATTTCTCTGCCATGCGGCTACCCCCTCTTTTATCTATCCTTTTTCATTGATTAAATTCATTTGATTGGTTTTATTAAATTTATACCAAAATTCTTTCAACTTACTCAGATTCAATTGATTCGAGTACTTGTTTTAACCATATTTTTTTATTACAATTTCCGTTCAAAAAAATAAAAAAACTGTGACGCTATAGCACCCATCACAGTTTTTCCTTAATTTTATATCAATTTCACCGGTGCCTCATACGTTTTTCCAAAAGTATCAACCACAACTCGGCTAATGATTTCAGGCGTTATAGGCTCATTAATCGTAACCTCTAACCCTTCAACAGATACAGGCATTGTCTCTACCGACAGCAAGCGTTCCAATTCTTCGAATCCATAGATAACGCGTCCAATACCTGTAAACCTTCCACCAAGTCTTTCTTCGCAATCTCCAACCACAATGAAAAATTCACTGCCCGAAGCCTGCTGACTGCCATCTCCTGCCATTGCGACTGCATATTTTGAGAGTGGAAGCGGATTTTCAAACCCATTTGCCTCAAATTCTCCATTGATCATATAATCACACTCTGGGTCACTTTCAAAAGCATTGTAGCTTGGTTGAATAACAAAATCTTTCACAATGCGCCGTACTTCTCTATTATCATAGCAGCCTTTTTGAGCCAGTTCGATCACACTATTTACCGCATTAGGAGCCACTTCTGGGAACAGTTCGATTCTAATTTGATTTCCAGATGCCATGTAGAGCGTTGCAACCGGATGTGACTCTTGCGCAGCTAAAATACCTTCTGGTGCTTTAAGCAGTGCTTCTAACTTCAGCAAATACTGACTCACATGAAACCCATCCATCAGCGCATGGTTGACTTGTACCGAAACAGGCATCATAAGACGACCCTTAAAGTCCTCTTCATATTTACCCCAACAAATTCTTGGAATCGAATCCGTCGGGTTCATGTGAATTGGGTGCTGAATATCATTAAACTTAAGCCACGGTATTGACGTCATGAATAACAGTTCATTAACGTCTACCCGATCTTCGACATCGACTTGACCTTGATGGGCTTCAATATAATGGTCTATAGACGTCATGAACGCAGTAAAATATTTTTGATAAGCGATGGAAATATAACTGTAAAGATTTCCACTTAGCAAGTAGGTAAATGATGGATTGACTGCCTCATAAAGATATACTTTGTCACCCTCTGTCCTCAAACGAAACGGTTCAAACTCATTGGCAACCTTTGATACGCAGTACACCATGGTCTTAAAAAATGACAATTTATTTTCTTTTGTGAAACGAACAAGTGCTGTCACATCTAAGTCCACGCAGATGCTAAAATGCGGATAATCCATTTTGCTAAAGAGCTCATAATGCGCTTTTCTTTCCCAAGTTTCTATGTTAATTTCTTGCTTATTCATTTTTAAATCCTTTCACTAGGTTTGGCATAGTTTCCATCCCAAACGATTGAGCGATAAGCCTGCTTGTCTGTATTGCCTTCTGTGCTGAAAAAGAGTATTCTTGAGTTCTGATTTAAATTTAGAGACTCTCTCATTTCTTGATAACGACTCTCACTCATAAGCTCCGACAATAAGCCAATGCCTACAGCACCACTCTCTCCGGAGATTACTTTTTGATCTGATTCTGACGGATTGCCCAAAATACGCATGCCCTGTGCTGATGTCCAATCTGGACAAGAAATAAACGCATCCACACTGCTTTTTAGAACCGCCCAGCCGATGGTGCTAGGCTCACCGCAGGCAAGTCCTGCCATGATGGTGTTCATATCGTCCGTAACACTATGAAGCGTCCCATCATTAGCCATTGCCGTTTGGTAAAGACAGTCTGCTTGGTCTGGCTCAACGATGATAATTTTAAGATCTTCACTCTTTAAAACATTTCTAAAGAAGCCTGAAACAGCCGCCGCCATTGAGCCGACACCCGCCTGAAGGAAAATATGTGTTGGCATTTTTTGTCCGCTTTCAAGTATTTCTTGATAAGCTTCAAGTGCCATCGTCATATAGCCTTGCATGACCCATGTCGGAATTTCCTCATAGCCAGTCCATGCGGTGTCCTGAACCAACAACCATCCATTTTCTTCTGCCATTTGATTGGCAAGTCGAACCGCATCGTCATAATTCATGTTGGTAATGCTCGCCTCGGCGCCATGATTTTTAATGTTTTGCAGTCGTTCTTCACTTGAACCTTTTGGCATATAAACCACTGCCTTTTGACCCAGTGCCTCGGCTGTCCACGCAATGCCTCTACCGTGATTGCCGTCTGTTGCTGTCACAAATGTCATCTCGCCAAGTGCGTCTTTTGTTTCCTGAGCCGTTATTGTTTTATAACTTAAGCGCTCTTCTGGTAAATTTAATTGCTTCGCAATGACTCTCCCGACTGCATAAGAGCCGCCAAGTACTTTAAACGCATTGAGCCCAAATCGATGTGACTCGTCTTTTATCCAAATATGGGCAACGTCTAATGTAGTCGCCAAACTGTTTAATGAGACCAATGGGGTTTTGCCGTACTGTGGGAAACCAGCATGATAGGTTTTAATAGCCTCTGCGAGTTCTAAATTTAGTAAGTTAGAAGCGATTTTATGGTCTGTTTCTCTTTGCCATAATGCTAGTTGGATTGAATTTTCAAATGTATTTTTCATTATTACACGCTCCTTAAAATAATTCAGCCCTTACTTCAAGACATCCTGTTGACAATCATGGTATCATTAAAAAGACGTTTTCTCAATTTGAAATCCAATAAACAACATCACCTACGGAGGTTTCTATGTTCAAAAAAATAACAAGTTTACTACTCGCCGCTCTACTCTGTGTTCTAACCCTTGCACCAACTGGTTTTTCTCAGAGCAAAACAGATGCTTACAAAGACAAGTACATGCAGTATATTAAGACGGCAGCCATCGGCAAGAATATGCAGTGGACCTCTACGCAACTTGCCGATTTAAACAGCGACGGTGTTCCTGAAATGCTTGTTTTTCAAGGAAATACTACTAATCTGACACTTGATGACAAAGCGACTAATCTTAAATCGATTAAAGCTTCTAATCCCGCCAAAGTGAGTCTGTTAAAACTTCAAAATAACAAAGTGATAGAAATAAACACATTAAACGTGCAAACTTTGAAAATGGATAATAAGAGTACAGAAAAATTGACTTTTACGCCTACTCGATTGGCTTCTGAAGGCATTGAAATACGCTTGATCTATACGAAAAATGTAAGCGGCAAGGACTACCTTTTCATGTACAACACGTTTGAAACCCCTGATGTGATTAATAGCAAGTTGTCTGTTTATCAATTAAGCCCAAAGAATACCCTTGTGCCTGTTGTCATTTTAAATGCCTTTGAGAGCGTTTTAAAAACTGAAAAAAAGACAAGTTATTCTTTAAATGGCAAGCCCCTCGACAAGAGCACTTGGGAAAAAGCTTTAAAACAATACCACAGCGAACCTACAAGCAATTGTTTGTATGAAGTGGATCATCAACAAGGTTATCAGCTAGGCATGGCACTTTCAAACACCTTTGATTGGGCTGGCATATTCCCTTATCAAGGCGCTTCGTTTTATGACGGTTCTGCAGTCGCACCCGTGAACCCTGAAAGTAAAACCGATCCAACTGCAACCATGACACTTGCAAATGGTTCTCAAATTAAAATTCGACTTTATCCAAATGTGGCAAAGAATACAGTCAACAATTTTATTTCCCTTGCTAACAGCGGATTTTACGATGGTTTGACCTTCCACAGAGTCATTAAAGGCTTTATGATTCAAGGTGGCGACCCAAGTGGCAATGGGACAGGTGGCGCACCATACACCATAAAAGGTGAATTTAGCGACAATGGTCTAAAAAATAGTTTGTCTCATACCCGCGGCGTTATTTCTATGGCGCGTTCAGCCAATATGGATTCTGCCAGTTCCCAGTTCTTCATCATGCATGCGGATTCTCTTTTCCTAGACGGCAAATATGGGGCTTTTGGAAAAGTCATTTCAGGGGTAGAGTCTGTTGATCAAATTGCAAACGTTAAAACGAATTCAAGCGATGCACCCCTTGAAGCTGTAAGTATTAGCAAACTTACGATTGAGCTTAATGGCTATCAATATACTGCGCCTGAGACGATCAAGTAGTTTTAAACGAATCAACTTTTCTAATTGTTTTTTATACCTGTTTTTAGCACGCACCTGATTTTTTTTGCAAACAAAACCCTGTCGGTTTAATCGCCAACAGGGTTTTGTTTTGTTTATTCAAGCTTTGTTTATTTGCACCAATCCATTAAATCTTAAATTTATTGATGTTAGTGTCTAAATTCTTAGACAGTTCAGACTGATGGTCAGCAACTTTTGCAACATTTGAGAGTGTCTTGTTGACGGTGTCCACATGGTGAGAAATCTCCATGCTGCTTACAGTTGCGTGCTCAATTGCACTTGCTACAGAATTTATGGCTTCATTGACTTGCGAAATGGCATCGTTTATTTTTCCAGAATGGTCTTTGAAACTTTCCATTTTGTTCATTACAAAATCAGAATCGTCTTGATACTGTTGACCCGCTTTTACAAGGGTGTCGTAGTCAGAAATAACTTTATCGTCTATAAAGCTAAGAAGTCCCTCAGAGTTATGAGACAATTCATTGAAGGCAATGTTAACCTCTCCAACGAGATAATTAATTTTTTCTACAGACTGCGATGATGCCTCTGCAAGCTTTCTGACTTCATCTGCAACCACGGCAAACCCTCTTCCATGTTCACCAGCTCTTGCAGCTTCTATCGCCGCATTGAGCGCTAAAAGATTGATTTGTTCTGAAATTGCTTGAATCGATTCTGACATGCCTCGAATTTCCTCAACGACTTTCCCTTTTTCAATTGAAATCTTAATGGCTTTCTGACGTTCGTCGTAAAGCTTAACCGCTTCAACTTTTGATTTTTCTGCATTATTCTTCATTAACTGAGCACGTTTAGAAATCTCAAGGGCGTTTTTAGCACCCGCTGCAGATTCTTCAAGAAGTTCATTGGCGAATTCCAAAACATGATGTCCAGAAGCACTTATTTCTTCAATAGCTGCATTTGTTTCTTCCATGCCAGCAGCAATTTCTTGCGTCGCATTATTGACGACCAAAACTTGCTGATTGATATGCTTTACAGCTAGAATCAAATCTTGCCCTGAACTACTCACGTCTTTGCTGTTTGAAGAAATGATGCTCAAAAGTTCCTTCAAGTTGTCTAGCATATGCATGAAGGCACTTCCAAGTTTACCAATTTCATCTTTACGAGTAGTGACTCTTCCGCTAAGTTCATGTGTAAAATCGCCCTCGCCAGCTAGCGTCATTTTATTGGTTAAGTCCATGAGTGGTCTTAATAACCATACGGTAATGCCAATAACAGTTCCGGCAATTACCAAAACGGCTAAAATTACGATGATTGACATGGTTCTAACAATCCCATTTAACTCCGTTTGGAAATCTGACGCAGGGACTACAGTGACAAATTTAAATTGATCATATGTTTTAAACGTCGCATAAATCTCATTTCCATCATAGGTATACTTAAAGAACCCAGCTTCTTTGTCAAGAATTGGCTTCAAAACAGGAATGGCATGAATGTCTTTCCCGATATTTTCGACATTTTGATGAAACTGAGTAATCCCCGATTGATCGATCACATAAGAATAACCGCTCTTTCCAACGCCGTACATTTCAATTTGCTTTTGGAAGCCGATTATTTTTTTGAGTTCATCAATATAAATTGGTTTCAAGCCAACCTGGACAATCCCTGGCTGATCAACTCTCGAAACGCCTATGTATTGGAATAATACTTTATCGGTTCCACGCTCAGATGGTACTTGAGCGATTGCACCATTTGTCTGAGAAATTAAAGGAGTAAACGGTTTGGTTTGCTCGGTTGTGTTAAAATCAAAGCCATAAAAACCCGCAATATTACCGTTGGTTAGTACCCCTTTTTCATTAACAACATGAATTTCATCTACGCCAATACTTTTGGCTAATATAGTCATATTCTCAAGCGTCAACATCTTTGGATTAGCTTTAATCGTCTCAGCGACCGACCTGGCTAATGCGATGTTTTTTTCATCCAATGATTTCAGAAACTGTGCTTCTACTTGCTTTCTTAGCTCATACGTTTCCACCAAATTTTCCAGCTGACTATTGGTTTCATTTTCAATCATGCTTAAAACAAGCGTGTTCTTAATTTGATCATAAATGACAATTCCTAATGTGGAAACGGATATCAGGACAATGAAGATAAGCGGTAGTAAAAGCTTGGTTCTCAGTTTCATAAATATACCTCCAGTATGTTTGTATTATTCACTTGTTTACCCTGAAAAATAAAAACCAAGCACTTTTCTGATTTTTCAAAATTTTTAATCTGCGTCCCATCACTCGCGTCGTATTCTCATAAAGCACTTGCCTTTCTTTTCGCTCATCACTCAAATGTGCTTGATCTGTCATAACCATTCATATGCCTATAAGAAATCGGAATGCCACGATAACAGCTGAAAAACTTATTTATATGTTTTTCTCCTTGCTCATAGGGTAAGAATATTGCAATAGAAACGTTGTTGTTGAAGGAGGGGCTCCAAAAATGTTAAACTCTAGAAGCAACTACTTCAATTTCTCGTAAAACACATGAGAATAGCGAATTAAATTGCAATTTAAAAATTGACGTGGCATTTAGGTTATAGATTCATAGCAAAAGGGGTGTTTACAATGAAAAAGAATAGAATGAGAATACTAGGTTTCTTTTCAATCCTATTTTTTTTAATAACTACTTTTGCTATACTTTTATCTTTAAGGGATACTCAAAATGAACTTTTAAAATTCAATGAAATTAGATACAAAAGTTATATAACCGCGGATGAGTTAAGGCAATCATCAGATGATTTAACGAAGCTTACGAGACTTTATGTTATTACAAAATTAACTGACGAAGACCAAGCCCTTGAGTATTTAAGAGAGTATAGAGCCATATTAGATATCCGCAATGGCAAAATACCAAGACCAGAAAAATACTCCCAAATATTTTGGGATTTTGCAGCTATCAATCATAAGAACCCTACTCCAAATTCTAAAACAACAAAGTCTTTAAAAGAAATAATGACTGATTTAAAATTTTCTGATGCAGAATTTGCTCTTTTAGAGGAATCAAATAATAATTCCGACAAACTGGTAAATACCGAAGTAATTGCTATGAATTTAGTTAATGGAAAAATAGGCAAAGTTGAAAAAGCAGTTATAAAAACTGGTGAAAGTCCATACCTTGCTGCAATAAGAATCATGCACGACAGAAACTATATGCAATATAAAGTAGATATTATGAAGCCTATCAATCTTTTTTTTGATAAATTAGATGAGCGAACAAATAATATGGTTTTGATTTCAAAAAAGAAAGTCAACTTTTTGATAATTTTAGGGATATTGATACCGATATTCCTATTGCTTATGATTTCATTTGGCTGGTCTTATTCTTTAAGAGTGCAAATTAAAAATAAAACCAAAGAATTGAGGGATTTAAATCACGAACTCGAAGACATTGTTGACAAAAGAACAGAAACATTGCAAAAGACTAATTTGTATTTAGAGCAAACTATGGCTGAACTTCAAGAGTCTCACTCTGATCTTGAAGAAATGAATTCTGAATTGGAAATTTCATTAGAGGAACTAAAAGAAACTCAAAATCAACTAATCGTATCTGAAAGCCTTGCTGCTTTAGGCGAGCTTGTGGCAGGTATAACCCACGATATCAACACACCATTAGGTATCGGCGTTACTTTAGGAAGTCATATCTTGGATCAAAATGTAAAAATCAAAAATAAATTTAATAATAATGAACTTACTAAGCATCATTTCCTAGAATATTTGAATGACTCTCATGAAGAATTAGTGATTTTAAATTCGAACTTAGAGAAATCATCAACACTCATTGCAAGTTTCAAGCAAGTAGCTGCTGATCAAACATCAAATGAAGTAAGAGCGTTTAATATCAGTGATTGCTTAGAAGATATAATAAAAAGCCTCAAACCAAAATTTAAAAATACACAATATACTGTTGAAGTAAAATGTAATAAAGAAATCGAGGCCAGAAGTTGCCCTGGAGCAATCAATCAAATCGTTACAAATTTCATAATAAATTCATTAAAACATGGTTTTGCAGGCAAAGAACAAGGAATGATCTCCATAAGAGTTGAAAAAGAAAACGAACAAATTGTTTTCACTTATGAAGATGATGGAAATGGGATTCCTGAAGAAAATCTCAACAAAGTATTTAATCCGTTTTTCAGCACCGGAAAACAAACAGGAAGTACAGGATTAGGACTTCATATTGTCTATAATCTTGTTACTACTTCATTGAAAGGCAGTATACAATTAAAAAGCGAATTAGGACATGGGGTTTTATTCAAAATAAATTTTAGTGATCAGTGAGCAACCTTATTCTAATACGGTTGCTAGCTTGGTTAAGTATATTGGTGACAAAAAATAGCATGGATTTTATCCATGCTATTTTTATATTAACGAATCATTTAATTTCAGTTACTACAACCCTTCAAAAGGTTCATTCAGCGCTTCTGTCCCAGCAAGCACAAATCTGCCATGCCTAATGATTTCAACCGCCTCACCAGTCTCTTTGATGACGGTAATATGTTCTAAAGAATCATATGGAATGGTAATGTCTGTATGCACGTTTGTGTAGGCCTTTTTTACATCTTCTTTTCGAAGGATTGACCGTTCGTTGTCTCTTGCCATAATTTCTTTGCCGTCCGTCGGATTAAAAACAGGATTGTCTTCTGACCAAGAGAAACATGTATCACCAATGGCAAAGTGAGGGCCCATTTTTTCAACAATTAGCACAGGAAGCTTGTCCACGATGCCGTGCTTTTCGCTAATCACATACGCCAACGTGTTCGTTCCAATGGCAAATTCTCCAATTGGCAGTGATTGGTGCGGGAATAACAAATTCTCACGAATATACTCTTTATTTTTCTCTGCATCTTCAAAATTCGTGCAGTTATAGTCCACAATATTGCCGTCTTCAAAAGTCAACTTTAGATTGTCGTAATTGAAGTTATCGAGGTACACAGGGTTTACATGCAGTACGCCCGAAGTGCCTTTTAGCTCAGGCGATGTAAAGACTTCCCCTACAGGAATGTTGACATCGGCTACGCAATTGACAAAATTAGTTTGCGTCTTTGGGTCTTTGAGTTTCTGAAGCTTGACGCGAATATCCGTTAAGTTGCCATTATAGCCTTTAACATGAACGTATTCGCCTAAATCTAAAGCGTCAATAATCACTTGCTGAATCTTCTCATGTGCTTCGCTGTCCATTTGGTTGATTTTTACGACATCCGCAAAGATTTCTTCAAAATTCTCGCCAATTTCAGGACTTGGGAAAGCCACTATGCAAAAACTACGTTCGGATTCAGGGGTGAACTTCTCCAAGATTTGAGATGTCTCAATTGGGAACGATTGACTTAAGCCTTGCTGAACGTTGTCCAGTTTGATTCTGGCGCAATTATTGACAGGCGTAAAAGGCACTTCTCCAAATTTTTCAATATATAAAATGCCTGAGTAATCACTTAAAATAAGAGATTGAGACTCAGCAGCTTCTGTGTATGCCTTTATCATGTGATCATTACACGGTTGATCGAGATAAATACCTGAATCAAATTTATGATCAAACTCAAATTGTTTGTTATACTCGGTAGAACAGATTAGGTTCACATAAGGCTTTAAATTATAGGTTGCTAAATGGTTCATAACGCGTTTTGTCAAAATTTCTTGACCTGCCACGCCAACCACACGAACCGCATGTCTTAGGCTTATGTTTTTATTATCACGCTTAAAACCACTGACGTAAGCCTTTGCAATAGCATGTGCCAACTTATCTAGCTCTTTTTCATCATAGTCTCTCATAAACTGAGACGTTCTAAGTTCATGAGGTGTTATGTATACGCCAAATTTGAATAAATATTTAGGATTTGTGAGGTCACTCTCTAAAATACTGTTATTTAAATGTTGATTTTCACTACAGCAGCGTTGTTTTAATTGACGGTTGTAATGCGCGCTTCTCGTGTCCATTACATGCTTCTTAATATCCGATTTGACCATTTCTAAAGCTTTCATTTCAACAACAACGCCTTGATAAACCCGTTCAACCAACGCACCTATTTCAAGAAGTTCCTCAGTTTTATGTTCAAAACAAAGTTCAATGCCTTTGTAAATTTGAGCGTATAAATACGACAAAATTTGTCCAAGTTCCTCGCCGCAAATCTCACAAGCGTAAACTGGGTTTGCAATACTCTTTCCATAGTTCTCAGGCAAAAGCTCTTTGTAGAGTTTATGGTTTTCAGCCATCAGTTCTTCGACTGAGCGCATTTCAAAATAGGACTCATTAAGCTGCGCCTCTAACTCAATAAACTCTGTTAGGCGGCAAGAGCCTTCATAGAATACATGCGCCACTGTACCTTGTGCAAACGCCTTTAAGTTCATTTGAATGTCTTTAAGATTTTGGTAAACTTTACTGTCCGTTAAATGTGTCATCATTAGAAGTCTCCATCATATAATGTGTCTTGCTTCGTGTTACAAAGCCTATAATTTATTTTATATGATTGAAACATGAATATCAAATTTATTAATTTTAGCTATAACTAAGCAGTTCCATATTCATTTCTTGGCAAATTCGCTCTAATTCCCAATAATAGTCACTGCACAATTGCCCAAAATAGGCTTGTGTCGTGTTAATTTTTTCACCAAAATTCATCTTTTCTAATAATTCTTCAAGATTTTCAGATACAACCTCTTCATTAATTTGAGAACAAACATCTTCTTTCCACGATTCAGTAACGTTGTTTAAGCTCATAACACCACTCCTATCCTGTTAGAATTATACATTTGACGACCAAATAATTTGCGTTAAATATTTGACAATATACTTGTATTCATTCTACCAACAATCAAGCGCAATGTAAATAGATTTTCGGTATACAATTATGAAATCGAACATAAAAACACCCTATATTTTAGACTTTTTGTCCATCCTATAGGGTGCCATTTGCAATTCTATTTAACGATCATTTTAAGTTCAACAGGAATCGATTTTTCGACTGTTTCGCCATTGATTACTTTTGCTGCTGTTTCAACGCCCAAAGCGCCGATTAATTCTGGTTGTTGTGCAACCGTTGCAGCCATTTTGCCATCTGCTACAGATTTAACCGCGTCATCAATTGCGTCAAATCCAACAACAAGAATCTTCTTGCCACTCGCTTCAACAGCTTGAAGTGCGCCAAGTGCCATTTCGTCGTTGTGAGCAAATATAGCCTGAACATCTGGTTGCGCTTGAAGTAAATTCTCTGTAACCGTTAAGCCTTTTGTTCTGTCAAAGTCAGCTGGCTGAGAAGCCACTACTTTAAAACCTGCAAAAGTAGCGAGTTGCTCATTAAAGCCTTGACCTCTGTCTCTTGCTGCAGATGTACCTGCAATACCTTGAAGTTCAATGATATTACCTTTGCCAGCAAGTTTTTCATTAATAAAGTCTGCCGCCATTTTACCGCCAGCAATGTTATCAGAAGCGACATGAGAAATGACTTCTCCGCCGTTTGCTGCGCGGTCAAGCGTAATCACTGGAATTTTAGCATTGTTGGCTGCCTTTACTGCATTTGCAACGGCATCTGAATCCGTTGGGTTAAGAAGAATCAAGCTAACGCCTTGCGTGATCAAGTCTTCCACGTTTGCCATGTCTTTTGAAGGATCATTTTGTGAATCTAAAACGATTAATTCAATGCCCAGTTCTTTGGCTTTCGCCTCAGCGCCTTCTTTAAGCGTTACAAAGAAAGGATTGTTAAGCGTTGAAAGCACAAGTCCCACTTTTTTAGCACTTGCTGTTTCAGGTGTTGTTGCCGTCGGATCAGCTACAGGTGCTTTTGAACACCCTGCCATTAAACCTACTGTTAAGACCGTCATGAGTAATACTGAGATTAATTTTTTCATGTTTTCCCTCCTAAGATTTCACAACATTCACTGGATATATTAAGACCCAAAGTCTTTATCCCATAATCTTTACTGACTTTTACGGTCTAAAAGCACCGCCAGAAGTATAACCGCCGCTTTGGCAATCATTTGGTAATACGAAGAAATGTTCATTAAGTTCAAAGAATTGTTCAATATGCCAATGATGAGAACCCCTATAATAGTCCCCATAATCTTTCCTTTACCACCCACGAGGCTCGTACCACCAAGCACTACCGCCGCAATCGCATCGAGTTCATAACCCGTCCCAGCCGTCGGCTGAGCCGAACTGAGTCTTGAAGTCACAATGATGCCTGCAACCGCTGCGAGGAGACCACTAATGGTATAAACAAAAATCTTAATTCGGTCTGTATTTAGACCCGATAAGCGTGATGCTTCTTCATTGCCGCCAACCGCATAAACGTATCGACCCATTTTCGTCTGAGTCAGAATATAGTAGGCACCACCAAAGACGACAATGGTAATGAGGATTGGTACAGGCAGACCTAAAACGTTTCCGTTACCCAGAAAATAAAAGGCATCTGCACTTTTGGCACTGCCAAGCGTAAGCGGTGTTCCATTTGTAAACACCATGGTTGCCCCTCTTAAAAACGTCATAATGACCAGCGTCGCAATAAAAGGTTGAACTTTACCCTTTGTAATAATGATACCGCTGATGCTGCCTGAAATAGCCCCAACAACTAAAGCTGCAAGCACCGAAGGCACTACGCCAAATCCGGCAATGAGCATATAGGCGCAGATGGCACTGGAAATCGCCAGAACTGAACCCACTGCAAGGTCAATGCCACCTGTCAAAATAACAAAGGTCATTCCCGCTGCAATCACAGCATTGATAGAAGATTGACGAAAGACATTGGTTAAGTTTGAGACAGTCAGGAATCTGTCGTTCATAATGGCTATGATTCCCGAGAAAATAAGAAGCATCAAAATCGACTGATATTTGCGTAAAAATTCTTTGTTCATAACAGAAACTACCTCCGATTATTGTAAAGCACAGCTCATTAATTTCTCTTGACTGGCCTCTGATCTGCCTAAAATGCCTTTGTTTTTACCTTCGTGCAAAACCATAATTCTATCGCTAATGCCAAGAAGTTCAGGCATTTCAGAAGAGATGACGATGATGCCCACACCAGATTCTTTAAGCGTATTAATAATATCATAAATTTCTTTTTTGGCGCCCACGTCGACGCCCCGAGTAGGTTCATCGAGTATCAAGACTTTGGGTTGATTCAAAATGCCCTTTGCAATGGCCACCTTTTGCTGATTGCCGCCACTTAGTAGTTTGATAATCTGGTTTTGGCTAGGCGTCTTAATGGACATCTTCTGAATATATTCAGCCACAACCGCCTTTTCTTTTTTTCGGTCAACATTTCCAAAAGCACCCATCAGTTGGTTCAAAGAAGATATGGTCATATTCTGTGCAACGGACAACCCAAGAATTAACCCTTCGCTTTTTCGGTCTTCAGAAATATAGACAAGTCCTTTTGCTAAAGCATCTGCAGGACTTTGAAACGTTACTTTTTCACCGTTAAGCATGACATCTCCCGACTTTGTGTTGTAAAGTCCAAAGAGTGTTTTAGCCAATTCTGTTCTTCCAGAGCCGACAAGACCTGAAATGCCTAACACTTCGCCTGCCTTAAGTTCAAAGGATACCTGATGTACATGTTCGTTCTCAAGTTTGTTTACTGCCAAAACCACATCGCCCGTTTTTGGCGCAACATATGGGTACTGTTCTTCAAGCTTTCGACCTACCATGTTCTCAATAATCATGTCCTGCGTAAAATCCGCTACCTTGGCTTCGCAAATACGCTTGCCATCTCGGAGAATGGTCAGGTCATCGCAAATTTCAAAAATTTCTTCTAGTCGGTGCGAGATAAAAACAATCGCCTTATTATCGGCTCTGAGTTCCTTAATTAATGTGAACAATCGCTTGGTTTCAGCCTCTGTCAGCGCGTCGGTCGGCTCATCCATAATAATGACTTTCGCGTTGAAGGAAACCGCCTTGGCAATCTCAACCAACTGTTGCTCAGCCATACTCAGGTCTCCCACCAGTTTTTCTGACGAGTGTTTAATCCCAAGCTTTGAAATCAACTGATCCGAATCGCTAAAAAGCTTCTTCCAATCGATGTTTCCAAGAACCTTCTGCGGTTCTCTTCCTAAAAAAATATTTTCGCCTATAGACAAATCTTTAATTAAATTTAATTCTTGATGAATGATGGTAATGCCCTGCAACTGCGCTTCTCTCGGATTTTTAAATTGAACGGGTTTGCCTTCATATAGAATTTCCCCCGAATCGGATGTATAAATTCCGCTAATAATTTTCATAAGCGTGGATTTACCTGCGCCGTTTTCACCCAGAAGCGCCATGACACGCCCTTCTTGAAGGTCAAGACTGACCCCGTCAAGTGCTTTTACCCCTGGAAAACTCTTGCATATGTTTTGTATACTCAGTATGTGTTTGCTCATTGCCATTTCGTCCCCTTTGGCTTTTAAAAAATAACGCCTGATTTTAAAATCACATTGGCATAGGGGCTACATTCGCCCGATCTCACGACCGCTTTACTAGAAGCCGTCATTGTTTTAAATATTTCATGGCTGACCCACTGAACAGGTATGCCCGATAAGCGCAACTCAATCGCCTGAAGCATTTCTGGATTATACGTTCTCATTTCTTCTGCCAGTACAATCTGCTCCACCTCAAGTTCTGACAAAACTGAATCTAACACTTGAAGAAATGTTGGTATCTGCTGAGCTAAAGCTAAGTCAACTCGCTCAACGCCTTCTGGAATGGGAAGACCGCAGTCCGCAATCACTAAACCATCTGTATGCCCCATACTGGCAACCACTTGGCTCAGCTGAGGGTGTAGAATTCTACCTTTTTTCATTGATACCTCCAAATAATGGTCACCCAAGCGGGCTATTCTTTCATTAAAATGCCTCTACTTCATATAAGAATGGCAAAGAACTCTGTGCGCCAAACTTCTGAACCGTTAAAGCGCCCACTTTAGTCGCAAATAACAGTGCTTCTTCAATGGTTTTACCTTGTGAGAGCATGACTGCAAGCGCTGCGGTAAAACTGTCTCCTGCCGCAGTTGTATCAATTGGCGTCACCTTAAAAGCATTTTGATAATGAACCTTGCCCTCTTTGTTCATATAAAGTGCGCCTTCGCTGCCAAGCGTCACTACCATTTCTTTAACACCCTGCTCAAACAATACGCCAGCCGCAACCTTCACCTCTTCAAGTGAATTCGTAGGGAGTCCGCTAAGAAGTGCGAGTTCCGTTTCATTTGGCGTTAACAAATCAATGTGGCTTAATAATGCTTCGCTTAATTGTCTTGCTGGCGCAGGATTAAGGAGCGTATACGCACCACTATCCTTTGCAAGTTTCATAGCCAGCTCAACGGTTTCAATCGGAACCTCTAGCTGAGCCACGACAATCTTTGCATCGATTAAATGCGCCTCGTTGGCTTTGAGGTCATTGGGTTTCAAAGCACCATTCGCACCGGCAACGACAATAATTGAATTCTCGCCAGACGGTTGCACCGTAATCAGAGCCACGCCTGTCGATATGCCTTCAACCACTTTTACCGCGCTCACATCAACGCCGTCTTGTTTCATGTTTTCAATGAGCACATGTCCGAAATCATCTGCACCAACTCTGCCGATCATTTGAACATTTGCACCAAGCCTTGCCATCGCAACCGCTTGATTTGCGCCTTTACCACCTGGTATCTGCTGAAAATCACTTCCCATAATGGTTTCTCCGCCAATTGGAAGACGAGCAGCGCTGACGACTAAATCCATGTTTAAACTGCCTACAACCGTTATTTTATTCATATTTTTGACTCCTTATCTTGGAGAACTGCATGTGCTTCGCACGATGAGCTCTGTATTTAGAACAATGGTTTTGCTCTGTGCATCAAACGTTTCGCCGTTTAAGAGGCGCACCATCACATTGACCGCTTGATAACCCATCTGGTATTTTGGCTGCATGATGGTTGTCAGTGGCGGATCCACATGAGACGCAATTTGAATATCGTCAAATCCAAGCACTGAACAGTCCTCTGGAATTTTCTTTCCTTTTTCTTTTAAATATTTCATGACCCCTAAAGCGATGAGGTCATTTCCGCAAAAGACAGCAGTATAGTCCCTATTTTCAGACTCAATCTCAGTCATAGCCTTGTAGCCCCAATCAATTTTGAAGTGACCATAACGCACATTTGCATCTTCTATTTCAATCCCAGCTTCTCCTAAGGCTTGCCTGTAGCCCATTTCACGTTCTTGACATATTTGACCCATTTTAGGCCCAGTAATGTGCAGAATTTTTTTGTGCCCCAGCTCGATGAGGTATTTCGTCCCCTCATAAGCCCCTTTTTCATTGGTGACCACAATACTCGCTTTGACCTCTTCAAGATCAATCACCCGATCCACCAATACCACTGGCGAATTGATGTGATGCATGGCTCTGAGACTGCTGCTGTCTGTGGAGGCCGCTGTAAAGACAATACCATCCACCATTTTTTCTAGAAGACTGATGATATACTGGTTTTCTTTCTCAGGCTGATCGTCGCTGTTGCAGAAAAAAATACTATATCCTGCTTCTTGAGCACGATCCTCGGCCCCTCTTACCAATTCTGGGAAGAATGGATTGGTTATGTCTGGTATAACCAACCCTATCGTCTTAGTCGTTTTCGTAACAAGACTCCCAGCCAATTTATTAGGAACATAGCGCTGCTCCGCCATGATTTGATTGATCCGATCAATGGTCGCCTGACTAATGTCATGATCTTTGCCATTGATAATTTTTGAAACCGTCGTTATGGATACGCCGCCTAAGCGAGCGATGTCTTTAATGGTCATTTTTTTCATATTGACTGACACTCCAATCTTATTTTAGTTGCTCAAATTAGAGCACTTTGAGCAATTCTTAGATTAAGGTAATAAGTTTAAGTCACTTTACCGTTTTACTAAAACGTTTTAGTAACTTTTATAGCTTAAATTTAACATATGTAATTATTCTTTGTCAAGAAAAATGTTTCGGTTTGTTCATATGTTTAGTCACAGCAATAAAAAAGTTGTAACTCTAATCTTTCTTACGGTTACAACCATCTCCTTAAATTGATTCAGTTGAGTGCTTACTTCACACGCTTATAAATGTTACTTTCTCGTGTCATCAACTTTTCATTGATATCTACCATATGTTCTAATACCACTAACCACTTCTTTCGTTGAACAGGAATAGACTTAAGCTGATTGAACTTAAAGAATGTATCAAGTATCTTCTGGCGATAAGCCGCCTCTCGCTCGTCTTCCAGTTTTTTTAAGTGAAAAGACACAGTAGATGCCGCCAGTTCAAGGCGCTCCGAGAGTAAATCCACATCCACTAGAGATTCCATCAAACTTTTGATAATCCGAGCCCTTGAGGCATCGGCTAAAGCTTAGACTCGTCTTCACGCTGCGCTGCTTGGTAGCTGATAACAGCAGCTGCTTTTTCAGCTTTAAGCGCAGTGAGATAATTGGTGTAAGTCACTGTGAATGCGCTTAATATAGTTTGGATGCTTGCTGGCATGAAACCAAGTATTTCAAACTGTATCATGATCATAATATAATTCAAATTTCTAATTTAGATTCGAATTTCTATTTTTCTGAAGTCCAAGAGACTGATTTTCAGGAAGTCGCTCAGTTTATTAACGATAATTATGAAAAAATAAATGTATCCAAGGAGCAAGTACAATTATGGACCAAATCCAAAGTGTTTGATCATAAACTTTGGATTTGGATTAAGCATAAAACCACAGACGCAAAAGCTGCTTTGGGCATTGCTGAGATAGACAAACAGTTGGGTGAAGGCTCTCTAGAATGGATTCAAGTTGATGAAAACTATCGAGGACGAGGATTAGGGAAAGCATTGGTTAACGAATTACTCAGCCAAATTTCTAAAACTGGCTGCTTCACATCAGTCGCAGGCGAAGTTGATAACCTAACCAACCCTGAACAGTTATATCGAGCTTGTGGATTTAAAGGGGAACAAATATGGCATTTTTATAGCAAAAAAAAAATCGCAGTAGCAACATGATCCGTTGCAACTTGCGATTTTTTTTTTTCAACACCCCGTCCCTTCCTGCAAAAGCAGCAAATGAAGGATTCGGTGCAGTTCCTTTGCGTCTTCATGACTGAGCTTCAGCTTGGATGCCACTTGCTTTGGAATGTCATAAGCGTCCATTTTCATGGCATGACCTTTTGATGTAAGTTCGATCAGCACACTGCGTTCATCCTCTGTGCTTCTGATGCGGCGAAGGATTGCCATCGACTCCATTTTTTTTAGCAGCGGCGTCAGTGTGCCCGAATCGAGATAGAGAACATCGCCTAGATGCTTAACCGTCACTTGGTCTTTTTCCCATAGCGCAAGAAGCGTCAAGTACTGCGTATAGGTGATTCCAAGGGTGTCCAGATAAGGTTTGTACAGTTTTATGACTTGTCTTGAGCAGGCATATAGCGGAAAGCACAGCTGGTTTTCAAGTTTAAGGACGTCGTCATTATTCATTGGAAATCACTACTCCTATGGTTGCTAAGCCTTCAATTTCATATAAAAATTTTACTTTAGCAATTTTTCAATTTTAGATTTAAGCTTTTCTGGCTCAACAGTTGAAGCAAATCGTTCTACCACCTTGCCGTCTTTGTCCACTAAAAATTTTGTGAAATTCCATTTGATTTCCTTGCCTAAAAGTCCACCCTTGGCATCTACTAAATATTTGAATAGTGGATGCGCTTCTTCGCCTTTGACATTAATTTTCTCAAAAAGTGGGAAGGTTACGCCGTAGTTGAGTTCACAAAAACCTTTGATTTCGTCTGCTTCGCCAGGCTCTTGGTTTCCAAACTGGTCACAAGGGAATCCTAAAACTTCAAAATTTTCAGAGCCATATTCTTTATGTAGCGCCTCAAGTCCTTTGTACTGCGATGTAAACCCGCATTTGCTTGCAGTATTTACAATCAATAAAACCTTGCCTTTGTAGTCTGACATTGATACTGCATCGCCATCGATGTCTATTAATTGATAATCATAAATTGACATAAAGTCACCTCATTGTTTAGTGGGTAGGGTTGGTTGGAGTAATCGCCGTTTGAATTGTAACGTCTAAAATATTTAGATTGTGTGCAATTCAATTTCATACAACCAATATACGTCTAAATACTCTTTTTGTCAACTAAATTATTAAGATTTTTTATACCGATGCACTTAAGTAATACTGGCTTTAAAATGCCGTTAAGCAGATCGGCGCAAGTCATTAGTGAGGAAAAATCTGAGATATCCATAGACAATGTCACATCAGAGGCATCTTCATCGACTAGAAGCGCTTTTCCTTGAGTGAACCAGATGAAGTAGCTGCCCTCGTTTTCAGGTAGAAATGAGTCTTTAATCTGCAACTTGAGACGACAAGTCTGTGCGGCAAAATCATGGTCTTTCAGATCTTCAAAGAGCTTAGGAATGTTAATCACCCGATACATAATGCCAATACCCTGAGTGTTTGTCTCATGAAAAACACCTGTAAGCATATGCCTCAACAGTCAAACTTGTCCCAGGGTATGCTTGACATAATAGCTTAGCTAAATCCTTACACTGATTCGGTTCTAATTTTGTAATATTAAGCATATACGGCACCTCCGCTTTTGATAATTTTATTCTAACACAACAAGCATTCAACGTAAAAAAAGTTGCTTAAACAATTTAATATCATTTAAGCAACTTCTGTATAATCTCTAATGGTTGTAATTCTTGTCCTCAAAAGCATCTGCAATTTTACTTCTAATAGCGCTCTTGGTCTCTTCAAGATTTTTACTTTCATCCTTTTGAGACATCCCTTTTATAATTTCCCATGCATTTAGAGGAAAACTAATGCCACTTGTCAAATAGATCGCACTATAATCAAAACTCTTAATTTCAACACCCCTGTTCTTCAGTTCATTTGTAACAGCAGTCAGTGAAGCACTAAAAATTTTGTCATTATTGACGAAACGATCGATTACCTGTTCAAATTTTTTGTCTTCCATAAGTGCCTCCTCTTATTCAAATGGTTAAACCTAACGTGCAGCAATGCATTCAATAATCGCATGCCTCTGTCATTATTTTACCCATCATTTTTAAAAGTAAGCAAATACATAAGTTGAATTAAAGATTCAAATGAAATTTTTACTGGCATTCTTATTCCAAATTTTCTTTAACGACACTTCTGCGCTTCATAAATCTGATGACAAAGCCAAAACTTACCGCTAATAACAAGGTCATGAACCCACCAAAAATGCCTGAAAAACTGGTTTCTTTGTTGACGGCAGGCCACTGTTCACTTGAGGCCGCCACTTCATCCGCTTGATCACTGATTAACTGACTTTCATCTTCACTTTTCTTCATCGCGTAGTCGGGGAAAATCGCCGTTACGCCTTGTATTTTTGAGAAGAACTCATGGACACCGCTGCTCGCCTCAATTTCTGTTGTTCCAGCTGTCTTTTCAATTGACCATTCTAAACCATCGAGCTTAGACGATGCAAACCAAGACAAGACGCCGCCTGTCACTAAAACCATTGCCAAAATTGAAACGAGCACTTTTCGAATAGACACTTGCTTAAGCGACGTTCCTAGTGCCATCGTTTCTAGTATTTCTGGACTGGTTTTCCAAACAAAATTAATCACAGCTGCTGTAACCAAACCTTCAATAAAACCAATAGCAAGGTGTATGGGTTGCATTAACAAAACAAAAGCTCCAAATGGCAATTCCGTTTTACCAGATAGGACTGTTTCAATCACCACGCTAAACGCACCTAACTGAAGTCCTAAAACCGCAGCCAATACCGAGCCTACAAAGATTCGACTTGTGCTAAACCCTTTTTTTGTAAGTGGTTTGAAAATCAGCGGATAGGCAATAAAACACGCATAGAAACCCAAGTTAAACACATTGCATCCATAGGCCAAAAGCCCGCCATCGCCAAACATAAGCGCCTGAATGAGTAAGATTGATGCCATGGTTAAAAATGCCGCATAAGGGCCGAGAATCACTGTTAGCAGCAATGCGCCGCCAATATGACCACTAGAGCCTGTTCCTGGAATGGTAAAGTTAATCATCTGAGCGGCGAAAACGAAAGCCCCCATAACACCCATTAGAGGAATTTTCTTTTCATCCAAGTTCAGTTCAATTTTCTTAATAGAAAGAGTTGAAATACCCCCACTGGCAATATACATTGCCCCCCCTACTAAAGGGGAAATTAAAGCGTCTGCCATATGCATCGATTTGTTCTCCTTTCTACATTATAGCCTTAATAATTTCAGTTTTTATGTTACTTGCCAGCTGTAAACATGCCTGTCACAAACTTATTCGCTTTTCTAACGGCAATTCTGCCTTTTCTCTTAATCATATTCTTGACAATAATCGGCTTAAGCTTTTCGAATGCCACGCTCTCTTCGTCATACTTTCTGACGAGCGAAATTGCATCAAACTTACATCTAGTTGTGCATACGCCACAACCTAAGCACATGTATTCATCCGATGTTGTTGCACCGCAGCCAAGGCAACGTTCTGTTTCTTTTTTCATTTGCGCCTCTGTAAAGGTCACGCGTAAATCTTTAAACAATTTTTTAGCTTTAGCGCCATCCACATGATCCACTTTTTGTCTTGAAAGGGTATCATATCCCTCTAATGTCAAATTGTTTTTATCTAGTGCATGGTATATTCTTCTGTCACGTCCGAAAACCAAGCTCTGTCCCGGCTGAACATAACGATGGATTGAAATGGCGCCTTCTTTGCCCATTGCAATTGCGTCAATGGCAAACTTTGGACCCGTCATCGCATCGCCGCCTGTAAAGACATCCGGCTCTCCAGTTTGAAGCGTAAATAGATCCGCTTGAATGGTTTTATTAGGATTTAACTTAACGTTGCTGTTTTCTAACAAATTGCCCCATTCCATACCTTGACCAACTGAAATAAGGACGTTGCTTGTCTTCACAATCTTCGTTTCTTTTTCGTCGAAAACAGGTCTAAATTTACCCTCTTTATCAAACACAGATAGACATTTTTTGAATTCTACGCCCACCACAATGCCGTTTTCCGAAAGAATTCGAGTTGGTCCCCAAGAATTATTGACTTCAATATCTTCCGATAATGCTTCCTCAATTTCTTCTTCGAGCGCAGGCATTTCTTTTCTGCTTTCAAGACAGTACATGTCAACTTTTGATGCGCCAACTCTTGTCGCCGTTCTCGCAACGTCGATTGCAACGTTTCCGCCACCAATGACAACAGTGCTGCCTTCAAGTTTTACGAAGTTGCCTAAGTTGACTTCGCGAAGGAAGTCAATGCCTGTTAATGCGCCCTTAGCGTCTTCGCCTTCAATGTCGAGCTTTCTGCCCGACTGAGCACCAATTGCAAGATAGAACGCTTCATAACCTTGGCTTCTCAATTCTTTAAGGCTGACGTCTTTACCAACTTCAACACCCGTTTTAAACTCTACGCCAAGTTCCCTCAAAATATCGATTTCAGCATTAATCACTTCTTTTTCCAATCTGTAAGAAGGAATTCCAAGCGTCAGCATACCGCCGAGGGCATTATGCTTTTCAAATACAGTGACCTTGTATCCATCAAGTGCCAAATAATACGCACATGAAAGACCTGAAGGCCCTGCGCCAATCACTGAAATTTTATTCCCATATTCATGTCTGAGTTTTGGAATGTAACGGTTTTTCATGTCCAAATCTTGCTCTGCAATGAATTTTTTAATTTCATCTATAGCAACCGCATCGTCTATATCGCCTCTGGTACAATCCGTTTCGCATTTTCTTGGACAAATTCGTCCGCATACGGCTGGAAATGGGTTTTCGTTCTTGATCAGTTCAAGCGCTTCTTTATAATTGCCTTGAGACGCAAGCTTTATATATCCTTGAACCGAAATATGAGCAGGACAATTGGTTTTACAAGGGCTCGTCCCCGTCTCCACCACATTTATATTATTGATTCGATAATCTGGATTCCATCGATCAGAGCCCCACTCCGTATTCGATGGGAAATCAACTCTGATTTTATCTTCAATTGGTGTTTTTGTACACAATTTTTGACCTAATTTAAGCGCATTTACAGGACAAACTTGCGCACATTCTCCGCACGCCACACATTTGTCTTTGTCTACTTTTGAAACATAATTTGAACGCACCATGTCATTGTTTAAAAACATGCTGGCATTTCTCGTTGCCAAACACGAACAACCGCAGCAGTTGCAAATGGCATGTGTTTTACCCGGACCATCCGTATTTGGCATCTGATGCATCAAGCCATTTTCTTCAGCTCTTTTTATAATTTCAAAAGCTTCTTCACGCGTAATTTCACGAGCTCTCTTTGTGCGAATATAGTATTCTGCAGCATCGCCTAATTGAATGCACATCTCTTCTTTTAAATGTCCGCAGCCCTCTCCCATCGCTTCTCTTGCCGTACGGCAAGAACAATCCGAAACCGAGAACACGGTATTTTCATTCAGGTAGTAGGAAACTTCTTCATAAGACGCTCTTCTGGTTTCCCCTTCAATGGCTTTTTCAATTGGAATAACGCGCATTGGTCCTTTTCCTACAGGAAAAAGTCCAGCTGCCATAGGCGCTCTTCTTTTGCCGTAGGTATCAAACGCTTCTGCGATTTGTTTGAAATTTTGAATGCTCGGCTTATCAGGGTGGTTAACGATCATTTCCATGTGACCAGGAACCCATATTTCAAGCCAGTATTTATCAACGCCATCTTTTTTTCCTATGATACAAACCCCTGCAACTGCCATATCCCATAAAATTCGCTCTGTTTCTTTTAATGATTTGCCACATAATTTCGAAATTTCTTCAGCACTTTTTGGCGATCGAAGTTCAAGACATAGACCTACGTCTGCCATTTCATCGGTTACAACGGGTTGCAAAATTTTATATTCAGGATGTTCTGGCTTAATTTCTGATTTAGTGCCTCTTTTTGTCCGACTAATCTTGTTTGCAAGATCAAGTACTTTTTCATTCGCCATGCGTCGTTCCCCCAGTTATATAGTATTTCATAAACCGCTCTATTTAAAAGGCGATGATTTCTTTGATCATAAACTCTTTTCCGCTTAGCATCTCCCAATCGTTGTCACTGCAGTCTGGGCACAGACCCTGATTCTCTTTGATATTGAAGACTTTGTTGCATTTTCTGCAAAGCGCATTGGCCGGCAATATTTCAATTTGTAATTTCGTATCTTGCATCCTTGTCCCATCGATTGCTGCTGGGTAACAAGCTTCAATATAGCTTGGAATCATAGATGACAACTCTCCAATTTGAAGCACGATTGTGTCAATCTGTGTCAATTCATTTTCAAGTGCAAATTTTTCAACGGTTTTAATCACTTCAAAGACAACGCCTAATTCATGCAAATGTGCTCACCCCTATCTTATTAATGTATGCGGTTATTTTTCGTTCCAATTTTTCACTTCAGTACGAAGCCAATTTGTCCATTCATCCATGCCTTCACCTGTTTTCGCTGAAATGGGAATGATTTTGATGTTTGGATTCAATTTTGTGACACGCTCTTTGACCGCTTCTAAATCAAAATCAAAGTAATCCATGACATCTATTTTATTGATTATAAGGACGTCTACTACAGAAAACATGACTGGATATTTTAGGGGTTTGTCATCGCCTTCAGGCACGCTTAAAATCATGGCTTTTTTTGATGCGCCTGTGTCTGATTCAGCAGTACAAATCAAATTGCCTATATTTTCGAGTAGAACAAAGTCAAGTTCCTCAGTCCCTAACTGAAGTAGCCCTTGCTCTGTCATATCCGCATTAAGACGGCACATGCCACCTGTGTGTAGCTGAACTACTTTTGTGCCCGTCTGTGCAACCGCGTAGGCGTCAACATCTGAATCAATATCTGCTTCGATAATGCCTATTTTCATTTCATCTTTCAAGGCTTCTATTGTTCTTAAAACAGTCGTTGTTTTCCCAGAACCCGGAGATGACATTAAATTTAATAAGAATGTTTTTTCTTTCTTTAATCTTTCTCTGACAATCTGCGCTTCGCGATTGTTGTCTTCAATGATATTTTTCTTGATTTCAAAAACTTTATATGGATTCATAGCACTGATCCCTCCATCAAATTGTTATAATATTAACAGTTTAAGTATATTTAAACGCAATACGCTTGTCAAAAAATAGACCCCTTGAAATTTCAACGTTTATCAACTTTATATTTCAAGTATAGTTTACAAATATAAGATACTTTAAAACCACATTCGAAACACATTAAGAACACATTAAATCATGTGTTTGAAGCCAATAAAAATATTATTATATATTTTATGTGTAAACTACGCTTGAAAGTAAAAAAGGTTGCTTAAATGAGCCGAAAATCACTTAAACAACCTTGAAAATATTAAAAATATTTATGAACTAAATAATTTGAATACTGAATGCAATTGTCCATTGTCACCATGCTCATAATCTCACCTGCTAAGAAAACATTATACTTCCCTTGCATTGCTTCCATTTTTTCGTAAAATCCTTTTTGTAAGTCCTCGGTTTCAACGTAAGGACATTGCCTCCAATTTTTATATTGATATAGCCGCGGACTCTGAATACCCAATTTTATCAAATCGCTTTCAATTGTTTTTAAAGACTCAGCCTTGCTATTTGCAGGATTATTATAAGCATAAACCATCACCATAGCTTCCTCTCCAAGCGAATCCCAACGCGTGTTCCATATAAGGATATGCCCCACCCTGTCAACAGATAAATTTTCTAAGATAAACCCGCATCCCTTTGGAATACTATTTGCGATGAACGCATAGACATTGAAGGCTTGATATTTGATTGAAAGAAGGAATCTTTTCATCTCATAATCAGCGTCATAGAAATCTGCAAATTGCTCTAATGGCGTAGCAATAATAACACGATCAAACTTAAGCACCTCAAAATCCGTATGCACACACACTTGATCGTTGCTTGACAAAGAAATTTTGATAACCTGCTGAGCCATACGAATGTCTTTCATTTCTCGATTTAGGCACTCAATCAGCATGGATACGCCCTCTTTCCACGTACAGAATTCGGGCAATTCTAAAAACGACATAAGATTATCATATGTAAGGGTTCGAAGAACATAAAGCGCTGGCACAACTCCCGTATCACCTAAGCCATAACTGGTGAAATGATGAGCATACACTATTTTTAGCAGGACAAAACCATTCAAATCACACCACTGCGAAAAAGGAAGCATCATTGAAGGTTCTAAATTATAGATATTAATATGGTCTAATGATTTATAGGTCGCCAAAACGTCAGGTAATCGCTCAACTTCTTCAATAAAATCGTCTAAAAATTCTTTAGGAATTTGCATAATTTTATTGCCACAGGTGTCATAATTGACACGCGATAATTTAGGCCCATCTATCTTAACATTGTATTTTTTCATCATTTTTTTTAAATGATTTTGAGATGGCAGTCCAAAAAGAGCACCAAATTCATAGGATTTGCCTTTATAGCAAATCGTATGTAATTTACCTCCTACATGCTCTTCTTTCTCAAAAACAGTAATATTTTTATAGCCTTTTTCGTATAACCCTTCTGCAATAACAAGCCCTGATAATCCACCGCCAATAATTGCCACCCTATCGTCCATTTTATTCATTTTGATTACCTCTTTTAGTAGAAGGCTTAATCAAAGCCAAAATCCATAGTGGCAGAGTGTCTATTTCTACATTATTTTGAATGGCTCTTTCAAAGATTACCTTAGCGGGTGTTTTTCCAGCATTACACCCGCTAGAAATTTCTATCGAAAAATTATAATTTCTTAAATATTTATGGAGTTCGCGTTCAACTTTATAAAAGGAATCTAAATGCTTGGCTTGTCCAATTTTGTTATAGAATTCTCTCACTAAGAATTCATTAAAGTCATTCATGGCATCCAGAACAGAATTTTTCTCAGGCTCAACAAATCTATGGTTCATAAAGAAATTTCCAACAATTTCTTTATGCTGATCTCCCTTTATAAAATAAGGCAAAAATTCTTTTGATTTTTCAGTGACTAAAAGATCAATATTTAAATTTAAAGTCTTCATTAAATAGACGAGCTTAAGTTCAAAATAGTCCCAAACATTAATATCTTGCTTTTTATTATATATTTTTACTAGCGCCCATTTTGAATAAGTATCATACAAACTGTATTGATATATTTTTCCAATCCCTTCAAACGTACCCATAAAATCGATACGCTGAATCACCAAAGCCCCAACATTAGATTCCTCTGTGATTTCAAAACCTAAAGTTACTTTTTTCTTTTGTTTTGCATTGAACTGATGTGTTTTATTCTTAGCATATTGGATTCGTTCTGCTTTTGTTGACAGATTGTGCCGTCTTAAAACATTATATATGCCAGACTCCCCAACATCGCATCCCTCTGTTCTGAGCTCATAGTAAATTCTTTTAGGTCCATCTGTGGGAAAGCGTTCAATATACGATAAAATATCACATTCAATTGCTTTATTTACTTTATTTGGCATTTTAGGTTTTGAAGGTTCTTTCACTTTTAGTCCGATGATGCCATACTTTTGATAAGCTCTGTTCCAATTGTAAAATGTTGTTCTTGAAATGCCAAATAGCTCACAGGTTCGAGAAACGTTGTTTTCTTTGAAAGCATGTTTTAAAATCATATGCCTATTGTGTGCGTTAAAAACTTCCACTTTCATAACAGCGCCCCCTTTTTGTGGCCATCCATTTTGGTCATCATCCGATTAACGAGAATGACCAAAACTGTCCAAAATTTCTTGCTCATTAAACAAGCTTGTAATAATTATATCGTAATCGATCAACTTCTCTGCCTTTTTTATTTTTTTAGCATACTTATCAGAATTTGAGAAAGCTTGAATCAGGTAAAACCAAATTTCTTTCATTTTGAACAGCACATTCCGTTCTCCAAACAACACACTTTGATAGTCCTGATAAATTTGATCATGAAAGGCTCTCAGTGTTTTTTTGTCCATTTTCATCCCATCTTCAAGGAGATCGACAAGCCCAGCGTTTGCTAAAAGACCACGTCCAAGCATGATTGTCTCCACATTCGGAAACGCTGAAGTGAAAATTTGATAATCCTCTAGTGTAAAAATATCGCCATTGTAACAGATTGGATTTTTGCTAAGAGCCATGGCGTCCTTAAAGACTCCTAAATTAGGCTTATTTTTATACATGTCTTTTTGGATTCTTGGGTGAATGATGAGTTCTTTCAGCGGATATTTATTGAATATCTCTATCAGTTCGTAAAATGCCTCAGGGTGATCCCTTCCCAATCTTGTTTTGATTGAAATTTCCGTCACTCGCTTCGTAAAAATTTCTTCTAAAAAACGATCCAGTTCTTCTGGGAATGCCAGAAAACCAGAGCCCTTTTTCTTGGAAACGACCGTTCCCGAAGGACAGCCTAAATTTAAATTGATTTCAGTGTAGCCAAACTGCTCAAGCTTCTTTGACGTGTGCGTAAAATCGTTTGAGTTGTTTGTGAGAATCTGGGGAATCAATGTAAGTCCCTTGTTGTTTTCTGGAAGAATATCATTTAAAACCTTGGTTTTAAAAACGTCAGTCTGATCCGCCGCAATGAAGGGCGTAAAGTATTTATGGATATGATTATGATTGAAATGAGCATTGTGAGCACGTCTATAAATATGTCCGACAATACCTTCCATGGGTGCGTAGTAAAATTTCATTTTTATAACCCCTATTTGAATCGTTGCATATGGTTTTATGGCTATATAAGTCAAATTAATGATTTAACTTATATGTCTTCAAATTGTCTTTGTTAAGCATACCTTATTCATATGCTTTTATAAACATGTAAATAAGTTGAATTAATATTTTACCTTGTTCTTAAAAGCTTTCAAGTGGCTTTCAGAACTTTACTTCAGGGCTTCGAATATGACTTTAATATCTGCCGGTAATTCTTGTTTGAGAAAAATATCATACATCGCAATATTATATTTTTCAAATAGTGTTTCTAAACAGCCAATATGAGTCCTTTCCACTTTTATGATATTGCTAAATGGTCTGTTCACATTAAAAGCCTTTATGATAGACGAATATTCATCTTGTACCGAATATTCATCTTGAATGGCATAAAGCAACATTTATTCTAAAGGATACTGACTACCTCTTTTTACCGCTGACGCTCCAAATGCTCAAAACAATGCTTAGTACGCCTGACATCTAAAATTCTTATCCATTTTCTTGTCATACCAATCATCTCCTTTTCATTAATAGTAAGTATTTAATAAGTTCATTCTACCAACAAGTTATGGATTACTTATGAATATAAACTACCTTGACTTAGTCTTCTACAAATAGTATTCTTAATATGAAAATGACTTTCATATTACATTGGAGACATGACTATGACAAGATCAAACGATTATAAAACAAAACAGCGTGAATCTATCGTTGCTTATCTTAAAGAAAATAAAGATAATCACGTTTCGGTCAATGATATTATTTCTTTTTTAGACAAAATCAATTCACCAGTTGCCCTTACAACTGTCTATCGTTATCTTGACAAGCTAATCAAAGACGGTAGTGTTCGTAAATATCTTATAGAGGACACCCGAAGCGCCTTGTATCAATATATTGACAATGGCTCTCAATGCAATTTTCACTATCATCTAAAATGTCTTGACTGTGGTATTTTGATGCATATCGATTGTAATTATCTACAAGATATAGATACACATTTAAATTCGCATCATAAATTTAAATTGGATAACTCAAAAACAGTCTTATACGGGCATTGCGAGCATTGTGCTTATGAAAAAAAATAGGTTGGACGTATTACAACTGTTAAAAGATTCATCCAAAATGTTCAAGAAAATCATCTGCAACAAAAAAATGATGGCATTTATAGTGTGTATTTGTATTGTTTCTGTGATGATTCTCAACGGGCTCTTTATTAGCTTATATGCCTTTCACAATTGTAAGGGGCAAGATTGTCCTGTTTGCGAACAAATTTATTATGCCGAAACGGCCGTTAATCAGATTTCATTAGGGCTAATTGCTTCAACATCGATTATGGTGGCACCTATTTTATTGTTTTTTTACAAAATATTTATAGAAACCTATTTATCTTTTTGCAATTCTCTAGTGCTGCAAAAGGTTAGAATGAATAATTGATTTTCCTTTTTTGCAAACAGCGAGTGAAATTTGTTTGAAACGAAGGAGGATTATTTGCTATGAAAAAATGGATATTATTTATGATGTGTACAGTTTTAGCGGTGGCTTTAGTGGGCTGTGCAAAAAAAGAAACTTTAACGCAAGATGCCAATCAAAATGATAAAAAAATAAAAATAGTGGTTACTAATTATCCGCTTTATGATTTTGTACGAGCAATCGTTGGTGACTACGCTGATTTGACAATGTTAATCAAGCCAGGAACTGAAAACCATTCCTATGAACCATCGCCCGAAGATATCATTAAAATACAAAACTCAGATGTATTTATATATATTGGGGGTGAAAATGATCAGTGGGTTGAAACCATCATGAAGTCAATGCCTACAACCGATAAAAAGGTCATTAAAATGATTGATCACGTCAATACAATCCTCGAAGAAACAGTAGAAGGAATGGCCCCAGAGGAACAAGAAAACGAATCGGTTGCTGAAGAGGCAGAATCTGATGAACATATTTGGACTTCTCCTAAAAATGCCATTCGAATGATCACAACCATAAACAAAGTGCTCTGCGAGCTAGATCTCAAAAATGCAGATGATTTTAATACAAACACATTGGCATATACTTCACAGCTCGAATTAGTAGACAAGGACATTAAAGGTATTGTAGACCGCGCTCAAACAAAGATTTTAGTCTTTGGTGACCGTTTTCCTTTTCGCTATTTTGTAGACGAATTTGGGTTAGAATACAGAGCCGCATTTAATGGCTGTAGCACCGAAACAGAAGCAAGCGTTGGAACCCTTGCCTATTTAATTGATTTTGTTAAGAAAAATAAAATTCCTTATGTATACCACATTGAACTTAGCAATGAAAACATCGCTAAGTCTATTTGCGAACAAACAGGTGCCAATATGCTACAGCTTCATTCTTGCCATAATGTTACAAAAGACGATTTTGAAGCAGGTGTCACTTATCTTTCTCTTATGCAGCAAAATGCTGAAACGTTGAGAAAGGGGTTACAATAGAATGAAGATTATTTCCTGTAAAAACATATCAATGGATTATGAAGGTCAGCTCGCCGTACAGAATGTAAGTTTTGATTTAGAACATGGAGATTACTTATGCATTGTAGGCGAAAATGGTTCTGGGAAAAGCACTTTTATAAAAGGTCTACTTGGATTGTTACAACCAACAAATGGGGCTTTTACATTTGACGGTATTACACAAACTGATATTGGCTATTTGCCACAACAAACCATTGTACAAAAAGATTTTCCAGCTAACGTTTTTGAAGTGGTGCTTTCGGGTTGCTTGAATCGTAAAGGATTGAGACCATTTTACTCAAGGAAAGAAAAAGAACAGGCTCATGTAAACCTTAAGCTATTAGGTATAGAAGGCTTAAAAGGAAAGTCCTATCGTGCTCTTTCTGGAGGGCAACAACAGCGTGTGCTTTTAGCGCGCGCTTTGTGTGCAACGCAGCGATTGATTCTTCTTGATGAACCGGTTACAGGACTTGATCCTATTATGACAGGCGAAATGTATGCACTCATCAACAAATTGAACAAAGATCAAAATATTACAGTGATTATGGTTTCTCATGATATTAGAAGTGCTGTTATGTTTGGAAACAAAATACTGCACATGGAAACTTCACCTCTTTTCTTTGGATTAACAGCTGATTACCTATCTACGGATCTTTGCAAACGGATGATGGGAGGTGCTACTAATGATTAATATGTTGCAGGATTTATTTTCGTACACCTTCATTATTAGAGCCTTAATTGTTGGCGTCTTAGTTGCGCTTGTAGCTTCGCTGCTTGGTGTCAGCCTTGTTTTAAAGCGCTACTCAATGATTGGTGACGGCCTTTCCCATGTAGGATTCGCCAGCCTTTCTATAGCAATGGCTTTGAATCTGGCACCACTCGAAGTTACCTTGCCAATTGTGACCGTAGCTGCCTTCTTCTTGCTTAAAATAAGCGAAAACAGCAAAATCAAAGGCGATGCGGCGATTGCATTGATTTCAAGTAGCGCATTGGCACTCGGCGTCATTGTGATTTCCTTAACGACAGGAATGAATACCGATGTATGCAACTATATGTTTGGTAGCATATTGGCTATGAGTAAAAGCGATGTATATCTTAGCGTCGCTTTATCCATTACAGTTCTAGTGTTATACGTTTTCTTCTATCATCAAATATTTGCCATTACTTTTGACGAAACGTTTTCAAAAGCAACTGGAACAAAAACAGGTATGTACAATATGCTTATAGCCATTTTGACTGCAATTACGATTGTTGTCGGCATGAGGATGATGGGTGCACTGCTCATCTCAAGTTTGATTATTTTTCCTTCACTCACTTCCATGAGAGTATTTGGCAGCTTTAAAGCCGTCGTGATCAGTTCTGCTATTTTATCTGTGGTCTGTTTTTTTATAGGCATTATAATCTCATTCGCATACTCAATACCTGCAGGTGCTAGTGTTGTAGCAGTAAACCTTATTGCCTTCATTGTGTTTTCAATCATAGGATACAGCAAAAAAATTGTGAGGTTATAAATAAAATGAAAAAAAATTTATTTCTACTTTTTATTACACTTTCGTTTACCTTATACGGCTGTGCAAACAACGCACCCGCACCGTCAGCAAAAACGACTGAAAATTCTTCGATTGACACAACAAAATTAAACGCTGAGAGTTCAGTATCAGGCGACGTATTTGAAATCAAGGAGAAAATGTTCATTGCGCAGTGTAATGACATTTACCTTAATCCTAGCGATTATGAGACTAACACCATTAAGATTGAAGGCGCATACAATATGTACACGGATGAAGAAACGGGTAAAACCTATTATTCAGTAACGCGTAAAGGTCCTGGTTGTTGCGGAAATGATGGTATAGCTGGATTTGAGTTTTACTACGATGGGGATATGCCTAAAATTAACGATTGGATTGAAGTCATGAGGAAAATTGAAATGATCAAAGATGGGGATGAAACGAGTGTTGTGCTGCGCCTAAGCAAATTGACCGTTTTAACCGAACGTGGCGCAGAATTTGTTTCAAACTGATGTCGTTTGCTTTTTCTTCTAAACGTTTCCAGTGAACCTTTCCTATCATAAAAGAGCGCCTCTTCAATTTTTTTATCGAAGAGGCGCTCTTTTATTAATTCTATTTTTATTTTCTCAACCCTTGCACATATTGATGCATCATTTCTGCAACTTCCTTAGAGTACTTTGCAGCTTCTACAACTGTTTTGGCGCCTGTAACAACATCTCCAGATGCAAATACACCTTCTCTAGTCGTCCTGCCGTCTTCATCGGTAATGACCAAACCATATTGGTTGATTTCTATTCCTTTGCTGCTCGAAACAATATTGGCTTTTGGGCCCTGACTGATGGCTATTATGACTGAATCTCCTGGGAATAGTGCTTCAGACCCCTCAACCTCTTCATATTTATCAGTAGCTTCATTCATTTGGAACTTCCGATAAATGACGCCCTCTTTTGTTATTTCTACAGGCACTTTATAATATTCAAATTTTACGCCATCAATTTTGGCATATTCAACTTCATAACTCCTGGCCGGCATTTCCTTTTCACCGCGTCTAGCTAGAATGGTCACGGTTTTAACGCCTTTTCTCAGGGCTGTCCTTGCTACATCCATCGCAACATTCCCCGCGCCAATGACGGTAAGCCGCTCTCCAATGTCATAAACTTCAGGATTCTTCAAATAATCGATGGCATAGTGAACATGCCCTAAACTTTCCCCTTTAATGCCAATTTTTTTAGGATTCCATACGCCCGTCCCAATGAACAGCGCATCAAAACCATCTCTGAATAAATCATCGACTGTGATTCCTGGACCAACGATTGTGTTGGGTCGAATGACCACACCCATTTCAACCAACTTATTTTTAAGACGATCGAGAATTTCTTTTGGCAGTCTAAACTCGGGTATGCCATATCTGAGAACCCCACCAATTTTGTCGTGTGCTTCAAAAATGGTAATGCTATACCCTTTCAGCGCCAATATAAATGCGATGGTGATTCCAGCAGGCCCAGAACCTATGATGCCTATATTTCCAGTAGCCTCCTGAGAGGACTTAAGCGGTAAAAGATCCAAGCTGTAGTCCGATATATAATGCTCGATATCGCTGATATGAACGGGGTTCCCTTTTTTAGCCAATATACAGTGACCTTCACATTGTTTTTCATGAGGACAGACCAAACTGCAGACGACGGATAGCGGATTATTATAAAACAGCATCTCACCAGCTTCGCTGATTTGACTGTCCAGTAGCATTTTAATCATTTCTGGTATATCAGTGGCAATCGGACACCCTTCTTTGCATTTTGGATTCTTGCACTGAAGACATCTTTTAGCTTCTTCTACGATGTGTCTGCTCATATTTTAACCTTCTTTCATTTTTTAATTATATTTTTATTTGTAGGGAAGGTACTTTATAAAATTATCTTATACTACTGCCTTAAGCAGTGTCAACGTTCGATAATTCTTTATCTATCTTCGAAAACCGATTCAAATTATCCGTCTAGCTCATTCAAATCCCCACCTCATGAATTTGCTTTTATGAATGGCTTTTGATATCATATCCCTTATATAACTTCATTACAAAGGGATACTTAAAAAGGTGGATAAAATGGACAATCAAGAACAAAAGCCAGAAAGGCGTATTCGATATAAAGGCACTCACCCTAGATCTTTTAAAGAAAAATACAAAGAGTTGCAACCAGATAAATATTCTGATGCTGTTGAAAAAGCGATTCAGCGTGGCAGCACCCCAGCCGGCATGCATATTTCCATTGCCGTTAAAGAGATCTTAGAATTCTTGCAAATTAAACCCGGTCAAACGGGATTAGACGCAACGCTCGGTTATGGCGGTCATACTCTAGAGATGCTCAAATGTTTAGATTCAAAAGGTCACCTCTATGCAACCGATGTAGATCCTATTGAATCTGTGCGTACAGGAGAGCGTTTAGCCCAATTAGGCTATGGCCCCGAAATGCTGACCATCAAAAACATGAATTTTTCTCAAATTGATCAAGTGGTTTTAGAATCAGGTCCCCTAGATTTCATATTGGCCGATTTGGGCGTTTCTTCTATGCAAATAGACAATCCCGAAAGAGGATTTTCTTATAAAAGAGAAGGCCCATTAGACCTAAGGCTGAATCCTGAAAAAGGCATCTCTGCGGCTGAGCGTTTAAAGACGATTGACCAAGACGAACTTGAAGGCATGCTGATTGAAAATGCTGATGAACCTTACGCACAAGAACTTTCTTATGCCATTGTTTCTGCCATTAAAAAAGGAAAAGAAATTGCGACAACATCACAGCTCCAAAACATTATCAAAGACACGCTGAAATTTATTCCAGAAAAAGATAGGGCTCAAACGGTAAAAAAAACCTGCCAAAGATGCTTCCAAGCGCTTCGAATTGACGTGAACAGCGAATTTGAAGTCCTCTATGAATTATTGGAAAAATTGCCTGCTGCCCTTGCGCCAGGTGGACGTGTTTGCATCATGTCCTTCCACTCTGGAGAAGATCGTCTCGTTAAAAAGTCTTTCCAACGCTTCCTTCGCGAAGGCCTCTACAAAGAAATAGCGCCAGGTCCCATTCGACCGTCTCAAGAAGAATGTTTCATTAACAGCCGCGCGCGTTCTACGAAGTTGCGCTGGGCTATAAAAGCATAAATTATTTTAAGGACCTTTTTTAAGGTCCATTTTTTCAGTCATTAAAAAAGAGCCTTCGCAGGCTCATTATGCTTATATTTTTTACAATTCACATAAAATCATTTCTAACGCTTCTAAAACATCGCTATCCCATAATCGGCCACTATCTTTTTTTAATAATTTAAACGCTTCACTTTGCGAAAGTGCCACTCTATAAGGGCGATGTGTGGTGAGTGCGTCAAAAGCATCCGCAACGGCTAATATTCTCGATTCAATCAGCATCTCATCTTTTTTCAACCCTTGAGGATAGCCGGTGCCGTCGCATTTTTCATGGTGCTGAAGCACGATGAGCGCTTCTCTTTGTGAAACCGAATCTACAATTATGTCATAACCAGCCCTAGGATGTTTTTTCATGACATCAAATTCTTCATACGTATAAGTTCCTGGTTTATTTAAGATATGTAACGGTACTTGAATTTTCCCTAAATCATGAATTTTACTCGCAAATACTAGATCATTGATCTGATCATTTTTCAGTCCAAATTTGAGGCCAATTCTAAGTGCCAAGTTGCCCGAACGATTGCAGTGCTTTTCTGTGTATTGATCCTTTGCCTGTATTTTATCCATTTCAGCCGTCATTTTAAGAACATAATTGGCTTGTTTGTCAAAAAAATCCTTCTGAGTGACCAATAGCATTTTTACATCTTCAACGATCTCAAAATACTCAGTTTCAGTTAGATCTTTAGCTGAAATACAATCTCCAGGCCCAAGAAAACAATTTTCTTTGGCATATGCAACTCGCCCTTCTAAAAAATAGAATAGGTACATGGCATTTTCACATTCATAAGGTTGCAAAAATAAGCTTTTCCCAGCCTTAGCTTCAATATGAACTACTTCCAACGCATCATCTTTTGCTTTAAGCGCAAATGACCCTGCATTTGAGAGTACTTGGATTAGAGATTCATCTTTTTTAATGATTTTTAAAGCACTCATAATGCAGGCTCCTTTTTGTGGTATAGTTTGGAATCTAAATTAAGTTTGTTATTTTTTTATTTAACATATTTAAATTATACCATTTCTTAGGGTTGGCTGCTATATGCATATGTGCTTCGTCTGAAATTTCGGGAAAATATAAAATAAGTGGGACTACATCTGTTAAGAAAACAATTGAGCACCTTGGCAGCAATGCAAATCCCTCTCAGTCGTTTTATCATTGACTGAGGGGGATTTGTAGTTCTACTATTTTCCCATCAAAATCTCAACTCGGTGAATTCTGCCATCGTTAATCATCACAATGGCATTTTTAGCTTGCGTCACTCCATCCAAGATAGTTTTGGACACCCCACTGCAAATATTTTCAGGATTGTTCACGTAAATCTCATAAGTGGTGTCGACAAATTTATAGACCATGGAATAAGTATTCCATCTTTGTGGGATACATGGCTGAATTATAAGCACATTTCCCTCTTTGTTTAATCCTAGAATGTTTTCTATTCCAACCTTATACATCCAGCTGGCAGAACCAGTGTACCAAGTCCAACCCCCTCTTCCAGTATGAGGTGCAGCACCGTAAACGTCGGCCGCCATAACATATGGCTCTACCTTGTAAATAGAAAGTTCTCGATTCGTTCTAGAATGGTTGATTGGATTGATCAATTCATATAATTCTAAAGCTTTGTCGCCATTTCCCTGCATGGCAAAAGCCTCTATGACCCAAGCTGCTGCATGGGTATATTGTCCGCCATTTTCTCTGACCCCAGGAACGTAACCTTTGATATAACCTGGTTCCATGTCTCCATCCTTAAACGGTGGGGTTAAGAGTTTGATTAGCCCTTCTTCTCTAAGCACAAGATAATCTTCAAGGGAGTCCATAGCTCTGATCACCCTTTCATGATCTCCTCCTTTAGAGATGATTGCCCAAGTTTGAGCCAGTGAGTCGATTTTGCATTCAGTATTTTGAGCCGATCCAAGTGCTTCTCCGTTATCAAAGAACGCTCTTTTGTACCAATTCCCATCCCAAGCATTCTTTTCAATTGAAGACAGCAGATCCACACAGATTTGTTGGTACTCTTTCGCGCGTTTTTCATCCTTATTGGCTTTACAGATTGGAATGAAATTTTGTAGCGTCGTATAAAGGAACCATCCAAGCCAAACACTTTCTCCCTTACGCTGGTTTCCGACTCGGTTCATCCCGTCGTTCCAATCGCCGCCGCCGATGAGTGGTAGCCCTCTTTCGCCAAAGGTCATTGCATGATCGAGAGAACGGATGCAGTGCTCATACAGTGTGCCTTCCAACTCAGATACCCTAGGAGCGCAGTACCTCTCGTCTTCATAGTCCTTTAAAACCTCGTCTTCCATAAATGGCAATTCAATATTCAAAATTGCCTCATCTCCAGTAATCTTAATATATTCTGCCGTCACATAGGGAAGCCAGAGATAATCATCCGAAATTCGAGTTCTAGTGCCTTTTCCAGCTGGCTCATGCCACCAGTGAAGGACATCGCCTTCAATAAATTGATGCTTTGCGTGTTTTAGAATCTGTTCTTTTGCGATTTGAGGCCAAATTGCCGCAATCGCCAAGCAATCTTGGAGCTGATCTCTAAATCCGAAGGCACCCCCAGCTTGGTAGAATGCTGACCTCGCCCATAATCTGCAGGCAATGACCTGATAGAGCAACCAACCATTGAGCATAATATTCATAGAGGCTTCCGGAGTGGCAACCTGAATGACCTGCAGCTTCTGCTGCCAGAACCCTTTGACTTCGTTTAAAATCCGCCAAGCTGATTCAGTCGATTTATATTGATTGACCGTTTCATAGACTTCTTCTTTATTTTTAGCCATACCAAGTACAAATACCAATTCTGCAGTGTCTCCTGGTCTAATGCAAACCTTGACCTGCATGGCAATCCCTGGGTCATACCCCGCGCCTACTGTGCCTGATAGATGTTTTCGTTTCAAGGCTTCAGGTGACTCTGCTCGACCACTCCCAAAGAATTCTTTTCGGTCGCCAGTGACTGACCGCTCACTGTAGGAAGTATCCATGAACATAAACTGATTTGAAAAATCTTGATTGTATGGATTTTCCACAATCAAAGTACCATTTTCCAGTTGGGAACTAATCAGGTGCAATCCAGTATCCACTGTACTGACGCCCATTACTGGCGTTGCATAATAAGTGAGTGTTAGATTTCGGTCTTGGCTACCCTCATTTTTGAGGCAGACAATGCTTATTTTAACATTACCTTCTAATGGCACAAATTGGATCAATTTTTGAGACAAACCGTGACTGCCATGTTGGAATTCAGTAAATCCAAATCCATGCTGAATGACATAAGGCGTCTCTTCCCTAATTGGTAGAGGTGTCATTGTCCAGAGGTTAGCCGATTCATCTCTGATATAGAAAATTTCACCTGCGCTATCGCTTACTGGGTCATTGGACCAAGGCGTCAATTTGTTTTCCCTGCTGTTTCCGCACCAGGTGAAGCCGCCACCAGACTCGGTTACCATAAATCCAAACGTTGGATTGGCAATAATGTTCGACCATGGCGCTGGCGTCATCTGATTGTTATCGAGCTTTATGGCATAGGTGTTGCCATCTGATGTAAACCCTCCAAGTCCGTTAAAGTAGTGGAGGCTATTGCCATCAAAATTCACTTGTCCTATTCCTTGATCCTGACGCCCTACAGTTACCGACTCTATGGTTTCCATATAGGCTGGCAGTTCGAGCACCGGCATTGGGGTAATCTGTTTTTCTATATTTTCGCTATTTCCGTTAAGTACCAAACGGGCAATGGCATAAAGCAGATTTACATCCTCTAGAGGAATATTGTTCGCATTCAGTATGAATACATCTCCGTGAGGGTTTAGTCCTTCATTGCTGTGGCTCGTGTAGACGATATCCTTGACCATTGAAAGCAGTGGGTTCGTATAACTGTTTTCCTGCTGAACCAAAATGACCAAATCTACTTTAAGATCCTTAAGACGCCAGTATTCATGGGCCTTTAAGACGTCATAAAGAATTTCGACCTCATCCGTTTTGCTGAGAATGACTAAGATTATCGGACGATCACCAGATATGCCATAAGGCCATAGCGCTGCCTGTCCCCGTTTATTGTCGCTGATCAGCTTGCCCTCTTTGCGTCTGAGCGGGCTGTTGAATAGAATATTGGAAATCATGTTTTGGTACAATTCCATGTCTCGGGCTTTAATGTTTAAATATTTTGACTCTACCTGACATCTGATTACAGCCAACCAGAATGAGGCATCACAGGTTTCGTGATTTGAGTACTTTTCAAGTAGCTCCAGTAGTCCCTCTTTCGTATCTGCAGTCATGGTGACAAATGAAATTTTCGCACTCTTGCTCGGCTCTATCCTGACTTGGATTCTTGTGCTGAAAGCAGGATCCAGAACCGCCCCAACCGTATTGGATAAGGGTTTTTCCCGTTCGAGAGCGAGTGGATTACTCACCGTATGACCTCTGCCAATAAACTGCATTCTGTCGGTCTCATATTGAATGTCTGCTGTCTGATCCCCTTCTATGACTGGCATATGGGCAATCCATAAGCCGTTCTCTCCCTCACTGCGTGGTCTTCGATTACCGATTAATGCTTTATACTCTGAATTAAACTCAGTTTCGATGAATAAGTTGCTAAAGGCAGGGTGGGCCAAATCGCTGTTATGGCTGGCAATTACCAATTCGTAAAAACTGGTAATTTCTATAGTAGCTGCAGTTTCTCCACCGTTTTTCAGCTTAATTCTTCTGATCTCTGCGTTATCTCCAGATGCCACAACAATCTCTGTAGTCGTCTCAATGAGCCCATCTGTTCGCTTAAACATCGTTTTGTCTGCCGTAAAGACAACTTCATAGTCCTCTGGCATAACATTGAGAGGCGCATAGGCTGCTGACCAAATTTGACCCGCTTCTTTGTTTTTGATATAGAAGAACATGCCGTAGTTATCGAAAATCGGATCTTCTCGCCATCTTGTTACTGCCAAGCCTCTGTCTCTGGTGTATCCTGTTCCTTTATCCGTCGTCATGACTGAATAATTACCATTGGATAAAATATGTGCAAGCGGCAACGGTTCTTGAAGTGCAGTCGCACGTCGGTACGAACCTTTGTCTTTATAAATAATGCCTTTAAATGGTAATATTTTCTCTTTGTTGTCTTTCGTGAATACCACATTGATTGGTACTTTTTCCTGTAGCAACAACTGCGCAGATTTCACTTGTGGATCTGCAGAAAATCTCTTTTGCAAAATGTTGTCATTCAAATAATTGTTAAGCGCAAGCAAACTCATCCCCTGATGGTGTGCCATATAGCTCTTTATAATGACCCTTTTAGATTCGGTGCTGAGTCTCTCAGGCGTATAGTCAGCTGCTTCAAAATAGCCATAAGTCCCTTCTAATCCTTCCTCTTTGAGATACAGAATATTCATGAAGGCATCGAAAGGGTTTACCATCAAAGCCAGAAACGTTGCATAAGGCGCCGTTACAGCATCTTCTATAAGTCCTCTTTTTAGTCCAAGCCAAGGAACACCAATGGCTTTATACTGATAATCCAAGTGGATGTCCAGCGAGTTGAATGACGACTCTGAAGTACCCCAAGGCATATTTCTTTCTTTGCCATATTTTTTTTGGCATTTAATTACAAATGAATAGGTTTCATCAAGTAGCGTATTTCGATAACTCTTCATTAATAGTAGTGGCATCAGGTATTCAAACATCGTGCCACTCCAAGAAACCAGGCCTTTGTATTTATCCACCACGGTTAAAGAACGACCCAGCATGAACCAATGCTTAGGTGGCACTTCCCCCCTCGCAATGGCTATATAGCTTGTCTGTCTAGCCTCAGAAGCCAATAGATCATAGTAAGAATTGGTCAATCGATTGTCTTCCATATTAAAGCCGATAGAGAACAATTGCCTGCGTTTATCATATAAATGCGTGAACTGAGTCTGCTCAGATAGACAATCTACCCGTTTGATGAGCGCTTCAAATTGGGCTGTAAAAGTGATTGTAAATTCTAAAGATTGAACAGCTGCATCTTTCAAGTCATTTAACCAATCAATAGCAGTGGCTGAGGACTCATCAACTCTTTCAAGTGTTCTCAAAGTAATCAGCAGCGTTTCAGCACCCTCTATAATATCCACGCTAATTCTTGGCAATTCTTCTAGTGAAGCATTTTGTTCAAACAGCGTTAAGAGTTGATTTGTTTGTACAATCAGCTCCTCTGAAAGCAGTACCCTTGGTATTTTATCCATTTCATGCGTCCAAGGTCTAAACGAAGCAATTTCTAGCTTAAGTGACTGAGCCAATCGTTCAACCTTGTACCCAAATGCTTTTTTCTTTATGCCAGGTATTGCCGCACTCTCTATCAGTTCGCTGAGCGCTTGATCCCACTGATTTGGGCTGATTGGCTCAGAGGTGTCTATCGCTTCAAATCCACTGAAATCCAAAGGGTTGTCATCACCCTCTTCAAACTTAATCCTGATACCGTCTTCCATCCCCCGAATATAAGTGGGATCGATCAATGGGCGTTTCAAATATTCTCTCATGCCCTGACTCAGCGTAATTAAGTAACATACAAAGTTGCCGCTGTCTACTGTTGAAATGTATCTTGGTCTTAAAGGAATCAGTGTCTTCGTGTCATACCAATTGTACAAATGTCCATTCCATTTATCCAGTTTTTCAATGGTCTCAATGGTTTTTGAAAGACGCTCAAAGGTTTCCAGCAAACTGGAATAGCCCATGTCCCTCGCTGTCAGAGTGGCCAGAAGACCGAGTCCAATATTGGTCGGGGATGTCCGATAGGCAATTCCGCGATTTGGGTCTTCTTGATAATTATCTGGCGCTAAAAAATTATTTTTTTCATTTGCAAATTCTTCAAAATAACGCCATGTTTTTCTGGTTATTTTGCGAAGCTCAAGCAATTCTTCCACTTCTAACCTTTCAACACTTTCAGACCTGCTTATGCTGATGTAAAAGGCTATGCCTGGCGCCACAGCCCAAACCAAAAGTAACACTAAACTAAGCATAAGACTCTCAGAATTCGTCAAAAATGACATGCCAACTAAACAAACACCTACTAATGCACTCGGCCCCATTGAACGAGCATAGCTGCTTAAAGAGTTACTCTGATTTTTTTCCACATCATCTGAAGTCACCCATTCGAGCATATTTCGTTTACTGATGAGAACTCGAAACAAAGTAACGCCTATGGCATGTAACACCACCATGCTCTCATAGGGCAAGAAAACAATCGACAATAAAAATTGATAAAAGGAAGCCCTTAGCCCAAAGAAGCCTGAAATATGCCTCTTAACCTTGATGGTTTTATGCGAAATAGATGTTAATTCTCCAATTATGTTGAGCATAAGAGGAAAACATAACACCAATCCGCCGTAGCCTATCCAAAATAATCCACTGCCTGGGAAAGCGCCGACGCCTACTAGCATCAACAGTATAATGGCCGGGGACACAAGACTCCGTCTTAAATTATCAATTATTTTCCACACAGAAATGTGAGATAGAGGATTTTTTATAATTTCCCTGTTTTTATTGATGATGGTCGAACTCAGCCAAGGAATCAGCTGCCAATCGCCCCTAATCCATCGGTGAAGCCTTGTCATGTAGGAATTGTAACGACTAGGATAAGAATCTACCAATTCTAAATCTGATACAAGTGCCGCACGGACATATGAACCTTCTAGCAGGTCATGGCTGAGCACTGCATTTTCAGGCACCGCATCGTTTAACACCTCGTGGAAGACCTCGAGATCGTAGATGCCTTTTCCGGTAAAAATGCCCTCGTCAAACAAATCCTGATAAACATCGGAAATTGCACTGGCATAAGGGTCCATCCCCTCTTGACCTGTAAAGATCCGAGCGAAAACGGAACGATTTGAACTTTCAATGTCAAATGAGATCCTTGGCTGCATCAGCCCATATCCCTCTACAACGATTCCTTTTTCACGGTCAATGACAGGCATATTCAGCGGATGCCCCATGGTGCTGATCATTTTTTTAGCCATGCCGAGTGGCAGTACGGTATCTGAATCCAAGGTAATAATGTATTTTATTGCTGCTTTCGGCCTTGCATTGTCCGAATAATTAGCAAAAGTGGTCTCCAAAGAGCCTAGCATCATTTGATTAAACTCCATCAATGCCCCTCTTTTGCGCTCCCAGCCAGTCCAAGTGTTATCACTTTCATTAAAAGTACTCAGTCTATGATAGAAGTAGAATATATCCTCTTTGTTAGCAGCATATGTATCGTTTAGCGCCTTAATCCCAGAGGCTGCCCGACGCAGTATGTGATTGTCCGCACGCGTATTTGGCCCTTCTGAGTCCGTAAAAGCCCCAATCAGAGCAAAATATAAATTTTCTTCTTTATTTGATAGATAGTGCGTTTCCAAATTTTCCAGCAGTTCAACTACTCTGCCCTCATCACTGAGGAGCGTTGGTACAACGACCATGGTGACTAAAGACTCTGGAATGCCTTCTTTTAATTCTAGTCTTGGGAAAAACGATGGTTTCTTAAGATTGCTGACTAAATTGTTCACAACTAGCATCGCCATCTCAGAGGCTGGAATCAATACTAAAAGCCCTACAAAAACGGCCATACTAATTGAATAACCCTCTAAGTGACCCATCGCATAATTGATGGCAACCCCCATCAGAAGCGCTGTCAAGATACCGATAGAACCCATATAGATCATTCTAGGATGGCTGCATAACCATCGTGTCAGTCGATTATAGAGGCTTGCTCTGCCTTTTTGATTGTATTCAAGAAGCTTTACCCCTTCACCGACCAAATAGTAGCCGACATGGGCTTTTCTTTTAAGTTGATTTCCTGCGTCAGAATTTTGTGCGCAGTCTTCTGCACCTTTTTGAGCCAGTAAAATAGCTTCCCTAGCGATGTGGAGCTCAGAAACGCCATATATTTTAGCAATTTTTTCAATCTGTCTCAGGTAATACCCACGTGAATCAATGTCCATTTGTGGATAAGTTCCATCTGGATCGGTCTGAAGAATTTTTTCAACATAGCTGGCATTTTCAAATAAATCGATCCAATCCAAACTTGATACGTATTTGAGACTCAGAATGCCGTTTCCCATAGATACAGTGCTGACAGCCTGAGCGTTATGCTCCTTTTGGGCGATTAATTCCGTAGTTGTCCCGTATTTTTCCAAATGTTCGTCAATATACTGCAAGACGTTAGAATAACTTTTTCCAGAACGTCTCAAACGATAAAATAGATGTTCCACAAAAGACGGATTGGCCTCGCCAATGTCTTCAATCGTGTTTTTAAACAGCATAACAATTTTTTCAAGATCCATGACGTCTTCCGACCACCATGTTTCCACAATTTCATCTGCAATGTTCCATTCCTTTTGTGTTGCTTTAATTTTTTCACAGACAAGACGGACATTTTCTATTAACGCTAACCGAAGCATCATCGGAATGATCCGAATTTCTCTGTCAAATAAAATACTATGGGATTGATAAGCGTCTAAATATTTCATGAGCGTTATTTCATCAATTTGCCCATCTACCAAAGATACAAATTCGACTGCGATTGCAAATACTCGAGTATGTCCTTTAAAAGGGCCATTTTTTAAAACTGGCAGTTGGTGATAATTTTTTTTGGTCAAGTCACGCCTAATGCCCTTCACCTGTTCTTCTATAACATAAAAATTATCAAGAAGCCATTCTGCCGCAGAAGGTACGGTTCTTTTTTGATTGAGGTCGTCATTTAAATCCTTGTATAAGGATAAAATAACAGCATAATTTTCATTCAGCCGCGTCATCGGCCAGTGAAGTTTGCCTCGTTTGGTAGAAACTGCATGGTCAATGGCCATTCTTCTAGCATGGTGTTCCAGTTCTTCAACTGTTAAAGAAGCATTACGAATATTGATATCGCTGTTCTCCTTGAACCGCATAAATACAAAAATTGCCAAGGCAATCAATACTGCAACGATTCCCAACTCTAATCCAATTGTTATATCCAATAAAATCCCTCTCTTCCGTTTTCCACCTAAAAATGAGTACAAAAAAAGCCACCTGAATAAAAGTGGCTTTTTAAAAGTCATATTAATTTTAGAGGAGCACTCGTCACCGGGTGTGCTACACCAGTAGTATATCACATTCTCTTGAAATTGTCTATTTGTTCCAAAGAGACGTTCTGCAAGTAATTCAATGCCTATCAATCCATCTTATTTTTATTCTTAAAATTAGCATTGCGCCCGTCGCTGTAAAGATCGAGGCCACCACCATCTGTCAGGATAGCTAGAACGCCTAATTCTATCTCAATATGGCAAAAGCCGCTCACATTAATTTGTGAGCGGCTTTAAAATATAATTTTATGTTTGAACGCTTATAAAACTTTGGGACTTAGCGCGTTTCACTGAATGGGTTTAGCTTGTTAATGGCAATCTTTGCCTTTCTGGTAAGTGCTTTCTTCATGATTGTTTTTGGCAAATCATCGATTTCATAACCCTTCTCATCATAGACACGTTCAAGTTTTATGGCATCAAATTTACATCTTAATGTACAAGCGCCACAACCTACACATAAGTATGAATCACTTTTAGTAGCACCGCATCCTAAACATCTTGCTGTCTCTTTAATAACCTGCTCTTCGGTAAGAATGCCTCTTAAATCCTTAAATGTCGTCTTAGCCACTTTTCCATCTACATGGCTGATGTGCTGTCTTTGAGTACCATCGTAATCGATTTGATCCGATAAATTTGTTTTATCTAACATTTTATAATAATGCGTGTCTCTTCCAAATATTAAAGACTGACCATTTTGAACAAAACGATGAAGAGATACAGCCCCTTCTTTGCCTGCTGCAATGGCGTCTATTGCTAGTCTTGGGCCGCTTACTATATCACCGCCTGAGAAGATGTCAGCTTTAGATGACTGCAGGGTAATAGGATCGACTTCTATGGTATTTCTAGCAGTGAGTGTCACGCCTTCGCCTTTTAAAAGGTCACCATAAGCATAGGTTTGTCCAACCGAAAGTAGCACGTAATCACAAGCAATCACTTTTATATCTGTCTTGTCAAATTGAGGATTAAATCTACCGTCTGCATCAAAGACTGACAAACAACGTTGGCATTCAATGCCTGTTACCTTGCCATTTTCTGTAATGATGCGCGTTGGTCCCCAACCGTTGTTAATGAGAATTTCTTCTTCAAGTGCTTCATGCACTTCTTCTTTATGCGCTGGCATATGAACGCGTTCTTCTAAGCACAACAACTCTGTATGTGTCACACTTGCAAGACGACCTGCACTTCTAGCAACGTCTATTGCCACATTTCCGCCGCCAATAACGACAACTTTTCCGTTAACCGATGTTTCTTCTCCAAGATTAACCCGTCTTAAGAACTCGACACCACTTAAAACAGCCTGAGCGTCTTCTCCTTCTATACCAAGCATTCTGCCTGACTGTGCGCCAATGGCAATATAAAAGGCATTGAAACCTTTGTCTCTTAGCGCCTGAATAGAAATGTCTTTTCCAATTTCAACGCCTGTTTCAAACGTCACGCCCATTTCACGAATCACATCAATTTCAGCTTCTAGCACCTCTTTTTCAAGACGATACGAAGGAATACCTAACGTGAGCATTCCGCCAAGCTTTTTCTCTTTTTCAAAGACAGTAACGTCATAACCATCAATCGCTAAATCGTATGCGCAGGTAAGACCTGAAGGTCCAGAGCCAATAATTGCAATTTTTTTATCGCTATAATCATGTCTTTTTTCAGGTATAAAGCGCGTACTTTTTTCCATGTCTCTTTCAGCGATGAATTTTTTAATATCGTCCACTGCAACCGCCTCATCAAAATCACCACGGGTGCAATCTTCCTCACAAAGTCTTGGGCAAATACGACCACAAACAGCAGGAAGCGGATTATGCTTTTTGATAAGTTCTAAGGCTTCTGTGTACTTACCTTGAGAAGCAAGTTTAATATAACCTTGTACGGGAATATGTGCTGGACAGTTGGTAATGCAAGGTGCAGTCCCTGATTCCAGCGCATTTTTTCTATTTGTGCGATAATCGCTATTCCATTTATCTTCTAGCCACTCGGTATTTCTAGGCGTTATTTTGGTAATGGTTTCATCGATTGGCGTCTTGGTGCAAAGCTTTTGCCCGAGTCTTAAGGCGTTAGTAGGACACACGTCTACACATTCACCACAAGCCACGCACTTCGATTCATCCACCGATGATTTATAATTGGATCTAACGATGTCATTGTTGACGAATTCATTTGCCAAACGCATCGCATAGCAGCCGCAGCCACAGCAGTTACAAATAGCATGGGTATGCCCCGGCGTATCTAGGTTAGGAATCGAGTGCATAAGGCCATTGTCCTCTGCTCTTCGAATAATCTCAAATGCTTCTTCACGGGTAATTTCTCGACCGCGTCCAGTCTTGATGTAGTACTCTGCAGCATGGTCTAGCTGGATACACATGTCTTCTTTCAAATGTCCGCAGCCCTCACCCATTGCTTCTCTTGAGGTACGGCATGAACAATCCGAAACAGAGAATACGCTGGCTTCGTTTAAATGCACAGACAATTCTTCGTAGCTCGCTCTTCGTGCTTCCCCGTCTAAAGAACGTTCAATGGGAATAACACGCATAGGGCCTGCGCCAACAGGCATGATTCCTGCTGCCATTGGTCCTTTTTTACTTCCAAAATAGTAGAAAGCTTCTGCTACCTGTGGAAATTTAGCGACAAGTTCTTTGTTATTATTGATCAGCTCCAAATGTCCTGGCACAAAAATATCTTGCCAGTACATGTCTACGCCGTCTACTGTATTGACAAATGCGGCACCCGTCCACGCTATGTATTCAAGTGCTTCTTGAACTTTTTTATAAGGTTCGCCAGAAGATTTTGCGACATCGGCTGCACTTAATTTTTTTCTGAATTCTAAATGCAAAGCTATTTTGGCTTGATAGGTATCTAGTATTGGCTCAAGTGCATAATACTCTGGTCCAAATGGGATTGCCTCACGGCTTGTTCCCGCTTTTGTTCTACCAATTTTATTGGCAAGATCGAGAATTTCTTGTCGATAGTCTCTGCCATCAACATCCGCCCACGTTAATGCAAAATTAAACCTTTTAGACTTATTATAATTTGTCTTTTGAGTGTCCTTCGCCATGATATTCTCCTTGAGTACATTTATTTATCTTGATTATAGCAAGGTTATTGTCACCCAACAAACACCGTAATTTATTTATAATTTGACTCTGCGAACTTTAGCTTTCTGTTAACACTGTGTATTTTTTAACAAACATCACGTACTTGCTGTAAATTGCAAAATAATTTCACCTTTTTGTAAACAGATTCATAAAGTAAAATATATTTGCCTCATTGTACTAGGTCTCATCGTATGATAATATTTAGACAACCTTAGAGGAGGTCTGACAATGAATGCTGAATCCAAATTTAACATCATTTCTGAGGGACAAAAATACGGCGTCAGTGAAACCTGCATAAAACACAACATTTCAAGAACGCTCTATTATAGATGGTTAAACCGTTACAAGGCTCTTGGCATTAAAGGTCTTGATAATATTACAAAGCAGTTTTCACCTGTGAATAAAACCTCTGACGACATTACTGCAACAACGCTAAGGCTTATAAAAATTCAACCGCTTTTAGGGCCAAAAGAAATCAAGTATCGCTTAGAATCTATTGGGTACACCATTAGCGAATCTGCGGTCTATAATATTATGAAAAGACACCAGCTCTCCACCAAAATACAGCGCATTGAATTTGCTCGCAGAAAAGACAAAAAAGTAACAACAAACACCCCATCGTTTGACACCTTAGGCAGTGGGGAATGTTGGCTATTTTGGACGACTTATTATGGGGATTTTAAAGGCGTTGGCAATCTATACGAGTATACGATTTTGGATTATAAAAGTCGGATTGTCTGTACGCGCTTGTATAATAGTTTATCTTTTTCAAATTTTATTGATCTTCTGACAGCCGTGGCCATTCCCATTGGCCATACTTTGAGTTTCGAAACAAAGCACCTGTGTTTTTTAGACGATTATAGCGAGACTGAGAAAAAACAAGCCACCGTCCTTGAACAAATTCGTAGCAACGTTCAAAATAGTGGCTTTGATATAAGCATTCATCCCTTTAAAACAATTGTTGATTGCAAAGAACTTTACAGTATCCGAGAGAATTACACACATCAGTGCCTAAGTCATTTGATGCCTTTTATCCATCGAGGTCTTTCGTTCAATGATTTAAAATTACGCCTGCAAAATCACATTAGAGAATACAACATCAGCTATCCAATCAACTTTGAGGACTGCTGTAGTTCTCCTCTTGAATATCATATTAAGTCAACAAATACCAAACTAATTCTGCCCATTTGGGCTTATCTCGATCGTGAATATTAAGAGGTGATTTAAATGCGTGTAGCAATCATAGGCGCAGGTTTCAGCGGCATGCTCGCCGCTTATTTATTAGAAAAAAAGGGAATCAAAGTGACTGTCTTTGAAAAACAGGAGTCTATTGGAGGTCATTGTCGCACCTTGGTCAATGGCGATTCTTATATTGAGCTTGGAACCGTATTTAGTTTTAACGCTCAAATAAAAGCGTTATTGGTTGAATTAGGCATCAGCTATTCTGAGCGATTTACATATCGAAACTTCGTAGATGAGGACTTTTCAAAAGTTGAACATCTTTCTCGCGCTGAAGTGGCTGCTCTCATTTATGAACTTGCCAAATTAGAAAAAATATTTATGCGATATCAGCCAGAAATTAACGCACTGGATTATGGCTATATTCACGAAGATTTAATGCTGCCTTTATATGATTTTTTAAAAAACTATGAATTGGGTATCACTAGTCAAATCATTGCACCACATTTGTCTTCTTATGGGTTTGGCGACATCAAAGAAACACAAGCTTATTACGCCTTAAATATTTTTAATATTGAGGCCATTTATTCTTTTATTCGTGGGGATAAGCTTCTTTTTATCAAGAAAGGGGTTTCTGAAATCATCCATAAACTCAGTCAAAATATATCAGATATCCGCTATGCCATAGAAGTCATCAATGTAGAGATGATTGACAATCAGGTGAAAGTTGAGACCCCTTATGGCTTTGATTGGTATGACAAAGTTCTCATTACAACAAAGCTACCACAAGGGGTTATTAAAGATGATCTTTATAACTTGCTTATGAAAAAAATAGATACCAATCCTTATTTCACTTGTGCATATGAAGTTGAAAATAAGAACATTGTGACTACCTATTTTAAGGCTAATCTTGGACAGAAAGAAAAAATTCAGTTCTTCCATACCTTCATGCAAAATGACAAAATTATTTTAGTTGCTTACACTTATGGTACGGTGAGCAAAGAGCTGATCAATAGCATTACACAAGATATTGAAAAATCTGGCGTTAAAATTAATCATCTCATTACCGCAAAGCAGTGGCATATTTTTCCGCATCTTAACGCACATAATTTAACCCAGAATTTTTATGAAGACATCGCCAACAGGCAAAAAAATAGTCATATTTACCTGATTGGTTCTTTGGTTTCTAAACCTTCAATTTCGAACTTGTATGAGTCTGTGAGACATTTTATCGACCATAATTTTTAATTTAGAACAATTCATCCATTAACATTTTGATGTTTTTCATTCTTTGACTCGTTTCTTCTTTTAGTATTTCAACGATTTGATCATTTTCAATTAGCACAACATCGCCTTCTTTGGCTTCAAGCATTCCTTTGGGGATGTTTACCATCGTTTGATGCTCAAGCTCGACGACATAAAAATCGCTTTCCATTCTATCAATAATGCCTTTCCTTGCAATGGCTTTCATAGAAATACCTCCTACTGTGGTGGATGGCAGAGTCCGCATGGCCCGTAGCCTTTTGATTTTGCGTCTTTAAGGCCAATTGGAATTTTTGAATTCTTAAGACCCGAACAGCCCTCTACATGATACTTTTTACCCGATTTTGTAATGAATATGGCAACACTTTCACTTGCTGATGTCACTTTTTTTGCGGCGACAGCAGTCACGTTCCCTGTCCTTTCAGACTTTACAGTGAGCGTGCTCCCATCCGTGGTGAACGTTATGCTCCCAAGTAAATCTGTTCGAACCGTTTTTATTTTCCCAATCCGAGCTAAGGTTTCGCTATTCGGGTGCTTGTAGGTATTGCCTGCACCCACTGAAATTACAGCATATTCAGGTGATACTTCCTTTAAAAATGCACTACTAGTCGATGTTTGTCCCCCGTGATGCCCTACTTTTAGCACATCTGCTTTAAGGCTGATTTGCCCACTCATCATTTCATTTTCAGAGACGGCTTCTGCGTCCCCTGTAAATAAGAAGGTTTTTTTACCAATCGTTAGTTTCGTCACAATGCTGTATTCATTGGTTTCATCATAACTAGAAGAAGCTGGTGCAAGGACTTGAAGCTTGACATCGTTTTCATTGACGATGTAATCACCCACTTTTGGCACAGACACTTTCATGCCCAGCTTTTTTATGGTGATCAGCAAATTTTCGAAGGTCTTGGTATTAGACGCCGCTTTGGGCATGACTATTTTTGCGGATCCAATTGAATTTAGGACATCCGCCGCGCCGCCAATATGGTCTTCATGTGGGTGTGTGCCGATGAAAGCATCTAACTTGGATACTTTATGTGCCTTTAAAAAATCAATAATTTTGTCTGAATCCTCTTGATTGCCTGCATCGATTAAAATATTTTTACCGCCTGCTTGTATGAATATTGAGTCCGCCTGTCCAACGTCAATCACAGTAACCGTGCCGCTTGTCTTCGTCCCTGCAAAAGTGATCCCTAATGAAATTAGAAGGGTTATTGCTAAAACCAAAGTGATTATTTTATTTTTCTCCATCGATTGATCCCTCCTAGATTTTGTACGGTTTTATTTTGCACAACTCCAGTTTATCCTATTCTGGGAAATCAATCAAATTTGGTAAAAATATACTATTGTTTTACACAAAAAAAGAACCCGTTAAGGTTCTTCACTTTTATTCAACAACCCATACCAATTCCGGTTTAATGACCTTAAATACGTCATTTTCTAAAACAATCTTAAACTTTGCCTCTTTCATCGTAGAAGTTCCTTTAGTGGAACTGTAGTCTACGTTAACCTTCGCAAGGTATTCTTTGTCTGTATTTTTAGAAATACTGACAATTTCATAGTTTTTTAGAACGGGTAACGTCTTTTTAATTTCTATCACAAATGATTCATAATCCTCTTGCCTCTCAGCAATTGGCGTCAAAAGATAGAGTGCGCTATAACGTCCTTTTTTTTCTGCTCTCAAATATTCTGTTAACATTATTTCTGGCGTCCTTGATAAAATATCTTCTTCACTTTTTCTGATGTTTTTATTCATGCGTTCATGGTAAAAGAAACTCATGGGCTCGTAATTACACGTAGCGTTCCAAATGATGTACTCATCAATTCCCAGTTCCATACTCGCCACTATTTGATCAGAAATGGCTTTTGCGTCATAATCGATGTTCCCTTTGACCCAGCTTGCTGTAAATCCTTGGAACCAAGGTCTTATGATTGCTGGTTTTTTTTGAGCTGCATTTCTTTCTATCGCTTCCATTAATGCAAATCTCGAAATTTCATAGGGATGTTTGTCTGGCACATCATAACCGTACAATCCAGCACCATAGTGACTAGGGTAAATCATAGGACAAATATAGTCAGTCGGCTTGGCAATTTTTCGCCAAGTTTGGCCAATATCTTCTGGTTGATCATCCCATGAACGGGTTATGAACCCGAATACATCTGCTGAGACATTCACGTTGTAAGGTTCTAATTCTTTATGCGCATACTGTAAAAATTGCTCAATTACATCATCTTTTGCTCTATCATTTCGCCCAGGAAATTCTGTAATCGGGTTATACGTTTTGGCGTTATCAGGAAAACGCACATAATCAAATTGAACCTCGTTAAAGCCTCTTAAAGCTGATTCTTTTGAAATCGCCAATGCATATTTCCAGACATATTCGTCAAATGGATTTACCCATGAGACGCCAGCTTTATCCTTATAAACGCCACCCGTTTTCAACTGAATAGCATGTTCAGGTTTTGCTATTGCAAAATAGGGATCTTTAAATGCCACCACTCGTGCAATCGAATAAATATCATTTTGACTTAGGTAAGTCATTAATTTGTCGTATTTTTTGAAAGGCGTTACCTTACTTGAATTTAATTTTCCTACAAGTTCTATGTCACTATTCCACACAATGAGTCCATCGTCATTTTTGATATCAATGACAAGGGCATTTACCTCAGTCGCTTTGCAGATGGCCAAGGCTTTTTCCAATTTATTGATTTCTTCCATTCTGCTGGTGTCAGCTGGTTTGCCAGATTCACCGCTGATTGATTGTATGTATTCTGCGTAATAGTTGACGTCCTTCTCATCAAAGTTAAACCCTGCCACGTTTCCCGTTAGATAAATGGCTTTTGCTTTAACGGTTTTTAATTTAGGTTGTTGTCCCAGTTTAGGCAGCGGCACATAAAATTCCCCTAGCTGAGTTTTTCGCTCTGCTTCTAACAATTCTCTTTCTTTAAGAAGGACTTCTTGATCTTTTTGTGCTTGAGTGCTTGAGTCACTTTTGCTCTCACCCACTTTTGCGTCTTCATTTGTTGGTGTTATTTGTTTATCTGACGGAACTGAACAGCCTGCTAATGTAAGGCTTAATATAAATACAACTATTGGAAACAACCTATTCTTTTTCATACGGTACCCCTTTTGCTATTTACCTGTTGAGTATATGTATATCTCTTGATCTGCGATGTTAGCCATTTTCTCTTTTTTCTCTTCTGGAATTGTGACAACGCCATCTATTCCATCGCTAATAAATCTCTCTTGCGGATTCTTGTCAAAATACTCAATGTAATTATACAATCCGACATTATCAACCTTCATTTCACTTGCCCGTATTCTAGGAATGCTTGTAGGGTCAAACCTTGTGTCATATGGTGAATAAGCAGGGTTCCACCCGACATTTAAAATTGCAATGTTTTCATAAGGAACGTCATTGAAACTTCCAGAAGCTAAATTAGTAGTAAGGGTATGATCTTTGGGTCTTATTCCAAAAGGGAGTGCGAACGTATTGACTTCATAATCTGGCTTTTTTATAAGGCTCTTCAAAAACTGAGCTTGGGCGCCGATTTCCTTTTGAATTTCATCTTTTGTTGTGCTTTTAAAGTTCACATGATTTTGCGTATGATTGCCAACATCCATTCCATTTTCAATAATATAATTGATTTTTTCGCTTTCAAAACCCTTTTGGTTGAAAGGGCATGAACCGGTTAGAAAGAAGGTCGCTTCAAGTGGGAAATCGTTATGACTTTTATGGAAATCCATCAATATTTCTACTGCAGATGCTTTATTGGCGCTTCCATCATCCAGGTACTCAAAATTATTTTTATTGCCATCATCAAAAGTAATCACTATTGGCGTAAAACCTTGCTTCGTTGTGATATGACCACTTACATAATCGCTTAAACTAATTGGCCTATAACCCTTGTCGTATAAGGTATTCAGATCTTTAATAAAATTGGCTGGCGTTCTAACCCACTCTTTTTCTTCGTTTCCAATATTGTGATACATTAATACCATAATTTTTCCAGCCTCATTAGGCTTTAATTTTAAATCGATATTTACTTTAGGATCTACTATCTCAGAAACTGCTTCTATATTTTTTTTTGTGATTTCTGCCGTATTCGCACAGCTTGTCATCAAAAGAGTACTTAAAATAATGATCAGGAACTTTTTATTCATATCAACCTCTCATTAATCTACAAATGTACTAACGATATACAGTTTTATTGCTCAATATCTATTATACCTTACTAATTCCCAATTTTAGCGTATATTACAGCCGACTTAATATAAAAAACGACCCAGTTGGTTGATTGCAACTGAGTCGTTAAAAACTTTTTATTTATAGGCTTAATTTCAAGGCGGAATTACTCTCTGTAAATTTTATTATTTTAGATTCTTGTTGTCAGTAGTTTCTGATTCGTCAACCCAATATCCTGGTTGATCGTAATATTGATGCAGGTTGGTTTCATAATCACGGTTTAACAATATTTCGTCAGTGTATTCTGGTGACTGCATAATTTGATCGCGGACTACATTGACGTAAACAATTGATTCAGCCCAATCGATACGATCTATCCATTTTGGCGATATCAGGACTTTCTTTCCAGGCCACCAATTTTTTGTATCAATTATTAAGTAACGAATTGCCCAATTTTTATCTTCAATAACAAAATCATCTATGTGACCAATGTCGCCGTCCGTGCCGCGAATTGTGTAACCTCTTACAACATCCGTGCTTTGTAAATGAGGATTCCACGAATTGTTATCGACTACACTTTTTTCTTTATTTATAACATTTGTGGGGAATCCGGCAGTCATTCCTAAATTCATGCCGTTTTCAATGTATGGACTAGATCCCCATATGGATGCACCACCCCAATATATTGGATGCCCATAATAACTATATACCGATTCCTCGTATTGCTGTGAAACCGGTTTATCAGTTTCCAGAAGTGGGCTCTCTTCAATCTTTTTCTTGGTCAAATTGATTGAGATGTTGCCATCTTCTTTATTTATAGTAGTCAGCTCATATGGCGAAATCAGAACCTGCCAACCCGTTAGCCAGCCCCTTGTTTGGGCAATCAGATAACGAATTGTCCAATAGTGGTCATCAAAATAAAATTCCTCGACCTTTCCTATTTCACCGTCAAGACTGTTCAATTTATATCCTTTTAGCGTTTTAGATTTGATTAACATAAGAACCATCCTTTCTTCTATCAATAGCGTTTTGACTATTCAGCTATAAAGATGAGGTAACCCGAATTAATCTCAATACCAAACCGGCGCCGGTTGAGTATCTTATTTACCACCCTATTCCAATTACTAGAGCCTGTCAAATGACAAAATTAATTTCAGTTACCTAAAAAGGTCTTACTCTTGAGTTCTTTCAACTGGTATAGATCAAGTCTTCTGTTCTTTAATAAAGTGACTGTTCCAGATTTTCTAGAACGTTTCAATAACTCTAAATCGATGTCTCCAACAATAACCATCTCAAGATTAGGTGTACATTCAGCCATTATGCCATCCCTTGGAAAAGAAAAATCAGAAGGGGTAAAAATAGCTGATTGAGCATACTGAATATCCATATTTTCAACATGCGTTAAATTGCCCACAGTGCCAGAAATCACGGTGTAGACTTGATTTTCAACGGCTCTCGCCTGAGCACAATACCGCACTCGCAAATACCCTTGACGCTCATCTGCGCAAAAAGGCACAAAAATAATATTGGCACCCTTTTCAGTAACAATACGCGCAAGCTCAGGAAACTCAATATCATAGCATATGAGAATCGCAATTTTCCCACAGTCCGTATCAAATACGTTTATCTCATTGCCAGTTGAAATGCCCCACCACTGTTGCTCATTTGGGGTTATGTGCAACTTATACTGCTTTTCGATCGTCCCGTCTCTTCTAAAAAGGTACGATATGTTGTAAATCATGCCGTTCTCTTCAACAAAATGAGACCCGCCAATGATGTTCACATTGTATCTGACAGCAAAATGTGTGAAAATTTCAATGTAACGTTCTGTGTAAGTTGTCAATTTTCGCACGGATAAACTTGGCGTATCTTGATCCATAAACGACAATAACTGAGTGGTGAAAATTTCAGGAAAAACCACAAAATCGGATTTATAGTTAGACGCGACATCCACATAATACTCACATTGATGCGCAAATTCTTCAAAGGAATTGATTTTTTTCATCATGTATTGGATCACGCAGATCCGTACAGGGAAGGCCGTTTTAAAATGATGGGTATTGGTTGATTGGTACTCTATGTTATTCCATTCCATGAGTGTGGCATATTGCAAAGACGCACTATCATCGGGCAGATATTTCTTGATAATTCGCTTCAAAACAAAGCCACTGCTCAATTGGAAGGTCAAAATCGGATCATAAAGGTTAAGGGATATGACTTCTCGAACGTATTCTCTTGCCGTCATTTTGTCGGCGTGCTCAGCGTAGCCTGGAATTCGACCACCAATAACGATGCTTTTTAAATTTAATGCATGCGCAAGTTCTTGACGCGCTTTATAAAGTCTTTTACCTATTTTCATATTTCTATAGTCTGGATGGACCATCACTTCCATGCCATAAAGGTTGTGACCCTCTGGATTATGATTCGTTATATAGCCATTATCCGTTATTTCAGCCCATGAATGTTGATCATTGTACTCATCAAAATTGATGATCAAACTTGAACTAGAACCAATAATAACACCTTCCGATTCCACGCAAATTTGTCCCTCGGGAAAGAGATTTATATGACTTTCTAGCTGCGCAATTGACCACGGATCCATGTTTGGAAAACATGACTTCTGCAGATTGATAATGGCTTGAATATCTTCTCTGGTGATTGTACGAACCGTTACAATTTTCTCGAATTTTGACAAATCTATATCTGACATAGGAGTCCTCCTCAACCGATATGCTAAGCACATCGTGCTTATTATACATACCCCGTGAGGGCGAAAGGAAACATTTAGCTTACAGAGTACAGGTGAAAATCGGCTTATCAAAATTATGAGATTCACAATAGCTACTATCCGTAAATACGCGTTCATCATTCAATATATTAAAAGTTATTTTTACGCAAGGTTTCACTGCTAATAATCATTCCAAGAACAAATAGTAATAAGGCATAAGGTAGAATTTCCATACTTGAAAAAGCAGATACCGAACCTATCAGTGGCGGCATAAATGTACAGCCTACATAGGCGAATGCCATGGATAATCCTACGATTGACTGAGATGCACCTCTACCAAAACGTGTAGGTGTTAGCTGAATCATACTCGGAAAAATTGGTGCACAACCAAGTCCAATTAAAATGAGTCCCGGCATACAAAATGCAGTTGGAAGTGGCAAAAGAAGCATAAGAACACCGACTGTCATTATAGCTAGCCCAGCTCGTATAAGCGTTTCTCCTTTAATTTTGTTTGCTATCATTCCAGACAAAAAACGCCCTATCGTAATGCCGCCATAATACAAAGATGTCCACATCGCTGCATCTGCAGGTGTTACGCCTCTTTGTGTGGTCAAGTAACTTGCGGCCCATAATCCCGCTGCGGCTTCAAATGAACAGTAGAGTAAAAAGGTTATAAGCACTAGCTTTACGCCTTTTATACCAAAGGCTTTTCGATTTGATATAAATTCATTGTTTTCACCTAGTTGCTCACCAGATTCAGTTCCTAGTTTTTTCCACATAGGCAAAGTCATTATTAATATTGCTACAAGAAGAACTTGAAGGACTCCTACAGTCACATAACCGTCGCGCCAGGTTCCATTCCTTGAGAGTAAAAATGCTAGAATCAATGGTCCTCCCGCAGCACCAACTCCCCAAAAACAGTGGAGCAAATTCATATGGCGCGGTTTATAGTGTAACGCAACAAAGTTATTTAAGGTTGCATCTACTGCACCCGCACCCAGACCAAGTGGGATTGCAAAAAATATAAGGTGCCATATTGAATTTGATAACGAAAACCCAATAAGTGCTACGGTTGTCATTGCAACACTTACTGCAACGACTCTACCCGTATCGAATTTTTGCATAATTCTAGAGGCATATAAACTCGATATGATACTGCCACCACTGATCATCATGGCAATTACCCCTGCAAACTCAATTGACACACCAAGTTCTGAGTGCATGATTGTCCATGATGAACCCAGTAAAGCATCCGGTAATCCTAAACTAATAAATGCCAAGTAAATAATGATTAATAATGCCATTTGTTTACTCACCCCATTTTGAGCTCTTTTAAAATCTTCAACAGTTCTAAAACATCTTCTTTTGGCGTCGCCCAAGAGGTTACAAATCTTGCTTCCATATGGTTTTCATCGTAAGGCTGTTCGGCTTCATAGTAACAAAGCTTTGAAAGTTCGTTGTGAATGGCGTTTGGAAGTATGATAAAGATTAAGTTTGTTGATGGATTCGTTACTAGCTCGTATCCAAGTTCCAAAATGCCATTTTTTAAAATAGCAGCCATTTCATTGGTGTGCTTTGCCATTTCAAAATATAAGTCATCTTCAAATAAGGCTTTAAATTGAACGCCTAACAGCCTGCCCTTTGCAAGAAGCGCACCTCTTTGTTTGATTGAAAAACGCATATGCTCTTTCAAATGGCTATTGGTAATGACTAAAGCTTCCCCAAATAGGATGCCATTTTTTGTGCCGCCTATCGAAAAGGCATCCGTTAGATTAGCGATGTCTTCAATGGTCATGTCATTGTCCGCACAGGTAAGGGCATTCGCCAGTCTTGCACCATCTAAGTAAAGATAAAGCCCATATTTGTCACAAGTTTTCCTTAAGTCTTGCAGCATCGCTTTGGTGTAAATGGTGCCTGTTTCAGTTGCATTTGATATGTAGACTAATTTGGGCAATACCCAATGTTCATCCGCGTGCTTTAAAATGGCAGCATCAATCATTTGCGTGGTGAATAAACCATCTTTCGATTCCATTTCAATTATTTTATGCCCGGTCGCTTCAATGGCGCCCGTTTCGTGTACAGATACATGTCCTAGATCCGTTGCAATAACAGCTTCATAGGGTCTTAAAAAATGTGCGATTGCGATTGTGTTTGTCTGTGTTCCGGTCACTAAAAAATGAACATCTGCGTCAAGTCTGTTAATTCTTTTCTTAATAAGCATGGCCGCTTCAGTTGTTATGTCATCAACGCCATAACCAACGTGCTGCTGCCTATTCGTTTTTACGAGTGCGTCGAGTACTTTCTCATGTGCGCCTTCTGAGTAATCATTCATGAAATATAGCATAATGTCTCTCCTTAATGTGTGTTCATCGTCTGATGAATGCTTAGCCTTTATACCGATTATATCCAATTTCCAACCACTCGTAAAATGTGTTCATGAGGTGCGTTTTCACTTCTGGATAGCCCATCTCCGACAGCGCTTCCGCTACAGACTCCAAGGTACACAAACCCATTGGTTTTTGATTCCTTCGAAGTTCATACTGACTTTTAGGCAAATGAACAAGTTTGACCTTTGGTAGCGCCAACAGTGCCGGACTTTGAAGGATCATTTTCTGAGACTGCTGCCAAGTAGCATCTATGACGACCAACCGTAGCGGTTTTTGTAATTCTCCTTTATTTTTACAATACTGTTCTAACGGTATAGCGTCCTCCGATGGGTAGAGAAGGACCGTTTCATAATCTGAACTCATATGCGAAATTTGCTCCGTTAGCGTATATCTATGCCAAATGAGTTCTTTTGTGCACTCTGGCAAACTCCGCTGAATGACATGCCCCGTGTTGGACGGTTTAAGTATTTCCTTCGGATGGTATACCAGAACAATCTCAAACGACTGTTTTTGAAGTGTTTCTAATTCTTGAACTGGCAGTAAATACGCATGAACCTTTTCCCCAACTTGATCTACCAAGTGTGGCATTCTTTTTTCCATATAAGCGATGCGCCACACCGTCCGGCGATGCTGCTTTTCCTTTAATAACTTATAGTGCTGTCGACTGTAAAAATCCACTAAGCCCACATCGTTGGCAAGACAGACCAGTTCTATTTTCTTAGCACCTCTAGCGAAAGCTTCCCACTCTGCATGCATCAGCAATAAGCTACCAAGACCGGTGCCTCTCCTGCCAGGTAGCACCGCTAGCTTGTTCAGTCTAGCGCGAACCGGGCTGGCAAAAATCAGCGCCACACAGCCAATCAGTTCATCTTTATCATATGCCCCGATCCATATAGCGTCTTTTGCCTCAAGTGCATCAAAATCTGCTTTGGAAAAATGAACACCGCTGTGTATAAAGTTGCCAAGTTCAAATTGATCATGGCTCGTCTGAAAAGCCGCATGAATGATGGGACTGAGTAGATCGTATGTTGGTTGTTGTATTTGTCTTACGTAATTATAGTTATTCAAAGGACACCTGTACTTTCAAATGAAGCTGTTTCATCGCCTAGAGCTATGCTCTGAGAAATTGATTACAGCCGTTTTAGGGAATTATTTACTAATAATAGTGGTGTATCACCATATACATAATGCACCAATATCAGTATATTGTAAATATCATTCCAATATTGATATAATGCAAATTAAAATTGATAAGCGAACAGTGTATGGATTACCAATACAATAGTAAACATGATTAAAATTCCTGCAATCATAAGACTCAGAGTCTTCGAATAGCCGCTCGGTGTTATCTGCCCTCTTTTGTCTAATCTTTTAACGATGGGATGCAGCCGCCAAAAGTAGGTGGCAATCGATACGATCATGACGGCTACAGAACAAATCTTAGTCACTTCATTTGCGGTTAATAAAACAACGATTAACAACAGGATAAAAATCAACTTGGTTCCCGCCACCCAATTTGTCATGTAGCTTGCAAATAAATGCGTGTCTTCATCGGCTTTCGAACTTTCCCAATGTTTGAAAACTGCGACGCCATTGCCGCGCTTAGAATCTGGCGCGAAATATAATATACAGACGTTTGCTGTCTCCATCACGATAAAAATGATGATTGAAATATCTAATAAATTCATCTTTATACCTCCATTTCTCCTTTTTATTTTCAAATATTTGATTGATTATCTGTATCATACCACTCAACTTATTCGCTGTACCCCTCCAATCTAATTATTATTTCCAATCAATTCTCTTGAAGGCAAGACAATGCTTCTTCCACAACGGTTTGCGGTTTGACAGAGTGCTGATCACCTGAGATTCAATTAAAAATCCAGGTGAAATCTTTGTGTTATCCTTTCGCCATTTGATTTGTGAATTAAAGGCTTCCATTAAAGAATTCCGTGGTTTTAGCTATTCAATATAATTTGTAAACTATAGGCAAATTAGATAATTTGATCGCAGTTATTTATTGATTAATTTTACATTTGGATGCTAGGTTAAAACAATCTACAAAAATTCCAAAACTCCAAATTTGATTCAAGTCGTAAAGCTTGCGATTTTATTATTGCAGCCTAGTCGAGTCGAAACCTTAAACTACCTGATAAAACGCTTAACTACTTTTAATTGCCTTCATCATTATTATTTTGTGCAACTCAATATTGCTACTTAAAAAGATCAAACAAGCCTCTTTATTGAGCAGAAAACAAAGGCAGAAACCTTGTTGAATGGTATAACGCCATCTAAGAAATGATTTATTTCGACTTATGCTAAAAGAAGCCGTCAATTTGGATTAGTCTCCAAAATGACGGCTTCACTTCAATACAATAACCTGGGATAAACATTGACATCTCTCAGTATACGACAAAGTCAGTGAATCGAAATTATCATTTTTTATATTCCTCGATCACTTGATCTCGCTCAAATTAACTTTATGATTTGTCATCAGATATTTATAAAAAATTACGTGAAACTTTACTGCCAGTATTTTTAGCATTATACATCGCATGGTCTGCTCTATTTAAGACTTCCGATACTGTATTGCAGCTTTCATCAACTTCTGCTACACCTATACTAATTGAGGGGTTCCAAAATTGAATAATTTCATAATTTGTGGATCTACTAATTTCAACATTTAACTTTTCTGCAAGGTTTATAGCACTATTTGCATCACAATGGTTACAAATGACCAAAAACTCGTCACCACCAAGCCTACAGACCATATCACCCATTCTAGTATTTTCCTGCAAAAAAGTCGCTAGCCACTTTAATACTTTATCTCCACAATCGTGTCCGCATTTATCATTCACAGATTTGAATTTATCTGCGTCTATGAAGAGGATAGAAAAGACAACCCGATACCTATACCAGGCAGCGATAGATTTCTCAATTTCCAAAATTGCATATCTTCGGTTGTATAATCCTGTAAGTTCATCACGCAACGCTATATACTCAAGTTTATCGTAAGCTTGCTGTAATTTGTTTGTCCTTAATATGACTTTTTCTTCAAGTTCTTGATTTAACTTTGTTAATTCTTGATTCTTTTCAGATATCAGATAAAACAATGATTTTAGCGCTTTTAACAAGGGTTCCGACGAATTCTCAACAATACGGTAGTCTTTTTCAAAAGCCAAAGTTGGAGAATACTTATCCTCATTAATGAACTCAATTTGCCGTACAAGGCTTTTGTCCATATTCAAAATATGATACGCTAACCATGTTATTAAATAATCTGCTAATTCACCAAAATGCAGCGGATGTTCTAGTCGAGAGAAATCTGAAAAATTATTAGCAACATCGATTTTAAACCTATCGTGCGCCTGTTTATGAATCTCTATGTGTCTTGCATCAATATTATTGTCTATCATTATTTTCTCTTCATCATCAAAGTGCTTTTTTATATAAGTATCAAGCTTAATGTAAATAACTTGAATATCGCTCGAATCAATTGCCTCATTCCGAAAACAAAGTTGAAGAACTTCATTGATGACATTAATCAAACCGTGATGTTGTTCATCAATAATTTTTATACCTGTTTCTAATTCTGTACTCCACTTAAAGTATTCTTTTCTCATTTTTCACATCCTCCGGATTATTCATTATCAGTATGGAATATTGCCTTACTAAATTCGAAGTTTATTTTGGATATTTCCCACAAAATTCCCTTTCATACTCATTCAGCACGTGGGTTATTTCCATCCGCTTACAAAATCCAAATCAGCAGATTGTTGTTTGCCATCGTATCATTTATTTGCTTTTGAATCAATTGTTCTACTTGCATTTGAAAATTCCGATGCTCAATTAAGTCCAAATAAGTGATTCTCAAACACTGAATTTTCTCTTGTTTTTCTCTCTTATCGCTACGGAGTTATACCATCCATTACTCGGCCCAACTTGAACTAGGATAAATGAACTTCCTGTCTTTAAAAAGTTGAAACTTGTACCCAGAGGTAGCATAGAAAATCTAAGACTGAAATAAGCTTCTATGACGTCATTCAATCCATTGAAGGCAGCGGTGCGCTTTTCACCTGTGGAATGGACGAGAATCGAGCTTGTCATATAGAAATGGTCATGAGAGATGCCGAAGAAAAAATGGTGAACCATCTTAAAGAAAAACGCATTTTTGACATTATGTAAAAAATGAGATAGAAATTTAGGTAGTTTAGACGGTTCCTTTTCCAAATCAATTGTAGAAAATTACAGCCTGTATTATATTTTATAGGAGATTATATTCTGGATCACAATAATCATCATCGCCACAATCACAGTCAACAAGATCAAAATTTTTTAACCAAAATGTCTTTTTTGGATAGCAAGCAAAGAGACCTTCTCATCCCACCAGAAGTCCTTATAAGCCAGATGCCCATACGAAATAACCATACGATCCTTGATATAGGTGCTGCCTCAGGCTTTTTCACCATTCCTATGGCAGAGTTAACAATTGGCTTCGACATTGTGAAGAATACTAAAATTAATGATGCTATCTATACTGTTTTAGCAGTTAAAAACAAGAAGTAACTTATGTAAATAAACAAAAATTCATTCGTTACAATCAGCAATTCTTATTGGTAACCTTTTAATCATATTATCTTCCAGCCTATTCTTAAGATCATACTAGCAAGGCGGAAAATATAGCGTGCTTTTTTTGTTTTCGATGTTTTCCTTCATCCGTTTTTAAAGACGAATTAATATGACGGCGAATCGTGTTTAAACTCTTCTCAAGTATTTGAGAAATCTCTTATAGTAGCAAATATTTCATCAAGCACCTCTTCAGATTTAGCTTTGCTTAATTTCTCAATTGGAACATACGAAGCTTGATACACGACGCTGCGATGTCATTTTGACTGCTTCGCTCAGTAAAGAATGACATACTCGATCAGCCAATGGCGGTTCGAGATTATCTTACCTTAGATCTAAACCAACCGCATACTCAACGTGCCTTGATTATACAATATTAATGTCTTTAGGACATACTGGCGCCTTGGCGGAATGAAACTTTTGTTCTTGAAAAAATAGGTCGGAGTTGCCCTTGAAACTTCAGCCTTTTCACCAATATCAATTAGACTTGTTCTTTCATATCTTTTATCTGCAAAAAGTTCTTCAGCTGCATTTAAAATTTTTTATTTACTTATTTCATCATCTTTTCTATCAACATTATTTTCCATTGCATTGATCTCCATGTTTATGACCTGTTTACAGTCAGTGGGCGAAATCATCGGTTATACTTACTTTTAACATCTTTCCAGTTTTACCAAACGCTTAACGTGCATTCAGTAGACAAAAATGATATCGTGACTTATTACAATGCTCGCATTTTGTTTCCTCTAGTTTCATGTGTAACTTCAGCTAAGCCTAACGCCTCCATCAGTGGTGGAATATACATTCCAAGGCGTCCACGCAAACCTTTCTTTAAACCATACCATCCACCAATTGGATTAGTTTCAGACCGTCCCCATGCTTCTACCGTTCCTTCTTTAGGTGGCTTTTGTTCATCCGAACTTCCTAATTCCATCCAATCTCCATGATTGATCAACATATAATGCAAATCATCAATACATCTTAGATCATAATACAGAACTGTACTTCCAACGGTGCACACTAAAACTTCATTTCCATTTTTTACATCCTTATACATGCTATATTCAGAAGTTAATGGTGGTGTCTTCAATACTAGAGGATTATCCTTTGTCATAATTAAATCCATCATAATAAAACATCCTTTCTAAAATATTACCTGCCCATTCTGCAGCTATCGAGTTCAAGTTGACATGCCATACTTGGCGCTTCCTTAAAGGCATCAAGATCCATCCTGATAAGAAAACCAAAGCATATTTATGAAGAACGCCACATCCTTTGAAATTACCTACTTTAATATCAATTCAGACACTAATCATATAGCCCTCAAAGAAATTATTGTAATTACTACCCATCTACACTCGTGTTCATTCATTTATAAATTGGTTACGAGAACGCTATAAAAAACACACAAGAAAAACGCTGGAAATATGAGCCAATCCAACGTTTTTTTGTTTTCTACGCCTTGCTATTTCCAAATAGTTTCACCACGCACTATCCAGTGTTTGGCTTAGCATAAACCCAGCCGGTTTCAGTGTCATGCCTATACTTTCTGAAATGGCAAACTCTAACCTACACGAATGAATCGTGGCAATCACATCACCAATTAACCCCATATTTGCTGAACAACGAAAATATATCTTACTCATACATTGTGCCTGGGTTAGCTAAGTTTCAGACTTTATACTTACTTTTATCATAATTTCATTTTTTCGAAAGATGCCCGGTGTAAAGGGTGCATTATAGAAGGCTAACTTATCATTGGATTGAACAGCCCAATGATTTTTTTCTATCCACTGATGTAGCGATTTTGAGTTTTGTTGCTCAAGTGATTCGTTTGAACGCCCGCTATATACAATAACCGCATAAAATCCTTCTTCGAACTCAATGACGCTTAAGTATCTATTATTGGGTTTAGGTATATTTTGACCAAACTCTTTTGGAATGACAAATGCCATTTTCTTTTTATCATTCTTCACGTCTTCAATTACAGGGATGGTCATGCTAATCTTTCTATTTTCGTTATTATTACTGCTAATATACGAAAAAAGTGTATTAAACCCATTTTCAATTTCTGGATCAACATCATTGTTATACTCCACTAAATAGAAGGACTGGTACTTTCTCAGTTCAAAAGGATCTTCTTTTTGAATCAGTTCATAATCTGGCGATTCATAATGGCTCATACGATCACCTCCTATATCGATATTACATAAGCCATTGGGTGGATATGTTTCCATAGCTAATTTTATCTATTTTCACGACGAGCACACGAGAAAGCAGATAAAAGTACTTGATGATGAGTTCCCGCGCTTTAGGAAACCTGATATTAAATGTTTCTTCTTGTTCCTGTGGAACATCGATTTTAACAATTAATGTAGTAACGCCATTTATTTCAGTAAGCGAATAACGCTCTGTCACACCGTAACCATTTACAGACGATATAAACTGGATTTCATTTCCTTCTTTCAATGCGACCTTCATATAGGTGGCTTCATCAATGATACTTGCCCAGTCACGAAATGTTAGATCATCCCAAAGAGTGGTCCAGACTATTTCCTTTGAGGCATTTAATTCGATTGAGAATTGAATTTCTATATATACCTCCTAAAATAAAAGTATACGCCATATAAACTTTATCGCTTTATTTAAATGGAAAGCTGCAATTCAATCATATATCTTCCTTTCTTGCTCTCTCTAGAGCAATGATATCCATTTTTTTCATTTTCAGAAACGACTTCGTCACTCTCCCAATTTCTGCTTCAGTTCCCTCTGACAACAACACCCCCATCGAGCTTGGTATAATTTGCCAAAATAAGCCAAATTGATCTTTCACCCAACCGCAGGCTTCTGCTTCGGGAACAAAAGAGAGCTTTTCCCAATAATAATCAATCTCTTTTTGATCATCGCATTGTACCATAAAAGAAACAGCTTCATTGAATGTAGCATCTCCTCCATAGCCGTGATCCATCAGAACCATTTCAAGATCAAGAATGACTAACTCAGCATAATTAATTTTAGCCCGTTGATCCGCTGCTTGTCCTTCAAGATAGCGATTCGCAAAGCCAACGCTTGAATCTGAAAACAGACCGGAATAGTAATCCATCGCTTCTTGAGCCCTTCCACACGCTTCCATGCTAAACAGTAAAGAAGGTCTTATTTTTTTATGAGCATGTATATCTTCAACCAACATGATTTGCCAGTTCAAACCGTATTTGTCCCTAATCCATGCATACCACCCACTAAAATCATAAGTATCTAGTGGCATTAACTCACTTCCATCTTTTATAAGCGTATCATATAACCGATTTACTTCTTCTTTTGTTTCACACGCCACCATTAAAGAAATTGAAGCATTAAATGCGAAAATTGGCCCAGCACTAATCGCTGCAAATTCGATTCCAGCCAGTTGAAAGCTAACTGTCTGTGCATCGCCCGATGGTGTGTCTTTAAGTGTTGCTTTATTCAAAACCTTTGAATTATCAAACAAACTAACATAAAGCTCTGCTGCTTCTAATGCCTGCGTATCAAACCATAAATGAGGAACAATTTTTTGCATTACTACCTCCACAATCGACTTTCTTTACAAAATACCCTTGAATGTAAAAGCGTAAACATAGAATAAGTCTCATGCTATAAAAAAAACCTCATCATAATTTCTTACGATAAGGTTTCATATTGAGATGACTTTTTCAGCAGCCTCTTTTCACAGACTCACTTTTTTATTACCATCATTTAATTTTCTGTTAAACCGCTGAGCTTTTCGACCACTTCGTCTGGCGTTTCACAGTCCAAAACCAAGTCTACAACCTTTATACAAGATGCTTGATCAAGAGTTGATAAATTCCATTTGATTTCAGCCACCTTGCTGCTCGACATGCTTAACTCGTGAATGCCGACGCCTACATAGAAAGGCAATAAGAGCGGGTCTGATGCCGCTTCTCCACAAATGCCAACCCATATACCCGCTTCTCTTGCAGATGCTGCAACATTCTTAATCAAAGACAGAAGCCCTGGATGATACCAATTGTAGAGGTGGGATAACTTTTCATTCATCCGATCGACCGCCACAGTGTATTGAAGCAGGTCATTGGTGCCAATGCTAAAGAAGTCCACGTGCTTTGCAAACTTTTTAGCCTCCACTGCTACCACTGGGATTTCGACCATGATCCCAATTTCAAAAGGTCTATGAGCAATGCCCTTTTCGTCTAATTCCGTTTTGACTTCTTCTATCAGCACCTTAATCTGTTTAATTTCAGTAATAGATGAAATCATTGGAAACATCACTTTTAAATTGCCATAGACGCTGGCCATAATCAACGCTCGGAGCTGGTCTTTGAACATCTCGGTTCTATCTAAGGAAATCCGTATGGCTCTGTACCCCAAAAAAGGATTCATTTCCGGTTCTAAATTCAGATAGTCAACCTGCTTGTCGCCCCCAATGTCAAAGGTTCGAATGACCATCGGTTTATCTCCAAAGGCTTCCAGCGCCATTTTATAAGCTTGAAACTGTTCATCCACCGAAGGCAGTGATTGTCTGTTCATATACAAAAACTCTGTTCTAAAGAGTCCGACCCCGTCAGCGCCTTGTTCCAAAGCTTTTGCAGCTTTGTTAGAATCCGCAATGTTGGCCGCTATTTCTAGTGACAAGCCATCTCGGGTTTTTCCGTGACTGTATTTGAGTGCTTCATATTTCTCTGATTCCAATTTTTTCTGTATCATTTGCGCCGAAAAAGCCACTTGCAATGACTCTTCCGGATTGGCAATCAAATAACTCTCATCCGCATTGATGAGGATGGTCATGCCCTCAGAGATGCCCAATTTTTCATAAGCGACCCCTGTAATGGCCGGAATTCCTAAACTCTGAGCGATGATGGCCGAATGAGAGGTCTTTCCCCCTTTTTCAGTGACAAATCCCAAAATATAATCTGGGTTTAACATCGCTGTATCCGAGGGTTCTAAATCTTCGCAAAACAGAATGGCGTTTTTAGGGACTTTGAATTCAGAATCAAGGCCTAATAGGTTTCTTAAAATCCGCTGAGAGATGTCGTTCATATCCGCCGCTCTTTCTCTCATGTAAATGTTATCCATCTGCTGAAATAGGGCCTTGAAACTTCTATTAGCCTGTTCTGTGGCGAAGGTGGCGTTTACGCCCTGTTCAAAAATCATGTCTCTGGCAACACCATAGAACTCTTCATCTTCTATCAACAACAAATGGGCTTCAAATATTTGGCTTTCTTTCTCTCCAATTTGGCGTTTCGTTTGTTGAATGATTTGTTTTAACTGCTCCGTTGATTTTTTAAGAGCTGCTTCGTAATGAAGCAGCTCCGTTTCAATGCTTTCGATGGGCTTTAGCGCCACGTCCAGCTTTTGTTTTTTATAGATAAAGGCCGTGCCGATGGCCATGCCCTTGGAAGTACCAATACCATTGATTTTCATGAGTCTGTCACCTATTCGTTAAAATTTGCAGTAATGAGGGTTTGAATCGCCTGGAGTGCCTCAGCTTCATCGGTTCCCTCGACTTCGAGGATGATTTCGTCTCCTTTAGAGCCCGCCATTTTTAATATTCCCAGCATGCTTTTGCAGTTGTAGCTTTGCCCATTTTTAATGAGGCAAACCTTGCTGTCAAATTTACTGGAAATCTGCACCAATAGCCCCGCCGGTCTGGCGTGAAGTCCGTGTTCATTGGTTAATTGAAATACATATGAAGCCATTGGAAAATCCTCCTAAAGAATGCCGTAATAAGTTAACAAGTAAGTTTCAGCCTCCGGATTCCATAGGCCGTCGTGCTTGTCGACCAGTTCTGCCAAGGCTTTGAACAAATCATTGGTTTCGCCGAGCTTCGCAAAGTCTTCGATCGCCGTCAAAGGCATGTCAAAGTGATTGTAAATGAGTTTTTTGCCGCCTGGGATGCTTGGCAAATTCAAAGTTGCTTCCACGCAGGCATCAATGCCGCCAATGTGAGTCAGCATCACAGATGGATTGATGAGGCCCTTCGCAGACATGTCCAGTGCTTCGATCAAGTCGTCGGTATTGCCCCCTGTCGAACCCATGATGTGAGTGTTCGAATAGTGAACGTTGTATAAATTAAGGCTGGCACTGAACTCATGATCCGTTGGACCAGCGAAGAAATTCATGCAACCGTCTTTGGCAAGGAGCTGATCTCCCTGTTCCACCAATTTGGAAACCGGTACGTATACAAAGACATCATCGTATCCATGGCCTTCAGTCAAAGCCATTAAGTGAGCCACAGAGTCCTCTAGTCCACTGGTGTTGACGTAGATTAACTCAACACCGTAAAACTTCGCTTTTTCCTCTGAGAGACAACGCTTGGCATGGTTGATTCTCGCATCGCTGAGATCAGTTACCACAATCTTTTTAGGCTTGCCCGCAATATTAAGCGCGTAGTCGATGGCCCCAAGACCCATTGGTCCTGCACCGCCCATGACAATCAAATTGCCCTCAGGCTTGATGCCCATGACGTGGGTATACGTATTGGGAATGGTGTGGTAAGCCGCATGGAAACCGCCGATGATGCATGACATCGGTTCGCCGAGTGACGCCTCGTAGAAGCCCTTGCCTTCGTAGTCTAGCAAACAGCCCAGTTCCATAACTTCAGGCGGAATGATGTTATAAGTGGCATTGCCGCCAAAGTGTTCGTATGAATAACCCGGTGAGTAGGGGCTGCCCTTATAATTGAGAGCCGGTTGCAGCGCAAATTTCTGTCCCGCCTTGAACTGTCCCTCATAATCTGCGCCAACTTCAACAATAATCCCTGACATTTCATGACCAGTAATAATGGGATTCGTATCGATGTTTTCAGGCACCCGTTTGTGACGGTTTCCCTGTTTAGCCGCTTTATAGGTCGACATGCAAATGCTGTCGCAAATAACTTTTACGAGAATTTCATTGGATTTGATTTCTGGAAGGTTGAATTCTTCCAATCTTAAGTCGTCAACACCGTACATCCGAACTGCTTTTGCTTTCATTATATGAATCTCCTTTTCATGATTATATTTTTTCAACAATGACTTGGTGCTTGTGAGCCTCTATCCAAGGCAGGTCCGCTGGGTTTGTCCCCACCGTCATGACTGCCCCGGCACTGGTGGCTATTGCCAACTGGAGACTGTCTGTCACCGTCAGCTTTTTTTCGATGCTATAAGCCAATGCGCCGACAAAGGCATCTCCTGCCCCAACGCTGCTATGTGCCTCAATCTTAAGCGGATGAGCCAAGTAAGCCGCCTCCGAGTTCATATAAAATGCCCCTTCTGAACCCAGCGAGAAAATCACGTTGGGAATGCCAAGTTCTAAAAAATAGCGGCCGCATGCCTTGAAATCCTCATAAGTTTTAACGGTTTTATCAAAATAGGCTTCTAACTCTTTTAAATTTGGTTTGATGTAATCTGGTTTCGCATGAATGGCCTGTTTGAATAACTCACCGTCTGCGTCAAGAATGACAATAGCACCCCGCGCCTTCATCTGAGCAATCAACTCTTTGTAAAAACCCTTATCAACGCCAATAGGCACACTGCCCGAAACCACGCAAATCGTCCCTGTTTCCAGCTTTTCAAACAAATTTGCTTTGAGTTGCTCTAAGGTTTCCTCACTGATGTGCGGACCGGATTCATTGACTTCAATGGTTTCTTGATTGTCCTTGCAAAATATTTTCAAATTGATTCTGGTCTCATCGGAAATATGAAGAAAGTCTGTGTCTATCCCTTTGTCGCTTAAATTGCTTTGGATAAACTCTCCCGCCGAACCGCCTATGATGCCCATGGCCGTCGACTTTCCAGATAAAGCGTGAATGACTTTGGATACGTTGATGCCCTTGCCACCCGGATCCTGCGTGCTTAACAACGCTCGGTTCATTTTATGTGGGTCAAAAGAGGCCAGGGTCAGCGTTTTATCAATTGCCGGATTTAACGTTAATGTAATGATCATTCTATTTACTTCCCCTTTTAGCGTTTTTAGGACAATAAGTCATAAATGAAATTGATGTCCGTCGTGCTGCACATTTTCTCGAGTAACACTTCGTCCTCAATGGCCTCTGCAATATTTGACAGCAATTGAATGTGCTCATTGCCTTTGCCAGCGATGCCGATCACAAGTTTTACCTCGTTACCGCCGCCAAAATCGATGCCGTTCGGATATTGAATCACCACGATCCCAGAAGCGAGAATTCGATCTTTGACTTCATTTTCGCCATGGGGAATGGCAACGCCATTTCCAATGTAAGTTGTAAATTTTGCTTCCCTAGCCAACATACCCTGAATATACGTTTCTTCCACATAACCCCCTTTAAGGAGGAGCTCGCCAGCATAGCAGATGGCATCTTCTTTGCTCACAGAAGGTCGGTTCAAATGGATATTGTCTTTCACTAAAATTTCAATTGGTAAAGTCATGGCAGATTTTCCTTCCTCAATTCTACAGTATGGTTTAATTTGCTGAATCAATGCCTCATATTGAGGTTTATACAAAAAATCGTGAATGCCCACATGCATCGCATTCGGGGCACTATGCTGCGCCCGGCCTTTTAATGCCTCAAAAGTGATGATCAGGTCGGCATCTGCGGGAATGTCATCAATCGGTGCATTATCCACCTCTATGACAATTCCGGCATCCGACATCATTTTACCCACCAAAGCGGCGCCCATAGCACTGGAACCCATGCCCGTATCACAGGCAAATACGATTTTAGAAAATCGATAATCCGCTTCAAGCTTGGCAAATGCCAGTGGCAATGCGGTTTTACCCGGCAAGGCTTCTTGATCCGTTTCTAGTTCCAGCTCCAGTTCAAATTCATTTTCAGGTGTTTTCTGATCAGCCGTTCTTGCAAGAATCACCTTGGCTATGGCAAAAGTCACCACCGTGGACACACCCACCGCCAATAGGACGGATAGAATATCCTGTTTGGGTGTCATGGCTAAAATGGCAAAAATGCTCCCAGGCGATGGTGTGGCCACGATTCCTAAGTTAAGCAGATTCATGGTCATTACCCCGCTCATGCCACCAAATATCACAGCAATGAATAGCAGCGGACTGGCCAATACATAGGGAAAATATATTTCATGGATCCCACCGAAGAAATGAATGACAGCTGCCCCCGGGACAGTCTGTTTGATAGACTCTTTTGAATGGAAAAACGTTGCGAGTAAAATGCCCAGACCCGGCCCCGGATTGGTTTCCAGTAAGAAGAATACCGATTTCCCAGTTTCACTGGCCTGCTGAACACCCAGATTTCCCAATATGCCATGGTTGATGACATTGTTGAGAAACAGTATTTTACCCGGTTCTATGATTAGTGATACTAAAAACAGCAGGTTGTGTCTGACCAGCGCGTAAACGCCTTTTTCCAGCAGGTGACTGAGAATTTCCACCGTCGGCCCTACCAATTTGTAGCCGATCAAAGCGATGAAAAATCCGACGATGCCCGCAGCAAAATTAGAGGTCAGCATTTCAAAGCCCATTGGCACTCGACTCTTCAGCGCTTCGTCGATGCGCTTAATGATCGCTCCTCCCAATGGCCCGACAATCATAGCCCCAATAAACATGGGAATATCTGTCCCTACGATGACGCCCATAGTGGCTATGCTGCCAACCACGCCGCCTCTGTGACCAAATATCATTCTGCCCCCCGTATAGCCAATCAGCATGGGCAGCAGATAGGTGATCATCGGTGTTACCAAACGATTTAGGTCTTCATTTGGCAACCATCCATTTGGGTTAAAACATGCGGTAATAAGCCCATAGGCAATGAAAGCGCCAATATTGGGCATGACCATTTTGGTTAGAAATCGTCCAAAACGCTGTACTTTATCTTTATGGTTCATCACTTGGCTCATCTTCTGCCCCTCCTATCGAATCTGACTGTCAAACCAAACGTTCAGCTTGTGCTGAATGACTTGGCGCAGGGATTCTTCGGGGGTGGTCTTCAACTGGCCTACAAAAGCAGTGTCTTCGATCATGGCTTTGCTGAGATAACTCATGATTTCCATTTTGTGCTTGCTAGAGTTTTCAGGTAGCAGCATTAAAATGCACAGGTGAACCGACTCGCTTTGAGCTATTCCTTTTGCACTGCTTATTTCACAAAGCAGGGGTTTTTCAATCCGTACGACTGCAAAGGTTAAAAATGCCGCTTCATTGGTTTTGGTATGCAGGAGCTTTACCCCCTCGTTTCTCAGGATGGTAGCCCCTAGCTTTTCTCTCTCCATAAGCTGGTTTTCCAACACAGATTGAGCAGTTAAATTGTTTGTAAACGCCGCTGCGATGTGCTGAATCAGCGCCTTAGAACTCTCTGCGCTGGATAGTTCCAACACCTTAAAATGAGCCGCCACTTCCAAAATTCCCGAAGAGAGTTCCTGAATCTTCTTCAGCCGATCTATGCCAGTGCTGCTGTTGACATAAGGGGAATCGTTGAAGGGCTTCAGTTCCTGACTTAGCAGCAGAATCATCTGTTTGATTCTTTCTATGTCCGTTTCAACCAGGAGGGGGTTGACAATAATGGTTGGATATTCGTTCTTCTCTAGGGGAATCGTGGAAATGAGGCACTCTATATTCATTGACCTAAGATTGCCCAGCAAAATGTCTTCTTTCGAAAACTGCCCTACCACATCAATTCTTGGTATCAATTTATACAGCCTTGACGCTAAAAGACTGGATGTTCCAATACCACTAGAACATACCACGCCTACACGAACCGCCTTGTCACTTTGCTGGCTTTTTCTGAAGCGCTCTATGGCCGCACCAAAATGCATGGCCAAAAAACCAATTTCCTCTTCTGGTACATCCACTTCATAGCGGGCAGTCATGAGATCTGTGGTCTGCTGGGTCATGGCGTATATTTCCGGGTACATTTCCTTGATTTTTTGAAGCAAGGGGTTTCGAATGTCCAAACCAAGCTTCATTCGGGTAATGGCCGGTCTAAGATGACTTGCCAAACCGATGAGCAGTTTTTCATCGTCTCTGAAATCATAGCCGCTCAAATCTCTGAATTTTTGAATCATTTTTGCCGTTGTACGGCTGAGTTCAAAATTGGAAATGATGAAATCATGCTCTTCCACCATGGCACTGGTCTTAAGCTTTGAGCCTTTCAAGTGCATCGTAATATAGCCGACCTCGTCGTCGGGCACACTAATGCCAAAAATGTTGGCAATGCTTCTCGCAATCTCTCTGGCGGTGACAAAATGCTCGTCGCCCTTGAGACTGTCCAAAATGGCACTGTTCATGAAAATGCTCTCGCCCCGCAAAATTCTCTGTATGGCAATGGCCAAATGAATCATCAGGCCCATGTAAGCCCCTTCTGCCAAGCGTTTTTCAAGCATGGTTTCGTAGTCTTTTAAGATCAAACTGACCTTTAAGAGAATTTCTTTGTCAATGAGTCCCAGCATTTGATGAGAAGCGTCTTCAATCTGCTCCACCCTCGACTGGAAAAAATCATTTTGTATCAATGTCACCAATTCTTCATGTTCATAAGTCTGATATAAATAATCCACAATGGCTTTTCGAAAACTTTTTTCATTGCCCACGACATAAACCCCGTAACCGGGTTTTCGCACAAGCTCCAGTTTTCGCTGTCCAAACCATTCCACAATTTTGTCCATGTCGTTTGAAATTGTCGCCTCTGATACATTCAGCAGGTCGGCGAAATAAAATAACTTCTTGGGTTCACGACTTTTCAGCAGTTCAATCATCAGCAGGTTTTGTCTTGCTTCTTGGGAATACACCTGCCCCGCCTGATTTTGAGTCATGAGTCTAAAATGTTCTCTTTGTTCTTTTGTCGCATTGACTTTAATGCCGACGCGGGTCTTCTTGGAAATTTCGATCTGCATCGCCTGAAGAATTTCCTCTACGGCTTCCATTTCTCTGAAGATCGTTCGCTTGCTGATTTTCAATTGCTCTGAAATGGCAGTTGCGGTCATATAATCGGTTTGCTTGAACAGGATCTCTATAATTTCAATAGCTCTTGTAGAATAATGCACCCAATCATCTCCCAGCAAGGCTGTGTAACAGCCCACAAAGGCTGTTGTAACAGCCCACCCAATTAGAAAAGTCAAATCCTAATCATTCAACTTATAAGTGACACTTTTGAATAAACCCAGTATGAATATATTCATTATATGCCCTAATTCAGTCGATGAGACGCATTAAATACACCATTTTGTCACTTTCCAATAGTGCCATTTTTGAATAGTTCGCTAATCTAAAGGGACAGCGAAGTCATTCTCCACTGTCCGCATTTTTATGAAAGTTCTTATGTGAGGTATAGCAGCGCCTAGGGTTTAAAACCTAAGCTTTTAATCTAGCAACGAGTTCGTCATAGACCGGAGTCCCCACAAAATTGCTGATGGTAATGATTTCTGCTTTAAAGTGTTTTACCCGCTCAGACAAGCTTTCATGGGTAATGATGATGTCCGCATCGTTGGGAATGGCGTCAATGGATGAATTGCTTACTTCAATCGCAAGACCAGCTGCCTGAATCTTCTTTTTGAGCGATGAAGCCCCCATTGCACTTGAACCCATGCCAGCATCACATGCAACCACAATTTTTTTAACAGATACAGCAGCAGCATTTTTAGTTGTCGTGCCTTTGATCTCTTTAACAGCAGATTTTGCTTTTTCAAGATCGCCATCATCTTCAACGGCTTTGCTTGTCTTAATAAAGAATGACGCGATGGCAAAAGATACTGCCGTAGAAACCAATACGCCCGCCAGTACAGGAATCAAGCCGCCTTTTGGCGCCATGGCCATCAGTGCGAAGATTGAACCTGGAGAAGGTGTCGCCACAAGGCCTGCGCCTAGTAAATTGAATGTGAACACGCCGCTCATGCCGCCGCCGATCACTGCCAATAAAAGAATTGGTTTCATCAAGACATAAGGGAAGTAAATTTCGTGAATACCGCCTAAGAAGTGGATGATAATCGCGCCTGGAGCAGATTCTTTGATCATGCCTTTTGAGAATATCCAGTAAGCCAACAAAATGCCAAGGCCCGGTCCTGGATTTGTTTCAAGCAAGAAGAAAATTGATTTTCCAGTGTCTGTTGCCTGTTGAATACCAAGTGGGCTGAGAACACCGTGGTTGATTGCATTGTTGAGGAATAGAATTTTGCCCGGTTCAACAAATATTGAAGCGAAAGGCAACATATTTGCATTGACGATCATTTCAACGCCAGCTTTAAGGAAATTGTTGAGTGCCAATACAGTTGGTCCGATTGCAAAGAATGCCAATAATGACAGACACATGCCAAGGATACCAGCAGAGAAGTTTGCTACTAACATTTCAAAACCTGAAGGCACTTTGCCATCTACCATGTCGTCAAACTTTTTAATGACATAACCACCTAATGGACCCATGATCATTGCGCCAATAAACATTGGAATGTCTACGCCAACGATGACACCCATTGCTGCTACAGCGCCGACCACGCCACCTCTAGCACCAGCGACCAATTTGCCGCCTGTATAAGCGATCAATATTGGCAATAAATAGATGATCATTGGACCGACCATAGTCGCTAATTTTTCATTGGGTGTCCAACCTGTAGGAATGAATAATGCGGTAATAATACCCCATGCGATAAAGGCACCAATGTTCGGCATAACCATGCCGCTTAAGAAACGACCAAATTTTTGAATACGGGCTTGCGCTTTTGAATTCGCGCCTAATTTTAAAGCTGTGTTTTCCATTGTTCTCCCCCTAATACTTTTTTGAGCACCGTCATGACTGGTTCTATCTGCATTATAGGTTTCGTTTGTGATCGTTTACAAACAAAAGACCATGGAATTTGTCATAAACGAATGGTGACAAGTCTGAAAAATCAGTCTTTTCAGTCGTTTAGTGAAATTTGGCCATAAAAAAATACCATCTTCGAAAAGATGATATTGTGAGCACGACAAATTGCCTGGAAATTTTTTGTCTGTAACATTTGGGTCATTTTCAAATTGTCCAGTTGGTTCAATAATATAACTTCGGGGGCTTCCCTCTCCTTTTGCTAATTCGGCAGCTAGCCCCGCACCATTAACAAGGGATGTGAAATAAATATGGTTCATTTTGAGTTCAGGTTTGTAATTCGATTCTTCCCCTGCTGTCAATCGATCACCAACCTTCAAATTTGCCTTAACAGGATTAGATAACGCTTCATAGCATTTTGCAATGCTTAAATATAACGATGTGAAAGCACTCTTAATACTATCATCATTTAGTTTTAGCGCAAACTGCAAAGAAGTTTCGAACCATTTCAATTTATCCGAAACGTTATTTTGATATTGGGCTACAAAATAAGCTGCAATAAATCGCTCGAAGTCGTTTGTAGCTTCACTCCACGCTTTAAGAAACAGTATTCCTGATTCTTCGAGTTTCCCGCTATCTCTCATACCTATGCCCATCATGCATAATTTAACAATATTGTTTTTGGGATCAAATTGAGTTTTCATAATTTGCACCTCGCTATTATTGAATGGTCTTCTTTAAAATATCTATACCCAATAGATTATTCATCACTTAATATTTCCTCTATCAGAACATTCGTCCAGATAACACTTGTTACAGTTATACCATCCATTATTCGATTGAAATATCATAATGAACCTTATACTGCTCAATATGCTTTCCTTTATAACTAATAGCATTGACAGGACAATTATGAATACATCGAGTGCACAGGATACAACGCTCCATATATTTCTTATCTATATACTTTATGTTATGTTTCGGACAATTCTTTTCGCACAAACCACAGCCGATACAGTTTTCATGTATTTGAAATGACCTTCCCATGAATTTTGCCATAATTCTAAATAGGTCTGATAAAAGATCTATCATAACCACTGACTCATCAACACTTAGAAGACTTTTTCTATCAATACTGTTCAATGAATCGACTATTTTTATAGTCGCACTTTCAAATTGTTGCTTTTGGACTGCCTCAGGCGTAGGTTCGTACTTATCAATATAGAAATTCCTAGGCATCTCAAAAGTTGCCAAATCGATAAGATTGTATCCTTTTTTTATTAATTTTTTGCCGATAGATTTAACGCCATTTGCATTTAAAAGTCCTGCTGATGTAGAAAATACGATTGCTTTTTTTCATTTACTTGTTCAACATACTTTCTAACCCAATTAATCAATTCATCTGGCATATTTCCAGCATATATTGGCCCACCAACAATTAACAAATCATGTTCATCAAGCAGATGACTTTCTTCAATAGACTTAAGTGTAACGATATGTCCCTTTGACGATAGAGCCATTTTATAACCTTCCGCTATAGCTCTAGTATTTCCTGTCCCACTGAAATAAACGATAGATATTTTCATATAATTTCCTCCAAATTTTGCGATATTTTTGTCATTGTCATTATGGTTTGATCAAGTTCATTTGCTAAAATGCTTTCTGTCATCAACTCGCTAATCTGAACAAATATCGGTATAACTTCTAATTTGAGTTTGATGCCTTTTTCAGTTAATTGGAAATTTTTTTTATTATCTACAGTCTGTTCAACATAGCCTTTTTCAAGTAATTTGACCATAGATCGACTAACATTTCCCTTATCAACGCCAAGGTTTTTTACTAAATCACTTTGCGTTCTCACAGCATATACATCACTAAAAAAAATCATCAAAATTTGCATTTGCCCCATACCTATATCATATTTTCTAAGATCTCTTTCCATTCTAGTTTTTAAGTTCTTATATATCGTCATGATTAAATCGCCTAGCATTTCATTTTTCATGTCTAACCTCCAAATAAGTTGTGTGGACAACTTTATAATAACACATTTTCGTTGTGTGCACAACTATTTCATTTCTTCTAGAAACAACTATTCCCCATTGCAGTCATAACACCGTATGTGTCATACTTTGATATATGACACCCTAACCTAACGAAATAAGGAGTATGCCCAATCAGAAAAAGTGCAAAAGGCGAATACAACATCAGGGGAAACAAGACTCTTGCGACCTGTTTTGCAACCGACTTTTTCCTTCCAGAAGCAGATGAGTGGCGCAAAGAGCTCGATATCGATATTTCATATGGGAAAAGGTTGTTTTGAAGCACATTTACATACTCTGACATCATTCTCCCTAAACGATAGATTTCCTAATACAAAAAGCCACTGAATGTCATCACACTCAGCGGCTAAACTTATTGGTATTATTTATTTCTAGCGCTTTTTCAACTTTACAACACACTCTACATGCCTTGAGGCGACAATAATGATGTCGTTAGAACCTATTGGGGCCTTGGCGGAGGGGTATTTCTCCTTAAATTCTTTGATTTTGAGTATACTTATTTCTAACAAAACTACGACTTATTGAAATATTTATTTTACAACAATCAATTAAGAGAACTCGCTTTTTTTCATTCTTTTCTTTTCTAAATACATTAAGTCATCTGCATTTTTTAAGACCTCTGCAAAATCTTCTGTAATGTCCTCGTGGTCAATTTCAACAATGCCAGCTGCCAATGACGTCCCTTTGGAGGCTTCCGCATAAAGATGATTTAAGCGATTCATTGCTAAAATGGAATCACTATAGCCCCCTGTGTTAGGATAGTTGTCGTAGGGTCATGAAAAATGTATAGTGAGTTAACCCGACAAACAAGGAGAAGACAATGGCTCGTTATACAACCGAATT
>JAYVIR010000088.1:0-2787 GCA_043770095.1 Eubacteriales bacterium
ACCAGTTGACCCTGAACTTGAACAAGAAGAGGGTGAGGTAGAGGAACAACCTCCAATGCCAACTTCTCAGGAAGCTGCGCCACAAGCTGCCGCGCCACAGGGACAGCAGGCACCAGCGCAACAGCCAAATATTCCAGGTTATTTTCAGCCATATAGCGAGCCAAAGGGCTATAGACCGAAGTTCGCCGATATATTTGGAGATACTGAATATTCAATTAAAAACCCACAACGTCACGTTGAAAAAGTAAGAGAAGAAATGATTGATGCCTACGGACAGAAGCACAAACGGGTGCATGAACGTACCCGCGAACAGCACAAGCCAGGAGGCGCACCAGAAGAAACTGATTTTATTAAGCGCAAAAAAGCATCTGCTAGTAAGCGTTGGATGAAAAAAAGCCCTACGCAGATTAAACAGAGCAAGAATCAAGAAGTTGAATATCTTGCATCAGTTGATGTTTGCTTGCAGCAGGAAAGCAATGCTTGGGTCACGAACTTAGAACATGCAGTTGTTTCTACTATTGACGCCACTCATGCTCGTTTAGTTGCTGGCACCAAAGACATTGAAAAAAATACACCTGTTGAGCGACAAAGTGAAATGTTGAATAGCTTGGTAGCATCAGAACTATTGATGGGTAATGAAAGACTTCAAGCTAATGCAAAAAAAGGAATGCAGAACTTATATAGTGCTGGTCTTAATTTTGCCAAAGATGTATTTGCATTCCATTATGAAGAATCAACAGACAGCGTAGACATTAAGATGAACGCCAATGCGAGCTTATTGGAAAGTCGTTTCGTTTTAAAGGTAGCAGAACAGATAACTACCTTTATTGCTGGACAACAAAAGCCAGACCTCGCAGGAGTAAGAACAGCAATGGTGAACATTTTTGGTTCTGCAAGAGCCAGTTGTGAAACCTTAGCGAAATCTGCTGGACATGAATTGTTTAAAACTGCATTTGCAAGTGTAATGCGCCAGCCAGAAGTGATTTGCGATATTACTGCTATTGAGTTTTTAGTGCCAAGAAATGTGCCCGCTTGTAAGTCCTGTGAAGCGCACAATGCGAAGGTAATGGCACCGACATGCTTTGGTTTGGCGATATGTAATGAGTGCGACACAGTATATAGAATCCATTTCGCTGATGACGAGTAAATTATTGTTTGTTAACAAATTATTTCCCTGCCCTTTTGGGCAGGGAAAGTTTTTAGAAATCGGGAGGGCGGAATGAATATATTGAAGCTTTATGATGAAGTCTATGGTAGCGATGGCGAGATAAGAACTGCCGTTAGCGACATTGAAAAATTTATTGCATCATCAGATTATTCTACTGGAATAGCTGTATCGCCTGAGTATGTCGAGATGCCGCCAATGCAGGATATTCCTCATGGTGAGCCATCTACAAGTGAAACTCCTGTTTTGCCCTCTGGGTCGGCACCTATTGGCGTTTTGGCAAGGATTACAACTGAAAAAGAAGCAAGATTTTTAAATTTGTTTCTTCATGTCCTTTGGAATGAATCTTTATCATATGAGAAAGAGAAGCTTCAAGAAGTTCATACACTTTTAGCAGAACGAATGGCTGCGCAAGGTTGGAAGCATGTTTATTTGGATGCGCTTGATGATACGCTGCCTCCATATCTTTCAACTGTGGTAGGTCCATTGACTCCCGAAGCTGGCGTGCCAGTGCAAACGGATAGAACCCCTTTAATTGTTGGGGTTGTTAATGTCGACAACAAGGATTTAACGGCTAAATTGGCCGAGCCTGAGTCTGAGCCACTTAAAGCATCGGCTGTGATACAAGATAGATTTGTTGCTGCTTTGCCAGAGATGAATATTAAAAATAGCGGCATGAAAAAAATAAGTAAAGCAGATGCTATTTGTCTGTTGGCAGATGGTGACGCAGATGATGCAAAAGACTTGGTAGATAATGCCCTTTATTTATTACTTGATGTAGTAGAAGAAGGGATTTTTAACGGAGTTGAAATTGTTAGAGCTGAAATGGAAGCGGCAGCGGTCGGCTATCCAGGCAGAATGTTTATTGAAGGGCATGATTGGAATGACCCAAGTAAAGCTATTGGGCAGGTTCTTAAAGCCTTTGTTTACTTTAACAAAGAGCGCAACAAGTGGGTTATGCGCGTTCTTGCTGTCATCTTAAAAAAGAGAGCAATTGAAGCTTTTAATATTGGGCTTTATAAGTTTGTATCAATCGGCGCGTCTATGCGAGCGATATGTAATATTTGCAACTTGTCAGCGCAAGAAGGTTGCACGCACAAAAGAGGTCTTTATTACGACACGCCAAGGGGCAAAATAAAATGCCATGCTACAGGCAAGGACATGATAATGGAAGAATTGTCATCGGTCAACGTTCCTGCTTGTAGACCAGCGGGAGTCGTGGGTGCGGTGTCAACTAATAAGGCGCGTGAAATGTTAGCGGCTTCATTGAATGGTGGAAACTCATTAGGGTCTTTGGACTTTATGTGTTCACTGCAAGAAATTATTTATAGAAACGAAGAGAAGGGAGAAACGCCGATGGCGATTTGGCAAGAGAAATTTAGAATTGGAGATGCCAAGGGTTATGTGACCTTATTGGCTAAGGCTGAAGATTCGACTACGCTAAGTCAACTGTTTCAAGAACTTCGTGCAAAAAGAAAAGTGAACTACAGCAATGAAGAAACAATTGTTTTTGTTCATGAGTTATTGCACAGATGGTTTAATACGCCTACGAGAGTAGATGCTTGGACAGAAGATGAAATAGTAGCAGAACATGATGTTGTTGTAGATGCAATGTTATCTAT
>JAYVIR010000089.1:0-38023 GCA_043770095.1 Eubacteriales bacterium
ATCTAAAATATTTAAGAATGCGGCTAGGATTACCATCAAATAACCCTGAAATTCAATCATCGGCCCAAAAGCTTCAAAAATTAAAAAATAGGGAAGGCCAATCATTCCCGTTGTGCCATAACGCGGATTAAGCTGCATCTTCTTGTGAAAGAAAAGAATATCAATCAGTCCGCGGTGCCAACGGATGCGCTGGCTTTTGAGACTTTTCAAGTCTTCTGGTACTTCAGTCCAACAATTGGCATTAAAGGCATAGAGAATTTTAAAGCGTTGCTTTGATTCGTGGAGCAAACGGCTGATTCGAACAACCAATTCCATATCTTCGCCAACAGTATCTTTTTTATAACGGCCACGATGGGTCATATACCCACCAATCGAAATAATTCGATCTTTTCTAAAGAGTCCAAAAGCCCCCGAGATGATGAGCAAACTGTCAATTTCTTGCCACCCTAAACGACCCGCCATAAAGGCACGTATATACTCAACGGTCTGAAACCGTGCTAAGTGATTGTCCGGTATACGAATTTTAGAAATGAGACCGTGATCAACCTCGCAGCCATTCAGCGGGAATATATTTCCTCCAAGTGCAGGCGTTTCAACACATTCGTCAAGCGTAAGCGATGCAAGTTTTAATAATGCTTCTGTCTCAAGCAATGAATCTGCATCAATTCCACAGAAATATTCCTTATTGGCGACGTTGATGCCTGCATTTAACGAGTCTGCCTTTCCACCATTATTTTTATCCACAACAATCAATTTTGGATAGGATGGATTTCGGTAAATGCCTCGAATTGGCTCTGTCTTAAGGCTATCGTTGTAATAATAATCAACTCTGAGCAAACTATAATAATCGATTAAACAGTTTAAGGTATTGTCCTGACTTCCATCATTAACAATAATGAGCTCATAGTCAGGATACTTAAGATTTAAAAGTGAATTGGCACTCGCTATAATATTCTTCTCCTCATTGTACGCAGGAGCAACTATGGAGATGGTTGGAATCATTTTATTTCTAAACAGCATGGTGATGTTCTTTAAGTTCCACAAAGCGGACTGCTTCATGAGGTTTTTATATGAAAAGCCAAGTAAGACCAAGTAACTCAAGTTGATGCTCACAGAATAGAATGCCAAAACGTAGTTGAACGTGATGACATAGTCTTTTAGACTCACTATAAAGGGTGCATTCATTACCAATTCATAGTTCGTGGCAATGAAATAGATTGGGAAAAATATAATGGCGACGATTGTTAATAAAACAACCGCTACAACAAGGTTGGGATCTTTTTTCTGTTCTTCTCTGGTTTTTGGAAACTTATAAGGTTCAAGGTGCCACTTCATAAGCAAATGAGGGTCTAAGTAGGCTCTAAATGACAATTGGAGAGGATTGTCCGCGCCAATTGAAGTTCTCAAAATATCGATTAGTCGATTTTCTAAATCTATGTCTCGATTTTTATTCATAAAGCCAATGAGCTCATTAATTCGACCATTTTCTAAAATAGTCTGAAGGATTAGAGTAGATTTGGCATCAGCCTTTGTATTTAGCTTCAGAATATAATATTCAATTTTATTTGACAATACCTGCGCAAGTTGGTTTTTTACGTCTTTATCCAGCTCTTTTTCAAATGCCTCTTCAACGACATACAAAAATCTTGGGTTCGCCTCAATCATTGCAGTAGTACAGCCAATGAGAGTCTTTGCGTATTCTTCTTCATGAAAATGCGCTAGAAGAACGTGAATAAATTCAGTCGTTTTTTGTTTTGAAACTGCCCAAAAAGCATTTCTTTTGATGATTGGATTTCTACTTTTCCAGTACCGATCTATTGCAAAATCTTTTGAGTAGATATTTGCAAGCGTTCTACAGGTCATTTCAAGTAGCGCATTCATGTCTTGCTGCAAATACGTTATCTTGTATTTGCGTGACCCCTGCTGAATGAGTAAGTTATAATGGGCATGGCTTGAGGTCATATGCATTTCATAGCGATTAACAAAATCCAGGAGATAGGCTTTAAGTTCCTGGTTGAGATTTTCGCCTGCAAACTTTAAAATTAATTCACGGTGTTCAACCGCCCTGGTGTCCTTTAAAACATAAAAATAAGGCATAAAAAGTTCGCCATATTCCAAAATATTCGAAATGGCTTTTTCTCTATACCATTTATGAGAATTTATCAACTCGTCAATCAAAATAGGCAAAGACTCTGGATTGTGAATGTCTGTCAATGCGTTGGAAATGTATATTTTTACAGAAACATTTTTTTCGCGACGAATCGCTTTTTCAAGAATTAAGCGCGCTTCTTCAGTGGCAATAAGACCTAAATAAGTAGCCGCCGCTTTTCTTCTGGTTCTGCTCAAAGACTTTAAATGAAAAGATTCACGTTTTGCTACTCGATTTAGCGCATCTGATTCCCATCGAATATGTGAACTGTCCATGAGCAAAGTTTGTTTAATTTCTTTTAATTCTCTTAATGACTCTAGCGTGCCTTTAAACGAATTGGTCATCAAAGACAAAATCATGGTCAACCGTTTATTGTTTCTTAAGTATACCTCTTCTTGCGAAGACAGTTTTTTAATGAGCATTTTCGCGACTAAAAAGAGGACTATGTATAGCATGATAATCAAAAAAAGTTGCAGGAATTCTATGCTTACACTCATTCAATCAGTCCTTTGAGTTTCCTGCTTGCAATGCCTACCAACTCAGATAGCATATAAGGTTTTTTGATATAATGCGTGACACCTAACTCCAAAGCCCGTCTCACAGAATCTTCGTTTTTTTGCTGTGACAAATAAATCATTTCTATCGATTTGGTTTCCGATCGTTTCAGCAAATTTTCCCGAAGAAGAAAGCCATCAATTTTAGGCAGTTGCGTCTCCGAAATAATCAAATTTGGAAAATATTCCGTTGCCAGCTTAAAACCTTCTAACCCATCCGTCGCTGTGAATACAAGAATGCCCAAATTATCGAAAAACGACTTTAGAACACTCAGATTAACTTCCTCCGTGTCAACAATCAAAATGCTTGCCACTTCAATCGTTTCACTGCTTTGTATCCCAGAATAGGTAATTCTATTTTTGCCAAGCAGTTTAGACTGTCTTAATCGGTGAATCGCAAGTTCCATGTAGTCTTCTAACGTCTTTTCAAAAGTAATGGCATCTAGGGCAATTTCCTTTGAAAATGAAACTCCAACAGAAATGGTAATCTCCGTTATAAAAAATTCAGATTGCTCGACTGCATGTCTAAACCTCTCCGTCATATCCACAAGCGCCTCATCGGCTATACCTTTGACATAAACGCCAAAATCACAAGACTGCATTTTAAAAATCGCCGATTCGTTAAAGTGTTCTTTTATCAAATAGGAGAGATTCAGTAAAATGTGATCTTCCTCATCTTCGCCGTATCTAAATTTAATTTTCGAATAATTATCAATGCTTATGAAAATCAAAGCGCCCATGCTGCGCCAATCCTCTTCCTCTAATTCATTGAGCAATAAAGATTTTAGAAACGTTTCGTTATATAGTCCAGTTATTGGGCATTTATTCATTTTTTCTTCAACCGCTTTCATAGATTGATCCAGCGCCTGATTGATGGCATGAAGTCTTTGATTTTCTTGATTCGCCGTCTCAAGCAGTGACACAAATACGGGTGGGAGCGGCACGTCATAAGTGGCAGAAAGTGTCTTTACAAAGGGCTCTATTACCGTCAACCATAACACGCCTTTTTGAGCTTTAACAATTTCAAAGATGTGAGCCCATAAAGCGGCACCATCCCCGTCATAATCAATAATCTGCTTAGAGGCGTCCATTCTCAGCGACATTATCCCTTCAAAGATAGAAATGACTTCTTCGCAGGGGTACACATTCGCATAGCGGTTCATAATTTCGTTGAAAAGCATCAAAAACCCACCTGAAGCCATAAAATTTCTTTTAATCGGGGTGAGCAAAGTACCGCACTCCAAATTTCTGAGCGCATGTATGTATTTAGGAATATGTTCTCTTATGATTGCCCCATGCTGAGGCAAAATCAATTCAATTTTATAGGTCAGCAGAACATCCATGACGGGTCGAAGCACTGAATTCGAGGGCATGTAATGCTCGTGAAAGGTCAACATTTTATCCAAATAGTTTTCATCGGCATAAAGGGTTCTATTATAACTAAACGCGCCAAAAAGATCACTTGAGAATAATGAACGACTCTCGTGATCATAGGTTGCAAATGCGCCCGCAAAGTGCAGATACGGCGTGAGGATAAATTCTAGAATTCTGCCCGACTCTAAAATAAGGCGATTGTCATGTTCTTCAATCAAATAGTAAGGCGACTTAATGTCATAATATTGGATGAGGGTCATTGTGCGCCAAGACGTAATGATTTGAGCGTTTAAGCCTCGTTTTTCAAGGTGAGGCACAGCAGAGCAAAAATCAGGGTCTTCGTGGTGAAGGATGACATATTTGATTTGAGAGAGTGGCACAATCGCTTCCACATTGGCAAGAACGCTTTCAAAATCCATAATAGAACCGGGATCGATTAAGACGGCTTCTAGCCCATCTACAAGCAAGTAAGGATTGCAGTCTAAGCCCAAGCGAGACTCCGTATCCCCTATATGATAAATGCCAAATTCTTTTGAAACTTGAATCGTCATAGTAGCCCCCAGTCGTTATTTATTTCAATTTATAAATACCTCATTTTATTTTAAAAACAATTTCCAAGTCACGCCAAATTTATCGCTCACCCAAGCCACTTTTCTTAGATTTCCAACAGGCTCAGGCCCCATAAGAACATTGCCCTCTGCAGATAATTTGTCAAAGAGATGATCAAATTCTGATTCGACAGGACACTCCATATAAAGAGATATAGCCCAAGTAAATGCAGGGCAATACGCCGCTTCCATGTCCATCGCCATAAGCGGCTGACCCTTAAGTTCAAAAGAACTGTGGAATACTTTGCCTTCTTCGCCACGTTCATTTTTGCCAACCATAGTCATATGATTGATTTTTGAACTTGGAAAGATAGATACATAAAAATTAACAGCTGCCTCAGCGGTACCACAAAAGGTGAGAAATGGAATAATTGGTTGACTCATAAACGCGTTCCTCCTTAAATTCTAATGCTAAGTTTTTACCCACTTTAAAGCCGATGTAACTGAGCTAGTATTTTTATAGCATCATATTTAGGATGAGTACCAATCCCGTCATTGCAACAAGGAACCAAAAAATACCACTAATCAGCTTAGTACCTTTGCTTTTTTTAGGCTTAGGTGCTTTTTGCTGAAGTGCCTGAATCATCTTAATCTGTGCTTTGTCTTGCACCTGGCTCTTAGGAATAATATTTGCTTTTGTCACATCCGTATAAAATCCAAAATAATTTTTAGTTTCTTTTGCCATATAAAAATTTGAAACCTTGAGTTCGATATTTTCGTTGGCGAATCCTACCTTTAATTGATCCACTCCAATTTCGTATTCAATAGTGCCTCTCATCACCTCATTCATTTGCATAACCTCTGCGGCGCTTTTTCGCATTTTCGCTGGAACTCGGCTAAACAAAAACAGACCCACCAAAATTAAGCCATCCGAAATGAGGATATTCATACTGAACGCATTACTCGTAAAAGCATTATAATTCATCATAACAATGATGAATAAAAAATATAACCCCACCACTACAATTTGAACGGGCGGCAAATTTTTGATGTTGTCTACCATAACCTCTTTTTGAAATTGGTACAAATCTTCTTCTGTTAGTTTTACCTGAACGATTGTCGGGTTCATAAGAGCTCCTTTTAAAAGTTAATAGAAATTTAATTATATAGTCATAATTTTTATATAACCAAATGGTACTATTACCATTATACATAATTTATGAGGGGGATTTACAGTGAAAAATGCACTCAAGGTATCAGACGATTTTTTTGGCAGACATCCTATTTTAGGCATGCTTGCTTTTAACGTGATTGCCGTTCCAGTTGGGGTGCTCATTGGATTTTTGATCCGATATTACACCCATTGGAATATGAGTACCATTATTTTTTGTGAAGCGCTTCTTGTTTTGCTTATCTGCAAATCAAGTGTCGAAGGGAATTCTGGCCTTCGAACCACTAACAACTGGTGTAGAGATGATGTCAGCGCAGAAAGAGATACCTACTTTGGCGCTTATCAGTTTGCCATCAAATACGGCATTCTCGGTGTCTCACTTTTTCTTATTTCTGGTTTATTCGGCGTCTCATAAAAGGTCAGCTTTCTTACCTGTTCATCCTATACCCAGCACCCCAAACGGTTTCAATGAACCTTGGGCTCGCTGGGTCTTTTTCTATCTTCCTTCGAATCTTTTGAATATGCACGGCGACTGTCCCAATATCGCCATAATTATCAGTGCCCCAAATGCGTTCGAAGAGCAGTTCGCGACTGAAAATGATGTCCACATTGCTCGCAAAAAACTGTAAAAGTTCAAACTCCTTAGTGGTAAGCGTCGCCTCTTTTCCGTCTACAAATACCCTGTGAGAACGCCCCTGAATGACGATGCTGCCTATCACAATTTCGTCCGGCTCCCCCTGCTTGCCCGCAATGCGCTGGTAACGCTTAAGGTGCGCCTTCACCCTCGCAACTAGCTCCGAAGGGCTAAACGGCTTAGTAATATAATCGTCCGCACCGAGCCCAAGCGCCCTGATCTTATCGATGTCCTCCCCTCTAGCCGAGACCATGAGGATGGGAATTTCCGTTTCGTCACGGAGCCTTCTCAAAATTTCAAAGCCATCCATGCCAGGGAGCATCAAATCCAGAAGAATCAAGTCCCAGCTTTGCTTTAGCGCCATTTCAAGACCAAGCTTTCCGTCCGCATATTGAGCCACCTGCATGCCCTCTATCTCCAGATAATCCGCTTCCAAACGGGCAATGTCCGGATCGTCTTCAATGATTAGAATCCTTGGTTTTGACATAGGTTTTCCTCCTGATTAAGTGGCAATTTTATGCCTATGGTGGTTCCCAGTCTAAGCTCACTCACTACCCAAATTTGACCCAAATGGGCTTCCACAATTTCCTTGGCAATGGCAAGACCGAGTCCGCTGCTGCCTGAAGCCATGGTTCTCGCATCGTCCCCTCTGTAAAACCGCTCAAATATTTTTTCAAGTTGCTCTTCGGGTATGCCAGGGCCATTGTCCTTAATTTCCAGCTTCAACCACTCTCCTCCACTTTCTAAAGAAAGCTTAAAGTCAATTCTAGCCGATGTTTTTTGTCCGTAGGCAACCGCATTTCCCACTATATTTCGAATGGCGCGCGTCATGAGCTTTGAGTCGATGACCAAGGAAACCGGTACGAGCATTTCGTCTTGGTAAGACATTTCCACGCCATGCTCTTCGTGTTCGAGTTCAAGTTCTTGAAAGAGTTCATTGACATAATCGTTGATTGACAGGCGGGTGCACTGGAAATTGAGCTTGTGAAGATCCAGTTTTGAGTAGAGCAAGAGATCATCGATTAGACGGTTCATATATCTAGCGTTCTGCTGAATGATTTTATAGTAAGCCTCTTGCTTCTCAGGGCTATCCGCGACACCGTCCAAAATGCCGTCAATAAAGCCGTTGATTGAGGTGATGGGCGTTTTAAGATCGTGCGAAATGCTGGCAATTAAGTCTTTGCGATTCGCCTCATACTTAGATTTTTCCATTTCAGATGCCTTCAAACGTTGACTGGTGCTGTTGAAGACATGAATGAGCTCCGCAATTTCAGGGGCAGAGCCAGGTGTGACCTCAACGCCGTAATTGCCTCTGGAAACTTCGAAAAGACCACGCTTTAAGTCTTCCACAGGCTTTAAAATCTGATTGTAAATGCGCCTAGAAACGAGCACACCGATAATCTCTTTAAGCGTCACGAGGGCGACGAGCGCTATCAAAAACCGATAGGATTCCTTCGGAAGTTCCCCTCGACTGGTAAAGAAAGCGACTGCCATGGCAAACAATAAAAACATGGGTGAGAATATAAAAAATCGATGATAGCGAGAGTATTGGTGTCTTAGCAGTAGGTCTTCACAGCAGATGTCGTTTGATTTCATTCGCTTGTGGTGTTTTATTTTTTGGTGATGCTTCATTTTTGGGGTGGGCTTCATGGGTTCACCTTCTTTCTTTATTATTTTATGTAATGTAATCCGTCATAAAATGAATAGGACAAAAGGGCAGCTATAAAAGCCACCCTTTGATTATGATTGTACAAGTTGCACTAATCAATTGCAATATTTGTCGCTTTGATGCCAGCGGCAAATATTACAATCCATTATATCAGTTTTACATTAAAACTTAAACGCATGTCTTTGGCTTCTCCGGTAATAAGTTTGCTGTTTACAACCACAAGCAAGTCCGCTTGAAGTGGTTTTCCCGATTCATCAAGAAGCATCTTAACGCTTACCTTCTCGGGTGCGATGCTGTCAGGATTTACATCCATGCAGCCAGATGCTTTTAACTGCTTGAGGATTTGTGTGTGACAGTTGCTTTCCGATGAACAGCAGTTGCCTTTTGGTGAGCAGCAGCTAGCTTCAGGTGCGCAACACTCGCTCTCTGGCTCACAACACTCGCCGTTTTTCGCTTCGTCACCGCAGCTTGCCATCATTTTTTTCAAGTGATTTCGTTTGTAGTTTAAATGTGCTTCCATTTGCGCTCTCATGCCTTCAGGAAGGTCCGCCATCGTCATTTCAAGCGACAGTGTTTTTTGTCCGCTCGCAAGTTCTTCGTATTCAGTCTTGTCGAGGAGTTTAAGCATCATCATCGCTTTGCCGAGCTTGCTGTGACCTTTCATTTTACCGTGAGGGTGTTCGAATTTATGTCCATGAGCATGAGCAATATGTCCGTGATGTCCGTGTCCGCCGCAGCAAGCGCCTTCAGCGCTTCCAGTTCTCTCAAATTTAATGGTTTCTTCTCCAAACTGAGCCTCTGCCTGTTTCGTGCATTTGCCGTCTTCGCAGATTAATTTTGCGTCCATTTTTCCTAAAATCGTCTCGCCAAATAGAATTTCTCCGTGTGCGCTTCCATTTACTTTTTCCATTTCTTTTACGTGTTTCACGACCGTGTAGAGTGCTGATAATTTATTCATTTGCTAATCCTCCTAAGTAAGTTTGTAAGTTGAATGTATGATTCAACCTGCCGTTTAAACATTTGCCAAGTTTCCGATTGCCTTGACCATGACCTTAGTATAGGGCATGAATTTAAACTGCCTTTAAAGTGAGGATTAAGCGTTTATTAACTTTGATTAAGGCATTATGCCCGATTGATTTCATTTTCTAAAACTTCGATTGCCCATAGGGGTAAAATCGCAATTACATTTTATCCAACGCTATTAAAATAGCATTATGTAACAGCGTGTGTTAGAACAACGTTAGAACGCGTTATAATACGTTAGCACAATTTTTTTAAAAGGAGCTTGGTTATGAAGCAGTACATTGAATCCGAAGTGTTAGAGCAGTTGATTGAAGCTTTCGATTATTTAAAATTGAATAACAAAAAGCATGGACGATATTATGATTGGTGCTTCGCAGACTCGAAATGACCGGCTTGCCAATATTTTTTATCGGTTTATACAAATCCTTGAGTGCATCTACTTCTTTCTGATGCGTCTCGGCTAATGGGTTCACATAAAAATGAGAGAACTCATGCAAAATCATGTATTCAAGAAATCTTTAACTATACACGGGCACATCCTTAATCACTGCGACCGGCCCGATAATCCCATAAATATCCATCTCTCCCTCAGCATTTTTCATGCTTGGTCCATATCCGCCCTCTTGATTGGTAAGTGACAAAATGAGACGGTAATTCCCATGATCCATATTAAAGAAGTCGTTAATCGTTTTTGTATAGGACTCTTTCTCCATAATTTTAACCACTTCATCAACTTCATTTTGATAAAAAGGTTATGACTATCAAAAAACTCAGCAAAATTAGAGTGTGTTGAAAATGCATAAAGGTCGCTCATAAACCTTTCAAGCTTAGCCTTTCCACCCGCTCTGTCAATCAATTCTTCCGTGAATGGTTGTTCACTAGAAAGTTGATCTGGCATTAAGCGATGAAGCATGGCATGAGGTGGCCCATCGTAGCGAAATCCATCATTGCTAAGTTCTCGGCTGGTCTTGACTCCTTGATGATTTTGAAAATCATCTGATGCGGGAAAAATAGATATCCCGTGTGATCAATGAGCATTGTCAGGATCGCAATGATTTTAAGCATGTCGTTGCGGTGCCTTTTGGGGAACAAATCTGGCACCGTTGAAATTTCCGTAAATGTGAACCTCCCTATTCATTATGATTTACTTATGCCTTTTTACATTTTATCGACAGATGGTACATCACATAAAAATGAACGTAAAAAATAAAACAAGCCAATCACATTGAGAAGAGTATTCTCAGAGCAATCAGCTTGTCTTAAATGGCTGAAACCTTACAGGGGAGTAAGTTAAGTCATTTGGGAAATCTAGAGTGAATCTGCTTTTGCAGGGAATAGCTTAATGAGCACTTTTACAGTGACAAACAACAGGCCAAGAACAAGGAAAATCCCTGCCATACCAAAGCCCATGATTTCAAGTGCAATTAAAAAGTCAGGTACGTTTTCGCTAAATCTATCGAAAAAATTCATTGGATTACATCCTTTCTGCTAATATGTTGATTTTCAATCATCGTTAATATTTAAAAGTTTCGAGTTGATCCGTCAAGTGCTTTAACTGCGCCATGACAAGTTCAGTTTTCTGCACAATATTTCGGCTATCCTCCGTAATCATAGAGATATCCGTAATCATAGAGATATTAGAAGCAATATCTGCAACGCCTTCTGCTGATTGTTCATTGACCGTATCAACATCGCTAATAGAATGGCTGTTGGCCATGATTGAAGCCGTGAGTGCTGCCGCTTGTTCATTAAAACTTTCAGTAATGCGACTGACATAGTCTGCATCTTTTGTGTACTGAACGCCGATTTCTACAAATCGACTGTAGTCTGTAAGGACTGTCGTATCAATAAACCCAAGCATGTCAGTGGCGCCTTTGTTCAACGAGCCTACCGAGAGGACAATTTGACTTGCAATGCTCTGGATCTGCGAAGCAGCCTCTTTGGAATTCTCAGCAAGCTTTCGAATTTCATCGGCTACGACTGCAAAGCCTCTGCCCGCTTCACCCGCTCTTGCCGCTTCAATGGCTGCGTTGAGCGCTAGTAAATTAGTCTGTTCGGAATATCGTATTGGACAAATAACTGATTTGAGTGACGGTTTTAGACGCTTCTATGGCCTCTGAAAGTTGCTTGTGAGTCTCGCTGTAAACAGCATCTGTTCGTGTTTTAGAAGCAACCGCACTACTGGTGAGCTGATTGGCGCGTTTTTGAATTTCTATCGCTGCAATGTGTCCTTCATCCGAATCCTTTGACAATTGCTCGATGGCTATCGTAATGGATCGGTTGATTTCACTTACTTCATTGAGGGTTGCGCTTGTCTCTTCCAGTGACGCCGAATGCACTGCTCAGATCTCCAATTTCGTCTTTGGAAGAAATGACTTGTGGCTCATGTGTCAAATCACCTGCAGAAATGATTTTTGCCGACTGACTTAACGCTTTGATTGGTTTAACGAGCCTTCTCGTATAGTAAAGGCTAATTGCTACTGATAAGAGCAGCATGATGATCGAGGTGATTAAGATTGAATTGCGAATCTTATGAATCGGCAACAAGAGTTCTTGCTGCTCTGCATCTATGGCTAAATATAAGGGGTTAATCGCCACAGAGTCAATTTTGACAATTCGTATCATCTCTTTGACTTTATTGAACTCATGGGACTTGAATTCTGCATCGCTTCGATGTTCCCAGTAATACTTAAGTTCTGGCATTTCAGTAAATTCAAGTTCACTATCTGCATCCACTGTCTCTTGAAGGAACACTTGGCTTTATTGTCAATGTTCTTTGAATCAGCGATACTAACGCCTAATTCGCTGAACAGATGCGCTTTTCCGGTCTCGCCAAACTGAATGCCTTCAATCGCAAGTTGAATGTCATCGAGCAGCTTCGTTGCATAAAGCACGCCTATGACCTTGCCGCCAGCCTCTTTAATGGGCACCGCTATGACAATGGACAGTTTCCCAGTGGTATTGGATAAAAGTACATCTGAAATCGCTGGTGTACCTGTTTTCATGACGGCCTTAAAATAGTTTCGTTTGCTGATGTCGCCCTCTTTACCTTCGTAATTCCATCTTTTGCCACTTGCATTTGCAAATGACAAATTGGCAAAATCTTTTGAGAAAGTGGGGTAAATCTTTGCCAAAGCAGGAACTGCAGTAGCAGGGTCTACGGACTGTATGCCTTCCATTGCCGACATACCCTCTACCAATTTTATATTTTCTTTAAGGTAACTTTCGATTTTTTGCTGATTGATCCGTACTATAGTTTCAATCTCTTCATCGGTTAGACGCTCGATGGCGTTACTGGCGATCAAATTGACAGTGATGCTCAGTGGCATTAGCGTAAATAGAATAGACCTACGGTAAGAACGCTCAACTTGCCTTGCAAACCCTTCAACATAAAAACTCCTTCTAATATAATTATCCGTTCACTGCTTACATTCTAATTCAGAGTTTCTATGCAGTGAGTCTTTATGCAAAGTATGCCAAAATTAATCCGCCAGCGATAACCGAAGCAATCTGACCTGCTACGTTTGCGCCAACTGCATACATGAGTACGAAGTTTTGTGGGTCTTCTTTTTGAGCCATTTTCTGAATAACTCTCGCCGACATTGGGAACGCCGAGATACCAGCTGCGCCAATCATTGGATTGAATTTTTCTTTTCTGAAGAGGTTGATCAGTTTTGCAAACAAAACGCCGCCGATTGTGTCGAAGACGAACGCCACAAGACCAAATGAAATGATGAGGAGTGTGTCCATTTGTAAAAACTCATCTGCAGTCATTTTGGTTGCGATTGTAATACCGAGTAAAATGGTAACGATGTTAACAAGTTCATTTTGAGCAGCACTTGATAATCTATCAAGAACCGTACATTCTCTAAGCAAGTTTCCAAACATCAAGAAACCGATCAGTGGCAATGAAACGGGTGCAATAAGACCAGCAATAATCGTGATCACGATTGGGAACAAGATTTTTGTTGTTTTAGAAATGCTTTCCGCTTTGTAAGTCATGCGAATTTGACGCTCTGCTTTAGTCGTTACCATTTTAATGGCAAGCGGCTGGATAATCGGTACAAGCGCCATATACGAATAGGCTGCGATGGTGACAGGCCCCAGCAAATGATATGCCAACTGGCTCGTTACGAAGATAGAAGTTGGACCATCGGCTGCGCCAATGATACCGATTGAAGCCGCTTCTCTAATGTCAAAGCCGCCGAAGAGTGTCGCTACGCAAATGGTAAAGAATATGCCAAACTGCGCCGCTGCTCCGAATAGGAGCATGAATGGATTTTGAAGAAGTGGCCCGAAGTCAATCATGGCGCCAATTCCGATGAAGATGAGAAGTGGGAACAATTCTGTTGCTATACCGCCGTTGAAGAGGAAATCTAAAATACCTTCAACTTCAGTGCCGCCAATAGTCTGCGTTAATACGCCTGTCATTGGGAAGTTTACTAAAATGGCGCCAAAGCCCATTGGTAATAAAAGTGCTGGTTCATATTGTTTTTTAATTGCTAAATAAATGAGCAGTCCACCGACACCCCACATGAAAAATTGCTTAAAGGTGACCGATAAAATACCACTGATGAGTATATCCATTGTTTAAACCTCCTAACCGATTCTAACGAGCTCTTCGCTCACGTTGACAGCGCCGCCCTTTGTTGCAGAAACTGATAAAACTGTGCCATCTCTTGGAGATACGATTTCGTTTTCCATTTTCATGGCTTCAAGAACCACAAGCACTTGATTGCGTTTAACCACATCGCCCGCTTTTACAAGCACGTTGATGATGGTTCCAGGCATTGGAGAAATAATGGTCTCACCACCTATAGCAGTTGGTGCAGCAGGTGCAGCTGCTGGTGCAGAAGCCGTCGGAGCCGCTTGCTGATGTGTTGGCATTGTTAATACCGTACCCACACCGCCTACTTCGCCCATTTCCACTTCATAAACTTTATCGTTCAATTTGATGACATATTTTTTCATTTTCATTTGTATTTCTCCCTTCGTTATTGAATTCTTGTAATGCGCTCGATGTGTAACTGAGCATCAGGGTGATCCTTGCCAACAATGCACGACGCAATGACAGCCACTAAATTCTTTTCTGCTTCATCCATTGGCAATGAGACCCTTTGGTCTGAAGCTGCATTTGAGGCGTTTGAAGACATGGCACCTACGCCATTAGCACCTTCAGTTCCTGTTGCCGCTACTACTTCTTCATTTCCAAATAACCCATTAAGCCATTTCATAATTCCCATATTTTCACCACCTTTTAAGCCATTGTAACGGTAATATATTGTACGGCATTGTCTTTCAAACGTGCTTCAAAGAAGGTTCTAGCCACTTGTGGGAACAAGCTGTAAGAAAGAACGTCTTCAATCGAAGTAGCCAACTCTCCAATTTCTGCTTTGTATTTTTCAAATTCTGGCTCTAACAGATCTGCCGGTCTAACTGTGATCACCGTTTCGTCGCCAAGAATTTGTTTTTTAACACTTTCATTGAGAGGTGCTGGGAATGCGCCGTAAAGTCCTTTGACATATTCTTTGATTTCTTTAGGCACCATTTTGTAGCGTTCGCCTGTCAAAATATTAAAGACGGCTTGTGTGCCGACCATTTGACTCAGCGGCGTGACAAGCGGCGGGTATCCTAAATCGGCTCTCACTCTTGGAATTTCACGAAGCACTGCTTCATAATGATGGCTTGCACCCTGTGCTTCCAGTTGAGAAAGCAAGTTTGAAAGCATTCCGCCCGGCACTTGGTAAGTCAGCGTATTCGGCTCAACATCCATTACCTTCGGATTTAATATGCCCTCGGCTCTGTATCTGTCTCTGATGGGTTTAAAATAATCTGCAATTTCGCTTAAAATTGCCGTATTAAGCCCTGGACCTCTGCCCGTTTCATCCAACACAATGGCCATTGACTCCGTTGGCGGTTGAGATGTGCCTTCTGAAAATGGTGAAATTGCCGTGTCTATAATGTCCACGCCTGCTTCTACGGCCTTTAAGTAGGTCATTGAAGCGATGCCACCGGTGCAGTGCGTGTGTATTTCAATTGGTACTAAAACAGCTTCTTTGAGCCCTTTGACTAACTCATAAGCCCCATTTGGCGTCAGTATTCCAGCCATGTCTTTAATACAGATCGAATCCGCTCCCATTTCTACCATTTTTTTAGAAAGTTCAATATAGTAGTCTTTGGTGTGTACAGGACTGGTCGTGTAACTAATGGCACACTGACAATGCGCGCCTGCTTTTTTAATAGCTTTCATAGAGACTTCTAAATTTCTCAAGTCGTTCAAAGCATCGAATACACGAATGATATCTATGCCATTTTCAACCGATTTCTGGATAAAGGCTTCTACCACATCATCGGCGTAGTGCTTGTAGCCTAATAAATTTTGACCTCTGAGGAGCATTTGAAGTTTTGTGTTTTTAACAACACTTCGAATGGCTCTGAGTCTTTCCCAAGGATCTTCGTTTAGAAAGCGGAGACAGGCATCAAAAGTTGCGCCGCCCCAAACTTCAAGCGCGTAATACCCTGCCTGATCCATTTTTTCTAGTATGGGCAGAATTTCGTCTGTCCGAAGACGGGTCGCAATCAATGATTGGTGTCCATCCCTTAACGCTGTTTCCATCACTTTTACTGGTTTCAAAATATGATCCCTCCTTTAAAAAAAGCCTGATGCAGTTCCAAAATTTTATGAATCAGCACCTCTAGCTCGTGGCTTCGCTGTCTTGCGCAGACAAATGCGTCTTTCTCGCAAACCAAGCAAAGTCTTTGATCCATCCCTAAATCCTGCCGAGAAAGTTGCACCCCTTTCTCGTCTAATACATCAAAGTCGAAAATACGACCTAAAGGGTGTTGGTCTTCAATATGAAGGGTCAATGCTTTAACGCACGCAGTAGACGCCTCCATCACTGCAAAATACTCAGGTCCTGTGTTTTCGACAATCGACTTTTCAAACGCAATCACATGACCCTTCGCCTCTATTTGCTGACGAAATGCCTTTACGCCTGCGTCGAAGATCTCGTGTATTTCAGGGCTGTATTTCACAGCCCCAGGTATGTTGAGTTTGAATGACACCAATGGTTTTTCAAACTGTTTTTGTAAATGTTGTTGAATGAGGACACGTTTGTCCCTTCCCTGTAAAACATCTGAGAGGGACTGCGGCACGCCGATGAACGTCATGTTCTCAGAAATACTCAAACTTCTTGCATTCCCAAGACGCTCATTTTCACGACTTGCGTTTTCACGAATCTCATTTTTATTGCATAATTTTTCTAACCACATCCAAAATGCTCCCATCTCTGTATTCAATGATGGCGATCACGTCCTCTTCATACTTAATTTTTTCAGGCACGCCAACAATTTTTTCAGCTTTTTCTTTTAGCGCTTCAATAGTGAACATTGGAATGCCAAGCATTTCAAACTGGGCCATTAAATCCGCACGTCTAGGGTTAACCGCAATGCCAATATCTGTTACAACCACATCAATACTTTCGCCTGGTGTAATCACGGTATTGACTGCCTCTACCACGCAAGGGATTCTGCCCCTAACGAGAGGTGTAACAATCATGGTCATTTTGGCACAAGCTGCGGTGTCTGAATGACCACCTGATGCGCCTCTAAGAACGCCGTCAGAACCGGTCATGACATTGACGTTAAAGTCAGTGTCTATTTCTAGAGCTGAAAGCACCACAATGTCTAATTGGTTTGCGACACAGCCTTTATTGTGAGGGTTTGCATAATGTGAGGCATCAATTTCATGGTGTCTGATGTTGTCCGCAATGGATGCCACTGCACTTAAGTCAAATCCTTGGACGTCGTAAATATGGTTGATGAGTCCTTCTTCTAACATTTCCACCATCGGCTTGGTGATGCCTCCGAGTGCAAATCTTGCTTTTATGTCCTTCGCAATCATGGCTTCTTTCATGAAACGACTGACCGCAAGCGCAGAACCGCCTGTTCCTGTTTGGAAGGAGAATCCGTCTTTAAAATACTCAGACCCGATGATTACTTTGCTCGCATAGTCTGCAATAAGAAGCTCTTTCGGGTTTTTCGTGTAGCGCGTCGCACCAGAAGCTATGCCTGATGGGTCGCCAATGGCGTCTATTTTTACGACATAATCCACTTGTGTTTGAGAAATGCTGGCTGGCAAATTGGGGGAAGCTACCAAACAGTCTGTAATGATAACCACTTTATCCGCATACTGGGCATCAACTTTTGCATATCCGAGCGAACCGCAGTTTGCGACGCCTCTAGAACCGCTTGCATTGCCGTATTCATCCGATGAAGGGGCGCCTAAGAATGCCACGTCTATCTTAATATCTCCAGCTTCGATGGCTCTAGCTCTGCCACCGTGAGAACGAACAATGACTGGTTCTTTTAAGCCGCCCGCTGAAATGAACTCAGCCAATTCGCCTCTAAGACCGCTCGTTGTCACACTTGTTACCACGCCGTTTTCAATATGCTTGATTAACGGCTTATGAACGCCCGCCAAAGAACTTGACGCTAATTTAAGATTTTTGATGCCAAGCGATGCGATGATTGATAGGACTAAATTTTGAATATAGTCGCCTTCTCTAAAATGGTGGTGAAAAGAGATGGTCATGCCATCTTTTAACCCCGTTTTGTGAATGGCTTCTTCAATGCTGTCCAGCAGTTTTGAATCATGCGGCCCAATCGCTTTAACTGTTGTTGCCACTTTCACAACTTCAGCGTTTAATGCAAATGGTCCTTGATATAAGGCTCTATTTCCAATGTTTTGAGAAGGTATATCTCTACCAATGCTATTTTTCATCTGCTTTAGCCTCCTTGTATAAACCAACTGCTTCTGCAAGCTGAAGCACACGCTCTGCACGGTCTACAATTGGCTTGTCAATCATTTTGCCATCTAGAGAAATTACGCCAAGGCCTCTTTCGAAGGCTTCTTTGGCAGCTCTTTTAACGGCAATGGCTTTTTTGATTTCGTTCTCTGTAGGCGCATAAATGTCATGAACCGGTTTGATTTGTCTTGGATTGATGACTGACTTTCCATCAAAACCTAGTTGTTTGATGAGGGTGACTTCTCTTTTGAAGCCCTCTTCATTTTCAACATCTGAATACACCGTGTCTAAGGCATAAATGCCTGCGGCTCTTGCAGCAATGACAATCTGTGTTCTGGCACCAAGCAGTTCTATGCCGTCAGCGGATCTGACGGTTTTTAAATTGGTCACATAATCCTCTGCGCCAAGTGCAATGCCGATGAGTCTTTTGCTTGAACAGGCTATATCGTAGGCATTAATGACGCCTAGCGGACTTTCAATTGCTGCCATCATTTTGGTGCTGCCAACTTCTCTGCCACATCGTTTTTCAACGTCTTCAATGACCGCTTCAACGTCTAAAATGTCTTGTCTGGTTTCCGTTTTTGGCAAACGAATCACATGAATGCCGCCTCTTACCATTGCTTCAATGTCCTCATGTCCATGAGGTGAATCCAGTCCATTGATTCGAACGACCAGTTCTTTGGTACCGTAGTCAATGCTCTTTAGAGCGTTATACACAAGGAATCTTGCAGAATCTTTTTCGGAGAGTGCCACAGCATCTTCAAGGTCAAACATGAGTGAATCGGCTTCATAAATGTAAGCATCTTTTACCATGCCTGGGTTACTTCCCGGCAGAAACATCATGGTTCTTCTGAGTCTTTCCACTTTTTTATACCTCCCAGTTGTAATGGTCTTTTATGCCCGCCGCTCTATAAGCCGCACATTGAACTCTTGCTTTAATGGTGCAATCAAGCGCCCCTTTGTCTACAGCCATTACGACTGCATTTTCTACGTTAAGTGCTTCTAATGTTTCTTTGATCACTTTTCTAATCTGCGTTCCAAATTGTTTTTCGACACTGCTTTTAAGGACAATCTCTATCCCTTTTTCATTTTTCGGTTCAATTGTCACTTGAATATCACTCGACTCTAAAGTCCCAACCATTGCTGTTGTAATCATATTCATGCCTTTCACCTCCAACTAATGTCTTCCAATATGATGTTTCATTTTTTCTATAAGTGCCTGACCACGCTCAGACTTAAAAAAGTCGTAGGTGGTTTTAGGGACAATTGTTTTGATGTCTTCCAATCTATTGTCTCGAATAAAGGCTCTGACCATTGAGGCACTAATGGCCTCACTCCCAACTTCAAGTCGGGGGATGATTTCACAACCTACACCGTTTGCTTGCAACATTAAATTCATTGTTTCAATATAGGTTCTAGTGACTTTGCAGTAAGGTTCTTCACCGACATAACGACGGGTAATGCCTAAGGTTGGTACGACGTGCCTTAAAAATATTTCTAAATCTAGTTTTGCGTGTGCAATCACAACAGCCTCTTCTCCATTAAGAAAATAGGAAGGGAATGTTGATTTGGAGACCATATAGGCGCCCGCGCTGTGGAGAATGACGTTTGGCAAGTGTGCCACGCCTTTTGCAATAAGTTCGTAGCGTGTCTCAAAAGGAATGATGGAAGCTTCTTCTGAAACGACAAAAAGGTGAACCACTTCATTTTCTTGTGCTGTTTTTTCAACCAAATATTGATGCCCTAGCGTAAAGGGATTTGCGTTCATGACGATGGCTGCGACTTGATCGGCAGAAACTTTCTTTTTTGCCATTTCGCTTTTATAGCGTGCAACGCCATCTGGTTTGTTTTCCATAAAAATGACGACATTCTCGACGCAAGCGATTTCGTAAAATCCAAGGTCTTTAAACAGGTTGCCAAGCGTGCTTTTGGTATATAAAAACAAATGGTGTTCCCCACGCTGTGAGAGTTCTGCTTGAAGATGTGAGACAACTTTGTTCATTAGCCCAAGGCCTTGATACTCCGAGTCAACCGCCAAACACCTTAAAGTATTTTTATAAAAGGAACCCGTTGCCACTAAAGAATTGTCCTTATAAATGCCCATCGTGTATTCAATGGTGGCATCTAGTTCAAGACCTTCTTGCTGTAACAGCTGGAGCAACTTCTCTTTTTCAAAAGCATCTTCTAAATAAATCCTTCTGATTTCTAGTTCAAAATCCACTATTTATACCCCTCAAGTCTTATAAAATGCCTTCGTTCATTGCAAGAAAAACGCTTACGGCTAACAGGTCTGCCGACCCTCCCGGACTGAGGCGCATGTCACAAAACGCCAGATTCATTTCAGCTAATTTCTCTACGGCGTCTAATTGCTGCATCCCGCCTGCTTCTATGAACTGCCTTGCTTGTCTTTTGGCATAAACCAATCCATCAATGCCACCTCGTGTGACCAAATTGGTGTCTTCAGCACTTTGCATGAGTCTTAGCAGTAATTCTAATAACAATTCATTAATAGATAGATGATCTTCAGGCGCCCAGTTTCTGAGGGTTTCAAAAGTCATTTCCCTAATGGTCTTAAATCCTGAAGCCACTTCTCCTCTAATACCTGTAAAACCATAATGCGCATAGTATTGTTCGCCGTAGGTAAGTGTTTCAGGTTCTTTTAAATGAACATCTTTGAAATCTTTTTCAATAAGGTTATGCGTCATTTTAGCGACTATTTCGCAAACTGCTTCCATTTTTATAGGGTCTTCATTTTTTTTAAGAACCCCTACCGCCGCACAAGCTATGCCAAGTGTAAAAACAATGCCTTTGTGGGTATTGATGTTTTTGGTGGCTGTAAACATACTGGTTTCTGAAACCCTGCCTGGCATTCGAATCTGGTCGAGAAGCTCAGTAAGGTCACTGCCTTCAAAAGAAAGCCCTACCATCGCACAGTCGAAAAAGCCTTTGTAAAGAGAAACACTGCTGTCCATAAAGGTATAGAAATCCATATCTTTGTGGGCGCCAGAGTCAATTCTGTCTACAAGGCCAGGCTTAGGCGTGGCTGTCACTTCATAAAGTACAGCCCTTTGTGCCATAGATGCAATTTGATGTGCCGTTGTTTCTTTTTCTAACATAACGTTTCACCCTTTTCGTATATATTAGTTGACGATTTAATTCAACTGATATAAGTGGGTGTCACCTGAGCTTCATCACTCAAGGGACACCCCTTTATCCTAATTTGTTAAATTGTTCAACTCAACGGATTGAGTATTAGGTTATTAAAGTGGCATGAAACCGATGGCTGCTGCAGATGCAACAAAGATCACAAAGATTCCAATTGCCCACTTAGCAACACTTCTCTGCCATTCGCCCATATCTACGCCTGTTAACTGTAGTAAGAGGTAAATGAAGGCAACAAGAGGGCTGATTAAGTGGAAAGCTTGACCCATAAGGGAAGCGACACCAATTTGAAGTGCTGAGAAACCATAAGCTGCGCCAGTCTCTGCGAGTATCGGAAGTACACCAAAGTAGAAAGCGTCATTCGATAAGAAGAATGTCCCCGGAGCACTGATGATTGCTGTGAGAAGTACAAAGTGAGGTGCAAGGCCAGCAGGGATCATAGTGATCATTTGTTGAGCCATTGCTTCTGCCATCTTCGACTCTGTGAGGATACCCATGAATACGCCAGCAGCAAGTACCATTCCAATTACTTGAACTGCGCTTCCGCCGTGCTTTTCGATGAGATCTCTTTGTGTGCTGAGTTTTGGATAGTTAAGAAGAAGGGCTACTGCTGTACCCACTTGGAAGATAATCGCAGGCGGTACTAAGCCTGAAATTAATGTCGTTACCATTGCAACGGTTAAGAATAAATTCACCCAAATTAACTTTGGACGCTTAAGTGCTAATTCTTCTGGGTCTGTTGTTTCTGTTAAACGAGCAAGTGTTTCACTGTCAATATGAGTAACGCCAAGACGCTTTCTCTCTTTAAGACCAAGATAGTAAGCAACGCCAATGACATAAAGGACTGAAATAATCATCCCTGGAAGCAGTGGTGCAAGAATGTCGTTTGCTTCGAGTTTAAGTGCTGACATAACTCGAGCCGTTGGACCACCCCAAGGAATGAGGTTCATGATTGAGTTTTGCAAAATGATGAGTGTTGCTAAATATAATTTTTTGATTTTAAGTTTGTCGTAAACAGGAATGAGTGCAGAACAAACGATCATTGTCGTTGTTGTGCCGTCTCCGTCTAATGAAACAATTGCTGCAAGAATGGCTGTTCCAACGAGTACTTTAAGTGGATCGCCTTTTACTGCTTTTACCGTGAACTTTACTAAAGGATCAAAAAGACCCGCATTGATCATGATGCCAAAATAGAGAATTGCGAATAATAGCATTGCAGATGTTTTACTAACACCCTTTACACCTTCAATGGCAAAATCACCTAATTGAAGACCAAAACCACCCATAAGACCGAAAATAATTGGAACAATAATCAGTGAAGTAAATGCTGTCATACGTTTGGACATAATAAGTACCATAAACGTAATGACCATTCCATAGCCTAATAATGCTAACATAGAATAAAATACACCTCCTGTAGTTTGTGGGGACTTTCTTGAAAGTCCATTCTCTGTATCAATTTTGTAACCATTTGAGCTAGCCCAAGACTGAGTATATGCAGTGGGCTCCATATCAACAACGAAATAACGCTAAATAATGTTCACTTTTCAGCGACTTTAGGTCACTCTTTAAAATAAAATTAAAGAAATCTTAAAATAATCTTAAAAAGCCAAATTTTAATATTTAAGTATCAATGTCTACGCTTGTTTGAATGGCATTTTATTGAATTTTTGGTCTTGAAAATCTTTCGAATTCCGATAGACTTTTAAGTAGATTTGTTTCACAAAACCTTTTTACCGCATTTGGACAAAGGAGTGCCTATGTTAACCCACTGGTTTAATCGATTAACCGATCAATTTTTCTTTATGAGGCTTCGAACCCGAGTCATTCTCTATATGATGTTGTTCCTCATTTTAGGAAGTTCTGTTTTTGTGCTTTATAAAGACTATGAAAGCAATTTGGCCATTCAACAGCAGCAGCATATGCTCAGCATTTCAAAATCGATTTCCAGAAGCATTGAACTTTTTATCAGTGAGTCTGTGGACAGCATGAAAATTTTGACGCTTGATAGCGCTTTTGTTGCTGATCTTTCTCAAACCCCAACGGCTTTGGAAAAGCATCGTTATACTGAAAAATTAAAAAGCTACAGCATTGCTGAAGGCAGTCCCCTTTTTGGCGCTTACCTTTTTGACACTAAAGGCAACATGCTTTCCTACTATAGTCAGGGAAATGCTATTTCCTCCGTTCTAAAGCAAGAGATCAAAACGGCAACCATCCGAAAGGCTCCTTATAAGGGCATTGCATACTTAGACCCAAATCGCCGCACTTTTATATTGAATATCTACGAGCCCATCTTTAAGGATAAAACCTTTATAGGTACCTATTGCGTTTCCATTGACTTGAACGTCATTTATGACAAACTCATTGACCCTGTTCAAATTGGAAAGAAAGGCTATGCCTTAGTCAAAGACCAAAAGGGCACCATCATCATGCACAAACTCAAAGACCAAGTGGGCATCAACGTCATTGAAACGCGAAAAGCGATGTATCCTAATTTAGACTTTAAAGAACTCGAAGCGCTGATCAATGTGCAACTTAAAGGCAATGAAGGCACTTCTATTTACCACTCCTATTGGTGGGCGGATCAAAAATTAGAAAAAGCGAAAAAGCTAAGTGCCTTTTCGCCAGTCGATTTAGGGGATCATTTTTGGGTGGTTGCACTCACCATGTCTTATGACGAAATCCAAGTGCCTATGAATCAATTTTTGTTCGGCATTTTTTTCATTGCCTTATTTGTAGCAGTGGTGTTCCACTTCTTTATTCAAGCACTCACCAAAGCACGAAAAAGCAAGGAGGAACTTGAACAAGAAACCCAATATTTGAAAATGCTTAACGAGTCTAGCGAACAGCTTCGTCTTCAAGAAGCGGAGCTTTATCACTCTCAGAAATTGAAAATGATCGGTACACTCGCAGGAGGCATCTCTCATGATATCAACAATCTTTTGACGCCCATTTATGGCTACTCAGAGCTTCTACTAAGTCAAATGACTCCTGAACATGTTTTCTTTGAAGAAATCTATGAAATCTATGCCGCATCGAAAAAGGGAAAGGATTTGATTGAACAGCTCCTTCTTTTCAGCAGAAAAGACAATGGCATGACCAGCGTGTCACTTGTGGACATGAATCAGGTGACTTCAGAAACCATACGACTGCTTAAAACGATTTTGCCCAAAAATATCAATATTATCACGAACTTAGAACCGAACTGTGGTCTGGTCAAGGCAAACTTCACCCAACTGCATCAGGTTATTTTCAACCTTTGCACCAATGCCTATCAAGCCATAAAAGAAGAAGGTTGTCCTAAAAAAGAAGAGACCATAGAAGTGACCTTAAAAAAGATTCCAGTCTCTTTAATCAATGACCTCTCACCAAAAGAAGAAGAGTCTTATAATTTTGTGGAACTCAGCATTTCAGATACGGGTTGCGGCATGGACTCTAGCACCAAAGAACGTATTTTTGAGCCATTTTTCACAACAAAGGATATTGGAGATGGCACCGGACTTGGTCTCTTTGTCGTCAAAAGTATTATTGACAAATACGGCGGTCAAATTCACGTTGATACAAAACCAGGTCAAGGCAGTACTTTTAAGGTCTACTTCCAAATCGCCTCAAATACCGACACCGTTGATCAAAACGATGCACCTTCATCGCCACATAGTGCTCCCCTGCACAACCTTAAGCCGCTCAAATTGCTGATTGTAGACGACAACGAAACCGTCATTCGACTTCTCAGAAAAGGGTTGGAATTCTACGGATACGAGGTTGAAACAGAAATCAGCAGTGTTAAAGCACTAAAGCGTATTCGAAGCACACCTGATGCCTTTGATCTTTTGATTACAGACTATATGATGCCCGACCAAAACGGCATTGAACTTGCTAAAAAAGCCAAGCGTATTAAAAAAAATCTGGGTATCGTTCTGATGACTGGCTTTATGGATGAGGATCAAGTGGTAAGCGCCGCTCACAGCGCAATAGACACCTTTATCCTTAAGCCCATTGAAATAGCAGCTTTATCAGAAGCGCTTCAAAACGTATACATTCAGTATTTCCCTGCAAATTTGTAAAGGAGTCACTATGAAACAGCTAAAAGTCCTAATCGTTGAAGATGAAGAGTCTGTGCGAAAGCTCATTGCCAAAGTTCTTTCAAACGATGGCATTCTGACCTACCAAGCCGAGAGTGGCAAACAGGCGCTAGAAATGCTCAGCAAATATCAATTTGATTTGGTCCTGCTCGATGTAGAACTTGGCGATATGACTGGTTATGAAATTGCTGTAGAAATCCGTCAAAAAGATTTGCAGCTGCCCACCATTTTTCTCAGTGGCAAAACGGATGAATCTGATATTCTTAAAGGCTTAGATGTTGGTGCCGATAGCTATATTACAAAGCCATTTAGCCCCTCTATGCTGAGCGCTCAGGTAAAGTCAAAAATCAAGCGACGAAGGGAAATTTCTTACGTCCCTGTGGATTATAATTATTTGATTCGCGGCCCTTATAAACTCGACTTAAAAACCTATGTGTTTTACAAAAAAGAAATGGAGGTCAAACTGACCTCCAAAGAATTAAAATTGATGAAGTTTTTTATGGAAAATCCCAATCAGGTTTTTTCCAAAGAGCAGATTTACCATCATGTTTGGCAAAGCAATGACACGGATGAAAATACCATCACCGTCTACATCAAATACCTTCGCAATAAAATTGAAGATGATCCTAGCAAGCCCAAGTATTTGCTTACTGTATGGGGCATTGGCTATCAGTTGCAGTTATAGAACCTTTTTTATTTTTCTTCATCAATTTTGAATATCCATATCATTATCGGGTAATCATTAACCATGATAATAAAAAATAAAATAGGAGGTTTACTATGCAAGTTATTCCTTATTTCTATTTCCCAGGCAACGCCGAAGAAGCAGCAAACTTTTATAAAATCGCCTTAAAAGCTGAAATTTCTGGTCTCATGCGCTATAAGGATCAACCTTATCCAGGCATGCCAGATGACATTGGCGAAAAAATACTCCACCTTGAACTGATCTTTAATGAAAATACAATTTATATTTCAGACAGCATTGGTCAAAATACCATCGGCGACCATGTCCAAGTCAATCTTAATTGCGACACCGAAGAACAGATTCATTGGATTTACGAGCATCTCAAAGTCGACGGTACAATCAGCATGGAACTTCAAGACACTTTCTGGGGCGCTGTTTTTGGTTCTTTGATCGATCAATATGGTGTGCCGTGGAGCTTTAATTATCAAAAGTGTGTTGTTGAAGCAGATGCAGTAGCGGATATAGTAGAAATCCCGGAACCAATTGACGCTTTAGATGAGGCTGTAGATTACGCCGAATCACTTATTACACCTGAATAATGCGTTGTAACTTCTCCCAGTGAAGTTTGGGTTTTTGTTATAAATATATGTAAAAAAGGACTGTCTTAATTTTCATAAGACAGTCTTTTTTATTTCCCGTATATTTTAAATTTTAAACAAGATCTAAAAATTGCCCTTTATCAAGTTCAATCGCACGATCATAAACCATTCTGGCAACCGTATTGTCTTGTATACCCATCCCTGTTGAATCAAATATGGTGATTTCAACATTGTCTTCCCTCGAATATTTAGTAGAAAGTAGCAGTTCACCTATTTCTGCATGGATATCCTTTTCACTGATGATGCCAGCAATAAAAGGATTGCGGGTTTCGCCTCTTTGAAGGCACTGCGCTATGCTGTCTACTACAATTTTAGCATTTTTGAAAAGCATGGGATCTAGTTCCTGCTTACCTTCCATGTCTGCGCCAATTGCAATAATGTGTGTCCCTGATTTGATGCTTTTCGCCTTCACAATCGCTTGTTTTGAAGGTGTCGTCGTCACCACTATGTCCGAATTTTCTATAGCTTCGTCAGGCGTAGTGCAGATGATCACTTTTATGCCCATTGAACTTTCAATGTCATTTTTATACTGTTCTGATTCCCTATGAGATTGTGCCCACACCTTTATGGTTTCAATTGGCAAGACTTCTTTGATGGCTCTCACTTGCATTCTGGCTTGTCCACCTGCGCCAATCATTCCAACGGTTTTCGAATCAGGTCTTGCCAGTAATTTTGCTGAAAGGCCTCCCGCAGCACCTGTTCGATAAGCTGTAATCAAACTGCCATCCATGATGCATAAAGGAAATCCATTTTTTGCATCGTACAAAATAATGGTCGCAAGCAGCGTTGGCAGGTTGTAAGATGCTTGATTGTCCCAAAATCCAACTGCTGTTTTAACGGTAATGGATTCGTTTGTCTTAGAATAACAAGATTTGATATCCAATTCGCCATTATGCTTTGGTACATCAATGGACACAATCGGTGGCTGAACGACAAGATTCATGCTAAAAGCTTTATAGGCTTCCTCAACTGCACTCATTGTGTCTTGCATATTCAATAGTTCGCTGACGTCTTGTCTGCCGAGTATTAAGGTCTTCAAAATACATCGCCTTCCAAATCCAGCGAAAGCAGATAGTTCTCAAAATGCTGAAGATTTGTTTCAAACCCTTCTCTGCCATATCCCATACGGAAATACTGTCCATCAAAAGCATAGATATCCGATGCAAGAAGCAGAATGCCTGTTTCATCGACTAATTTGTCCACAAACTGCTCAATTGGCATTTTGATATTCATTTTATGGAAACCTACAGGGCCTGCGGCAGGTCTATTGTATACAAATAGCGACTTAAACTTTTCGAAAAATTGATCCGCTGTCTTAAGGTTTTTTTCAACCAATGCCAAGTTCTTGCTCAAAATTTCGTCACTGTGTTTTAACGCGACAATCGATAAAATTTCAGCGGTACTGCTGCTGCATATGCTCGTATAGTGCTTCATTTTTATCATTTTCTCAAGAATATCCTGGTCTTTAGTGGCAATCCAGCCAATTCTAAGCCCAGCTAATCCATAAGCTTTTGACATAACGCCTAATGACACGCTTTTTTCGTAAAGGTCTGCAAACCATGGACGTTTGACGCCATCGAGCTCAAGACCTTTATATACTTCATCGCAAAAAACAGTGATATTGTGCTTTCGAGCGATTTCTGCAATTTTGATCATTTCTGCTTCTGTGAAGATAAATCCAGTTGGATTGTTGGGGTTATTCAAACAGATAAGTTTTGTGTTTGATTTAATTTGTGCTTCCAACTCATCAATATCCATAAACCAGCCGTTATCACCCTGTTTGATGTGCCACTTGCTCACTTCGCATCCAATCGAATGGGCAACTTCATACAGGGATTGATATACAGGAAACTGACAGATGACATGGTCTTCTTGATTAAGAAAGGCATTCATGAAATTAAAGATTGGCTCTTGAGCACCGATGTGGACAATAATATTATCTTGATCCATGGTTGAATATAGTTTTGATATTTCTGCTCTGAGGTCAGGACTTCCTGCAACCTCTGTATAACCCAACCAACTGTCCATAAGAAGATCTGTTGCACCTGGCTCAAGCGCTAAGAGGTCTTTGACCGTCATGGACTCACAATCTGACTGCGTCAGTAAATAAGGCGCTGTAAATTCATGTTTTCCAAAGAATACTTCAAGTTTAAAATCGTTTAATTTCATAATTTGTCACTCCCTTTTTTATTTACTATATAGACTTCAGCGTGTCCTATACACATCCAAAAAAAAATTATAACCCAACCAAGTTGTCTTATAAGGATAACTCAACTCATTGTGTTATAATGACTTCAATCATATTCAAATAAAGAGGGGTGCTTGTTATGAGTAAAAAAATAAACGATTACATTCATTTTGATTGGCTGCCTGATAAAACCTTGAAATTATCTTTAAGTGAACAAATTATAGGGCATATCAAAAAGAAAATCTCTAGCGGTGACTGGCTAATTGGGCAAAAGCTACCTTCTCAGCGCGAGCTTGCACAAACCCTAGGTGTCAACAGAAGCACCATTGTTGAAGTGTATTCGGAGCTGATTGCTTTAGGCATCATAGAAAGTCATTATGGCAAGGGAACGGTTATCATCAATAGCACTTGGTCTCTTTTATTCTCAAATTTATCGCCAGAATGGTCTTCCTATATCGAATCTGGCATTCACAAAGAAAATCTCTCAACCATTCAAATAATTAACAAACTGGAATTCAAAGAAAATATCATCCGATTGGGCACCGGTGAAATGTCACCTGATCTATTTCCACACGATATGATGAAAAAAGTCTTAAACAAGATTCCAGCCCGCGCCCTTTCGCTTAATTATCTTGAACCACTGGGACTACTTGAACTTAGAACCGTTATCAGCAACCATTTGAGAATACATGGCATTGATGCAAACCCGTCTCAACTATTAATTGTCTCAGGTTCTCTTCAAGCCCTTCAATTGATTTCAATGAGCATTCTAAAACCGGGGTCAAAAATTTTCGTCGAGGAACCGTCCTACATCAAATCGCTCAATGTTTTTGAATCCAGTGGCATGTCAATGAAAGGGGTGCCGATGGATCATTTTGGGCTAATGCCTTGGATGATTGACGAAAAAAAACAAGACTTTTCTAATTCAATTCTTTATACCATTCCTTCATTTCACAATCCAACAGGCATTAACATGAGTCATGAGAGGCGGTTAGAGGTTCTTAATTGGTGTCAGTCTTATCAAGTGCCTATTATTGAAGATGATGTCTACCGAGAATTATGGTTTGAAAAAGAACCACCTTTGCCTTTGAAATCACTTGATCAAAGCGGAAACGTACTGTATTTGGGCAGCTCGTCTAAATCGCTTGCCCCTGGACTTCGAGTGGGTTGGGTCGCAGGACCAGAAGCCGTTGTTGAAAGGCTTGGCGACATAAAAATGCAAACGGATTATGGTTCTAGCTCCCTCTCGCAATGGGCGCTTGCTGAATGGATTGAAAGTGGCTTATATAACGAACATTTGAGCGTTTTCAGAAAAGAACTCCTTCTAAGAAGAAATTTTGTGCTGACACTGCTAGACCAATATTTTAGCACACTTGCCACTTGGAATATTCCAGAAGGCGGTTTCTATATTTGGTTAAAACTTAACGGCAATGTTTCAACCGACAAATTATTTAAAGAAGCTATAAAAGACAACCTCCTAATCCATCCTGGAAGTTTATATAGTTTTAAAAAGAACACCTTTATCCGAATGTCATTTTCATATGCCAAATTAGAAGATTATGCGATTGGACTTAAACGATTGGCAGAAATAATTGGTCAGCTATAATTCTAACACTCGACCAGTTGCCAAATACTCTATTCGTTCCTTCAATTGTGTTCTAAGCATTTCATAAGCACCTAATCCCGTGCAGTGTCCTGTGTAAAACTGAGCGCCGCTTTTGACCATTGCTTCACCCATTTGCCCAATTAAATTAGAATCCTCATAGTCATTATTGGTGGGTCTAAACAGATGAAACCCGCCCATTACATAGTCTATCGGCTTCTCAACCTCTTGTTTTAAGTGATTGAGTATATTGACAAGGCCGCTGTGGGCACAGCCCACGATTAATAGTGACACGCCGTTTTCTTCAATGAGCAGACTCTGCTCGTGGGTGAAATTGTCTTGAATGATTTCACCTAAATGGTTCATTAGCATTTTCTGATTGCCCTCTAAGGGTAATTCTTTTCCAGCAATATCCGTGAATAAACTCAAAGTCTCATTTATCTTAAAGTCGCCTTTAACAAAGACAAAGCGTTCATTCTCACTCAGCGCTGAGTCCAAGCCAATGTCTCGTTTTTCGCCATTATGTTTGAGCGAATAATGAGGGTCAAACGCATTGTCTTTAAAATAAATTTTAGCCTTCTGATTTGCATTTAAAAAGGCTCCAAGTCCTCCACCATGGTCGTAATGCCCATGTGAAATGAACACCAAATCGACGTCTTCAACCGCAACGCCCATTTTCTTTGCGTTCTCCAAAAACAATTCTCCTTGACCTAAGTCAAAGAGAATTTTATGCGACTGCGTTTCAATATATAGGCTAAACCCGTGCTCCGATTGATAGGCATCCGAAATGGATTTATTTTCAACCAAGGTAATGATTTTCATCGCTTTATTACTTGGCGGGTTAACTTCACTTCAAGTCCTCCTTTTTTACCGAAAAAACTTATTCGAGTAGTGCGCTAAGCGCCGCTTTGACTTCAGAAAATGAAAGACCATTCTCTTGACAATAGCTTCGGATGCTCACATTGGTTGCCGGCATTTTTGCGTTGATAATCGTTTCAATTTGAGCCTCTGTAATGCCTAAGTCAAGCGCTGATTGGAACGTTGACTGACCATTGATGGCAGGCTCAGTTGTGCTTGTTTCAGGCGTTGTAGTGCTCGCAACTGGCGCTGTTTCAGTCACTGGAATTACTTTTGAGTCAAGTTTAACCGTGTGCGTCTGCAAATATGATTTTTGTTCCTCTGTAAGTTCTAAATTATGTGCCAGAATCAACTTTACTGCAGGTTCTAGGAGATACTCATCGCCTAAATCAATTGGCAAATTGTTATAAAGTGCTACGAAAACTTGAACCGATGAATTCCCAATTTCTTGCGGTGCGTCGGCATATAGCGCTTCTAAGTTCTTTGACTTAAAAATGGCCAAATCCTCGGTTTCAGGAATTAAGAAAGCTTCACGAAGCACGCTTTGCTCAATTCCAAAGAGGTCTGATATCTCCTTAAAGGTATATGAACCTCGAATATCTGCTGGATTATAGCTGCCTTTTGCTTCACCTTCATTGTATTTAACGGGTATTTTTTCAGATTCAGTCGACCAGACGCCCAGCGCAGAAGTCGCTGCGATACCTCCAAACATAAGAATCAATGTAAGTAAGCCAAGTGTAAACCTTGAAATAGATAAGCTTTTTTTAGGCGTTTGAGACGATGGCACTCTTGGCAGTAACGCCACTGTTTTTTCAATTGGGCAACGATCCTCTGAAGTACACTGCATGCAGCTAATGCACTGATGATCCGTAACAGCAGCTTTTGTTGATACTTCAATGTTCATCGGACAAGCTCGGTCGCAGTTTCCGCAGTCAATGCACGTAGAGGCCTGTCGTCTTATTTTAAAAATCCGAATAGGATTTGTCAATCCCAACAGCGCGCCATAAGGACATGCATATTTACACCAAGGTCTTTCCACCACTAAAGACAAGGCTAAGGTCACCCCTAAAATAACCAATGCCGCAACAGCGGTCTCGCCTGTCCAAAAATGGAAGAGCGCAAAATAAGGATCCACATTTGTAAACAAAAGAAGTCCAGATCTTGCAGTATTATAAAGCACCAATCCCAATAGTATATATCTTAAATATCGGAGTACCCTATCCAGTTTCTTTGGCATGAATTGATTATAGTGCACGCCAAAAATTCTTTTTCCAATTGTTCCAATCCACTCTTGAATGCTTCCAATCGGACAAACCCAACCACAAATGACGGGACCAAAGAGAATTGCCAATGTGAACGCAATGCCCATGAGTATCAGCGTCGCTGAATGGATTTTCTGAATATACCCTCCAGTCGTAAACAACTGATAGAGTGTTTCAACCCCTCCAAAAGGACAAATGGCATGCACAGAAGCACTTCCCAAAAACGAGATACTCTGCCCCGATTCCGATAAAGTGTGATTAAACGCAATGAGCCCCACCAATGCAAAGAAAAAGACCTGAATAATGGTTCGTATGTGTTTCGTTTTTTTAGTCATAATAATAACCCTCCATCGGTTTTCGTAATTTCAGTTTACGCTTAACTTATGAAGAACTTATGAAGAATGACTTGAATTTTCGTCCCTTTTCCGAGAGTGCTGGTCGCTTCTATTTTCCCGCCATGTGATTTGACCAGTTGCTCGACAATTGCAAGACCAATTCCAGAACCACCTGTTTGGCGACTCCTAGACGGATCAACCCGATAAAACCGTTCAAAAATGAAAGGCAAATCGATTTGACTAATGCCTATGCCTGTGTCTTCAACTTCCATCACAACAGTCTGTTTATCTTGATACAAGCGAATAGTCACGGAACCTGAGTCTGTATATTTATAGGCATTGGAGAGTAAGTTTACAAGAATCTGCTTAAACCGCTCTTCATCGAGACTGAGAAAAAGGTCTTGTTCAATTTCTCGTAACAATAGTAAGCCGTTTCTTTCGTATAATATTTCAAAATCCTGAGTGATCTCAGTTACCAACTGAGATACATTTAATAACTTCTTATTGAGTTTGTACAATTCATTTTCAACCGCAGTGAGTTCTCCTAAGTCGTCAATCAACTTCGTAAGCCTCATAATTTCGCCATCAAGGCGTCCAAGGCGCTCGACAGTCGGTTCGAGCACACCATCTGAAATACCTTCAAGTTGGCTTTTGATAACCGCTAGCGGACTTCTTAGTTCATGAGCGATATCTGTGGTTAATCGCTTCCTAAGTTCCTCCTGGTGATCCAGCTGAAATGCCAAATTTTCCAGAGCTACGGCTAAGTCATTCAATTCCAATGTTTCGCTTTTTTCCAGTTTGATGTCATGATATTGTCCTTGGTGAATGGCTTCTGTCGCTTGGTGCATTAGAACAATCGGATTAGAGATTTTGCGTGAGAGCCATTTGCTGAGAAACCAAACAAGCGTAAGTGCCATGATCAGTACGGCTAAAAAGGTTAGATTGACTCTAAAAACAAATCCAATATCCTCACGAGTAAATAACCATCCCGCTTGCTGCCCGATGGAAACCTTTACAATAGTGCCATTTTCAAGTTTAATGTCATACGGTGTATAAATGAGGCTTTCTAGGTCAAGCACTTTCTTTTCCTTAGACAAAAGTGGGCGTTTATTGCCATTGCCACCAATCGCAGAATCAAAAATACTATTTCCAAGCGTGTCACTTACCAAAACATGCGTGCCACTTTGATTGGATGTCTGTCTGAGTAGCGTCTTTTCATCGGTGTCCAGCGTTTCATCTTTAAAGGTATCTTTTACTGTTGATAGGATCAATTTCGTTTCATTTTCTCTAATTTGTGCCACATAGCTTTTAAACAGCCAAGTGAAACCTATGTTTGTAAACAAAATAACCAGTACAAGAATGAGAATCGAAATTTGAACCAATGACCTGCGAATCACTTGTTGAATCGTCTTCATCAGTCTCGCACCCCTTTAAATTTATAGCCTACACCATAAACGGTAACGATATAAATGGGTTCCTTCATGTCATCTTCTATTTTTCGGCGCAAGTTTTTAACATGCACATCTACCGTGCGGTCGTATCCTAAGTAATCTGAGCCAAAAGTTGATTCTATCAATTGTTCACGCGTAAAGGTTCTATTTGGATTCTCAGAAAAGGTCAGCAGCAACTCATATTCGTTTTTAGTAACGTCTAAGTTTTGACCTTTTTTAATTACGAGTCGCTCACTGGGGTTTATGATTAAATCGCCTTGATTAAAACGCATTTGAACCGTTTTATCAACCTTCTCGACTGAATAAACCCTTCTTAGGATCACATGGACACGCATCATCAACACTTTTGGGCTAAAAGGCTTAAGCAAGTAGTCATCTGCTCCAAGTGACAAGCCATTTAGACAATCCGCTTCCTCCTTCTTTGCGGTTAACATGATAATGGGCACCTGAGAACTTTGGCGAATTTCTTTGCAAATTTCTTCACCTGAAATGTCTGGGAGCATCAAATCCAATATGACTAAGTCAGGCTGAACTTGTTGATAAAGCTCAAGTCCTATTTTTCCGTTGACCGCAATATAAACGTCAAAACCTTCTTTCAAAAGATAGGCCTGTATGACCTCAACAATCCCAAATTCATCATCAATTACAAGTATCTTAGTCACGAATCCACCTCGCCCCCCCTGTGATAGGGGTAAAATTATGTATTTTCAATACTTAAAGCTGTTTTATATTTACTATCACTATTTTAGCACAAGATGATACACAAGACCACTCTCTTATTTGACAAGTAATTATCTAAAAATTTCGAATATTTTTGGCGCTATTGTCAAGCATTTTGCTTTCTGATATATTACTCCTAAACGTTGAAAAAAGGAGATAGTTAATTATGAGTAAAAAGAGTCACATGAAATGGTCTTGGTTAATAATGGTATCGTTTTTAATTTTAGGTGTATTAGATTTTCGCTTTGGCATCCTTGGATTTCTCTGCATGGGTGCTCCAATGTATCACGCAATAAGGGGGAGGGGTAAAATTCACTGTCGTTCATATTGTCCTAGAGGCTCTATCTTAGGGAAATGGCTTCCTCATATTTCATTGAATCAAACGATGCCTCATTTTATGACTAAAAAATGGTTTAAATATTTATTGCTTTTATTAATGATTGGTGTATTTTCTTACTCGCTCTCACATGCTGCATGGAATTATAATAAAATTTCTTTTAGAGTCTTCAGATTTATGGTGATGTCCTTAGGCGTTGGCATTGTCACAGGCATTTTGTTTAAACCCCGCAGCTGGTGCGTTGTGTGCCCAATGGGAACTGCTACGGGTCTTATTGCAAACCAATTTCAGACAAAAAAACTACTTAGAGTCAAAATTATCATTGCCACTAAGTAGAAAATTTTCTTTATTGAAGACCATTTACACCGGTCTAATATAACAGCTTACAAATCATGCATTACCTTCAAAGACTCAACATACTTTTGATCCTCTTCTAAAATATGCTGATTGACCCAATTGGTTAAAAAATTATGGAGCTTAATGACATCTAATGCTGTCGGCTCTTTGGCTATTATTTCATTCACACGGTCATTCACGTCTTTTGCAAGCTTTCTGTGAAGAATTTTATGATTTTCTAGATTTTCATAATGGGCACTTTGCAGATACGCCTCTTCTGTGTGAAAATGAAGCAAGACATACGCCATCAATTCATCTAAAACAATTTGAATTGTTTTGACATAATCAGGTTTTTTACTCCCTTCATCCAGTGCCGTTACAAGTTGAATAAGTTTTTTATGTTGTTCGTCTAACTCCGAGACATGTACCGAATAAGCCTCTATCCACTCAATTTTCATTTTAAAATCACTCCAATCTATCTATTTTATTTAAAATATACCCATATGATTTAAGCAACAAACACATGTAATTGAAAGCGCTCGATGTGGGTATAAATCCCCAAAAGGGAGGTGCTTTCAATGTGGAAAATCAAAAAGAAAACGCGTAAGTCTTCTTTGCTTCTGATCAGTTCTACATTTTTTTTCTTTGTCATCCTTCTTTTCATTCTCTGGTTTGAACGAAATAACCTTGATTTTAATAATCCCATGGACGCCCTGTGGTGGTTTGTGGTTACCATCACCACAACCGGTTATGGAGACCAAATTCCAGAGACCGTTCCTGGAAGAATTACAGGAATTGTTACCATGATTTTTGGCGTTGTGATTGTTTCAATTGCCACTGGACGCATTTCTTCATTCTTGGTTGAACAAAAACTTCAAGAAAATAGGGGGATGAAAGATTTGAAATTTTTGAAGGATCATATTCTAATTTGCGGTTATAAATCAGATCTCAAATACCTCATCAATGACATTCTCTATTTTGAAAGCGGCACGCACATTTCTGATTTGGTCTTAATCAACAGTCTCGGTCAGGAAAAAATGTCTAACCTGCTTCTAGATGAGTCTCTTAAAGGCATTCACTACCTACATGGCGACACATCCGATGAAACCGTTTTGATTAGAGCCAATATCAAAGAAGCGACTAAAGCCTTAGTCTTAAGCGAGCCTCGAGAAGGCGATGACACAGAGGCCATTGATGCCCGCGTTTTAGTAACCGTCCTCATGATCCGCTCTCTTAATCCTAACATATATATTTGCGCAGAAGTACTCACCGTTAAATATAAAAATTATCTAGAGCACATGCGCTGCGATGAAGTCGTCCTCAGTGAGGAATATACCCGTTTCTTGCTGGCAAATGCCACTGTTTTTTCTGGCATAACCAAGGTCGTTTCTAAACTTTTAAACAACGGAGATGGCGACACCCTTAAACTTGAACCCATTCCTGCATTACTCATCAACATGCCATTTTCAGAAGTCGTCAGTTATATTAAAATAGATCGGCAAGCCATTGTCATTGGCATTGTCGAAAATATGGGCATTGAAAAAGAATTCAAGCAAAATGCCCTTACTGACGCTCAAAAAACGCCAGACATTAGTACCTTGGTCAAGAATTTGAAAGGTATTCACACTATGGAACGCAATAAGACACTGATTAATCCGAGCGATGATTACATCGTCCAGAAAAATTCAGGTCTGATCTTGATAAGTCGGTGATGAGATGAGTGCAGAAAAAACCAGCATTCTTACCCAACAATTAAAAACCATAGAACTATTTGAGGCGCTAACCGATGAAGAACTAGGCTTATTGGAAGTCATTGTGACAAAAGAATTTTTTTCAAAAAACCATGTGATTGTTAAGGAAGGCGAAATCGGCGATAAACTCTTCATGATTACCCGCGGTGATGTGGAAATTCTCAAACATACTGCTTATGGGGACGAATACACCTGTGACTATTTGCCTGAATCACTTCATTTATTTTTTGGTGAATTTTCACTGCTTGACAACGACGTCCGCTCTGCCACAGTAAAAGCTGTCACGCCTGTTGAAGCGCTCGTTCTTCAGCGTGTATCGTTTCTTTCATTTTGTGAAACGAATAAAGCCATTGGCTACAAGATCATGAAAGCCATTGCAATGCGCCTAGCCAGCCGACTGAGAAAGGCAGACAAGGACATTATCACTCTTTTTGAAGCTTTGGTGGACGAAATCGGAACCTATTAATCAACAGTAAAGTTGTATTTTCATTCAAAAGGAACCATCTGCTGTTTCATAAATAAATTCAGAACCAAACCCTCTTTCGAATTGAATCTTCAAACTGTCTAAAATCATACGCTCATCATCGACATACAGAACGGCTTTATGCATGGATTGTCTCCTCGCATACAATTTGATCTTTGCCTTGGCGTTTAGCTTGATAAAG
>JAYVIR010000090.1:0-13884 GCA_043770095.1 Eubacteriales bacterium
TCAATCTAGAAAAAAAGGTGCTGCACATTAGACGGTAATTTCACAATACGTCCTCTCCAATTTTAAAGTGAAGGTGCATCGAATTAATCGAGCACCTTCAATTTTATTGTGACCAGACACTTAAAATATTGAGATAACCTTGTAATAGCGCTATGCGAACGATGACTTTTGTGGCATAATATTTGTGGAGGGGGTGAATAAGTGAATTTTGAATGGATGAAAGACTTAAATCTCCTGGCCTATGTACTTGGAAGTTCTTTAGGAGTTACATTTATAGTGGGCGTTTTTTTAGGGAGTAAAAAGATAGATCGTAAGACAATCGCGTATCAGTTTTCACATAAATTTGATCGCTATTTTACATTTATTTTTAATCTGGTTATGGGAATCATTTTCTTTACCGCTGTTAAATTCTTTATTGATGGTGTTTGGAGTAATTACAAACTCTGGCTTGCAATGAGCTATTGGCTCTCAATTGCCTTTATTGTATGTTATGTCATGACACGCAAATTAATCATCACCAAATCCGGCGTCGGATATATGGACATGTTTGGCCGTACTGGGAATTTGTTTTTCCCGTGGAAAAAAGTTAAGAAATTTGATTTAACTCAAACCAATGTGTCGTTTGTAATGATGGATCAATCTAAACCTTTAGAAATGAAACTCAAACAATCTGACAAGGATATAGAGACGGCTAAAACGGCCATAAAACTTGCTATGAAATAATATTGAAAAAGGGGCACTAAAAATGGGAAGAATTATTAAAATGGCATTGTCCACTGCTTATTTTGCAGGCGGAGCGTACTTAGGTTATATTGGACATCCTATCTTCATGTCAATCTTATTGGTACTTGGAAGCATTATGACTTACTCAATCATTAGACACGGCTCAGTGGCACTCGCAATGAAAGCACTCGAAAAACAAGACAATGAAAAAGCGAGAAAATACCTTAACGAAACATTTAACGTAAAATGGTTATCAAGTGCCTATAAAGCCTTTTACTATATGGTTGACGGTTATATCTTGACAGCAGGCGGTCTTCGAAATGAAGCAATTATTTCATACGAATTTGCGCTACAACATAAAATCAAAAGAGATGAAGACAAAGCCATCATGTTATTCCAATTGTCTATGCTTTATGCAGACAAAGGCAATATTGCAAAATCAAGAATACTTCTTAAAAGTTCAAAAGACCTTGAACCAAAAGGTCAATTATTAGATCAAATAAAAAAATTCGAAAAAAGAATTCGTTAGTATTAGGATTTTTTTGCATGCAAAATAGGTATAAATAAAAATGCGGCCGTCAAAAGACAGCCGCATTTTTGTTTATATAGATATAAAATACTGAAGTTAAAAACAGTTTGAAGCTGCACGCATTTAAACGCAGATTATGAAGGGATTACATCATATCCAGCGTCTTCAATGGCGTCAATTGCAGCTTTTAACATATTTTCATCTGCAATTTCGACTTCTGCAATATTATCTGAGGCACTAACGCGAAGGATAACCAGACCGGCTACACTAGACAAAGCATTTTTAACTCTGTTTTCGCAGTGGCCACAGCTCATGCCCTCAATATTAATTGTTTTAATCATATAAGTTCCTCCCTAGTAGATTGGTTAAATAAACAACCGAACTTGTTTCATTTTGTTTTTATTGAAGTATTCAATATGTAATTCTACATGATTTTCATTACCAATGCTAGAAAAATTATATATGAAAATTAGAGTGTTTGCAAACTAAGTATTTTGTTTGATCAAGATATATTTTCAAGAATTAGTACGTTTGGTTTTATTGAAAAAGGGTATAATATAAAAAAAGATGGACGTTCTTATTAAACAAATGAGTTAAATCTTCAAAAATACCTTTTCAATTGCTTGAAAATGAGGTATCATTTAGTCAAGTAAAGGTTTTGAAGGCATTTTGCTCTTAATTAAAATTGAGTTTTAATCGTCTAAAATAAAAATAATAATGAGGTGATTCGAATGGTAAATGAAAGAATTTTAAAGACTGTAGAAGAAATTAAAATCATGTCAGATCCATTGAGATTGACCATCTACAAAACATTTCATAAATTAGGACGGCCATCGACTGCAAAAGAAGTCGCAGATGATTTAGGCCTAGCGCCCGCAAAAGTACATTATCATGTTCAAAAAATGCTTTCAATTGGTATTTTAGAATTAGATCACACAAAAGAAATCAATGGCATCATCGCAAAGTTTTTCAAAGTAACCGCAGACTCTTTTGTTATTGACTATTCTAATATTTCAGATAAACTAAAAAACTCAGTTTATAGCAAATCTGAAAACTTATACATTTCAATTTTCAACGATTTTAGAGACAAATTTTTAAATAGCCTTCGAAATAAAGTTAAAAACAATTCAAATAACACAACTGATCGCTCTGGATTTATTATGCATGACAAAATGTATATTAAGCAAGGCGAATACGAGAACTTTTATGGTGAATTGGTCAATCTCATTGAAAAGTTTGGTAATCACGAAGAGACGGAAGAAAATATCATGACTTACGATTTCTTAATTAGCATGATTAAAAAAGAAGAAGAATAAATTAAAAGAATTAAACATCATTACACGATAAAGCAACAGCCCCTTTTCAATTGAAACAGGGGCTATTGCTTTATCTGTTTAAAATATGTGTCTATTATAAAACTCTAAAGTGTCGATATGTCAACATCGAACAGCAAAATGCAATCAAATGCCTGATTAAATTTAAGGGGAACGGTTAAAGAAACACAGTAGTTTTGAGAATTCATTTGATAAAGCAGCGAGCTTAACTTTACTAGAATATTGTAATTTTAATCGACTTCTCTGAGCCTTTAATAGCGTCATGAGGTGAGAGGACATTTGGTTAAGATTCTTAGTAGATTCAGTCATATGTATCATGGGGCTCGCTTGTTCCTCAGTAAGCGCGGCAGCTTCTTCGCTATTGCTTGTCGTATTCTCAATATGGTTAGATATCTTATTGATCATGACATTGACTTGATCCGTAAGGGTTGTTTGTTTTTCAACCATAGAGTCAATATCTTTAACGGCGTGGATGGCGCTTTGAATGTTTTCTTTTGAAATATCAACTTCTATATGAATTTTTTCAAATGCATCATTGGTCATTAAGGATGTTTTTGAAATGATTTTTTGAATTTGCTCAGTAGAGATATTAAATTGCTCTGCAAGCTTTCTAACTTCATCTGCGACCACAGCAAACCATCTGCCTACTTCGCCTGCTCTAGCGGCTTCTATGGAAGTATTAAGCGCCAATAGGTTGTAGTTGTCAGATATTTGCGAAATCATGATTAAAATATTGCGAATGTTGTTCAATTATCACTTGAAAGTTCTGTTTTGTACCTGATAAGTAATTTTTTCGCTAGCCGTTTGCATTTCTCCAAGCAGCAACAATTTTTTAATATACTGATTCAAATGTCCAAAATTAGATTGGCTTGAAAGAAGCATGAAAAGCATTGCAAAAAATAGAAAAAGTGCTTGAACTAAAGCAACCCAAGGTGTGATTGAGAAAAAAACAGTCCCTAGTAACGTCCAAATGAGTGCGGGTAGAAAAATATAGTATAAGACACTGGATCGATAATCATATTATAGTTTAAGAATGCCCCTAATTATACAAAATTTTCTGATTAATCATGAACAGCGCTAATACAGAACGATATATTTCCCACTCAGTGGGTATTATAGACTCAAAGAGGTGATTATATGAAATATTATGACGTTTCAATGCCAATAGATATCAATATGCCTGTATACAAAAACGAACCATCCAGAAGACCAGAGCTCATTCCAATCAAATCTTTAGAAGAAAATGCTGTTGTGATTCATAAAATTTTATTGGATTTGCATTCAGGGACCCACGTCGACGCGCCTAGCCACTATTTTAAAGAGGGAAAGACAATTGATCAGCTAAGTATGACCAAAGAGGTTACCAATTGCCGTGTTCTTGATTTGATGGGTGTTGAGCAAGTGATTGGAATTGATAATTTGATAGGATATGATATTCAGGAAAATGATTTTTTGTTGTTCAAAACAAGAAATTCGCTAGAAGATGCCTATAATCCTAATTTTGTATATTTATCTGCTGATGCGGCGCTTTTTTTGGTTTCAAAAGGCGTAAAAGGGGTCGGTATTGATGCGATGACCATTGAGCGAAATCAGCCTGAACATGAGACACATAAGGCATTGTTAAAAAATGAAATAATGATTATTGAAGGGCTAAGATTAAAACACATCATACCTGGCGCCTATAAAATGCTTGCACTGCCAATCAATATTGTCGGGGCAGAAGCGGCACCAGCCCGGGTTATATTAATAGAAGGGTTATAGTAAAAGTAGGTTTGAATAAATTAGAAGGGCTTAAAAAAATGGCTATAAATCAGGTACTCTTCTTCGCTGATTTATAGCCAACGCTTATTTGGTTTAAAAACGTTATTGTTTCTTTAAGCACTTATTGCAAATGCCTTTAAAGAAAACATGCTGTTCGGTGATGGTATAATTTTTTAAATCACTGATGGATTTTACATCGATTAAAATAGGAATATCCATTAAGAGACCGCAGGCACTGCATTTAAAATGACCATGAAGTCCTTCTGAAAACTCATAACGCACTTCATTTTCTTCAATGAGCACCTCGTTGACTAAACGATGTTCTATGAGCAAGTTCAATGTATTGTATACAGTCGTCTTTGAAAGTGTCGGGATAATGTCAAGGAGCGAGAGATATATGTCATTTACAGTAGGATGATTTTTTTCTTTAATGAGATAATCTAAAATTTTAATGCGTTGAAAAGAGGGTTTTACGCCATTATCTGCTAAATATTTGGGGACATCCATCTTCAGTACACCTCCTATTATTAATACAAATTTGAAACGCATCTTGAATTGTAATGATTTTAAAGTTATTATATCAGTATAGAGCATTTGCGTCAATAATATAGTAAGTTGACTTGAAATAGGAAGACAAAGGAGACTAAAATTATGAGAGATGATCAACGCAAACCAGAAGAAATGGTTGTTTACACAAGAACAGGAGACAAAGGCAGAACAAGTCTCTTTGACCAAACCAGTGTATTTAAAGATGATCCGCGTGTAGAGGCATATGGGACCATTGACGAACTTGTCAGTTTTATAGGCCTTGCCAAACATTACGTAAACCCTTCAGATGAGAAAACCAGAAGATTGCTTCATGACATTCAGCGTAAATTATTCGACGTTTGTGCGGAGCTTGCTACAATAGAAACATCGCTGCTCAAAACCACAATTACCGAAGAGGACGTCTATTTTCTTGAAGATCAAATAGACGAGTACTTAAAATTCTTTGAGACACCAGAATATTTTGTTATTCCTGGGGATAATATTGCCAGTGCACATTTCCATATTTGTCGAACTGTCGCAAGAAGAGGGGAGAGACAAATAGTCAAAGTCATGCACCATGATGACCTTAACGAAAATGTTCTTAAATATGTGAACCGCCTATCAGACTTGATGTACACGCTTTCAAGATATGTTGAAGACAATTATGAGAAGGTCATATTCTAAGCTTTTGTAAGCGGATATCGTTTATTAAAAATGTAAATAAATTAAAACCCCAGACACTATTTAAACGAATAGTAACTGGGGTTTTTTAGTGGGACAAAAAATGAGGGATTGACAAATTAGTATCAAGTACTAATAATATATACTATAACCTATTAATAATAACAGGTATTACTCGGAGGTCACTATGAATTTTAATGAAATGAAAGAGCTTATAATATTAATCAATCAATCTGAACTTACAAGTTTTCAATATCAAAAAGATGGTCTTAAATTCAAAATTGAAAAATCTAAGAGTGCTGGCATAGAGAAGCAAGAAAATGTCACAAAAATAGCGCAGTCACATTCAGTCATTCAGCCTGATGAGACACTTATAGCGAAGTCATCGCAATTAGCACCTTCGGAAATAAAGATGCCTGACGTTACAGAACTTTCACCATCAACACCACAAGTATTAGAGGGTTATTTGATTACCTCTCCGCTTGTTGGCGTATACTATGCTTCTCCAAACCCTACCAGTCCTTCATTTATTGAAGTCGGACAAAAAGTTAAAAAGGGCGATGTGCTTTGCATTGTTGAAGCGATGAAGGTTATGAATGAGATCAATGCAGAAAAAGAGGGCACTATTCTTGAAATTTATTTGGAAAATGAGTCGGTTGTTGAATACGGACAGACGATTGTAAGAATCGGCTAAACCGGTAGACCAATCTAACGTAAGCTAACCAAACCTAACAAACCAGAAAAGAGGCAAACACGATGTTTAAAAAAATATTAGTCGCCAATCGCGGTGAAATAGCAGTCAGAATTATTAGAGCCTGTCGAGAAATGGGCATTGAGACGGTTGCCGTTTATTCACAAATGGATCAGGATGCGCTCCACAAAGAATTGGCGGACGAAGCCATTTGTATTGGCAAAGATCGGTCGAATAACTCGTATTTACATATCCAAAATATACTGAGCGCTGCCATTTTAACGGGCTGCGATGCCATACACCCTGGCTTTGGATTTCTTTCGGAAAACTCAAAATTTGCTCGGTTGTGTGATGAGTGCCAAATAAAATTTATTGGCCCAAGTGCGCAAGTCATTGAAAAAATGGGTGATAAGTCTATGGCGCGACAAATGATGATTGAAGCGGGTGTTCCTGTCGTTCCCGGTTCTGACGGCGCTATTGCAAACTTGGAGCATGCACTAAAATTGGCAGCTGAGATTGAATACCCTGTTATTGTAAAAGCCTCAGCTGGTGGTGGTGGCAAGGGGATGCGCATCGCTTGGGCAGAAGAAGAATTAGCTTCCCAATTTGAAATGGCAAAAATGGAAGCCTATAATGCTTTTGGCGACGATACAATGTATATGGAAAAATTCATTGTGAATCCAAAGCATATTGAAATTCAAATTCTAGCAGATGAGCATGGAAAAATTCTTCATTTAGGCGAACGCGATTGCAGCATGCAGCGAAGAAACCAAAAAGTATTGGAGGAGGCACCATCTTCAGTGCTCAGTGAAGCGGAACGGGTAATGCTCGGAGAGCTTGCTGTTAAGGGCGCGGAACATGTAAGCTATCAAAATGCTGGAACAATGGAATTCTTGATGGATGCGAAGCACCGTTTTTACTTCATAGAAATGAACACGCGCATTCAAGTGGAGCATCCTGTAACTGAAATGGTAACTGGCGTTGACTTAATCAGACTTCAAATTGAAATTGCTTATGGGAAACCACTCAAGATGAATCAAGAGGATCTTCGAATTAATGGTCACGCCATTGAATGCAGAATTAACGCAGAGGATCCAGCATTTCAGTTCAGACCGTCTCCAGGAACCATCGAAGAATTATTTTTACCGGGTGGATTAGGTGTTAGAATTGATTCGGCAATTTATAGAGGCTATAAAATACCGCCAACTTATGATTCAATGCTAGGCAAGTTAATTGTCCACGCACCAACTCGTGAAGAAGCGATCCTCCGGATGAAGAGAGCGCTTGGTGAACTTTTGATTACAGGCGTGAAGACAAATATCGACTTTCAATATCAGTTGATAAACGAAGACGCATTTGCGTCAGGCCTTTACGATACAGGTTTTATCGGTCAACTATTGGAGACTAAATAAATGAATAAAATATTTGGAAAACTATTCAAAAAAACAAAATATATTCAGCTAAAACCCGAAGAATTACAAAGAGCTACTGGCACGACCAATTTTAATTTTACAGGGCAAGTCCCTGAGGGTTTATATCATAAATGTAAAAAATGCGGCGCCATGCAAGACCGAGAAATCCAAGAAGAACTGCAAGGCGTGTGCATTAAGTGTGGTTATCATAGCCGATTGGTGCCAATGGACCGGTTGAAAACACTTATTGACCACAATAGTTTTAAGCCTCTATTTGAAAATGTCGTTGGTTCTAACCCGCTCGATTTTCCTAACTACACTAGCAAAGTTGAAGCTGAAAGGCTAAAAACAACCCGAACTGAAGCCATTTTAACCGGATCTGCGAGTATAGGCGGTTATGCCTGTGCTATTGGCGTTATGGATTCTTCTTTCATGATGGGCAGTATGGGCGTTGCAGTTGGCGAGCGCATTACAAAGCTGATTGAATTTGCAGAAGCACAAAAATTGCCGCTCATTATCTTAACAGCTTCTGGCGGCGCAAGAATGCAAGAAGGCATATTTTCATTAATGCAAATGGCGAAAACAAGCATAGCACTTTCACAGCTAAACCGTTCAGGCGGACTCTACGTCAGCATTTTGACAGATCCGACAACAGGTGGGGTAACAGCAAGTTTTGCCATGCTTGGCGACATTATTTTAGCAGAACCGGGCGCACTCATCGGATTTGCTGGTCCTCGCGTGATTGAACAGACCATAAGACAAAAACTTCCTGATGGCTTCCAAACTTCCGAGTTTTTGCTTGAGCATGGCTTTATAGACAAGATTGTTCCGCGTGAACAACTTCAGAAAACCATTTCTCAAATTATACGAATTCACGGAGGCAGAAGGTATGAAGTCTAATCAAATAGAGGTCACGCAAAAACGCATCGAAAAGCAACCACACGTTCATACTGCAGCATGGAACTCTGTTCTTAAAGCCAGAATGAAAGGGCGTCCAACGACTTTGGACTACATCTCGCAGATTTTTGAAAATTTTATAGAGTTTCACGGCGACCGCAATTATCGAGACGATGAAGCCATCGTTGCTGGTATGGCCATGCTTGGCGATATGCCTATAACCGTCATTGGTCACCAAAAAGGCAGAGACGTTCATGAAAACGTCAAACGTAATTTTGGCATGCCACATCCTGAAGGCTACCGAAAAGCCTTAAGACTCATGAAGCAGGCAGAAAAATTCAACAGACCTATTCTATGTTTTATTGACACTCCAGGGGCATTTTGCGGTTTAGGCGCTGAGGAACGTGGACAAGGGGAAGCTATAGCGAGAAACTTGATTGAGATGGCTCAATTAAAAGTACCTGTCGTTTCAATCATCATCGGCGAAGGTGGCAGTGGTGGTGCTTTGGCACTTGGCATTGCCAATAAAGTCTTTATGCTTGAAAATGCAATATACAGCGTGCTAAGCCCTGAAGGTTTTGCGTCAATTCTATGGAAAGACTCAAGTCGAAGCGCAGAAGCAGCAACCCTAATGAAAATTACCGCAAGAGACCTCATCGACTTCAAAATAATTGATGGTCTTATTCCGGAAATTGAAACAGATGAAACTGAAGCCATTGACCTGATCCAAACTGCTCAAGCGATGAAAACGCTTCTCCTAGAAACATTCAGCGCCTTAATGAGCTTAACTTCTGAAGAACTCATCAATGAACGTGCGTCTAAATACAGAAATATTGGCTTATGATAAAAATTTTTTTGAAATAACTTTGCTGTTTGTAGTATAATACTTTTGGACAATTCAAAAGGAGATGACAGTAAAATGATTCAATTCAATGGAAAGAAAATATATCAATTTTTCTTGACGTGGTGTATGGGGCTTATTTTCTTATTTACAAGCTATACGTTCATGGAAGATGTGCTATATCGTAAATTTTTAGGCTTAAATTTTGACAGTTCACTTATGGCAGTCATTTTATGTATCAGTGCTTTGTTTTTTGGCGCAACGATGGGTTACGGTGGCATTTATGGTTACGACTTGTGGCTCAAACTCGTTAATCGTCGTAAAAAGACCCTAGTAAAAGGCTTTAGCGAACTGATTCAAGAAATTGAACTCGAGAAAGTATGGGAAAGCAAAAAAGATAAGAAATTGTTTAAGCAGACAATGGAAAAGCTTCAAATGATCGCTATGTTCTTTGGAACATCATATGCTTGTTTGCTAATTTTTGGCGTTAAATTGGTCATTGAAATTCGTTTTTATAATTATTCGAATATCCAGTATGTATTGATGTTTTTAATCTTTACAGTGATCTTTAAAAAAGAAATGGCAAAGCTTCATGCAAAAGTTGAACTTGTCAGAAAAACTTGTACGAAAATAACGTCTGATATTTAACAAGTATCGGACGTTTTCCTTGAAATGCGGTTAATCATCTGATATTATTAAAACGATATCTGATGTCTAACAAGTGGGAGTTTATATGAAAATCAAAGAGAAGAACGTTTCGTTAAGTCAAAAAGCAAAAGCAAAAATTCTTGAATTTATTCATAAAACAGGGCTCCAATCGAATGGTCTTTTGCCTTCGGAAGCAAACTTAATGAAAATGTTAGGGGTTAGTCGCTATACAGTTCGAGAGGCCTTGGCATTACTTGAACAAGAACGAATTGTATATAAAATTCAAGGCAAAGGCACTTATTTAAACAAGCGACCACTTCAAATCGAAAGTGGACTTGAGCGTTTAGAATCGGTAACGCTTACCATTGAAAAATTTGGTCATGAGCCAGGGACAAAATGGATTGGCATTGAAATTAAAACACCGACTGAGGAAATGATTGAAAAATTGGGCATGCCAAGAGACGAAAAAGTGGTGACTTTTAAACGTCTGCGAACGGCTAATGGCAACTTTGCCGCTTACTGTGTTGACTCCATGCCTATTTCATATTTCAAATCAATTCCGTATGATATTAAAGATCAGTCCATGTTTTCATACTTAGAAAGTGAATTTGGTATTTTTGTCGAAAGTGCAGTGTCATACATTTTGCCGACAAAACCAACTCAAGAAATGATTGAAGAACTCAATGTCAGTGAAGAGTCTTTGTATATCTTGCTTCACCAAATTCATTATGACCGTGAAGGTCGGGCAGTACTCTATTCATTGGATTATTTCAATCCGGAAGTCTTTAAATTTAAAATCAACCGTATTCGTTAAATTAAGGAGATAACCTTTTATGAAAATTAAAATTCAAAATGCTTTATTGCTTACCATGGCTGAAGGCGATCAATTAAGACAAAATGCGGATATATATATAGAAGACAATAAAATCATCGCTATTGGAAATGCCCCAGAAGGGTTTGTAGCCGATGAATTAATCGATGCAGACAATCACTTGGTAATGCCAGGTCTTGTTAATGCACATACGCATATTGGCATGAGTTTACTTAGAAATTATGCAGATGATCTCCCATTTTGGCCTTGGCTCACTGAAAAAATTTGGCCGATTGAAGACAAATTGACAGCGAATGACGTTTATTGGGGCTCAATGCTCAGCATTGCTGAAATGATTAGAAGTGGCATTACTTCATTTGCAGACATGTATTTCTTCATGGACGATGTTGCAAAAGCTGTTGAAACAACAGGCATACGTGCAAATTTAGCACGTGGTATGGTTGGCAATGCAGAAGTGGGCGCTCAAAAATTAGCAGAAAGTTTGACTTTCAAAAATGAATGGCATGGAAAAGCGGATGGCCGTATTCAAGTGGATTTAGCGCCTCATGCGCCTTATAGTTGTGAGAAACCTTTCCTTGAGCATCTTCTTAAAACCAATGAAGTCGAAAAATGTCGTCTGCACATTCACCTCTCTGAAAGCAGCAAAGAAGTGGCAGATTCAATTGAATCTCTTGGCATGACGCCAATTGCCTATGTGGATAGCCTCGGTTTGTTCGAGTATCCAACGATTGCTGCGCATTGTGTTCATCTTTCCGATGAAGACATCGCTATTTTGGCAAAGAAGAAAGTCAATGTGATTCACAACCCAGGCTCTAATTTAAAGCTTGGCAATGGTTTCGCACCTGTTAAGAAAATGCTCGAAGCCGGCGTGAATGTGGCACTTGGCACAGACGGTTCTTCTAGCAATAACAATTTAAATCTTTTCGAAGAAATGAATCTTGTTGCAACCGTTCATAAAGCGGTTCATGAAGACCCAACTTTAGTGCCAGCCTATACAGCGCTTGAAATGGCAACTGTTAATGGCGCAAAGGCACTTGGCTTAGAAGGTTCTATTGGTCAAATCAAGGAAGGCTATTTAGCTGACCTCATTATGATTGATCTTAAGAAACCGCATTTCTACCCAAGATTTAACATGACTGCTTCTTTAGTTTACAGTGCTCAAGCCTCTGATGTTAAAGACGTTATGGTAAATGGAAAGTGGATTATGAGAAACTACGAACTCCTTACAATGAATGAGCAAGAAGTTTGTGAAAAAGCAAATGCGTGTGCACTTAACCTCATTGGTGGCACTTACGTTAAATAATTTATAAAATTTTATAGTCAAATTTAAGCTGTAAGTGTATACTTACAGCTTTTTTAGATATAATAGCCCTATATCATAAGAACAATCAACAGATAAAAGGGAGGCACTAATGAAAAATTATCTTTTAATGATCATGGCCTGTGTTTTTTGGGCAGGCGCTTTTATAGCTGGTAAAAGTAGTGTCGGTAGTTTTGGACCGTGGACATTAACTTTTTACAGATTCTTTTTTGCTTCTATCATACTGTTTCCAATACTTTGGATTAAACATCCTAAATCGCTGCAATTGAATTGGATCCAGTGGAAATCTGTTCTTATTTTAGGCTTAGTGGGCATGACAGGCTATCACGTGCTTTTCTTCACAGCGCTTAAATATACCTCTGCCTCTAGCGCCTCAATGCTTGCCGCAACCAATCCAATTATGACGGCAGTGCTTCTTAGTATTTTTTATAAAGAAAAACTTAGTCCTGCAAAGTTGGGACTTTTGGGACTCGCACTGCTTGGTGTGGTACTTACCATTACCAACTGGGATTTATCGAGTTTGCTTGAAATGAAACGCAATATTGGCGAACTCATTATGCTTGTAGCCGTATTCTGTTGGGCGTGCTACTCAATCCTCGTCAAAAAGTACATTGTAAATTTCAAACCCATTGTCATGACGGCTTATGCCTTCCTAACCTGTACGGTCATGGTAGTGCCATTTGCATTATACGAGGGAATGATTGATGCATCAATTCACGCACCTGTCAGTGCATGGGGTTCTGTTCTTTATATGGCACTCTTTGCATCGGTTATAGGTTATGGCATTCAACAAGATTCTATTCAAAAAATTGGGCCGGCTAAGACCAATATATTTATTAACTTAGTGCCTGTATTTTCATTAATTTTAGCCTTTTTGATTTTAGGAGAAAATATCCCGTATACAAAATTAATCAGCGGTGGGCTTATTATTGCGTCCGTTGCTTGTTTTAACTTATTGTCTATGAAATCCGCAAAGTGAGGGAAGTCAGATGCTAAAGCGAAGAAATATTGAAGCGTGTCTAGGAATTGGGAGTGTAAGAGCTAAAGTTAATTTAGAAAGTATTCCAGAGCCACTGGAACAACTGACAGAATCCATAAAAAACATAGAAGTCGAGCAGCACGAAAAATGTGAAATGAGTACTGCATTAAATGAGAATATAGATATTTTTGAAACTACCGAAACATTTATTCTGACAAATGAAGCCCCAGAAGAGGTCTTAAAGCACGAAACACCTCAACCCGATTCATTTCAGTTACTAATGGCACAACTCGAAAAACAAGTAGCAAGTCTTGAAAAGCAACTTGAAGTGAAAGACTTGCAATTAGCGTCTAAAGACGATATCATTAAAAATTTCCAAGTGTTGCTAAAATCTGAACAAGAAAATGTTCTAAAATTAACAATGAGCGCCGCTACTGTTCATACACCTCAGAGCGCCGAAGACACAGATTTCATTCAGACCGAACAATTAGCCTGGTGGAAAAAGTGGTTCAAATAATTTTATACGTTATATTTTTAATAACGTTCTAATAAAAGCAACGTACAATAATTATTACAACTATATTACAAAATTTTCATTAAATTTGCATCTGTAAAAAACTTATTGTAGAATAGGTTTGTAGTTAAAACTTAAGTAAAGGAGGATGTAAAATGAAATTTGCAGTCAGAAATTATTATAGATTTTTAAA
>JAYVIR010000091.1:0-4970 GCA_043770095.1 Eubacteriales bacterium
TTGAACCTTTAAAATTTAATTGCACAAAACTATAAATTGAAGCAATGATGATCAGCCCAATTAACGGACCTAAAAATCTAACCAATTGAAAGACGTTGACATTAAAGAGCGTGCTCATGTATGAAAAAATTACATGCATACCATAAGGTGAAATACCTTCTGGATAAAGCGTATTGTCATTGAGAAACTTGATCCAGACCAAATGAGAATAAGTATCTGATGCCGGTAAGGTGTAATGGGTTACAGCATGGTATGCTCTGACAAAAAAGGCGGCCCCAAAAGTGATTAGATTCAATAGAACGAGCATAGGACTGCCTTTTATTTTCAAATAAATCCCTGATCCTATTTTTTTTATTGAAATGGCGACGTTTGAAAATACAAAATTAATGCGTTCTTTCACGGATAGGTCTGTGTCTAAAAGGTCTAACAGTTCTAGATAACCTTGTTTAACCAAACTAATTTCTTCGCTCGATTTTGATTTGTTATGAAGATAACCAATACCGATTAAGAAAAAAAGCGTTATCAATTTCACCGACATCGGGTCGATTAACTTGGCCATTGTAGAGAGGAACATCCCGAGTAATACGATCAAAGTGCTCGATGTTAGCACTGAAAAAAAAAGTTGTAAATTGCTTTCAAAGGCGCTCCTGCCAATCGTATATAAAAATGGAATGAGATAGAACATAAGCATGAAAAGGTAGATCATCCACAGCAAGTTAAATATGGCATACCCTATTGTTAAACTGTCCAAAAGCCCACCTCCAATCTCAAGATCAATATCCCCATATTTCTATATACTTTTCTTCCTTCGTAAACGGCGTATGGATCCAGTAAATAATCAAATCTTCATCTTCAAAATAAACCTGAAGGTTTCCAGTGTTCTTTTTATAAGCATCTAGCCATTTTTTCAGATTTGGTCTTTCCGCTTCGCGTCTATCGTAAACCTCTTTCATTTCATCATACTCAGACCTAAAAACATTTTTTTCGTAGTAAATAAAAATATCTGGTATTTTGATGTTTTTATTGCTCTTTTCATCTTTATATTTTAACAATTTGCTGCTTGTCGAAAAATCTCTAATAAAATCTCTTGTAAACATATGAAATCCAGTTCCCAAAACAAGCGCGTACTCTTCTTCTTGTGAAACAATCATCCACTCGCTTGGTTTAAAGTTTTCGTTAATTCTGAGGTACTGTTCAACATGGGTATCGCTTTCCATTTTAATCGGAATGAACGGCATTGGTTTTAGCGTGCCTACGATGATTACAAAGCTCAAAAAGGTTATAGTTATTCCTATAAAGCTATTGGGATCAAATCGTTCAAAGGGTTTGATGAATAATGCGTGGCAAATGCCTGAACCAACGGCTAAAAATAAAACGAACAGGATCGATTTTCTTGACTCAATCAAAACACTTTGCGTGATTACCGGAACGACCCAATACAGCACTGCTACTGCACCAAAAATAAACAACACTGTAAAGAGACGTTTTCTAATAACCACTTCTACTTTTGGAAGTACTATAAATATTAAAGTAGCACCGATCCCTATTAAAAAAAGAAACTCACGAACACCGATTGGAGTCAGTTGAAGTCTTTCGGATATTCGACCCAGATATTCAAGCGAAGATTCATGAGGGTGGAAACCCAATAAATAACCAATGCCTATCGGCAATAAGGAGATTAATGTTGCAATAAGTCCCGCCCCTATCGTCATTAAAACGGGTTTAAAAGCTTTGGACCAATCTACTATTATTCTTGCAATCATAATTGACCCTGAGAGCAGTACCACATAAACAAAAATAAGGGAATGGACAAGCCCAATGACGCTCAAACCGCTGAATGCCATCAGTAAATAATTAATGTCCTTCTCCTCAAAATATTGTATCAAATACCATATGGTCGGAAGAATAAACAGCATTGCAAATTCCTGAGAATTGGTGGCTACCTGCCTTACGAAATCTGCGTCAAAATAAAGACCAGTGCAACCATAAACCACTACGCCAAAATAGCCTGAAGATTTTGACCCTGTGACTTTATAAATAAAAAACCAAACGCTGCCAATAATCATCATGGCATTAACGGGTCCAGTGTATTTTAGAATAAACAGTGGATTTGTTGCGGAAAATTTTGACAATAAAGAGAGAAATATATGAAACCCCTGAGTGTATAAGCCATCATGAAAGATTATTCTTTGATTGATATATTTCATCCAAGCGAGCGTGACGTATGAGTCTGACAACGGCAGAGCTGCATGAACAAACACATCATAAAATCTAAGCCACGCAGCAAATCCATATAGGGGAATGGCTAAAAAAACATACCTGTAATTATGCTTTAATAATTTCGATATCCGTTCCCACCAATGAGTCAGAATCATCTTTCTTGAAATTGGCTTAATCAGCCCATCCCAAAAATCAAATACCCAAATTTTAAAATTGTGTAAAATTTCATTTACCGATGCCTGTCCTTTTTTTCTTGCGAGTCCATTATAAATTAGAATAACCAATAACCCTATTACAGCCAACAGTTCATATAATTTGCTAAAAATAAGAATGTAGCTTAATACAATAAACAACAGAATCGTGTCAAATAAGTAGCCATAGAAATTGCCGTCTGAAAACCGATTTTTTTTTAGAATGATGAATTTAGGAAGCAAAATGAATAATAATATAAGCGCTGCGGCGTATTTAAACACAGGGAAAAAATGGACTGCAAAACTGCTATAGTCATACATGAAAATCCCCCTCTTTTTGCAATGTTCATTTTCTAATTAGCGTTTTTAAGAGGCCGCATATAAATAGTAATCTAGCTCATTAATTGTCTTTAAAGCCGCTTTGGTTGAAAAATATAGAAATACGAAGGCACCTATAACCAAACCAAAAATAGCATAATGATAATCTGCCCATCTGCTGAGTAAGAATCCAACCATGCAATTTACGGAAAAGGCATATAGAATCGCTTTGTTAATGTCAAATGGGTTGGATAGTGAAAACATAGTCACGGCATTTAAAAGTGAAGTTGCTATAACCGCATATGCGACCAGTGACCATTGAAAAACAAACCATGTAATATCAGATGTAATCAATGTTTCAACCCCGAGATGGTCTAACTCGCCGTTAAGAATCCTTACGAAAACATATACAAAAATAGCACTCAAAATTGAAATAATCCCAGACGTTATTAGTGCCCTAAAATACAATTTGAAATAATAGCCGTTAAATAATTTCGTGTCAGAAATCTTAAAACTATTCTCATTAAACTCTAAATTCAACACAAAATTGTTGATAATTACTTCATTAACACCCATTGGAATCATTAGTCCTAATAATCCAAAATCTAGACCCAGCTCATATGCGCCTCTAAACCAAATTAGATAGGGCATAAAAATATCATTTGTCGACCATGCCATTACCCTGTCTACATAAAGAAAAGAAAAATAACTAATCCCATACAGAAAATACGGCGTTACAGAATAAATCGTAATAGACATTCTTGGCAATTTTGCCGCAATGCCTTTTTCCATTTTTGCTTCAGCTTTTCTAAAATAATAGTAAACCATAATTGATCCCAAAATAGAGACAATTGTCAGTGCAATGAGCTGTGAAAAAATAATATCGATGCCAATCACATTGAATAAAAAATAGACAATTGCTATACCTACGCTAAGTAAGGCTGTAAAAAGTATTTCTTTTTGGAGAATATACATAACCGTTACTGAGAGCCATATGGCACATAGCAGCAAATAATAAATTATAATTGCGCTCAGCATAAAGAACGGAAACAAATTAAAAAAAGTATTTAAAAGCATGAGCACTACAATGACGACCGCAGCGGCAAGATAGCCCATTTTAATAAACTTAAAGGTTATTTTTCGAGCCATATTGTAATAATCTTGGCTGATATAGAAATAGCCTCGCCGTGCAATTGCCTGCGTGAAACCTCCGATGGTAATAAAACTCAAAATGGTCGCAATGGCAATGCTGGTTGCCAGTTCAGTTGATAAATACTGATAAGACCATAGTGAAAGTTTAAGTGTCAGCATTGCAATGACGGATATTGCCATCGGGAGTGCAAAAATAACACCCCTTAAAAAACTTTTTGCAAGCAAAATGATTGTTTGTAAAATACTTACTTTTTTCTTAGAGACAATGCCCCCAACCATGCCTCTCTTCTTAATGGCATCATAAATGTTAATGCCTAATTCGAAAAGATCTTCAACGCCAAAATTGGATGACACTCTTAAGTCATTCCAACCAAAAGATTCGAGCAGTGCAACGACTTCATAGTGGTCTTCTGGACTGCTGTTCATCTCTATAATTTTACTGACAAGTTCTTCAAACATCTTGTCATGCTCTTTAATCTCCATAAGTTACACTTCCAGTCCTGTCATTGTCATTTGCAAAATCAATTCTACTAAAAGGCCTTCACTCTCAGCATGTCTGATGACCTCTTCAGTAATTAAATCTCTTTGCTTAACAATGATCAATTTGTTAGGATCCAACAAAGTTTCTCCAGCAATTTTCCCAAGCATATATTGACTGAGTTCTTTTACCACGGAAGAATCCAATACGCTATTAAACACTTTTCTAACAGTTGCTCTTTTCCTTTGATGCTTCTCTTGCGTTTGAATGGGTTCGCTTGACGTTATAAAAACGTAATCTTTTATCACACCCCAAAACTCTGTTTCAATTTCAACCAGTTCAAGATTATTCATACTTAATACCGGTGAAGATTCCTTTTTATGCCCAATTTCCTCAACCAAAGTTATGCAGCCAACAACCTCGTTATAAGATTTTAAAACGTCTTCTCCCCAAAATTTATCCCCTATTTCATAAGGCTCTATTGTTTGTTTTGGTTCAATTGATCTAATACCGATGGATTCTGCTTCTGCTTCTGGTTCTGCTTCTGCTTCTGGTTCTGGTTCTGCTTCTGGTTCTGCTTCTGGTTCTGGTTCTGGTTCTGGTTCAGGTTC
>JAYVIR010000092.1:0-199821 GCA_043770095.1 Eubacteriales bacterium
CTTTTAAGTGTTTCAATCCCGTCCATATTAGGCATCATGATGTCTAATATAATCAGATCATACCGCTGTGAATGCTTATTTGCCGCCATGATTGCTGAAATAGCTTCTAGACCATCACTTGCAGTATCACAAATTCCAAATCTATCGAAAAAATGAAGCATTAATTTCATAGAATTCTTATCGTCTTCAACAATGAGTATTTTCATAATAAAACCTCCTGCAATGTTTATAAAAGCACCTATCGCTCTTATCACTATTACCCTATTCCATTTTCGCCTAATCTAGTATAAATACCTTTTTATTTTCAATAAAATCGTTTTGTAGAACTTTGTCAGGGTAATATTATAAAAAATACGAATTGAGGGTGTTTTTCTCTATGACCGATAACTATTTAAGCATATATAGCGACTTGCCAAGTGCACTCGCAAAAAAACAATTTTATCTGGTTTTTCAACCTATTGTAGACATTTCGGAAGGTCGAATTGTAAGTTACGAAGCCTTAATCCGATGGCTCCATCCCGATTGCGGCCTAATTTCGCCCGCAGACTTTATTCCTATTGCTGAAACGATGAATATTATCAGTGAAATTGACTTATGGGTACTTGAAAGTGTACTCAATCTCAATTTTGAAAATATCCCAATCCACGTTAATATTTCTGGACGGGACCTTTCCACCCCTGGGTTTTTAACAAAAATATGTGATCTAATCGGTTCTGAAAAAGACAAAATCATTCTTGAATTTACAGAAACTGCTCAAATTGATTTTACCCCTCAACTGATTTTTGACATAAAAGATCTCGGACTACGGCTCGCCGTAGACGATTTTGGAACGGGCTACTCTTCATTGGTTTTACTCAATACACTTAAAGTCAATATGCTTAAAATTGACATTCACTTTATTAAAAATATGCTTCACGACATTGATAGCGCAGTTATTACAGACAGCATCATTCGCCTTGGGAATAGTCTCAATATGGAGGTTATCTCAGAAGGTGTTGAGACTTATGAGCAGTTGCAACATCTTTATAGAAATGGTTGTCGACTCATACAAGGATTTTACATTAGTAAACCAATGCTTTACAGCGATTTAAATTCTTTTTCTCCTGAATCTTTCAAATTGTCTCCGCAAGAAAAATACATTCAAGACACAGATCATTTCATTAAGCGATACGCCAACAATGCGTTGATTCTTCTAGAACTCGATGAATCTTTAAATTATATTCGCTTAACTGAAAATTTTTGTTCTTACTTAGGTTACCCGATGGATCAGCTTAAAGGTAAGTCATTTTATGAGATGATTACACAAGATCAAATGGACTATTTTCATTTCATCATACAACGACTCATCATTAGCGGTTATGTTGATAATGTCATTTTGAATTTGATACGCCAAGATAGATCTTTAAAAAGCACTGTATTCTCTGCACGCATGGAGAATAAAAGTTCGAGGTCAATAATCGTCTATCTTGAAGATTACACCTTCTACAACGACAAAATTGATGAAATTAACGGCGTTAGAAATGCTTATAGCATCATGTTTCACGAAGGACCCTTGGCCACAATAGTCTGGAAAAGCGACTATGAAATTGTTGACTGGAATAATGAATCGGTTAATATTTTTGGTTGGTCTAGCAATGAAGCCATTGGTAAAAATCTCGTCAAATTGATTGCACCATCTGAAAAGCTTCCATTTCCTCAAGTTTTCGAAGACGTTTTTACACAAGATCACGTAGAAAGTATCAATAGCAATATCGCCAAAAATGGAACCGTCATTATATGTCGTTGGATCAACAAAACACTTAGAGATTCTGAAGGAAAAATTAGATTTATCATCTCGATGGTAACCGATATCACCGAAAATCTCATTAAAAATGACAATCTGCGAATGTTGAGTACCGCCATTGAAAAAAGTGGTTCCGCCGTTATTATCACAGACGATGAAGGTATTGTTGAATATAGCAATACTCAGTTTCGAGAGATGAGCGCCTATGAGGATGGTCTGATTGGAAAAAATATAGACCTGATAAGTTCTCACGAACATCCTGTTGAGTATTATAAGCTTCTTTGGAAGTCCATTTCTGAAGGAAAAACATGGTCTGGCGAATTTCACAATCGCCGAAAATATAATGATTACTATTGGTGCACATCTGTTATTGTCCCAGTAAAAAGCACCGTCACTGGGCTTCTTAAATATATTTGCATTCAAGAGGATATGACTGAACTTCGAGAAAAAGAGTCTCAGCTCAATGACATAAAACGTGCAATGGAACAAAATGAACTTCTCTCTTCAATAGGCGCAATGCTCTCAGGTATTATTCATGAAGTCAAGTCACCCTTATCCACCATTTCTAGTAACATGAATTTTTTAGAGAAATTTTTTCTGAATTGTGAAAAAGTCGATGATACCACATTTGAAGCATTTAAAGATATTCAAAGCGGCCTAAAGCACCTAAATCAATTAATGACTTCATATAAAAATGCAGTTCAAGGCAGCGCCGATTCTCTTAAAGAATGTTTTGAACTCCAAAAAGAAATTTCTACAGTTCTTGACATTACACGCAATGAATATAAGTATGATATGTTTATTGACTTCAAACCAGAGTCCCCCATTAACCTTTATGGTTCTCCAAGCGACATTAGACAAGTCGTTATGAATTTACTGATTAATGCCGTCTATTCTGTAAAGAAACGAAGTCAACTAACCCCAGGCCTTATCACTATTTCTACCTGTATAAAGGATCAAATGGTGCGGTTTGAAATTCATGATAACGGTCCTGGAATTCCACTAAATATTATAGAAAATATATTTGACCCCTTCTTCACGACAAAACCAGCACCGGATGGCACTGGATTAGGCCTTAGCATCTGTAAAAGCATCATTGAAGAACGATTTCATGGCGTATTAGGCGCAAATACTCAGTCTGGTGATACAGAATTTTACTTTGAAATACCTTTTATCGAAAATGAAGTAGATGACTTCCGGTAGAAAGCAGAAACTAAAAAGTCAGCTTGGATGTAAAAATCCGGCTGACTTTTTTATGTTATCTTCATCTAGCCTTGAGCTTTCAAAGGTAATATCACCGTAACGGTCGTTCCTTGATTTATAATACTTTGAACCTCAATATTACCCTCCATTTGTTTTATTAGTTCTTTAACGATTGCAAGTCCAAGTCCTGCTCCGGGATGAGCCTTTGTCAGGGTACTATCTAATTGTGCAAATCGATCAAAAATTCTTAGCAAGTCCTCTTCTTTAATACCACAGCCAGTATCTTTTACTTGAATCCTGACGCCATCGCCTAATTTATAATTTTCATTTAATGCTTCCAATAAAATGATAACTTGACCATTCTCTGTGAATTTTATTGCGTTTGAAATAAGATTCATCATAATCTGTCTAAAGCGTGTTTGATCACCAAGATATTGACTAAAAGCAGTTTCTCGAATATTTGTTTTTATCTCAATTCCTTTTGTAATTGCAAGCGATTCAAATGCACTAACCACTTCCGCGACTTCCCTAACAATAGAAAATGGTTTGCTTGCCAACGATAGCTTTCCAGAGGTCATTTGGCTATAATCTAATATATTGTCTAATAAACACACCAATGATTCGGATGATTCTATTCCAATTTTAATCAGTTGCGCTTGCTCTTGATTTACTGCCATACTTTCAATCAATTGAAGTGCACCTTGTAATCCATTTAAAGGCGTGCGAAGTTCATGAGTCATATTCGCTAAAAATGCAACTTTCACACGTTCTCCTTTTTCTGCATCAATTTTAGCATCAATTAGCAACTTCTCATTTTCCATACGTTTTGAAATATCTTCAATCCACGCTAAATGAACATTTTTCCCATTCCATTTGAATCGCGATGCTTTTATTTCTACAGGGAAAATTTCTCCATTTTTTCTTTTATGCCATCTCAAAGGAATGTCTGTAACTATATCACTTGCTGCTGCACTTGTTTTCTCCGGTTCTACAGAAAGATCGGTATTTTTCATCTGTTCTAACTCATCTTGATTAAACCCATAAACAGTAGTTGCAGCTGGATTAACGTCAATAATTTGACCCGTCTCATTTTCTATTAGAATTAAGGGGTCTGGCATTGTACTTACAACCATGTTGTATAAAAGTTGGTTGTCTTTGATTTCTTCAATAAAAGAGTTTGTATCTATTTTAATTTTTCTGCTCAATGCAATCAAACATACGCTAACCAATCCAACCAATATTAGAAGAGCAACAACACCATTATCAATCTGGTTTAATAGGTTATGATAGGCCTCATTTGAAGCGCTGTATTGCAATTCTTCTAAAATTCCAATTTTAGCATTTATAACAGCTAAATCAATTAAATTTTTCTCAATGTTTTGTTCATAGGTTCCTAGCGCTAAACTTTCTTCCCAACTTAATAACCAAAGGGTATATAAATTCTCAATTTCTGCAACCGCATTAGAATTTACACTTTTACTTTTAAGAACTTCTAAAGAATATTGAATTTCTTTCTCATACGCTTTACTTAGAGATTTGGTTTTCTCTAAACTTTCAAGACTGTTAACTTTACGATCTTCAACAATTAAATTTTGTATTTCTAAGGTAATCACGCTGAGTTCTTCAACTGCTACAACTTTTTCAAAGCTTGAATTGTGGATTTTGTGAAATTTATCTGTCGTTTGTCTCAGTATAATAACGATTGAAAGGCCAAATACCAATATAATGCCTATGATTAAAATAAATTTTCTTGATGATAGTTGATCATATGTCTTACTATTCATATTTAGCACCTATAAAACAGCTGAGCGTTTTATATACTCAGCAAATTTTCGATCTTCTACGTCTATATGAATTGAAAGCCAGTCAATAAGCAACAAATGTATATTTTCTGCCTGTACTGCTATAATGCCATTATCATCTAGGTCTCGTATGAATTGATTAACCTTCCTCATGTATGTATCATGGAAGGCATGATGCTCATCTATATTTAGATATCTATAGCGCTCCATCAACGTTTCCTCATCATTAAAATGGCTGACCACGTATTCTTCTAAAAAAGTTACAATTGCTTTAATCTCTGTGTCACCTTTTCCTTCGTTAAAGGCGTTAACAAAGGCATTGATACGTTTTACCAACTCTATGTGCTGTTCGTCAATTTCAGGAATGTCTAAAACATAACGCTCAATCCATTCAAATTCTTTAATCATCTAGATATCCTCCTAGTTTAACCCTATAGGAAATAAAATCGTCTACAAAAATCTTGATAAATAATTTGGGAATCGCTCTTATATATATGCCCATTCTTAATTTTTACTAACAGAAAATTATCATACAGCGTCATAATCCAGTCAATTGAGACTAAAATGCCTAGCGCAAATACTGTCAGAACAAAGCTCGTAATAACATCTAATGCAGCTCCAAAGGCAAAGTCTTCAAGCTGATTCACATCTTCCTTAATCCGGTTGAGTGCATCTCCCGTGGATAAGTTCAAGCTTTCAGCCCCTGGTTTTTTTAGAATCGTGCCCAGAAGGTTTAGTCGCATGTCTGCACTAAAAAAAAAACGCCCTTTTGTATTATTGAAAGCCGTGAAAAACAGAAATACAATGCGTCCGAATAACAATGTTAAAAATATAAAGACAACCCACTCAATAGGGTTGTCTTTTGGTCCTAATTCAAATTTCTCAAAGATCATTTTGATTGCCACACCAGTCGCTATCGGAAACAGGGAGCAAATTTGCAGGAACAGCAGCGATTTCCAAAATAGGGCAGGTCTATTTTTGTACAGGCACTCACATAGCGCACGATTGTAAAACGAGACTTTATAGTTTGTTCATTCAAGCAATTGCCCCCTCTATCCCAACGGCCATAAGCTTGGTAAAATGAGACTTTTCATCGGCTAAAAGTGCCACCCGTTACCATATTCTAAAGTGTTTCCCTTTTCAAGAATTAGAATGTCATCTACTTGTTCTAAAGTCCAAAGTTTATGCGCGATGATAATGCCCATGCGATTTTCTAATAGTTTTTGAATGGTCTTTTGAAGCGGACGCTCTGTTTCAGGGTCTAATCGCGAAGATACTTCGTCTAGAATGATTATTTCGGGGTTGTTGATAAACACGCGCACAAAAGCAAGGAGTTGTGATTCACCAGCTGATAAACCCAAACTGTTGACGCTCAAAATGGTATCCAATCCATTTTCAAACTTGCTAAACCAATCCTCAATGCCCATTTGCTTGATGGCCCCAATCAGTTGCTCATCTGTAATTTGAGTGTTGAAAAAGGTCAAATTATCTCGAATGGTGCCGCTAAAAAGTTGCACATCTTGTGTGACTCATAAACATGCCCCAACCTGAAATACCCACTTTTATGCGTATTGGAGCCACTCTTCAAGCAATTTCTCACAGGTGTCTTTGACATGTTTGGTAGCACCATTAGCCTTCAAATCTTCCGTGTTCTAAATGACCTCACCATAGTAACCAAATAGGTCACCTGATTTTTTGCGATTGGCTTTCCAGTAACCTTGACTAAATTGCTCGATTTTTGAAGTCAAATAAAAGGCGAGCAGGACAAATAAGGTATGTTCGATGCCAATACGGTAATCTTCTCTAAAGTACATACTAAGAACGCCAATGACAAGTATCACGTTGCTGACAAGCACAATGGCCATTTTAGAGAAGAAATTAAAGAGCACATTGACATCGCCTTCAATTACCTCAATGATTTCACCCTGCCGAATACTTTTGTAGAAACCCAGATCTAGTCTAAGACAATTTGAAACCAAATCTTCTCTGAGTGCATTCGTTGCTCGCCATCCTATCTTTTTAGCTATGTATGTGGTGCCAACCGCTAGCATTTGTTGAAGGGCCCCCAGTGCGAAAAATAAAAGTGCCATTTGCGTGAGATTATTCCCAGTTTTAGGACTTAAGGCAACGTCAATGAATTTTCGAAACAACTGAATCGTAGTATTTGGGGGAAGGCTCAATTTTGCCTTTGCTTGTTTTTTATCTGTCATGAAGTGTCCTCCTACGATTGCCTCAATTATAGCTTCAATTCAAATTTGATGATGTTTGAGCCTTTGATTCTCATTGTGAAAAGCCATAAAAATACAATCAGCATTTCTAAAAATGGGTTGATTAATGAGGTAAAAAGAATAATCAGAATTGGAATAATCATCAACACCCGAATGAGTAACAATGATTTAAGCGTTGGGTTGCTATAAGCGCTACACTTGGTGCATTTCACAAATTTATGTCTTTGACCTCTTCCCCATACGCTTCCGTCTATATCATCGGCTTCCAATATGGCTAAGCAATTTTTACATTTATGTGTTTTCATTTTTATCACTCCACAAATTCTAAATTTTCTGTTTATGAGTCTTGCTATTCCCAATTTTAAACTATTTTTTGCCATTTGTCATTCCTTTTAATCCCACCATACCCTAAAAATAATTTTAATTAGTTGCAATTATTAATCCATTAATTATCAACGCTGAAATTATAGAATTTTATGAATATTTGAAGCTAAAAAAACAAAGAATATCAAAATTAGAATGGGATAATATTGAAGAAGTTGAACCTAGCAATCAAGAGATTGATTTAATTAAAGCATATAAAAAAATAAAGAAACCCTTGTTGATTTTGATGATTTAATAAGTGAGCTTGGCTTAAATGGTAAATAATTATTGGCGCTCACTATGACTCTGTAAGTGTCGGGCGAGGCGCAGATGACAAAGGGTCTGCCATTGCAGTCATGCTTGAAACAGCTAAGCGCATGAAAGACGTTAAGTCTAACTACACGCTTCGTTTTATCGCCTTCGGCGCAGAAGAAGTGGATCTTTGCGGCTCTACTTATTGTGCCTCTAAAATGAGCAAGCCCGTTATCTCAAATACGCTGCTCATGGTCAACATGGACAGTTTGATTGCAGGGAACAACATGTATGTTTATGGTGGTTTGGGAGAGGACGGGCGCGTTCGTGACTGGGTCATGAAGACAGCTCGAATCGCTCAAATAAACGTCAAAACCAACATGGGAGAAAATCCGGAATTTCCGCTTGGTACCACAGGTGATTTCAGCGAACAGGATGGCTATACTCAGGTGGATCTTAAAAAGGGTGAAAAAGGCGAAATTTGGCATACTCAGTATGACACCTTAGAGTACTTGGATAAGACATTCCCAGGACGTGTCGATGAGCATTTGAACGCTTTTAGCGTACTTCTTTATGACGTTTTAACACAATATAAATTTTAGCGCCAATTTTCAATATATTTTTAATAAAAAAGAGTACTGTGGCATAACGTCACAGTACTCTTTTCTATTATATTAAACCCGATAACTTATTTTCCATACCACTTATAAATTACAAAGTTTGCGCAATTTCTGTAAAAATAATGCCAAGCGCCATAGCACCTGCATCTGGGAAACTCAAACTTCTTTCGCCGACATAACTGGCTCTGCCTTTGCTTGCCACCATGTCTTTTGTTTTTTCAGCACCTTCTCTAGCCGCCTCAGCACTTAACTGCATGGCCTCTAAAATATTGCTTCCCGTTAAAGAACTGGCTTTAAGAGACTCAGTCGCTGGAATAAGGGCGTCCAATAAAGTTTTATCGCCTAATTTCGCTTTTCCTCTATTTTGAATGGCATCCACTGCACTTTGCATAAGCTGAGCAAATTCAGCAAGTTCAATTTCAGTTTTACCTTTTACACTCTTGGCTGCGCCTAAAAAGGCAGATCCCCATATTGGGCCAGAAGCGCCTCCGCAGTATTCAGTGATAATCATGCCGCAGTCTTTTAAGAATGCGCCAATATCGTCTGTCGACAAATCTTCCCATTCTGATTTGAGCTGTTTAAACCCTTTGGCAACGGACATGCCGAAGTCGCCGTCTCCAGCGACAGAATCTAATTCACAGAAATAGACTTCATTTTTAATGATAATCTCCGACATCAAATCGATGATTCTAACCATATCTTTCGTTAACAAACTATTCATTTCAAACACTCCTTACGTTTCATCGTTGGTATTTCTAAAAAAATCCCAACACTTACTTCAATTTAAAGGTCATTACTTCTGGATTATGATCTGAGAATTCAAACCCTAAGTCAATGCCTTTTACCTTTATCATTTCCACGTTTGGTGACACTAAGAGCCCATCAATAACGGATAGAAAATTCACACCTTTCGTATAAGGCACATCTACTGAGCGATTGGTCGCTGTAGAGCTGTCTGCAACCCACTTAAACCCATCTAACAAGAAGTCATCTGGTATTGTCACGAGCCAATCTGGCCAAACCTGAGTGGTCGTAAAGACACTCAGATTCGTTCCGGGAATTAGGTGATTCCAGTCTCCTCCGACAATAATGTAATTGTCTTTTGCTTGTTCCTTTTTCAAATAGTCTTTCAGATAGCCTAATTCTTGCCGACGGATTTCACCGGGATATTGGTATCTTACGGCACTTTGTAGTTGTAAGCAAAGGTCGACGCATACTCAGGAAACGCTTTGTTTAAGAGCGCATATTTATTGATATTAAAACTTCTAGTCGCCTTTTAATCCACTTCTTGGAGCATGATAATATTGGGATTAACTGCTTTAATGGCCTTAATAGCGCCCTCAAGATTGGTTAAAGTCTTCGGTTTGCTAAATGATCTGGATTCTTTTCCGCCGTCAAAAAAGAAATCTCTTTCCTGATCTAACCCCACATAACCGATGTTGAAAATCATCGCTGACATTTCGAAGATATAAAGCAAATGAACCTAGCAAAATGGCGATGCTTGAGAGTACAATTTTAAGCAGTTTTATCATAATATACCTACCCTTTTAAAGCACAAGTGTCCACTGGGGCATCCAAAAGCATTTTTAGTTCATCGTCTAATTTAAGCAGTGTCATTGAAGCGCCAGCCATATCAATAGCCGTCATATAATTGCCGACAAATGTTCGGTAAACCGTTATGCCTGCTTCGCTCAGAAGCTTATTCACCGCATTGTTTAGCACATAAAGTTCTTGAAGTGGTGTGCCGCCTAACCCGTTTACCATAAGCGCCACTTCATCTCCGTTGACGTATGGTAAATCAACAATGACCTTCTCTAGCATTTTCTTCGCAAGTTCGTCCGCTGTCAACATTTTTTCTCTTGCGATCCCAGGCTCGCCGTGAATGCCAACGCCAAATTCAATCTCATCTTCTGCTAGTTGGAACGTTGGCGTCCCTTTCGCAGGCACCGTGCAAGAGGTGAGCGCAAAGCCAATCGATTTTACATTTTTAATGGCTTTTTCTGCAACAGCCTTAACTTCTGCTAAAGATTGACCATTTTCAGCCGCCGCGCCTGCCACCTTTTGAACAAAGATCGTGCCTGCAACGCCTCTTCTGCCAATGGTATACAAGCTGTCTTTAACCGCCACGTCATCGTTGACATATACCCGTTCAACCGTAATGTCATCTTCTTCTTTTGCCATTTCCGCCGCCGCGTCAAAATTCATGCAGTCGCCAGAATAGTTTTTGATAATCAAAAGTGTGCCTTTGTTAGACTCTGTTTTAACAATCGCATTATAGACTTGAATAGTCGATGGTGAAGCAAAGACGTCTCCGCATACCGCCGCATCTAACATGCCTTCTCCTACAAACCCTGCGTGAGCTGGCTCATGACCGCTGCCGCCGCCACAGATCAACGTAACTTTGTCTTTATTTAAATTTTTTCTCATGATAATTTTATTTTTTTTATTGAAGGCCAATTTTTCAGGATGTGCCAAAATCATGCCTTCACACATTTCTATTACCAAATTTTCAGGCTGATTGATAATTTTTTTCATTACTTGCCTCCCAATTGATCTGCTGTTAAAATGGCTGCGTAAACCGCTTCTGGTGTTACGACAAACGGCATATTATGAATGGTTTCGCCTTCTGCGCAAGATGCATTTGCCACTGCCATGATCTTCTCCTCGGTCACTTCTGTAATGCCTAAATCTTTAAGGCATGTAGGAAGGCCAACTGATTTGCAGTAATCAATGACTGTATTTAATTCCGATGATGGGGCATTTTCTAGAACAAGGTGAACGATCGTTCCAAATGCCACTTTTTCACCATGGAAATAATGATGCGTTTCGTCTAATACGGTTAATCCATTATGGATGGCATGTGCTGCTGCAAGGCCACTGCTTTCAAAACCGAGACCGCTGAGTAAAATGTTGGCTTCAATTATATTTTCTAGAGCAGGTGTAACCACATTTCTTTCACAAGCCGCCTTTGCTTTGAGCGAGTCCTCTAAAAGGGTCTCATAGCACAACTTTGCCACTGCTATTGCCGCTTTAGTGCTGTTTCCGCCTGGAATATTGTTAGCGAATGACTTCTCGCATGATCTTGCTTCAAAGTAAGTGGAGAGTGCATCTCCCATTCCTGCCACCAAGAATCTAGCAGGTGCTTTTGCGATAACGCCTGTGTCTACAAGTACTAAATCTGGGTTCTTTTTAAAGAACATATACTCATCAAACTCACCATTTTCAGTGTAAATAACCGCTAAACTGCTGCAAGGCGCATCTGTTGATGCAATGGTTGGCACAACAATCACAGGCTTGCTTTCGTAGTGGGAAGTTGCTTTAGCAGCATCTAACGCTTTTCCGCCGCCTAAACCAATAATCACATCACATTTATTTTCGATGCATATTTTTCTGAGCCTTTCAATCTCTACTTTAGTACATTCACCGCTAAAACCGGCATAGACCAATTCAAACGATTCTCTATTTTTTGCTTCGTCTAAGTGCATTTGTATTCTGCTTTGATCGTCTGGGTGAGCCACCAATAAAGCCGACTGTCCAAAATCTTTTACATAAGTCCCTAAATTGGATAATTCGTTATTGCCTTGTAAATACTTTGCTGGAGATATTAAAATCTTTTTCATAAGTTTAAGCTCCTTTAATCGTGTATTTTATACCCACTTCTTTTTAGAAACGAGTACTTAGGGTGTGTGATCAATACCTAAAGTATAGCTTTCAAAATCTTTAGAATCATCCAACTATCCTCTCCATCCATGCAATTATCTTATTATAAACAGGGTTATTCAGTAGTACTATTCAGCACTTTTAGGCAAAAAAAAGCACAGACCGAATGTCTGCGCTACTTTGAAGGACTTTGTTAAAAATTTATTTTTCATTCCATGCTTTTCGGTAATTTGCAGGGGTTACGCCTTCTATTTTCTTAAACACTTTTATAAAATATCCGCAATTATCATACCCTAAATTCAGAGCAATATTAACGATCGGGATGCTAGTAATTTTCAGCAATTCTTTGGAGTGCTCCACCTTCACTCGATTGACATAATTCGAAAAATTATCTGCCATTTCAAGATTAAACAACTTACTAAAATAACTTGAACTGATGTTGCAGAGTTCTGCCATTTTATCCAATTTGATATTTTGATAATAATGTTTTTGGATGTATTCAAGTGCGGGTTCAAGCAAATGGCGCTTACTCTCACGATTCTCAGAAAATTCTAAGCCTTCGATGACTTGATCCACTAAAACCAAATTACTGATGAATTTTTTCTTAGAATTTACAGCGAGGTCAGACATGCTTGCCTCAAGTATTTGCTGATTTTGCAGATTAAGCGATGCCTTTAAGATGGCTTCTTCAACAATATAATTGTTAATATGAAACAGCATATTGGCAACTGCCTTTACTTTCGTTAGTGACATTGAGGGAATCTTTTTTAGCAAATTTTTATAGTGTAACGCTTCTTCATCGTCTAGTTCGCTGTGGCGATCGTTTACAATGCGCTCAAGTTCCGCTTCTTCACTTTTATGCTTCATAAAAACTTGCCCCGCCATAACGGCTCCTAAATAGCGATCATTCAAAATAATCGGAATTGCAAAGTCCACTAGGCCAAAATGGCAGGTGTAAATATAAGGTTCTTGAAGCCGTGCTGCTTCTAGACCACCCCGCGAATCACACTTTTGGCAGAGTTTGTTATACCTTGGCTCTTTTCGAACAGCCATGCAAAACTCACTGCAATTGCTGTGTTTGGTAATCGGATTTCCCCGATAGTCGACCGTAACGAGCGACAAATCAGTCGCCTTTGCAATATCGTCTTGTATCTTTTGAAATTTTGCCACATTGATTATATCTTCCAATTCTAATAATTTGCTATTCAACAGGGTACCTCCATACTGAATTCTATTTTCTCACATCATTGCCAAGTTCAAAACTGGCGCGAATAATACGTTTATAAGATCCTTCGGCATCCTCGACAATCTCTACATCGCCATTCAGCCCTAATGTAACGCAGTTGTAGAAGACGGCAAGTTCAAGCCCGAACCCATCACTTTTAAAGGCGTTGTAGCCATATGGCGTAAAAATTTTTTCTAAATCAAAAACATCTTCTAAAAGGACATCTTTGTATAATAGTATCAATTTTTGCTCCACTAAGTCAAAAATTAGTTCGGCGGCTTTAGCATCTTTAGTTTTGCTATGACTATTTTGTGCAAATTCAACCAAACTATAGACTGCCTTCTTGAAATTATTAAGCTGTAGGCTAACAACTTTCTCTGGATAACAAACCAACACCACTGGAAAATCATTTTTTAGAGTGGTGGATTCATGCCTATCATAAAGAATCAGCTGTATTTCATCTGCCAGATTTACAGCCACAACGGGCTCAGTGCTATCCACATCGAGCAAATTTTTGAGGCTCTCCATGGTCTCTCTAATACTGCTTTGGTTGCTCTGCAAATGATTCAAAATGCCCTGCCAGTCGTTTGACAAACCCTCTTTAAGACTATCAATATCAGTCTGAGCAATGTCCCTTTTTAACAAATCAATGAAATTAATCGCATTTCCCAATGGGGTATTAATTCGATGAAGCAAATTTTGAATCAAGTGATTTATCCCCTCTTGCTTTTCAACAATGAACACTTTTTTTTGAATTTCATGAAGTTCATCGGTACGCCGGATGACTAGATCTTCTAAACCTTCATTCAATTGCAAAATTTGTTTTTCAGCACGCCGTCTTCGCTGTAGCTGATGGATTAAAAATAGAACAAATCCGGTTTGCATAAATATCAACAGCAGCACGCCACTAATCTGCAATTTGTATTTATCCCAGAGCGTCAGATTTTTATTGATGAGTGTATAAGGCTTAGGTAATTGCTGCTCTGAAATTTTCCAACGATTAAGCTCATTCCAATCATAATAGTTCTTGTTTTCAACTTTCAGAATAGGCAAATTGCTTGGCGTTTGACCTTTTAATATCTCAATGGATTTACGAGCGGCATCTTTAGCAACTTCCGCAAATTCAAAAAGATTTCCTCCGACAAGTCCATAATCTAAATTACTGTAAAACAAACCATAAATCGGCACACGTGTCTTTAGATTAATCCGTTTGAGTGCTTCTCTTGGAATATATGTTTTTCCCTGCGAATCTTGAAATAACGATCCGTAAATAACGACCGTATCATTCGGTAATTTTGAAAGTTTTTCTGAAATGCCCTCTATGCTCAGGTTCTTTAGAAATGTGACTTTAACCCTAGAATTAAGTGGCTTTAATGCGATTATGACCCCTTCTTCTTTAGATGAATCGGCACTTCCATTTCCAAAAATAACGACAATTTCTTTTGTTTTGGGATGGATCTTCATGATAAGCTCAGCAGTTTTAAACGCGTCAATGTTCATATAATTTCCAGTAATATTCTTACCCAATTTTAAAACATCAATCTGTCCTTCAGGAACCATGCAAAAAACAATTGGCGTGTTATCATAAATCCCATTGGTGTCTTTTTGTATAAATTCAAATGCTTTATAATCTACCGTTATAATAAGGTCTGGCTTAAGCGATGAATACTTAGCATCAAATAAATTGCGATTGATTTGAATGACTTCCTTAGTATCAAATCGATTGGCATCTAAATACTGACTAAATATTATAAACCTAAAGTCACTTGATGCGTTCAACTCCGAAACAATTGTTGAATCAATACTGCTATTTGCGGGTATAAATTGTTCATCAGAATGAATGATGAGTATTTTTTTAATTTGTTTTTCTTCTTGGGCGTAGGAATGTTTCATGCCAAATAAAAACAAAAAAAATAAGCATATGCCAATAACTTTGTTTAATTTACCAATCATTCGAAGCTCCAATTCTTTATTTTATCCTTTATGATTTATCCTACCTTTACCCATTAAATGAGCAAATAATATATAAATTCATAGTGTTTAGAATATTCTGTTATGTTATGATTAAGTTTAGGTATATATCTAACACTTATATGCCAATATTCATAAAGGACGGAATTAAATAAATGACTAAATGGGTTCTTCTGCTCTGTGAAGTGTTGGTTCTTTTATTAGTTTTTTGGACGAGCAAATGGGATGGTAAAGTAAAACAACAGCGACTCTTTAGCATCACTCTTCCAAATGAAGCACTAAAGTCACCTGAATTACTCAAGATACAGAATACGCACCTTCGCCAAATTAACCTAAGTTTCCTTATTATATTTTTGCTGATTATTTTAAGTCTATTTTTTAATTTAAGTTATTTGAGTTTAGAAATTGCCTATTTCTTAATTATTTTAACGATGACGATTGTCTTGCCAAGTTATTTTTATGCGCAGACCAACCGAAAAGTTCAAGATTTAAAATTATCTAAAGGTTGGGAAGCAGGTCATTATTCGCACGGCATTCACGAAGATTTATTTTGGATATACGGTCAATTTTACAATAACCCTCATGACAATGCCAGAAGTGCCTCAAAACGCATGGGCATTGGCACTACAATCAATTGGGCACATAAAGGTCAGCGAAAATTTTACTTTGTGACATTTAGCGGTTCGCTGATTCTGACGCTCAGTCTCTTTGTCGGACTTTTTTATATGGAAGTTAAAACACCCGTATTTCGAATTGAAGAACAACATTTGTCCGTTAATTACCCAATTTATTACTATCATCTGCCACTTGAAAATATTAAAGGTTTGACCATCATTCAAGAATTGCCTTTCATGTCAAAGCAAAATGGCATAGAGACGGTTGATTTTAAAAGAGGCTACTACAGCGTTGAAGGCTATGGTCGCGTTTTTATCTGTGTCTATGCCAATGGCCCTTTTATCGTGATAAAAACAGATCAAGACACCCTAATTGTCAATGAAATTTCAAGCGAAAAAACTTATGCTCTGCTTGAGGCGCTGGATCTTGTCATACCAAAATAAATAGCTCATTTCTATGAGGAGGTTAACCGATGCAAAAATTTGATTTTAAATACAAGCAGCACGAACTTGATGATGTTAATATTAGAACCATCTATGAAGCAAACTACGAAGCTGCCGTTGAGGATTTTATCGATTGGATTCACCATCACGGCTACATTGGTTATTTTGATGACAAAACGGTTATCGGAAACCCTGTATACCGCACACACGTAGACTACAGAGACAATTTAAGCAAGTCTAGCGTTAACGTCTATGTGCTTCAGTACACGCTTTTAAATTATCACACAGACCTTCGTGAGCCCACTGAACAAAAAAAGGTGCAGCTATACATGAGCGATGCGATTGATGATTTTATTGCCACCATTAGAGATTTAAAAACACGAGAAAACATTAAAAACCTCGTCACTTATAAAGGGACTTTAGACGAATTTGATATCAATCAGATTAATCTTTAATGTATGCCCAACACAAAATCTTAAAATCTAAATTTGAAACCATTAAACCTTAAACCATTTTAAAGATTTTTTCTAGTGCAAGCCTAACGCCGTCTGCTTCATTGGTCTCAGCAACGTGATCCGCCACATCTTTAACAAAATCTTCCGCATTGCCCATCGCAATCCCATACCCTGCGGCCTCAAGCATTTCGAGATCATTTTCATTGTCTCCAAAGGCAACCACATCATTTAAATCATAATCAAGGATTTCGCAAAGTTTTTTAAGTGCAGTTCCTTTATTGGTGCCTTCTGCAAGTACATCATACATGGTCTCCAAAGATTTAAAACCAGTCGCCCCCGGAATTTTTTCGAGGGCTTTTCGCATGTTTAGCGCATTCTCACTATTGTCATAATAAATGCCGATTTTGTAAATAGTGGTTTCCTCGAATAAATCTCGTGTTGAATCGACAATTTTTGTTTTTATTTTATAGGCTTCAGGCAACGTTTTTGAAAATTCGTTAAAATAGGCAATCACGCGCTCCATTCGGTCGCTGTAGATGGTATCTTTGTCATATAAATGATAATAGACTCCAAATGCTTCACACACATCAATGACCTGTACGCCTATTTCTTTTGAAATAACGCTTCCATAAAGAATTTCGTCTGTGACAGGATCAATAATCAGTGCGCCATTACAGCAAATAAGAGGGGCATTAACGCCTAATTCATCGCTATAAACTTTCGCTGCGGGGTAGATTCTTCCAGTTGCGATGGTAAACTGCGCCCCATGATTTTCTAATTTTTTGATTGCTTGTTTTGTTTCCTTAGACACGTTCTTGTCATCGTTAAGCAAAGTGCCATCCATATCTGATACGATTAATTTAAACATCACGCACATCCTTTTTGACTATTTTAATATGTAAAATTAAAGCCTAGGGGAATCCCCTAGGCTTTTTCATCGATTACAGTACTGGCTTTAAGATCATGAGCCTCAATTACTTCTACAAACTCAAAGTCGATTTCTCTAAGGTCAACGTCTACACGGCGCACCAAAACTCTGACTAAGTCTCCAATTTTAAAGGTTCGTTTCGTATGTTCGCCAATGAGTTGCATTAGCTGCTCTGCATAGTAGTAATAATCATCAGTCAAGTTCGCAATTCTCACGAGACCTTCAACTGTATTATCCAGTTCAACAAAGAAACCAAAACTTGTCACAGATGAAATAACGCCGTCATACGTTTCGCCTACATGCGAAAGCATATACTCTGCTTTTTTCATATCGTCTGCATCACGCTCAGCTTGTTCAGCCAGACGTTCTCTTTCCGAAGATTGAAGGGATGCACTTTCTACAATGCCTTTTAACCTTTCTATGCGCTTTTCGCTTAGTTTTCCGTTAATGCACTCTTTGATGATTCTGTGAATTTGTAAGTCTGGATATCTTCTAATTGGAGAAGTAAAGTGGCAATAGTATTTTGCCGCAAGACCAAAGTGACCCTCATTTAAAGGTGAATACTTCGCCTGTTTTAAAGAACGCAGCATCAATTTGTTGATGATATGCTCCTCACGGGTACCTTCCACTTTATTAAGCAAAATTTGAATGGCTTTAGGATGCACTTCGCCGTCCTTCATTTTTATGATGTAACCAAAGTTCCCAAGGAACTGGTTGAACTTTTCAATTTTTTCTTCTTTAGGCAGTTCATGAATTCGGTAAACAAACGGCATGTCCATCCAGAAGAAATGCTCTGCAACCGTTTCGTTTGCAACCAACATAAATTCTTCAATAATTCGGTTCGCAATACGTCGATTCTCTTTTACCACATCAACAGCACGGCCTTCTTCATCGCATTTGATTTTTGCTTCTGGGAAGTTAAAGTCAATGGCGCCTCTAACATCTCTTCTATTTCGAAGTATTTTTTGAAGTTCCTGCGTTCTCTTAAAGTAATCAAACAAATACTCATATCGGCTTAACTCATCTAGACGTTCGCCTGCAAGGATATCAGAAACATCGTCGTAAATCATGCGCTCTTTGGTACAAATTACAGATTCAAAAATATCATGGGACACAACGTGTCCCTTCTCGTCGATCTCCATGCTGATTGAGAGTGTCAGACGATCTACCTGTGGGTTAAGGCTGCAAATGCCGTTAGAAAGTCTTCTAGGAAGCATAGGCACTACTTTGTTGACTAAATAAACAGAAGTTGCTCTCTCAAACGCTTCTTTGTCTAAAATAGAACCTTCTTTGACGTAATGAGTGACATCTGCAATATGGACGCCTAAACGGTAATTGCCATTATCAAGCAGTTCAACAGACACGGCATCATCCAAATCTTTGGCATCGGGGCCATCGATTGTCACAATCGTTTCATTTCGAAGGTCTCTTCTTCCAACTAAATCTTCCTTTGCTACTTCAGTTGAAATTTGCTCTGCAGCAGATTCGACCGCTTTAGGGAATGCGTCTGGCAATCCGTATTTATAGATGACTGACAGAATGTCTACGCCTGGATCATTTTTATTGCCAAGTACTTCAATCACTTTGCCTTCTGCTTTTTTGTCGCCATCAGGCCATTTGATGATTTTAACCACTACTTTATCGCCACTTTGGGCATTTTTCGTGTTGTTGAAGGAAATGAACACATCTTGGTTAATTTTTTTATCGTCAACAATGACAAATCCAAAATTATTATTTCTTTGAAACACGCCTACCACTTGTGTGTTTGCACGTTCAATGACTTTTACAATCGTGCCCTCGCGGCGTTTCTCTCCATCTAAACCCTTCACAATTTTGATCAGAACGCGGTCATTGTTCATTGCCCCGCCCATTTCACCGGCTGGAATAAAGACATCCGAAGACGCAGATCCATCATTTTTCTTACCAGCAGTCGCACTGCCGTCTACCATGACAAAGCCAAAGCCTCTTTGAGTGACTTCAACTTTTCCGGCTAACATGCCAAACATTTCTGGCGTGCCGTATTTCTTTTTATGCGTAGCGATGAGAATCCCCTCATCTGCCATTTTAGCTAAAATATCAAAAATGACTTTAAACTGACTTGGATCAATCTCCAAGTACTTTGCCAAATCTATATCCATAATAGGCTTTTCAATTTCATTTTGAAAAGCTTCAATAATTCTTTCTCTTATATTCATAAAGTCTCCTCCTTCGATCAGTTGATTCGTTCTTTCAACTGATATAGGTCTATTATACCCTTCTATTGGACAAATAAAAAGGTCTTAGCATAAAGCTAAGACCCTTTTTATGGACTAACAACTACATCAATGAACCAATTTTAAGGAAAAGTGGTGCAAATACTAAAGATACAATTGTCATTAATTTAATAAGGATGTTGATTGAAGGACCAGAAGTGTCTTTAAATGGATCGCCTACAGTATCGCCAACAACTGCCGCTTTGTGCGGATCAGAGCCTTTGCCACCATGATGACCTTCTTCAATATACTTCTTTGCATTGTCCCAAGCGCCGCCGGCATTTGCCATAAAGATCGCCATAAGAACACCCGTTACGAGAGAACCCGCTAAAAGACCACCAAGTGCTTCCGTTCCAAGCGTGAAACCAACCACTAATGGTGTGAATACAGCCATTAAACCCGGAATCATCATTTCTTTAAGCGCAGCAGTTGTAGAAATATCTACGCATCTTGCGTAATCAGGTTTGCCAGTACCTTCCATAATGCCCGGAATGGTTCTGAACTGTCTTCTTACTTCTTCAATCATTTCAAAAGCAGCTTTACCAACAGATTCCATTGTCATCGCAGTAAATACGAATGGCAACATGCCGCCAATAAATAGACCTACTACAACAAGAGGATTAAGAATATCAATTGTCGCAAGTTTAACCACTTGTGAGTACGAAGCAAAGAGGGCAAGAGCCGTAAGCGCCGCAGAACCAATTGCAAATCCCTTACCTATTGCTGCTGTTGTATTACCAACTGAATCAAGTTTGTCTGTGATTACTCTAACTTCTTTAGGAAGTTTAGCCATTTCAGCAATACCACCAGCATTGTCTGAAATAGGACCATAAGCATCTACAGCAACAGTGATACCAGTTGTTGCAAGCATACCTACTGCTGCAAGCGCTATGCCGTAAAGGCCAGGAGTACCGCCACCCATAACATTGTAAGAGACTAAAGTAGCCGCTGCAATGAAGAGTACTGGAAGTGCTGTTGAATACATGCCCACTGCCAAACCACTAATGATTAGCGTAGCAGGACCTGTTTCTGCTTGTTTCGCAATTTTTTTAACCGATTTATAATCACTAGAAGTATAAACTTCTGTAATAAATCCAATAAACGTACCTGCTAAAAGACCTGCAATGACAGCATATGCGGCTTTAAAATCACCGAATGCCATTTTACTGAGTACAAACGATGCAGCAATAACAATTGCGCCTGAAACGTAAGTAGACATTTTAAGGGCTTTATGAGGATTAGATTTTTCATCGCCTCTAACAAAGAAAATACCAATTACAGAAGCAACAATACCCACTGCAGAAAGAACAAGCGGATACAAAGCACCTGCAAGTGGATCTGCAAGGAGTGCGCCAAGTGTGATTGCTGCAATAATTGAACCAACATAAGATTCGAATAAGTCCGCGCCCATACCCGCAACGTCACCAACATTATCCCCTACGTTATCTGCGATAACCGCTGGGTTTCTAGGATCGTCTTCCGGAATACCTGCTTCAATTTTACCAACAAGATCAGCACCAACATCGGCTGCCTTTGTAAAAATACCACCACCAACACGACCAAATAGAGCGATTGATGATGCACCGAGACCAAAACCAGTCACGATTGTAATGTCTTTGAAAACGAGGTAAAGGACGCTTACACCAATAAGCCCTAAACCAACAACACACATGCCCATAACTGCGCCACCAGAAAACGCAACGGAAAGTGCCTTGTTCATACCATTTTCTCTTGCTGCATTTGCCGTTCTCACATTGGCTTTAGTAGCTACCTTCATTCCGAAGAAGCCAGCAAGCGCTGAGAATGTACAACCCACCACAAAACAAATTGCAGTCATTGGGTTAATACCTAAAGCAATGATTGTACCGAGAATCACGACGAAACCAACCATGATCTTGTATTGCCGTTTTAAAAATGCCATTGCACCTTCCGAAATGTACCCAGCAATCTCTTGCATTCTCTCTGTACCAGGGCTGACTGTATTAATTTTTGTCACCACAAGATAATAAGCGAATATGAGTGCGAGTACACCTGCGATTGGTGCTAAGTAAATGAAACTTGCGTTCATTATACCAGTACCTCCTTAGAATGTTTTTATAATAAAAAGCGCAATGATTCCTCATTGCGTTTTTTTATTATTGTATTATAGAGCGTTCAATGCTAAAGCAGAAAGAATAAATGCCACTGCTGCCACTTTTGTAACTTGATCCAATTTGTGATCAAGTGCACGACCTTTTTGCTTGCCGAACAATTGCTCTGCACCACCAGTAATTGAGCCTGACATGCCTGCGCTCTTACCTGATTGTCCAATAATACTTACGATCAAAATCAAACATGCAACGATGAGTAGACCTGTAATAGCTATTTTCATTTTAGTATCCTCCTCCATAAATTCAACATTTGTATTTTATCATAAGCAATAACCTATTTCAAGCTAACTTGTATGATCAACCCCTATTTTACCATACATTATTGAAGTAAGGTGAAGAATGTATGAATAATTTTATAAGGGCTCTATTTCGTTCAAATGGCGTATAAAAGGGAATGGATTAACCATTCCCCTTCAAAAGAATTATTTTTTTAAGTTGTAGAATGTTGCTAAACCTTTATATTGAGCAGTTGTGCCTAACATTTCTTCGATTCTAAGAAGTTGGTTGTACTTTTCAACTCTGTCGATTCTAGCAGGCGCGCCTGTTTTGATTTGACCAGAGTTTACTGCAACAGCCATGTCTGCAATTGTAGAATCTGAAGTTTCGCCAGATCTATGAGAAATTACAGTTGTATAACCAGCTCTTTTAGCCATTTCAATTGTGTCTAATGTTTCAGTAACTGAACCAATTTGGTTGAGTTTAACAAGAATTGAGTTAGCAGTACCATTCTTGATACCTCTTTCAAGTCTTTCTGTGTTCGTAACGAAAAGATCATCTCCAACGATTTGAATCTTGTCACCCAATTTGTCAGTGAGAAGTTTCCAACCAGACCAGTCTTCTTCGTCAAGGCCATCTTCGATAGAAATGATTGGATATTTAGAAACTAAATACTCGTAGTAAGCTACCATTTCTTCAGATGTTAATGATTTGCCTTCGCCAGCTAAATCATATTTCTTTGTTTCGCCGTTCCAAAGTTCTGTAGCCGCAACGTCAAGAGCGATCATAACGTCAACGCCAGCTTTGTAACCAGCTTTTTCGATTGCTTCAAGAATAACTTGGATTGCTTCTTCGTTAGAACCAAGGTTAGGTGCAAAGCCGCCTTCATCGCCTACTCCAGTTGCAAGACCTTTTTTAGTCAATACAGCTTTAAGGTTATGATAGATTTCTGCGCCAGTTCTGAGAGCTTCTTTGAAGCTAGTAGCGCCAACAGGCATTACCATGAACTCTTGAACGTCTACGTTATTATCTGCATGAGAACCACCGTTAAGGATGTTCATCATTGGTACTGGCAATACTTTTGCATTTGTGCCGCCAAGATATTGGTAAAGTGGTAAGCCAAGAGAATCTGCTGCTGCTCTAGCTACTGCCATAGAAACACCAAGGATTGCGTTAGCGCCAAGTTTAGCTTTGTTAGGCGTGCCATCAAGAGCGATCATCGCATTGTCGATTTCAACTTGATCATAAACGCTCATGCCCACGATTTCTGGAGCAATAATATCATTTACATTGTTTACTGCAGTTTCAACGCCTTTACCAAGGTATCTACCTTTGTCGCCGTCTCTGAGTTCAACCGCTTCGAAAGCACCTGTAGAAGCGCCAGAAGGAATCCCAGCTCTTGCCATTGTACCGTCTTCTAAGTAAACTTCTACCTCGATTGTTGGATTGCCTCTTGAATCAAGAATTTCTCTACCGTAAACGCCAATAATTGTTGACATAATTATTTCCTCCTAAAGTTTAAGTTTATTTTATTTTTGAAGCAGGCTCGTGCCTGTCATTTCAACTGGTTTATCAAGGTTCATCAAATCTAATAACGTCGGTGCCAAATCACAAAGCTTACCACCACTTCTAAGTGATGTCGCATCTGAGCCTACAACGATTACAGGAACACGGTTGATTGTATGGGCTGTAAAAACAGTGCCCGTTTCATAGTCGACCATCATTTCAGCATTGCCGTGGTCCGCAGTGACAATCACTTTTCCACCGATGGAGAGCATCTTGTCAATCACTTTGCCAAGGCAAGTATCTACCGTCTCAACCGCTTCCACTGCTGCTTCAAATACGCCTGTGTGACCAACCATATCAGGGTTTGCGTAGTTACAGATGATTAGGTCATACTTGTCTTCATCCAATTTACCAAGAAGTGCATCGGTTAATTCATAGGCACTCATTTCAGGCTGTAAATCATATGTTGCGACCTTAGGCGATGGCACAAGCGCACGATCTTCATTTTCATTTGGTGCTTCTACACCGCCATTAAAGAAGAAAGTTACATGAGCATATTTTTCTGTCTCGGCAATTCTAAGTTGGTTTAAGCCTTTTGAAGCAATATAAGTACCAAGCGTGTTATTGATTGTTTGAGGCGCATAAGCTACCGAAACATTTGGCATGGTTAAATCATACTGCGTCAAACAAACATAAGTTGTTTTGAAATATTGTCTCTCAAAACCATCAAAAGATTCATCCACGATGGTTCTTGTAATTTCTCTTGCTCTGTCCGGTCTGAAGTTAAAGAAGATGACTGAATCGCCTTCGCTCACTTTCGCCATTGGCTGACCATTTTCTAATATAACGCCTGGCATTACGAATTCATCATTCACACCTTCAGCGTAGTTTGCAGCCACAAGTTCACTGGCAGATGCAAAACCTTTGCCTTCACCGTAAACAAGCGTTCTATATGCAAGTTCAACTCGTTCCCATCTCTTATCGCGATCCATTGAATAATATCTGCCAGAAACAGTCGCAATTTTACCAGTGCCAACTGCTGCCATATGATTTTCAATGTCTGCAATATATCCGAGAGCGCTTTGAGGTGGTGTGTCTCTGCCATCTAAAAAAGCGTGGACATAAACTTTCTCAAGCCCGTTTTGTTTGCAAAGATCAATGAATCCTTTTAAGTGTTCAATATGACTATGAACACCGCCATCAGACAACAAACCGAAAAGATGAAGCGCTTTGTTATTTTCTTTGGCATTATTCACGGCTTTTAAAAGCTCAGGGTTTGTAAAGAAGTCTCCATCTTTGATGGATTTAGTAATTCTTGTGAGTTCTTGATAAATAACACGACCGGCTCCAATGTTTAAATGTCCGACTTCAGAGTTACCCATTTGTCCCTCAGGAAGTCCTACATCCATACCACTTGCGCCAATTTCAGTTGTCGGAAACTCGCTAATCAATCGATCAAAATTGGGTGTATTCGCAGAATAAACCGCATTAAAATCGTGATTTGGGTTGTTGCCCCAACCATCTAATATGACTAATGCTACTGGTTTTTTCATGAAGCCTCCCTTTAGAAGTTGACGAGGGCAATAAAGCTCTCCGCTTTTACGCTTGCACCACCGACTAAAGCACCGTCGATGTCCACTTCATTCATAATTTCTTCTACATTTTCAGGTTTAACGCTGCCGCCGTATTGAATGCGGATTTCTTCAGAAATCTCATCGCTATAAAGATCAGCAAGTACCGTTCTAATATAAGCGATTACATCATTGGCATCTTGAGAACTAGCTGTTTTTCCAGTGCCAATTGCCCAAATTGGTTCATAAGCAATGACAATTTTTTTCATATCTTCAGCAGAAATACCGTTTAAACCATCAACAATTTGAACTTTGCATAGGTTTTTAGTTTCTCCTGCTTCTCTTTCTTCAAGTGTTTCACCACAGCACATGATTGGCACAAGACCAGCAGCAATTGCCGCCTTAACTTTCTTGTTAACCGTTTCATTTGTCTCAGCGAAGTATTGTCTTCTCTCTGAATGGCCAATGACAACGTGTGTCACGCCAACTTCTTTGAGCATGTCTGCTGAAATTTCACCAGTATAGGCGCCAGACGCTTCATAGTGCATATTTTGTGCCGCTATTTTGATGTTAGTGCCTTCTGTTGCCTTTACCATGTCCTTAAGGAAGGTAAAAGGCGCGCAGATTACCACTTCTACATCTGTATCTTTAACCGCATCTTTGATATCAGCAACAAACTGAACCCCTTCTGCAATCGATAAATTCATTTTCCAGTTTCCTGCAATGATTGGCTTTCTCATTTTTTCACCCCTATTTAGTATTAAGTGCTTCAATCCCTGGGAGAGCCTTGCCTTCAAGGAACTCTAAAGACGCACCGCCACCAGTAGAAATATGAGTCATTTGTTCGCCAAACCCTAAGATATTAACTGCCGCAGCACTGTCGCCACCACCGATAATAGTCGTTGCATCTGAATTTGCAAGGGCTTTTGCTACTTCAATTGTGCCTTTTGCAAAGTTTTCAAATTCAAATACGCCCATTGGTCCATTCCATACAACTGTTTTAGCCGTTACGATTGCTTCAGCGTAAATAGCAGCTGTTTTTGGGCCGATGTCTAAGCCCATTGTGCCGTCTGCAATATTTTGATCCGCTGTCACAACTGGCGCTGCATCTGCAGAGAAAGCGTTTGCAGTCACATGATCAACAGGAAGAAGCAAATTAACGCCCTTCGCTTTTGCTTTTTCAATCATTTCTCTCGCGTAATCTACTTTGTCTTCTTCTACTAAAGAAGTGCCAATGGTAAATCCTTGAGCCTTAAGGAAAGTATATGCCATACCGCCACCAATGATAAGGGTATCCACTTTGCTTAATAAATTATCAATAACATTTATTTTATCAGAAACTTTAGCACCGCCAAGAATAGCAACAAATGGTCTCACAGGGTTTTCAACTGCATCGCCTAAGAATTTAAGCTCTTTTTTGATGAGGAAACCACAAACTGCGTCTTTTACAAATTCAGTAACGCCAACGGTAGATGAATGTGCTCTGTGAGCAGATCCAAATGCGTCGTTAACATAAACATCTGAAATTGAAGCGAGGTCTTTAGAGAAAGCTTCGCCATTTTTAGACTCTTCAGCTCTGTATCTTGTATTTTCAAGAAGGATCACATCGCCATCCTTCATTGCTTCAACCGCTGCTCTTGTTTTTGCGCCAACCACTTCTAACTCACTTGGAAAGACAACTTCTTTGCCAAGAATTTCAGAAAGTCTTTTTGCAATAGGTGCTAAGGTATATTTTTCTAAGTTATCTGCTTTAGGTTGTCCAAGGTGTGAGCAAAGAATAACTTTGGCACCTTTTCCAATTAAATATTCAATAGTTGGCAATGCGCCAACGATTCTATTTTCATCTGTTATCACGCCGTCTTTGAGAGGGACGTTGAAGTCTACTCTGACAAGGACTCTCTTACCTTTAACTTCGATATCTTCTATCGTTTTCTTATTGAACATGCTTAAACCTCCAATTCATAGATTTAGTTGAATCTTTAATTCAACTTAAATAGATAAAGTGAACCCTGACGCTGTCAGGGTTCACTATTCAGACGTAGTCCGTTAAATAAATCGTTTTATTTTTTTGCCATGAATTTCATAAGATCTACAACTCTGTTTGAATAGCCCCACTCATTATCGTACCAAGAAACCACTTTGAAGAATCTCTTTTCGTCTTTGAGGTTATTTTGAAGCGTTGCCAATGAATCGTAGATAGAAGATCTGCTATCATGGATAAAGTCTGTAGAAACAAGTTCTTCCTTGCAGTAGCCAAGAATGTCTTTTAAGTACGTCTCAGAAGCTGTTTTCATGAGCGCATCGATTTCTTCGATAGAAGAATCTCTAGACGCTGTAAATGTAAGGTCAACTACTGAAACTGTTGGTGTAGGTACTCTGAATGACATACCAGTCAATTTGCCTTTAGTAGCAGGTAAAACTTCGCCTACTGCTTTAGCAGCGCCAGTTGAAGAAGGAATGATGTTGATTGCTGCTGCTCTTCCGCCTCTCCAGTCTTTCTTAGAAGGACCATCTACTGTTTTTTGAGTAGCTGTATAAGAGTGGATTGTAGTCATAAGACCTTTTTCAATCCCGATATTTTCTTTAAGAAGTACATGTACAACTGGTGCTAAACAGTTAGTTGTACAAGAAGCATTTGATACGATGTTGTGAAGCGTAGGGTCATATTCGTTTTCATTTACGCCCATAACGATTGTTTTAACATCGCCTTTACCAGGAGCAGAAATGATAACTTTTTGAGCGCCAGCTTCTAAGTGACCTTTAGCAGAGTCTGAATCCGTGAAAAGACCAGTCGCTTCGATTACGTACTCAACGCCAAGAGCTTTCCAAGGCAATTCAGATGGTTTTCTAGTTGCAGCAATACATCTAGTTTCAACGCCGTTTACAACGATGATATCATCAGCTTCTAATTCAGGGCTGCTTTTTTTAGTTGTAATGTCACCTTTGAATTGACCTTGAACTGAATCATATTTAAGTTGGTAAGCAAAATAGTCAGCATCAGTTGTCATATCTACAACAGCAACCACTTCAAATTCTGTACCAAGAAGTCCTTGTTCAGCCATAGCGTTAAATACAAGTCTTCCAATTCTACCAAAACCATTAATTGCGATCTTTTTCATTTCTTTTTTCCTCCTCTAAAATATATTGATGATGTTTCTTGCCACATTTTCATCTGTTACTAAAACTAAATTTTGGTTGAGTCTGCAAATCGAAACAATTGCTTCCGATTTATCGTCTCCCCCAGCAACAGCAATCAGGTTTTCAATGTTCTTAAATTTTTCTAAGCTGATGCCAATGGTGCTGATTTCATGCACAATTTCGCCTTCTCTATTAAAGTAGTATCCAAATGCTTCAGAAACTGCACCCTTCGTTTCAATTATACCGATTTCTTCAGAGTTTAAACTTCTTCTTTTTGCCATGGTAAGTGCATCACCAATTCCAAAGATCAACAAATCAATCTTTTCAATGTATTCCAAGATTTCTTTGATCTCAGGTTCGTTCATTAAACTATCAATTGCATCTTTAGATAATAAGTCTGGCGTGTATAACAATTTATATTGTGATCCAAGCGCATTTGCAAATTTCTCGACCAATGTATTGGCTTGAAAATCTGCTTTTTTGCCTAGACCACCTCTCGCAGGTACAACCGTTAACGTTGACAACGCACTTTTTTCTTTCTTAATGCTGTCAATCACGCTATGTACTGAGGAGCCACCAGTAATCCCAACGATCGAGCTATTTGCAATAATAGATTGAACGTATTCTGCTCCAAAACGACCAATATCTTTAATAGTCATGCTTGGCTCATCCTCTGGTGAGGCAGGTGCAATAATAACTTTTTTTACGTTGAGCAGTGTTTCCAATCGTTCTTCAAGAGCTTTTAAACCCTTTAAATCATGGAAGAAAAACTTCAAGGCATTTAATATGCGCTCTCCTTGATCCGTTAATGTCATCCCCTCTAAAGAAAAATCTAATAAACCTTGATCTTTCAGCAAATTGGCTTCCTTACGAATCACTCTTTCCGTCATTTCTAATTTCGTAGAAAGACTTCTTCGACCGATTGGTTGCAGATAATTGACAATATTGAGGATCTGATAGCGACTTTCCAAAATTTCAATGACTTCTGGGGCAACGACTCTGAGCATTCCAGAAAGTTCGTCTACCTTTACGCGGTCATCGCCGTTTCTATTGGTCACTTTCATAATATGACCTCCAATGTGATTTGATGGCTATTTAAGTCGTAGGGACTTTTTTTGTCCGTGTGTATCTTTTTCGTCCCATAGATGACAAAAAAATAGTTCCACCGAAGTAAGCATATCATATTCGGTGGATATTTCAAGTCTTTTTATATCAATTATTAAAGTCTTTTTATATTTTTTATAAACGTTTTTTTAAAATCGTTTTCGTTTTGAGGTTGCGGCAATAAGCATCTCATCTCTATATTTTGCAACGGTTCTGCGTGAAATTCTAATGCCAAGTTCATTTAGAAGATCCGCTAAATGCTGATCGGATAAGGGCTTTTTTTGATCTTCTTTATCAATTTGTTCTTTGATAATTTTTTTGACGGTTTCAGAAGAAACACCTTCTCCCATTTCGCTAGAAACACCGCTTTGGAAAAAGAATTTTATTTCAAACAAACCATGAATGCATTGTAGATACTTGCCGCTTACAGCTCTACTCACAGTGGATTCGTGTACGCCAATGGTATCTGCAATGTCCTTTAACGTCAGTGTTTTCAGATAAAGAGGGCCTCTTTCAAAAAATTCCTTTTGCTCTTCGACAATGGCTGTCACAACTCTAAAAATAGTATTTCGGCGTTGTTCAATGCTTTTGATCAACCTTAATGCCGAATTTAATTTTTTAGAAATATATTCGCTAGCTTCTGAATGGTCGTCTGTTTGCAGCACATTTTGATAAAAAGTGCTGATATTTAGTTTTGGTGCTGTGCTGTCATTAACAATAACCTGATAACCGTCTTGGTGTTTTTCAACAGCAACATCTGCAACAATATAACGTACATCAATATTACCGGTAAATTTCCGACCCGGTTTTGGCTCTAAAGTTTTGATGTAATCCGTCGCCCTTTGAACATCTTCAAGCCTTGCATTCAACGTTTTAGCGATTAGAGCCAATTTATTTTCAGCAAGATCTTTTAAGTGGCGTTCAACAATTGCAAGCGCAAGTATATGAGCGGTTTCATCAGCTAAAATTTGAAGTTTTAAACACTCTTGAAGATTTCTAGCAGCCACGCCAATCGGTTCAAAGCCTTGAATGGTGGTAAGCAACCGATTGAATACTTCAACGTTCACAGAAAATTTTACAGTTACTTCATCGGATGTAAGATCAAGATATCCGTTTTCATCTATATTTTCAATAATATACACAGCGATTTCACGCTCTATATTTTTTAAATCAGTAAATTGCAATTGAACCAATAAATGGTCTAAAAGGCTTGCTTCATCCCCAACCGTATGCTCAAAAACAGTTTCATCGTCTTTAGACGCTTGAGTAAGTACCCTATGCTTTTCATTATGCTCTCGCAAGCTTACGGCAATGCTCTTCCAGTCATGTTCGAGACTTCCAATTTCTTTCTTCTCGACTGGCGGCTCAAGCGTTTCCATTTCAAGCACGGGATTTGTCATTAATTCTTCTTGTAGAAAGTCTGTTAACTCCAATTGGCTATATTGGAGCATTTCGATGGCCTGTTTTAGCTCAGGCGTCATCACCAATTTTTGCGTCTGCAATAGCTGCAAATTCATATTCATACTCATGATTTTTCAACCCCAATTCTAAAACCATTATACCAGTTTTGCATAACAATTTAAAGGCTATTCGCTTTTGAGTTGAAAGAAATAAAGTGCATTATGGCCTCTAGTACACCTCCGCCAATTGCTCTGGCTTTATCAGAGACTGTAAAACAATGTTCAAGTTCACACCTCGGGTCAATATCAGCCATCTTAGTCCCTTTTTCAAGGTAAAGCCCATCGTGAATCATACCCCTTAAGACACCGTCAATCGTTGCTTTCACAAGGCAGTCACTACCGATCTGTGCAATTTTCTGGCCTACCTTGACATTGTCTCCAATATGACAAGTTGCGCTTACCACACCCGCTTCAGGCGCGTGAATAACCCGTTCAGTCGTATACCCGCCTATATCACCAGGGATGCCTGTATTGGGAACTGCCTCACCACTATAAATGACACGGCCCAAGTAGTGCCCTCTTTGCGTTTCGATCACGGCATCAACATCTTTGCTAGCATTAAAGCCTGGACCTATTCCAACACAAAAAGGCACTTGTTCTCTTGGCACTTCATAAGGCCGTTTACGAATAGTTCCTTCTATGAACACAAGCGGTTTAATAACACCGATGGCACTTATCTCATCTCCTACAAATACCGGAGTGACTTTTTCTTCAAGCGCCTTTTGAATTTCTAGAATACTATGACACAACTTCGCCGCATGACCTTCCACATCAAAATTGTCTTCATACACAGCTGTTGCAAAAGAGACATTTGTTCGAATGACTGTTGGCTGATCAATTTCCGAAAGCACCACTTGAAATCCTGAGTTTAACAATCTGATGGCAATCCCCGTCGCCAAATCTCCTGCGCCTCTAATCCATACAAGATTTTGATTATAAATATTAGGCATAAGTCCTCCATTAAAACGAATTTGAGTACCTCTAAAGAAAGCCCCGTTCAGCGAACGGGGCTTTTATCAATTCAATTTCATATTCATTTTACAATACTATCTTCTATCCTTTTCATAAGGCTGGCCACTTGCTTTTGGAGCAACAGCTTTACCAACAACACCTGCAAGTGCAAGAATGGTCGCTATATAAGGAATCATAGCAAGAAACTCTTGCGGTACAGAAGAAAGGCCTAATGTGGCAGCATTAATATTAATACTCTCACAGAATCCGAAGAAGAGACAAGCAAGCAATGCACCTACAGGGTGCCATTTACCGAAAATCATCGCTGCAATCGCAATGAAACCTTTACCAGAAGTCATTCCCTCACGGAATAAGCTAATGGTACCAAGTGACATAGACGCACCAGCAAGACCAGCTAAAGCACCAGAAATACTAACGCAGATATAACGAATTTTATAAACGTTAATACCTACAGTATCTGCAGCTCTTGGATGCTCACCAACCGCTCTGATTCTTAAGCCAAACGGCGTTTTAAAAATAACGTAGTAAGCAACAGCAACTGTGAGCAAAGCAAGATAAACAAACGGATTAAGACCTCTAAACAAATCTCCGATTACAGGAATCTGCTCTAGTGGTTTGAAAATATCTGGATTTTGAGTCAATGTATTTCTCATAGGATCTGTTTGACCTGAACGATGCCAAAACATTTCAAGTAAATAAGCAGATAAACTCGCTGCCAACATATTGATCGCAGTACCAGCAATTACCTGATCTGCTTTACCATGAATGGCTAATACACCAAGAATGAGTGATGTCAAAACACCGACAAACATTGCGAAAAGTACGGCAATCCAAGGATTGTCCACAAATTTCATCGAAAGAATGCCCGCAAAAGCGCCCATGATCATAATGCCTTCAAGTGCAAGGTTTACTACTCCTGAACGTTCCGTAAAAACGCCACCGATTGAGGCGAAGATGAGAGGGGTTGCAAGTCTTAACGTAGAGGCGATAATCGCAATAATTAATGCTACCATGATTATGCCACCTCCTTTTTAGTTTTTAACTTTTTAAAGAATTCTGGAAGGTATCTCAAGATGACTTCACCAGCAATAAAGATGATGATAACGCCCTGAATAATCCCAACAACTTCTTGAGGAATACCAGCAATTTGCATTTTTCTAGCACCATTTGAAAGAATACCAAATAAAAGTGCAGAGGCAAGTACACCCAAAGGATGATTTTTACCAACGAGTGCTACTGCAATTCCCGTAAATCCATATTGCGGCGTTGCTGAGGCTTGGTCAACTTTAAAGGTTAAACCAGATACAACAGTTGCACCCGCAAGACCTGCTAACATACCTGAAACAACCATTGCTGAAATAATGTTCTTAGCAACGCTAATGCCACCGTATTCTGCACCGTATGGGTTATTTCCAACAGAACGAATTTCATAACCAAAAGTCGTTTTAAACAATACAAACCAAACCAAAATGGCACAGAAAATAGCAATAAATATGCCCACATGAGCAGATGAACTACCAAATACTGGCGCAATATCAGAAAGAAGCGGTAATCTAGCCTTTTCAAGGAGCATAACAGAGTATGCTTTTACTTCTGTCCCTTGAAGATTTGAAGGATTTAATGACGTTCTTACAAAGAAATTGCTTAAAAACAAACTCACATAGTTGAGCATGATGGTGACAATAACCTCATGAATTCCAAATTTTGCTTTTAAGAATCCTGGAATTGCAGCCCAAATACCACCACCTATTGCACCACAAGCTAATATAACTGGAATAAGCAAGAAGCCCGGAAGGTCTCTAAAAATATACGCTGAGGCGACTGTAAACAATGAGCCCATTACGAATTGACCTTCAGCACCTATATTGAATAAACCACATCTAAATGCAAATGCCACAGAAAGACCTGTAAAGATTAAAGGCGTTGTCTTCAAAAGCGTTTCTCCGAAACGACTCATGCTCCCTAAGCTACCACCAAATAGTGCACCATACGCATTAAGAGGACTGTTCCCCGTCATTAATATAAAGACTGATCCAACAATAAATGCTAAGAATATAGATAAAAGTGGAAATTTAATATTATCAACTAAGATTTTCATCTTGTTTTCTTGTGTTCTAGCCATGTCCTCACCTCACATTACTAATTATTGGCTTTACCCTTGCCACCAGCCATCATGATACCAAGTTCTTTCTCAGCAGCACCTTTGCCTGGAACAATACCGACAATTTTACCGTCATAAATAACCGCAATGCGGTCCGCAAGTGCCATGACTTCATCCAACTCTAATGAAACTAAAAGAACCGCTTTTCCTTGGTCTCTTTGCTCTACAAGTCTTTTATGAATAAACTCTATTGCGCCTACATCGACACCACGCGTCGGCTGAGAAGCAATTAAAAGTTCAGGTTTTCTAACAAGTTCTCTTGCAACGATCAACTTTTGTTGATTACCTCCAGAAAGTGTTCTTGCTTGAACCTTTTCATTTGGCGTGCGCACATCAAAATCGTCAATCAGTCTGAGGCAGTGCTCATGAATAACATCGTAATTCATAATCCCATTCTTGCTAAATGGTTCTTGATCATGACTACCAAGAATTGAGTTTTCTGCTAAAGAGTGATTTAAGACAAGACCTCTTTTGTGTCTGTCTTCAGGAATATGAGAAAGACCTAATTCTATAATCGTCTTTGTTTTCGCATTCATTATATCCTTACCCAAGAATTGAATGTGTCCAGTTGTACCTTTTCTCAACCCAGTCAGAACTTCTACAAGCTCTGTTTGTCCATTTCCATCTACCCCTGCAATTGCAAAAATTTCTCCGGCTTTAACTTCAAAACTAACGCCCTTAAGTGCAGGAAGACCACGATTATCTAAAGAACCTAAATTCTCGACTTTAAGAATAACCGCACCTGCTTCACGATCTTCTTTATCAACCACCAATTTTACTTTTCTACCGACCATCAGTTCAGCAAGTTCATCAATGCTTGTGTTTAAATTCTCTGTCGTATCAATTTTTTTACCTCGACGAATAACCGTTACTCTGTCACTCATAATCATAACTTCTTTAAGTTTATGAGTGATTAAGATAATCGATTTTCCTTGAGCTGTTAATTTTCTAAGAATAACGCCTAACTCCTCAATTTCTTGTGGGGTTAATACTGCTGTAGGCTCATCCAAGATGAGAATATCTGCTCCTCTATAAAGTGCTTTAAGGATTTCCACTCTCTGCTGCATGCCTACGCTGATATCATGAATGACAGCGTCAGGATCTACTTGAAGGCCATATTTATTTGAAATTTCAAGCACATCCTGTCGGGCCTTAACCATATCAAGACTGACTTTATTTTTCGATTTTGGTTCAGTTCCTAAAATGATATTTTCCGTTACTGTGAATGGATCCACTAACATAAAGTGTTGATGCACCATTCCAATGCCCAAAGCAATAGCAACATTAGGATCTTTGATATGCTCTTTCTTGCCATTGATAAAAATTTCACCTGATGTTGGCTCATACAAGCCATATAATTGGTTCATTAACGTTGTCTTACCCGCACCGTTTTCACCTAGCAAAACGTGGATTTCTCCCTTTTCAAGAGAAAAGTTAACGTCTTCATTCGCTACTACGCCCGGGAATACCTTGGTGATGTTTTTCATTTCTACAACATTTGGCATTCTTTTCCCTCCATATCTTGTAATCTAAAAAAAACGGGGTAGGATGCCCTAGACATCCGACCCCGATATTTTACCTTAATAGGTACATTATAACCAAGGTAGAACTAAAGTGTTGGTGCTACGAAAGCATTAAACTCTTCTTCAGTACCAGGTACTGTGAATTTGCTTTCACCAATCGCTTTTGAATATTTGTCAGCAAGGTCTTTAAGTTCTGGCGTTAAGTTACCAGCTTTATCAGAGTAGCCAACGCCTTCATTAGCGATGTTAAAGTTAGCGATGCCGCCTTTGAAAGTACCGTCATTAATTGTCTTAGCTACTTCATATACAGCAACGTCAACTTTTTTAACCATTGAAACGAGAACGTTCTTAGGAGCTAAGTGTGATTGGTCTTGGTCAACGCCAATTGCTTGGAAACCAAGTTCTTCAGCAGCTTGGATTAAACCAACGCCTACACCACCAGCCGCATGGAAGATAACGTCTGCGCCTTGATTGTTTTGAGAAATTGCTATTTCTTTACCTTTAGCAGCATCAGTGAATGAATCTGCATAGTTTACAAGAACAACAGCAGTAGGATTAACTGATTTAACGCCAGCTCTGAAACCGAACTCAAATTTCTTGATGAGTGGGAATTCCATGCCGCCGATGAAACCAACTTTGTTTGTTTTAGTAGCTTTACCAGCAATAACACCAACTAAGAATGAACCTTCGTTCTCAGCAAAAGTAATTGAAGCTACGTTAGCTTTTTCAACAACTGAATCGATGATAGCAAATTTTTGATCAGGGAATTTGTCAGCAGCTGCTGCCATTGCTTCGTTGAACAAGAAACCAACACCAATTGTAAGGCTTGTTTTTTCTTCAGCGAAAGAAGTTAAGTTTGGTTGATAATCATCTGCAGATGCAGATTCAAGAACTTTTCTTTCAATTTTGAAGTCTTTTTCCGCTTTTTCAAGACCAGCCCAAGCAAGGTCATTGAACGATTGGTCACCAAGACCACCTGTATCTGTAATCATACCAATAACCATTTTTTCTTTTGGAGCTGCACAACCAGTAAGCATAGTACCAACTAACATAACTACGAGCATTAATGACAAGATTTTTTTACTCATTAAAACTTCCTCCTCCAACTGTTGAGTGACAAATGTCCTAACCTGTACTTAAAAAAATACAAGAGATAAAAATATTTTTAAAAACAGATGATCGAGCCTTTTTCCCAGTTAAAGTCTCTTTGCTAGCACTATCTTTTTACAGATAAGTTCTGTCTATTTTTTCAAATGTTAGATTGAAAAAATTCCTGTTTTAAAAATGATTCGATTTGTTCTACAACTTGTTTGAATTGTATGGTCAAATTCGAATGTCTTAGCTCATTTATTTTTTGAGTTGCAGATGAAGACGTCTGACTTGTTATGTGCTTTTTCACAATACATATGTATTATATCTAAAAACTAATGCTTTTATCAATATTAAGTTAATTTTTTATTACAAAATTACAAAACTTTTTTAAATAACAAAAGCCCCGTCTTAAAAAGACAGGGCTTTTGTTATAAAATATGCCTAACAGGGCGTTGCTTCATGTGAAATATATCCTGATTTTGCTAAGACATCTATAGCATTTTGAACCTTTTCATCATTTACTAGAACAATAGGACCAGTGCATCCCATACCACTTTCTGCGTATATGCCATTCTTCCAAAGGTTTTTAACTGCATCTTCCAAATCCATGATATCAATTCCATTAATAGATGCTGTAACGACCTGTTTAGGTGGCGCAGAAATATTTTCAGATTGCTCGCCTTGTATTGCTGACTTATTTAAATCTTTCAACAACTCAGACAAGACATCATCAAACTTTGCTTTTTTAACTTTTGAAAATTCTGCTTTAGCCACTTCTTTAATATTTCCTTTTGCGAGACCTGCCGCATACTTAAGTGCGTTAGCAACTACAGGTACCCCTGAAGCTCTTGATAGAATGAGAATGTTACGTTCATAGTCAAAACCGATCCCTGGTCCATAGCCGAAACCTTGACACTCATAACTGCCTCCAGTGGTGAAGGAAGAAAACATTTTCATTAAAATATTTCCAGTAAGCGTATCCGTTACCATAACGTCTACCGCACCTGTTAAGAGATCGTTTCCACGCATGATATTGCCACCATCTGAACGTTCTGATTTGCCGAAGTTAAGGTCATACCCATTAGTGATTAGCGTTTTAAGCGCTCTCTCAACGGTTCTGGCATTGTCTACATTCAATATGCCTACTGTTGGGTTTTGAATGCCCATTGCTTTTGCAGCAATAACACCGTAAATCGTATTTTTAACCATAGCCACGGTTCTGTCAGTTGCAGACGTACCTGTTGTTGTTGCGAGGAACATTTCTCTGCCTGTACCTGGTGTAATAACGCGACCTACAGTAGATACGCCAATTGGGAAGCAATAGTGCATTGTTACGCAGCCTTGGATATAGCCGCTATCAAGCAATTCTTCCATTTTTTTATGTGCAGCTTCTTCACTCTCTACAATTATTGTTTCAAGCTTTGAATCACACTTAGGGCCAATCAGTACAATGTCAAAATCTGCATCTCTTGCCGCTAACTCAGCGCCCATAATAAGATTTTCGACGCCGTGTTCGCTACCCAGTGTGGTCAGAGCTACTCTAACCTTGCCTCCAAAGCGGCCAAACTCGATTGCATCCGCAATTTCCATGAAGGCATTACCGATCATCTGTTTCATTTCCTGAGACATGGTAACCCTCCTTTATTGATTAAGCAATTGTTCAGCAAAACCTCTCATAGCTTCCGCTATAAGTTTGTTAACTTCTTCTTTTGAAAGCGCGCCACCCTTTTCGCTTTGACCATTATTGCGTTCAACAATAATAGAAACACCGTCAAAGAGATTGGTCATTCTGCCTAAGAAGAGTGATCCTTTACCAACCACCATAACGCGGTTGAATGATCCTTTTGTTAAATCTTCTATTGCAAATCCAAGATAAGGAACACCTGAAGGAATATGTCCTTGAGTTGGTGCCCATCCTTGCATGCCGTGTTTTTCAACAAATTCGCCAATTTGTGTTCTTTCTAGCTCACCACGCTTAACGCCAATTGCGCCAATCATTTTGTAGTTCGCCTCTGGAACATCTCCAGCACCAGCAGGTTTTGTGATATCTGGATTTTGCATTTCAACTGAATATTTATCAATATCAGTGACTTTTAAATTGGCTTTATCTAACGGCTCAGAAATCAATGCTGTGATTACAGCTTGTGGAGAAGAGCCTGTACCAACATTGTGCTTGCCAACCAAATCTGTTCTTAAAATTGGGCTCACACCATCGTTTTGGCTAATGAGAATTGCAAAGCCACCAAGTACATCTTCTAAAATAGGAAGATCTTTTTTAACATGGTCTTTACCGTTCATGCCAAGCTTAGCTGTCGCACCACCTGCTACGATCACGACGTTCTTGTATGTGCCTGCTTTTACTAAAGATGCAGCTGTAATGAGTGCATGAAGTGGCGCTGCACAGAAACCTCTTACGTCGCAGCCAGTAGCATTAACAGCTCCAACCATCTCAGCAATAGATTTAGCGAAATTGCCGCCGCCTCTTTGATTCATATCGCCGCATGCTTCTTCTGAACATTCAATAACATAATCAATTTCGGTAACATCAAGGTTATTGCAAGCGATTAAATGTTTAAACGCTAAAGCACCAGAAGCTTTTACAACAAGGTTTTCAAACATAACGTGGGCATTTAAGTTTACATCCACATCATGTGCTTTCTTAACGCAGCCAATCAAAACGCCTTCATGGTAAATTGCTTCTGCATGATGCTGTTCAACAAGCTCTTTGATATCTTCAGTCGTTGTGCCACCTTCAAGCTTTAAAAGCTCGTCTGGCGTTGCGCATTTGTTAGCGCTATATGCTTCTCTTGCTTTTTTAGCAAAGTCTTTTTCTAATTTAACCAAGTCAAATGCATCTGATATTTTCAATAAGCAGATGAAATCGATTTGAGGCATTATTTCGCCAAATTTACCGTATCGCTCAGCATTAGGAACATCTACGCCAACCCAAGGTTTCTCTAATTTGCCGAGTTCCTCTGGTGTCATATTCCCGATATATACCTGATTCGGTGCGTAATTCACTACTTCTTCATACGTTCTCAAATGCTCTGAAACTTTTTTAAGGTACTCTGATTCTGGGTTCATTTGTCTTTCAACCGTTTGGGTCGTTCCGTTTTGCATGATCATGTCTGGCGTGTGAACGAGGACATAACCTGCCGCTTTTACAACTGCATAATCCATTTTTACACCTCCATAAGTCTTATGGCTCTGAAGCAGACCTATAAGGTAAGCTTCTGTTGACAATACCACTTCATTCGAAAGCAGTAAGTTAAGTGTACCACTTTCGAATGAAGTGGTTGAACCGACTTATCGTCAGCTCAACCACCCATTTTTATGTGATACTTATTAATTATTTATCAAATACTGTTTGTTCTGTAACTTCAACTGTTAAAGCATGAAGCGCTCTTTCAACAATTTGTCGTCTGAGTTTCTTCTCATCAGCAGCATCTAATGAAGGGTTGCCAAGCGGATGCGGAATCGCAATCGCAGGAACAATTCTGTTAGCGCCAACTGTAAGTGAAATTGGAACAACCGTACAAATGTGAACAACTGGAATCCCAGTTCTTTCAATAGCTTTGACCATCGTTGCACCGCAACGAGTACAGGTGCCTCATGTCGATGTGAGAATAACTGCATCAACATTTTGAGCCAAAAGTTCTTGAGCAAATTCGTCAGCAAAAGCATTAGAATTTTTTACAGAAGTACCGTTGCCTGTTGTAGAGAAGAAGAATGGGTATAAAGAACCGATTTTTCCTTCTTTTTCAAGATCTCTTAAAACGTCAACTGGTAAAACTCTGTCTGAATCTTCGTTACAATAGATAGGATCAAAGCCACCGTGAGCTGTTTCATAAGTCGCTTCTGTCAAATCATAAACGCCTTCGATATTGTATCTTCCAAATTTAGAAGCTGAAGAAGATTCAATTCTATCTGGATTGCCCTTTGGAACGATACCGCCAGAAGTTACCAAAGCAACTTTTGCTTTAGACATATCGAGGATCGCTTTACCAGGAACAACATTGTCAAATACAGGCATAGGATATTCAGTTACAAACGCGTTTCCGCTAAGTTTAGCAATGAGCATATCAACTGCTCTTTCTGCGCCAATTTTATCAACAAATACGTTTCTTCTAACGCCTCTCTCAATGTAACCTTCCTCAGCAGGTGTACCAATTGCTTCGTTGTTTACAATTTTAAGAGCCAATTTAACCATTGCAGGAACTGCTGTTCTCATTGCCGCTGCACTATTAGCAGTCTCAACGATATAGAGATCTTTTCTGTACATGTCAACACCAGGGTTTTCAATGTACATCGCAGTAAGCACTGGAATGTTTAATTTTTCTTGAACTTCTTTACAGATAGTACCGCAAGCAGCACCATAACGACCTGCATTAAATGCAGGGCCTGCAACAAAGAGTTCTGCGCCAGCTTCTTTAACCATGTTAAGAACTGTAGCTTTTGCTTCTTCGAGATTTTCATTGAAATACGAGTCACCACAAATAATAGTGCCTATTACTTCAGCATTCTCTCCGAATCCTGCGTTGAGTGCCATACCAGGACCGACAAAACCTTCTCTGTACTCAGGTTTGTAGTCAGCTTTTTCTTCGCCACCAATACCGGCAAAAAATTGATTGATATAATGTACTACTTTAATTTTGCTCATAAGCAGCCTCTCACTTTTGATTTTACAAAAGCGCTTCGAGGATCCCTCCCTTCGATTTTCAATTTTTTGTATCTATTTATTAAAACAATTATTTTAAAACGAAAAGTGTGTTTCAAGAAAGCAATTCAACCTGAATCGCTTGTTCTATGGTTAAAAAATCATTTTTAGAGTGTCTTCTTTAAAGGTCCAGTTCAAAGAAAACGTTGGCTTTTATACTTGTAATATTAAAGGTATTTACAGAATTGTGTACGCATTGATGACATTTCAGCGATAATCGCATCTACATCAAGAACCATTTCCATCATACCAGCTTGTTCATCGTATACACCAGCATCTACAGCGTCTTTGAACTCAGGTTCAACAACGTGGTAAACTGATAATCCTAAAGCAACGCCTGCTAAACAACCAGCGAAGGTTGGATCGCCAGCAGTTACAGTCTCAGCAGCTAAACCTGATGATTCTGCTTCTGATGCGCCAAATATTACTACTACATTTTCTGGACCGTGCTCATCTGCCAAATTTTTAACTCTATTTTGATTCTCTAAATCCATAGCGCCTGCAGCTGTTCAGACAAAACATTCTGTTGCTGAATAAACTACTTGCGCTGTTGGGTTTGTTTTTACGCACTCTTCAATCGCTTGACCGGGAATACCATCACGGTCGCCGATGATGATGACTTTTTTATTATCTAAAACGCTCATACTCGACATCCTTTCATACATTCAACTTAAATTAAATTTTCAACTCAGGGTTAAGGACAAACTAGAACATTCTAGCAGTCATTTTGTTGAAACCAAGTTCATTTGTTGCACCAGTAATAACTTGAATTTCAGCAAAGATACTGCCGTCTGCTCTAAGAGAGCCATCAAATCCACCAGCAATTTTATCTGTGTAATTGAGCATGCCAATGATTTTTTTCATTGCAGGAAGTTCAATTACTTCGTTTGCGTTACCGCCAGTAACAACTGCATCTGCAGAAGGATCTGCATCTGCAAGTGATTGAGATGAACCATCTCTGCCAGCATATTCATCTGTAACGATTACGGTTTTAACGCCTTCTGCTTCAACTTTCTTACAGTTCATAATCAAGTCTGTGTCTGGGTTACCAAAACCTTCTTGAGAGATAATAACGCCATCAAGGCCAAGGAATTTAGCGAATTTCGCTGTCCAGTTAGAAGATCTCTCTTTATCCGCTAAATAAACGTTTTCATTTGTAATGATAACGCCCATGAAGTTGATTGTTTTGCCATGCTCAGCATAAAGTTGTTTGATGATTGGATTGTTTAAGTGATGATACGTTGTGTTTTTATCACAAGCCGATACACAGTTACCACTTAAAATTGCGCCATCCATGATTTCAGTTGGGTAAAGAATTGTTGGTACAATTTTCTTCGCATCTACGCCATAAACATAAGTGTCATGAAGCAACCCTTGTGTTTGAAGCATGTATACATATCCTACTTTTGGTAACTCAGGATATTGAGCAGCTTGCTCAAAGAGAGGTTTTGTTTCGTAAGTGTGGATGACATCTGGTGTAAGGTTTCTTGCAAGTTCGCCAAGATACGTTGCCACTTTTAAGCCAGCCATTCTTGCTGATGCTTCGTAGTCATGAGCTTTTGTTCCCTCAACAGGTTCAATAACCACACACACGTTATTCAATTTTGAAAACGGTGTGTACTCTGCTCCAGGACCTGTCATATCGATGATTCCCTCTTGGAAACCAACAATTTTACCACAAGTTACTACTGCTGCGCCTTTTAATACGTGTGTTCTACCAGTTCCAACAGTTGTTACCTTGCTAATTACGCCTGGGAACATACCGCCTTCGCCCTCAACTTTTACACGGGGCTCGATAACATCTTTAACAGGTGTAATTCGAACTTCTTCACCTGGTTTTGCTAAGTCCACTGTACATGTTAGAATTCTTTCGTCTTCTAAAACAAGATTAGTAATGTCCTTAGCACACACATAAAGCGTACCGCCTTCAACCTTTGAGACGTCAGCAAACTGGACATCTTTAATTACGATTTCACCAAGTTCTAAACGCAAAAGACTCACCTCCTTTATACTTAACCGGTCTCCCGGTCAGTGACAGATCCATAAAAAATGTAATGCTTTTAAATTGGAACATTTTTTCTAACAACTAAATATTAGCCTCGATCATCGCTTTGATACCTGTACGAGTTGCATCGTCTTTTGTTACTTCTGCGACTTTAACACCATCTTTGTATAGAATCAAAGTTGGAAGACCAAGTACTCTTTGAGAAATTGCAAGTCTTCTTGCTTGTGTCGTATTTAATTTTGTAAATTTAACTTTGCCTTCAAATTCTTCAGCTAAAGCTTCAACATCAGGTAAAAGTGCTTTGCAAGGCTCACAACCGTCGCCCCAGAAATCTACTAGTACAAAACCTTCTGATTGTAATACTTCTGCTTCAAATGTATCTTTATCAACTGCTAACATAATTGTATTCCTCCTTGATTTGCCTTTTTTTAATATTTCTTAGTGTTCATTTATAGAAAGCTTTATAGAAAGCAAATCTATCACGTTCTATAAGCAGATCTAATAAGTTCTACGAGTGGAAATGCTCATCCACATATTTTTCAGCTACGACAGCAGCAATTGCACCATCTGCAGTTGCTGTAACCACTTGACGCAACATTTTTTGTCTTACGTCGCCTGCCGCAAAGACGCCCGGGATATTTGTGAGCATGTTTTCATCCGTAATGATATAACCTGTTTCATCCATCGTAATAAGGTCTTTGAAGATTGCTGTTTGTGGAAGGTAACCAACAAAACAGAATACGCCAAAAGTACCATCTTCTTCAGCAGCATCAATTTGCGTGATTTCGCCTGTAACCGTGTTCTTAACTTTCATATATTCTAAAAGACCATCTCCGCCAAGTTCAACAACTTCATGATCCATAAGATATTCAACTTTTTCGTTTTTAGCTGCTTTCTCAATAATTGACTTAGCCGCTCTAAATTCATTTCTACGGTGAACAAGTGTTACTTTTCTAGCAAATTTGCTAAGGTACATAGCTTCTTCAACTGCTGTGTCTCCGCCACCAATACAGAACACTTCTAAATCTGTAAAGAAGTCCGCATCGCATGTTGCACAATAAGACACGCCTTTGCCAGTCAATTCTTTTTCGCCAGGACAGCCAATTTTTCTTGGAGATGCGCCTGTTGCTATAATAATTGATCTCGCTTCAATGGTCTCGCCTTTTTCAGTATGAATTTTCTTGATTTTGCCCTCAAGTTCTAAAGAAACTACGCCATCTTTAATTCTCTCAACGCCAAATTCTTCGCACTGCTCAACCATTCTTACTGTTAAACTTGGACCAGTCGCATGTTCAACAGATCCTGGGTAATTGGCAACTTCGTCTGTTGTAACGATTTGACCGCCCGGCTTCTCTTTTTCAATAATAAGTGTGCTCATTTTTCCTCTTGCTGCATAAAGACCTGCTGAGAGGCCAGCTGGACCTGCGCCAATAATGACAACATCATAAATTTTAGACATGTGTGTTCCTCCTTATTTTTAAAAGCAATATTATTATATTTTTTAATGCCATTAACCAAATTCGCGAATGCTTTCAACGCCACTGTTAATCAAACTTAAATCGATTAATCTAAAATCCTCTAAAATACTTTCAGGATAATCGATTGGGCGTTTGTCTTTAAGAAACTTCTCCGCAGTCGCAATAGCACCTTCTATGATTGTCACCGAGCTAAAATCTACGGGCCCTTTATCTGCGTTGATACAGATTGACTTGAAAGGTGTCTCATAAGGCTTGATACTCCCAGTTAAGGGATGTGTTAAAAGTTCATGCCCTTGGTGAATTAAATCACGTACATGAATCAAAACTGCTAACAAATCTTTCTCCGGCAGATAATCTATTTTTTTTAAAAGTCGATCATTTCCTTCGCTATACATTTGGTAGACTTGATCGTTATTGGTGACCAAAATATAAGCCATAGCAACCTCATCATCTCGTTTTATAGTATTGACTATTTTTTGACAATCAAAAAGGGAAGAATAGCAAATAAAGCTACCCTTCCCTGTTTTATACCTGAGAGTTTCTTTCGACATGTCGAAATTGCCCCTACGGTGCCGTATTTTCGGCTTTTCAGAGTTCTGTCTAAATCCGGTCCTTTTGCCTGAGAAATTCAAATCTATGGATTAATAGAAATTTGTTCCTTCGGCGATCAATTTAATGATTCTCTCCCTGATTCTTCATCCAGTTTTTATATAATTAAAATCATGTACAGTTTTTTCGAAAAAAACCGTCTATTTGAAAAATTATTGTCTTTCATTTTGATTATATAAAAAATTAATACCAGAATCAACAACATTTTATTTTTTTTGATTAATAATTGTGTTGCAATTTAGCGTCTAAACGAAATTGCAACGCAACCTGGTCCTGAATGCGTTCCAACAACTGTTCCCACTGTCGATTTTAGTGTTTCTTTTGGCGTTTGTCTTAGGTTTATTTCTTTCATAAATCCCTCTAAATGCTCTGAATCGTCTGCATGAAAAAAGCCAACTGTTTTATCGGATAAATCAATTTTCTCTTTTTCTAAATAATCAAGAATCCATTTCGTTGCTTTTTTTCGGCCTCTTACTTTATCAAGCGACTTTAACTTCCCATCTTCAATGGTTATTATCGGTTTGATGCTAAGCAAATTTCCAATAAAAGCTTCACCGGCACTTAGTCTGCCGCCTTTTTGCAAATACTCTAGTGTATCTACAATGAACAAATTGACCATTTGCGGGACTTGTAGCTTGATTTCTTTTTCAATTTCCAGGCGTGAAGAACCCTTTTCAGCCATTCTTGCGGCCTCGATCACTAAAAGACCATACCCAAAACTGATGGCTCTAGAATCAATTACCGATATACGGTCTGTCGCAAGATAATCAACGGCTGAAAGTGCAGCATTATATGTGCCGCTCATCTCAGAAGACATAAGAATGACAACCGCTTCATCTCCAGCATTGATCACACGTTCAAAAGCTTCAATAAACGTTCCTGGATTGACCTGTGATGTAGTCGGCAACTTATTCGACTGTTTTAACTTCAAGAAAAATTCCTCTGGGTTTAAATCCACGCCATCTTTGTAACTTTGTTCTTCAAAATTAACCATTAATGGTAGTATTTCAATTTGATATTGTTTTTGATAAGCCAAAGGGATATCAGAAACACTGTCTGCTATAATTCTTATTGCCATTTAGCGCACCTCAACTATTATATAAGTTCAACTTATATAGTTCAATTTGTCTCTTTCATTTTATATGAATATTACTATTAATTCAAATTAAATAAAGGAAAATGAACGACATTCATTTTCCTTTATTTGGATTCGATGTTTTTATATTAGTCCTTTAAAATTTAATTGTCTCAGTGCTTCATACATAATTATGGCAGCGCTATTCGACAAATTTAAACTTCGCGCCGCTTCATTTTGAAGCATTGGTATTTTAATTCGCTCAGATGCATAGCGTTCGTGAATTTCTAAAGGAAGTCCACTCGTCTCATTTCCAAAAACAATAAAGCAATTTTCTGTATAAGTCACTTCATGATAATAGGTTGTCGCCTTTGTGGAAGAGAAAAAGAGGTTCTCCTCTCCATATTTAGATAAGAAGCAATCTAATGATTCATGAATCTCTAAATCAACTAAATGCCAATAATCTAAACCTGCTCGTTTCACGTGCTTATCATCTATTGAAAACCCAAGGGGTTTAATAAGATGTAACTTGATGCCCGTTATCGCACAACTACGAGCAATATTACCCGTATTGGGCGGTATTTCTGGTTGATATAAAACAATATTAATTGGCATTACAAAACTCCTCTAACCCTCTTTGCTACTCTTTGATGGACAAATCTAAAATTAATTCGCCTAAGCCTGGTGCTGTAAGTGGAATACAAATGGTTCTCATAGAACCAGAAGAAATAGAAAGCTGCTGCCCAACCATTAATGTTGGAGGCGTAATATCGACACTGACACCTTCATTAAACAATAATGTAGCTGTATTTCCCATAATCATATTGCCAAGTTCTGATAAAGCACTTTTTGACAACTCATCAAGTTCATCGACTGGCATACCCATCATCATCATAGAGGCCATTTTTTTTGCAAATGCTACATCAAGCGTAATAACCACTTGCCCTCTAATCTCACCCGTAATCCCTACGATAATCAGCACTTCTTTCGCCGTATAAGGGCTTGCTTTAACATAAGGCTTACCAGTAACGAAATCTATATCGGTCAATGTTTTAAGTACACCTGTAGTAGCTTTTATAAAGGGATTGATAAATTCCACTTTCATAATTTCAGACCTCCTCATTTCAATATATGTGTTAATTATACCCTTGTTTGTAGCCGATTCAAACATTTATTTAGAGTTTTGTCATTACCTTTAAAAGCCACGGTCTATAGATTTCTACCGCTTTCTTAGGGCAGAGTTCTTGGCAACAGTAACACCGTATACAGCTGTCTAAATTAACCAGCGGAAATTGCTTTATCATAGCAATCGCTTGTGGTGGACATACCCTTGCACATTCACCACAGCCAACACATAATTCTTTGCTAAAAACTGGCTTTGGCTTTAAAAGCTGATCGGCAAGTTGCCTAATCCAAAGTGGATATTTTTCACTTATAAATGCAACACTTCGAATTTCGGGTGCATCAAAAGAAGGCACTTGCGCTTCCATAAGAGGCATTCCTTTCAAAGAAATATGATCAAAATGATTATGAATCAATCCGCGCTGACATGCCATTTTGAGCGTTGGTACGTTCATTGGTGGGATTTTAACAATATGAACGGCGGTATAATCAAGTTCGTGCGGATTTTCTGATGCAATAACCAATCCTATTTCAATAGGATTTCCCGCTGAAGGGCCAGCGCCTTCCATCCCCACAATCCCATCCATAAAGGACAGGACTGGTTTCACATTTTCACAGATATCTACGAGAGCATCGGCAAAATCATCTGTATTTGGCATTTTGAAATGATATTCTGCTTTAATAAGACCAGGAATTACGCCAAATAGGTTTTTAACAGCGCCTGTAAACAGCATCATGCCATGCGTTTTAAGCTTTGATACTGAAATGACATGATCTACATCGTCCAGCATAGAGACTAGTTGCACGCGGTTTAGTACTTTGGCGTCTTTAAAAACACTTTCTTTTTCGTTAAAATTCCAGTTCAACTCAATGGAATCTGAAACCAACTCATTGTAGCCACACATTTCATAAATTGGCATCAATGATTTTTGGTTGTATGGGCCACCTGGACTATCCCCAATGAGAACATGACAACCATAGTCTACCAATATATCCGCTAACGCTTTTACGAAATTAGGATGGGTCGTCGTCGCTTCTTCGGGTTTCTTTTTCATTAACAAATTGACTTTTAAAAGCACTCGACTGCCTTTTTGGATATGGCTTTCTAAACCGCCAAGATCTTCAATCGTCTTTTCGAGTGCGGATCGTACTGCGTTTAAGTCGTAATCTTTACAAGCTTGTATGGATACTATGCCCATTACAGACCTCCCAGTAAACAGATGTGCTTATATTACCTCAAATATCTAATCAACAAACTCCTATTTAACCAACATCAAAACAATGATACCAAGTGCAATTCTATAGTAAGCAAAAATTTTGAAATCGTGTTTCTTGATGAAATTCATAAACAAACCAATTACCAAATACGCAACAATAAATGAAACCAATGTGCCTACACCGGTAACAATCCATTGCTCTGATGTAAGAGAGAAGCCTGCCTTTGCAAGTTTATACAAACTTGCGCCTAACAAAGTTGGAACGGCCATGAAAAATGAAAACTCTGCAGCCAAACCTCTTGAGAACCCTAAAAGCAATCCGCCGATAATAGTAGATGCTGAACGGCTCATTCCAGGCACTAGCGCCATACACTGCGCAAACCCGATTAAAAGTGCCGGTAGGTAGCCGACTTGCAAATCTGATGTCAAGCTGACGTTTCTCTGCTTTCTTTCAACAATCAATAAAAGTAGTGCACCAATAATAAGCGCATAAGCAACGGTAAACGAATTGAAAAGATATTCATCAATCGCATCGCTAAAAAGAACCCCTAAAATACCTGCTGGCAAAACGGCTACGACAATTTTGGACCAAAAGAATGCATACGATTTAAGATCTTCTGACTTAAAGGATTTCGGTAAAAATCGATCTCTAAAATACAAAATAACCGCAAGAATTGCACCTGACTGAATAACAATTGCAAACAGATTGCCAAACTCGCCCTCTATGCCAAAATACTGATTCGCTAAGATTAAATGACCCGTTGACGAAACAGGTAAAAATTCCGTTAACCCTTCAATAATCCCCTGTATAATGGCTTTAAAAATCAAATCAAACATGCTTAATCCTCCATTTTAGTGCACACAATGCCACCACGAACGGTTTTGACAAATTTGTGCTTTGTATAGTAGCCACCTAGTGGCATGCTTTTCATCTGTGCTAGCAATGCTTCTCTATCTGTTTTTTTATCGTTGATCAGCAACCCGCTAATAGTGCCACTATGTCCGCCCACTACGCCATAGCAATCATGTAGCGCTGATAGTTCGATAAGCGAATTCAAATGGTTATTCTTTAATATCAGTTCATTTTCAAGCAAAGATTGAACAGATGCTTTTCCCAAGTCAAACAGCGATTGCTCAACCATTGCCTTTTTAAATAAAGTCAGCGGTATTTCTGTCTTGTGACTGAGCTTATCCAAATAGCACGATTCTTCGCGAAGTTGTGACGTTTCATATCGGCTATTGGGTATGAGCATGAGAATATCTACTGGCAAAAACGTTTCAAATGACTCAAGTACGGTTCCCTCAAGATGGTCAATCAGTGCCAAGCGATCAAACATAATGCCATCTGAAGCTTCAATTTGACAGCAAAGACTAAGTATTCTTTCAGGTGTAATACAAACTTCCATTAAAGAAGAGACACCCTTTATAATACCCGCTAAATCCGCAGTGCTGCTCGCCATGCCTTTTCCAATGGCCAATTGTCTTGAAATATCAACAGCTATACAGGCAAGTTGTTTTGCCGAAAGCGCCAACTCTTTTCCGATTAACGCAAGAACGCTCTGGCTTTTAGGCATCAATTTCAAGTAGCTTCTAAGAGCCACTTCAGGCGAAGCCCAACCCACTTTAACTTCAGTGTATTCGTCAATTGGCAAGGAAACAAGACATTCTCTGCTGTGTCTGACGGTTTGTATCCACTCTCCGCACGTCCCTGGAATCTCTATTGTTACTGACCTCAGACTCATTTAGACACCTCTGTCATTGCTTTTATAAGCCTCTCATTTGAAACGCGATTCTTAACCGCAACCCTGAAATACCCTTCGCTAAGACCTTTGTAATTCTGACAATTTCGAACAAGGATGCCTTCGTTTTTTAAAGAAGATTCAAAGTCCGCTAGCAGGCTTGCCTCAATTTTTATCAGCAAATAATCTGCACAGCTGTCAAAAACTTCAACTCCTGGAATAGCCACTAGTGCTTCAGATAAAAAAAGTCGCTCGATTTGTATAAAACTTCTTGTCTGCTCAATATAAACGAAGTCTTCTAGCGCGCCAAGCGCATAGTGCTCGGCCATCGAATTGATGCGCCATGGAACACCATAATCGTCAATTGCGCGATGAAAACTTTGATCCGACGTAAGTACAGCACCTAATCGAAGCCCAGGCACGCCAAAGAACTTTGTAAAAGACTTTAGAATATATAAGTTGCTTTGAAAACACAACCATTTTGCCGCACTGTTTTCTTTGTTTGGCAGAAAATCTAAAAAGGCCTCATCAACAACCAACTTGCCATTCCATCTTTTCATATTTTCTGAGATTTTCTCTAAAAAATGAACATCCAACTGCTGTCCAGTCGGATTATTTGGGGTACAAATCACAACCAGATCAGGTCTTTCGATTTCAACCGTCATTAGAAATCGATCTTCATTTAATTTAAATTGCTCTTCTTCTTTTAAATAAAAATAGTCCATTTGAACATGATGCATGGCCAATGCTTTTTCATATTCCACAAAAGTTGGCACCGGTATTAACACCTTTTTAGGACGTAAATACCGAAATAGCTCATGAAGACCCTCTGCACCGCCATTGAAAAGACTGATATTTTGAGAGTCTACCTGATAATAGGCCGATAGTTTATCTTTAAGTTCAATATACTCCGGGTCTGGATAATGGCTGAGCCACTCTAAACTTTCAAGCATCGAGACTTTACCTTTTTCGCTGATTCCAAGAGGATTTATGTTAGCGCTAAAATCCAGCACGGCCTCTCGAAGCGTTGGATTTTCTCTTAAAAATCGATGAACATTGCCACCGTGTTCGTAGTGCATTTATAAGCCCCCTAAAAAACAAGTTCTAATCCTTTTTGAATGACTGCAAGTGCCACTAATGCTAATGCAGATGTGGCATACAATAAAGATACGGCCTTTTTAATATGATAAGGTCGAATCACTTCAACCGCATCACCAAATGTCGGCTTTTCATAAGTCACTCCAAAATAAGTGGCACGACCTCCAAGCTGAATTCTAAGCGCGCCTGCAGATGGTGCCTCTGAGTAAGGCGAGTTAGGACTTGCATGGTTGTGACGGTCTCTAATAAGCACATATGCCGCTCTTTTAAAATCCATCCCCATCAGCATAGAGGCAATAATGACTAAAATGCCTGTCAATCTTGCTGGCAACCAATTGAGCAAATCATCAAATCTTGCGGATGCCCATCCAAAGTGAGTGTATTTATCATTTTTATAACCCACCATAGAATCAAGTGTATTTGCCGCTTTATACGCCATTCCAAGGGGAGCGCCTCCTAAAACTGCAAAACACATTGGCGCAACAACGCCATCGATTATATTTTCCGTAACGGTTTCAATAGTCGCTTTGATAATCTCTTCCTCAGACATTGCACTCGTCTCTCTGGAAACCAAATAGCCAATTAAAACACGAGCCTCATCTAAGCGACCTTCTTTTAACACTTTAAAAATTCTCATACCTTCAAAGGCAAGGCACTTTGTTGCCAGCATTTGATAGAGCACAAACACCTCAACGGTTGCTCCAATCCATGGGTTGACCCAGTTCATGCACCAAATTAATGCGGTATAAAATAGAAAGACAGCACCTACCGTACCAACAACAAGAAAAATGCCTTTTGTCTTTTGATTTTCAGGAGAATCTTCTAAATTGAGTAGTTTTTTTTCTAAAAAATGAATCCATTTACCAATATATCGAATGGGGTGAGGCAGGTGAGCTGGATCGCCAAACATTAAATCAATGACGTACGCAATTAATAAAGTCATGTCTACTGCCTCTTTTCTATGATTACTTTCAACCCTTTTTAAGACCAACAATCTCGTAAATCTTATCCATATCTAATGCTGATTCAAGAAGCTCAGCTAATTTGTCATATTCTTGTTCTTTAAAGGCTTCATAAGTCAAACCTTCTCCATTGAGCTGCGCAATGCCTTTTTCCATTCGAATCACATTGAGAAACTGCTCTGTAAAGAACTGACTGTCAAAGATGCCATGAATGTAAGTTCCAAAAATGCGACCATCTTCACTAATAGCGCCATCTTCAACGCTTACACTCTCAGAAAGCCTAGTTGTAATAACGTTAAGTGGACTTCCAGAATGACGTGTTGTCTGACCCATATGAATTTCATAACCTTTTACCACTTGCCCATTGAGTACACTAAGCTCTTTGTTAAAACCGGTCGTCATCGCTTCAACTTGAGTCGTTGTTTTTTCCATTTCGAAAATGGTATCCACATCTAATAACCCAAGTCCATTGATCTGATCGATGGCACTTTCTGTCGCATGAGGGTCTTTGATGACTTTGCCTAGAATTTGATAACCCCCGCAAATACCGACCACACGTTTTCCGGTTCTATAAAGTTTTATAATTTGCTCATCTAGACCTGCATTTTTGAGATACATTAAGTCTTCAATGGTATTTTTTGAACCAGGGATAATAAGAATATCAGGACTTCCAATGCTCTCGCCGCGCATCACATAACGAAGGTGCACATCAGGCTGTATTTCAAAAATATTAAAGTCTGTAAAGTTCGAAACGTGAGGCAAATAGAGCACTTCAATTTGAATTTTTTGACTCAGGTCTTTTTCACGCTTAAATCGCTCAGAAAGGCTGTCTTCATCTTCAATTTTAAGCACAGCATACGGAATTACACCCAAAACTGGAATATTGGTTAACTCTTCAATCATGTCCAGACCCGGTTTTAGAATGTCTATGTCGCCTCTAAATTTATTGATAATCAACCCTTTAACGCGTGCTCTTTCCTCTGGCGCTAAGAGCATGATGGTACCATATAAGGAAGCAAAGACGCCACCCTTATCAATATCGCCCACGAGCAGCACTGGGCTGTCCGCCATTTCTGCCATTCCCATATTAACAAGGTCGTTTTCTCTTAAATTAATTTCTGCAGGGCTACCAGCGCCCTCAATGACGACCACATCATGCTCAGAAACCAAATTGTCAAAAGTGGACTGAACCAACTCTTTTAGCTGACCTTTATAGGCATGGTAAGTAACCGCATCCATCTGATCATGGACTTTGCCGTTTAAGATGACTTGCGCTTTTCGATCGGTTGTTGGTTTTAGTAAAATCGGGTTCATTCGAACGTCTGGTTTTTTTCCACAGGCTTCAGCTTGAACCACTTGCGCTCGACCCATTTCGCCGCCATCTTCCGTGATAAAAGAATTAAGCGCCATATTTTGAGATTTAAACGGTGCTGTGTCATAACCCGCCTTATAAAACAAACGGCATAACCCTGCCGTAATAATACTTTTGCCTACAGATGAACCCGTTCCTTGAACCATAATCCGTTTAGATGCTTTCACAAGAGTTCTCCTTTACTAATTTTGCCTTATCCAACCAATAGTATAACCACTTTGGCTCAGAATAAAAATGGACGTGTGCATACGCACCGAACGCCATGCCATTTTGATACCCGCACTTCCATGCTTTTTCATTATCAGCGCCTCTATTTTTATACAAATTATAAAGAGGCTTTAAATCGTGGTTCCTATATTCTGATCGATGAAATTCGTGTGCTTTAAAATGAAGTGGCTTTTCTGTCAAATCCGAGCTTGTTTCTACTTCATTATAACCAAAATGCTTTAGCTTACCAGTCATGACTGTTTCACCAGAGAGAATGCCTGGCATTTCATGGCGCACGCCTTCAAGGTCAACAATTGCCTCCGTTAAGTACATAAGGCCGCCACATTCTGCATATAGTGGCCTTCCAGAATTTTGATAAGCTTTGAGCGATGTTTTAAACTGCTCATTAGTAGAGAGTTCTTTTCCAAATACTTCAGGAAAACCACCGCCTATGTAAATAAAATCTAGACCCTCTGGTAATTTTTGATCGTGAATGGGACTAAAGAATACACAGTCGCACCCAAGCGATTTTATTAAATCAAGGTTGTCCCAATAATAAAAATTAAAACTTTCATCTAAGGCTATGCCAACTTTAAGGCCTTTGTAATCGCCAAATCGCTTCTCCGCTGGATGCGTCATCACTTTTGGCGCTTCCATGCGCGAGCAAGCTAAAAGTTGATCTAAGTTGACACTGTCTTCAACCATTTCAGCAACTTGTGTCAGCCGCTGCTCTAAATCTTCTATTTCAACGGCAGGAATCAAACCTAAATGGCGGCTTGAAAGTTTGATTTGATTATTTTTAAGCACATAACCCAAACAAGGTATTTGCGTGGTAAACTCGATTGCCTCTTTTAAAATTTCATAGTGATGTGCACTGCCAACTCGATTGATGATCACGCCTGCAATATGACAGTCTTTATCAAACTGGTCATAACCAAGTACCATAGCTGCCGCACTCCTCGCAACGCCAGAACCGTCGATGATTAAGATCACCGGTAAATTGAGCATTTTCGCCAATGATGCGGTTGATCCAATATCTTCTTTGCCGCCCAATCCGTCATAAAGGCCCATGACCCCTTCTACCACTGCAACATCGGCTCCAATGCTATTTTGAGCAAACAAATACCTGACTGATTCTTCACTGAGCAGCCAGGTGTCTAAGTTACGAGATTTTCTACCGACTACAAAACTATGGAATGCTGTGTCAATATAATCTGGGCCAGTTTTAAAAGGTTGAACGCATAAGCCGCGTTTTTTTAAAGCGGATAAAATACCAGCTGTTATTGTTGTCTTTCCAGAACCGCTATGAGTTCCAGCTAAAACAAATCCATGAAAAGTCATTTTTTTCACTCCTTACAAATGGCATTATTAAGTTCACTAAGAACTGCAAAATCACCACTATATTCTAAAACGGCATAACCGCAATTTTCAATTTTATAATGCCAATAACTCTCAAAACGACCGCCTATTTCATGAGCCAAAATAGCCCTAATCACGCCCGAGTGGGTGACTAAAAGAATGTCCTCTTCCGAATCCTTAGACTGTTTCGATTTTAGACATTCTTCGATAAAAATCTTATAAGTGGCAACCACGCGCTCGTAAAAATGAACAAGTGACTCCCCCTCTGGGTAGACTGTATTTGAATAATCCAAAGCAAACGACTCCGTGAGTTGTGGTTCTAGAGCATTGATTGCCTCTAACGTTAAGCCTTCACAGCGTCCAAAATTCATTTCTTTAAAACCATCCCATTTTTCAATTTCACTGGCACGCCCAGAGTCAGCACCTTTCATATCAAGTGCCGCCGCTAACCAAGCCGTTTCATAGGCCCGTTCTAAAGGACTAGAAATAATTCTGGAGAATTGATACCAACCAAGATAGAGCGAAACCTGCTCCGCCTGAGCACGTCCTTTTTCTGTTAGGGGCGTGTCCATAAAACCTGCAAATTGTCGTTTGACATTGGCTTCAGACTCACCGTGTCTTAATAAAATAACGCGCATGTGTCACCCCTCTTTTTGCTTTTCTCATTTAAAATCAAAATAACAAACCTAAAAATTAAAACCGAAAACTCAATACAGCTAGGAACAATACCAATAATTCTTGCAGTTCTGTATTAGCTCCCAATGTATCGCCGGTCATCCCACCTATTTGCCGATCACAAAACTTAGAAAACCACCAAGTGGTTAGCATCATTGGAATCAAGAGCCACCATAAACTCGGCGCAAACAAAAAAATCCAAATACCCGTAAAGCCAAGTCCGATGAAAAGCTTTTTATAACTGACTTTTCCGATAAAAAAGTTTCCCATGCCGCTTGGGCGTGCATACTTAGAAATTTTGGAAGCGAATATAGTCATAAACCTTGAAAGGACAGGCATTAATAACAGCGGAATTAGCCACGCCTGCACCAACAACGCATTAACGAGCGCAGTCTTTGCAAGCAAAACGAAAATAAGCGCCAATACACCATTGCTACCAATTCTAGAATCTTTCATAATTTCTAACATGCGTTCTTTGTCTCTATATGAAAACAAACCATCAAAACTGTCGGCAAGTCCGTCTAGATGAAGACCTCCCGTTAAGAGAACTTCCAAAAACACAAGTGTCACCGCTAATGTAAGTGGGTCTAAGAAAGGCATCAAAAACTTTGCTGCAGTAAAGAGAATCACACCAATCAGCATGCCCACAACTGGAAAATAAATAATACCTTTTTCAAAATCCTCTGTCTCTACATCAAGTGTAAATGGCACTGGAATCCTCGTTAAAAATTGTATCATCAATAAAAATTGCTTCATAGGCTTGTACCATATGGCTTAAGAGTCATCGGAAGTCCGCAAACCAATAAATAGACCTCATCTGCGTGGAAGGCAACCAATTGGTTGACTCGACCTGCAATGTCCCTAAAAGCTCTTGCCATTGGGTTTTCGGGAACGATTCCCATGCCTAGTTCGTTGGTAACAAAGGCTACTGTCAAATCAAGCGTTTTGATTGTTTCTAAAAGCATCAAAGTTGCATCTAGAATTTCTTCTTGAAGCTGATTTACAGCCGCTGGGTCTGGAACATTCCAATCGATATGATTGGCGTCCATCATCCAGTTCGTCACCATTATGGTCAGACAATCTAACAAACAAGCCTCAGCCTCAAGATCAATGTCTTTCACCAAAATATCTAAGTTTTTATAGGCTTCATAGGTTTTCCAATGTGATGGTCTTTGAGACTGATGCTTTGCAATGCGTAGTTTCATTTCATCGTCAAAGGCAATTGCCGTCGCAATATAACCCACCACTCGATAGCGATCTTGTAAATATTTTTCCGCAAAAGTACTTTTCCCACTTCTGGCGCCCCCGGTAGCGAGGACAATTTTACCCACGAACAACTTCCTTATTGAGCTTGACCGCTGTCCCGTAAACGAGCATTTCTGCGGCACCTTGCATAACGGAAGAAGAGGCATATCGCACTTGAATAATCGCATCTGCGCCCATTTTTTTTGCTTCTTCAATCATTCTAGTCTCAGCAAGTGCTCTCGCTTCCTCCAACATTTTATTGTAGCCTTGAATCTCGCCACCAATAATCGTTTGAAGCCCTGCCAACAAATCTTGACCGATATGCTTTGACATAACTGTGCTGCCTTTAACAAGTCCTAAGGTTTCAATCACTTCGTGAGGCTTAATGCTTTCTGATGTCGTCAAAATCACACAAATCACTCCTTATTATTTCGGTTGCTTTCTGCCAGTAAACTCCATTGATTTCTAACGCGTTGCTCCAGATGACGCTTTTTCTTGATTTCCGGTATCTCTAGCGCTCTTGTAAACCAACGCACAGACTCTCTGTAATTGCCCAATTGCCGATGAAACTCACCCAAAACAAACATAATGGTGAGTTCTTCATCAATGTCTTCAAATACATTTTCTGACGTATAGGCTTTCTCAAAATAATTAATGGTGTGCTGAATAAACTCTTTTTCTTTCAGGTCTTCAAGGCTTCTATAAATCCACGCGATTCTCATGGTAATCTTGCCAATCGTCAAACTACTTGCCTTGGTTAGCGTGTAGCAGAGCAATGCCAGTTTATAAATTTCTAGTGCCTCTTGTGTCGTTCTGAGTCCACAATAATCTCGTTTCGTCCACTGCTTTGAGACGCTTTGCTGTATGATAGCTTTTGAAGCATCCGATATTGATTTAAAATCTTTCTCGAATGCCGTATAGCCACAATTTGGACATACAAAAATGGCATAATAAATAGGATTTTCACCTACATAAGTGGTGTAAAAATCTGGTTCACGTTTGATCATTTTAGGAGCATTTACCAGCATTTTCATTGTGTCAAACCCTTTTGAACAAACAGGACAAATAACATGTCTTTCGAACATGCCAGTTTTCGTTAACATATACTACCTCCAACCAATTTCGATCACATCACCAGTGTTGATTTCATCTGTAAATTTTGCGCGATCGCCGTTGAGTTTTAAATCTAACATGCCTTTAGGCTGTTTTAAATCAAAACTAATATAATCGAAAATATCCACATAGATCATTGGCGATTTGCCATTAATGACATCTACCGACTTACCATTGACGAAAAAACGATAATTCATTTTTAGCTTTAGCTGAGTTTCTTCAAAATTTCTAGGCGGTATTTTTTCTAAATGAAACACATCCGATTCTAGAGAATTCAGTGCTGAAGTCCTAACACTTGCCACTTCCTCAATAATCATGTTTTCTTCGATATAAAAATCTTCATTAAGCGTATGTGTTTCGTTTTGAGCAGAACCACGTATTGGTTTGATCTCCAGTACATCGCCTGACTGGATCCTCTGGTCGCTAATCACTTCTTGATTATTAATACACACTTGAGCCGTTTCAAAAGACAATCCTAGTTGCGTGATCCAATAAGACAACTGGTCATGATAAAGAATGCGAATATCATCGCCTTCAGCAATCAAGTGTTCTAAGCTAGCATTCGTTTCATTTACGTCAACCGATTTATACATTGACATTTCACTGCCATTGATGATCAAGCGCTGATCCCATTTGCTCACTTCAGAAAGTCTAACAACTCTTGGCTTTCCTTCAGTTGCGGGTTCAATTTTAATGGCATCTTTATTCTTAAGTTTATTATCCATGCTCGCTTGGACGCCATTAATGTAAATTTTAGCAGGTTCGCCGTATTCGCCATAAAGCTGCTGAAGTTCGCCGTTTAGTCTATATTTAATCGTTGTCCCTCTTGGCGCAATAAGTTTGCGCGCGCTAAAGCCAACGAGCACAAGTGCATCGCTGACTGCCAAAATCTTTGAATTGAACATGCGAATCTGATTCTCATTGACCGACACCTGTAAAAAATCATGTTCTTTTTCTTTGAATGCCGTAAATCCAATACCAATTGGCGTGATGTACTCTGGCCCTTTTAAAGCACTCCCTTCAAAGACAAGTTTCTCTAAATGCTCCGTTCCTTTAATAACTGCTCTTTCTTTTTGAAGCCCTAATGCACTTGCAAGTGACTCCGTAAATCCAGGCACCTGACAGCCGCCACCAATGCAAAAAACAGCACTTGGCGCTTTACCATTATAAGAAATAATCGTCTTGGCGATTTCTTCTGTAATGGTATTCACAACAGGTTGGATTTTCTCCATAATTTCAGCTGTTGTACAAAGATGCGGCATGCCTATGACATCCGTAAATTCATGCATGTCTTTGCTTGAAAGTTCTATTTTTAATCGCTCAGCGGCGTTGTAGTCCAGTAAATATTCTTTAGCCAAAACTTCCGTAATTTCGTCACCTGCGAGTGCCACCATGCCAAAGAAAGCAATAGACCCTTCTTTTGTAATGGCGATATCCGAAGTGCCTGCCCCAACATCAACTAAAGCTAAGTTTAAAAGCCTTAAATTTTCTGGGATTGCCACATTAATTGCGGCAATAGGCTCTAACGTCATGCTTAACACTTCTAAATCCGCTTTTGAAACCGCACTATAGAGACCATCTACAACAATATGGGGTAAAAAAGTCGCTATAATTTCAGCCTTGAGTTCCTCGCCGCGATGGCCCTTAGGGTTCATTATCGTAGCATCGTCTAAATAATAATGCCCAACAGAATAACCCACGCAGTAATATTTAGGCTCTTTCTTTTGACTTGACCCTGCGATTTCTTCTTGAGCCATTTGAATGCCTTGCATTTCAAGACTGTCGATAATCTCTTTGTTGATTTCCGTGGAAGAATCCAGTTCCATGCTTACAGTAACTCTCGCCGTTTTTAAGGCGCGACCTGCCGCTGCAATGGCAACTTTTTTCAAAGTAATTTCATTTCTAAGTTCCAAATTGCGTTTCACTTGGTGAATGACCATTGCCACTTTGTCAATGTCATGAATTTGCCCATCGAACATTGAACGGTCTGGGTGTCCCATAATCTCGTAATCCAGTACGGTATAGACTTCATTATGCTTTTTTGCAAGAGTGCCCACTACATTCCTAGTGCCAATATCCAATGCAAATATGACTTCTGATGAACTTTCATCATGAAGAAACTTATTGTTGGTCATCGAACAATCTCCCCTTTTTATAGCGTTTGGTTAATATACGCCAAACAAATTTCCGACAATTGACACGACTCGCAATCAGGTTTTCTAGCTTTGCAAACTCTTCTGCCATGAAAAATAATGGTATGATGCGTCTTCGTCCACAAATTTCTTGGAACAACTTTCATGAGTGCTTCTTCTGTATTTTCAACGTTTTTTTCATGGACCAATCCAACGCGATTGGAGACTCTAAAAACGTGGGTGTCTACTGCAATTGCAGGCGTGCCAAATGCATTGCTAACGACCACATTGGCAGTTTTTCTTCCAACACCAGGAAGCGTCGTCAATTCATCTATGGTCTTCGGCACTAATCCGTCATATTTTTCTATGATCAACCGTGCCGTTTCTTTCAAATTTTTCGATTTAGATTTATAAAGGCCACACGTCCTTATGATCTCAGCCAAAGTCTCTAATGGCATTTGGTCTAAACTAATGACATCGGGCGCCTCTTTGAACAACACCTTTGTCACTTCGTTAACCCTTACATCTGTACATTGGGCACTTAAGACCGTCGCCACCAAAAGCTCGAATGGATTTTTAAAATCAAGCTCCGCTTTCGCGTCTGGGTACATTTCGTTTAGAATCTCAACTACCTTTAAGCAAGTGGCTTTCGTTAATTTATTTTTCATAGAAATACTCCAAAATACCAAATTCAGTATAAAGTCACGCATTCATTTTATAACCCTGACTTATTATACTAAATGCATTCTATAAATACTATCAAAGAAGTATTAATTGTCACTTTATAGACTCTTTTTAGCCAAATATTGATTTAAACCTTTGCTTCTGAGCTCACAGGCAGGACAATTTCCGCAGCCATCTCCAATAACGCCGTTGTAACACGTCAATGTTTTCTCTCTGACAAAATCTAGTTGCCCCATTGAATCTGCAAGTTCCCAAGTCTGCGCTTTGTCTAACCACATGAGTGGGGTTTCAATGATAAAGTCGTAGTCCATAGACAAATTTAAGGTAACGTTTAAAGATTTTATAAAAATATCCCTACAATCTGGATAGCCTGAGAAGTCGCTTTGAGACACGCCTGTGATGATTTTCGTAATGCCTCTTTTCTTGGCCATAACGGCTACAAACGAAAGAAAAAGTAGATTTCTGCCGTCGACAAAAGTATTTGGAAGTGCGCCTGCTGTCGTCTGAGTATCTACTTCTAAAGCTGTTCTTGTGAGCGCATTTGGCGCCAATTGGCCAAGAAGGCTCATATCGAGTATATGATGCTCGGCACCTAATGTGTTAGCAATGCTTTTGGCGCAAACAAGTTCTTCGACGTGGCGCTGACCATAATTAACACTGACTGCAACGACACTTTTATATTGCTGAAGTGCTTGAATCAGGCAAGTTGTGCTGTCCTGTCCACCGCTGAATAAAACCATGCAAGTCTCTTTATTTTGAATTGTTGTCACTTTATTATACCCCCTGTTTGTGTGGTTCCCAAATGTATTTGTGCAGTTGAAGTTGAATGCGTACATCGCTGAGTTTAAGTTCTTTGACTACATCCACTAAGCGGCTTGCTTCTATTAATCCATAAACAGGACTAAAAATGGCGGTACCTTTTTTATTTTGATGGTGGTGCGCCACTGCTTCTAACAAATCGGATTCGCTGCCAATGACGTATTTGATGACATCCCCAGTTTGGAGGCAATCATAATTTGCTGAAATCATATGCGCACTCATCCCTGAACTGCCCAATTTATAATCCACCGTAAAGTGCAATCGATTGGTAGACTGTGCAATTTTCATGAACGTCTTTACCAAAATTGCGCCAGAGGTCTCTATTTCAATTTGCATGTTTGTTTGCGCCAAAATGGCTTCAATAAGCTCATTAATGCCTTCTGCCGCAAGAGGCTCCCCGCCTGTAATGGTCACATGTTTTGCAGGCGAATTTTGAAGCAAATCGATAATGCTTTCTAATGTGGTCTCTTTGCCAACTGTTTTTGTCTGAGCCCAAGCCGTATCGCAGTAATCACACTTAAGCGGACAACCCGCAAGTCTAATGAAATGAGCAAGTACCCCCGCATTTAACCCTTCACCGTTGATGCTCAGAAATTCTTCTGCCATTAAATACATGATGACCTCCTATATGAGGCAACATTGGTCGGTGTTTCAAAAACTCTGACTTCCAATAAGCCTTCTACTTTTGTATTGAGCTGGTCATAAAACCACTTCGCTAACGCTTCTGCAGTAGGTCTTATAGGTATTTCTACATAAGTAAAACCCTCTGCTTTTAGCGCTTCTAAAAACGTATCACTGATTGAACCCGTTTCAAAAATCAATTGGTGATCAAGTGGATCTACCAAATTTTTAAGCGCCTCTTTTAAGTCTCCGAAATCCGAAACCATGGCTCTTTTTTCTCCACTTTCGATGAGTGTCTCCGCCGTTTGAATGGCTTGAACAATCCATCTATGACCATGTAAATTTGAACAAGCCCCTTGATAGCCTTTTAAAAAGTGAGCGCTGTCAAAATGATTTTCTGCTTGAATGGTATACATATTTTATCTTCCTTTCCCTAAGTTCACTGAGTTACTTGCAAAAATGCAACAACCGATTGCACCGTTAAAAACTGGTTCCTCTAAGACTTCCACCTTCTCATATAACGTCAAAAGATGTGTCTTAAGGGCTAAACTTTTGGATACGCCGCCAGAAAGCCATACCTGTTCATGTTCAAACCCATTTAGTATGGGTGCCAACCTTTTGAAAAGCGACTGATTCACGCCTGCAGCAAGATCTTTCGTACAATGCCCTTCTGCCATTTTCCCAATCAATTCAGATTCGCAAAAAACAGCGCAGGTAGAGGAAAGTGCTACGGGACTGTCCGTGTAGCTGGTCATTTCCTGCAGAGGCATATCAAGCACTTCAGCCATTTGTTCCAAAAACCTGCCGCAAGAGGCCGCACATTTATCATTCAGGTTCATATCCGTCATTTGTCCTGACTTAATTCTCATGACTTTCACGTCTTGACCGCCAACATCGAGCAGAATGAAATCGTTCTCCTCAATTTGGTACTGTGCGCCAAGAAAATGGGCTTTTAATTCGTTAATCGATGTAAATCCTGAAAGATTCGTGTTGTTTCGACCATAACCTGTTGAAACGCAATAATCTACCGGATCTACACCAAGTGCTTCAAGCGATAACCCAAGGTCAACGCCTTCTGCTGCTGGTTTGCAAAAGTTCTTATAAAAATAGGCAGTGTGCCAAGATTTTTTAAGCGTCACATGCCCATCCACCATAAGTGCCATTTTGACTTCTCTGCTGCCAAGGTCTAATCCTAAAAATCGCATGTGTCACCTGCTTTATTATTTGTTTCATGAGTTACATCCATGAATGTTTTTCCAACAGAGTCCTTTAGAAGGTCTATAAAGGCTTCAATTCTGAGTTTGGTGCGTCCGTCAAGTGCCGTGGCTTGATCGCCTTCAATGGTAATGATTGGACAATTTAAAACGTCTCTTAAAATAACATCGTCTAGAGCTCTATGACAAAACGCCTGCGTATAATGAATAACACCGTCAATACGCCTTTCTTTGATAGCTTCTTGAATGTCTACAAGACGCCCTTCTAATTCATAAGGATAGGTATAATTGACATATTGCTCTGCAAGGGAGATAGCACTTATGCTGTGGGGCATAGAAAATTGTCGCTGAACTTCGTTGAACACAACCCGTCCGCCCATGCCTTCTACAAAGCCATATAAATCTGCTGTCATTGGCGGCACGCCGATATAGGCAAGTCTTACAGGTTGTTTCATTGACGGGCGCTGCTTTGCAGTTTCAATAAAAACTTCTAAGCGCGTCTGAAAATCTTCAAAATTACCGTCAAAATCGCTGAAACTCACTAGCCAGAGGTGGTTTTCAAATCCGCTGACTTGATTGGTTTCATAGGTCAGTCGATCGAGTTCAACACCTAATGCTCTCACAGGTTTTAAGCGTTCCTGCATTTTAAGGACAGCTTCCCAGGGTACTTCAAGGTCAGCTGCTAAACCTCTTAAAGCTTTATCCAAGTTATCTGGCGTATTCTCAGCAGGATAGCCAAATGACAATACTGAGATCCCCTTGTGCTTTAATATGGCATTTAATCCTTTTGTATTGGAACAATCGCCTTCCGTTACGGCAATAAACAAATCTGACGCTTCTGCCAAACAGGCACTATAGAGGCCTTTAATCCACGCGCAGAGACTTTTTGGAAACCCAGCCCCTTCAGCCTGAGAAAGCCAATTTTGGCTAAGCGGCGAGGTAACGAATCGATTGTTAAGGTCAACAATTTGGCAACCTGTCGCAAGTAAAATCTCCATGGGAAGGGTAGTTGATATGGCTATTTTTTTCATTTGTAGCTCCTTATTTAACACTGTAATAAGTTGATATTTTCCAACTTATAGGGTGGGACAAAAACAAAAAAAGGGGCGCAAAGCGCCCCTCAAAATATTATTTTGAATGCCCTAGTTTTGTTTATAGACAGGATGGATCCACGAACTGTCTTATGAACTTATTTTTTTAGTTTGCCAACGTAGTTTATCACATTGATCAATCGCTTGCAATAATGAACTGCTTGGCAACTTCATACAAATTTAATTTGTTCGACTTATTTTAAAAGTTCGTCAAACTCATCTACCAATTTGCTAAAGAGGGCAAGACATGCTTCCACAGGTTTGCCAGAAGCCATATCTGCGCCTGCTGCTTTTAGGATGTCCACTGGATAAGCGCTGTTGCCAGATGATAAGAAGTTAAGATATCTGTCCACTGCTGGCTGTCCTTCATTAACAATCGCTTCAGAGAGTGCTACAGCCGCTGCAAAACCTGTCGCATATTGGAATACATAGAAGTTGTAATAGAAATGAGGAATTCTCGCCCATTCAACGGCAATCGTGTCATCGAGTTCCATATCAGGTCCGTAGTATTTTTCGTTGAGCTCTCTATAATGTGCTTTTAAGAGTTCCGCGGTGATTGCGCCGCCATCTTCGACCATTTTATGCATGTCTCTTTCGAATTCGGCAAACATGGTTTGTCTGAATACAGTGCCTCTAAATTGCTCCAAATAATGATTAAGAATCAACAATTTTTCTTCTTTACTCTTCACATTTTCAAGCATGTATTGATTGAGTAGTGCCTCGTTTGTAGTCGATGCCACTTCCGCTAGGAAAATAGAATAATTTCCGTACAGATATGGTTGGTTCGATCTTGTCAAATGGCTATGCATTGAGTGACCCATCTCATGGGTTAGTGTAAACATATTGTCAATATTGTCGTGATAATTCAATAGAATATATGGTTTTGAATCGTATGTTCCCCAAGAATAAGCGCCACTTCTCTTGCCGCTATTTTCATAAACGTCAATCCAGTTTTCTTCGTATGCTTTTTTAACCGTTTCTACATAGCTTTCACCAAGTGGTGCCAAGCTTTTCAAAACCAATTCCTTGGCTTCTTCATAAGAGAATTTCATTTCAATGGATTGAATGATTGGCACATAAACATCGTACATTTTTAGTGTTTCTACACCAAGTAAACGTTTGCGAATGCCAATGTATTTATGCATTGCAGGTAAATTTTTATTGACGGCTTCAATCAACTGGTCATAAACTAATACAGGCACATTGTTTTCAAAAAGTGATGCTTCGCGTGCCGTCTCAAATTGTTTGGCTCTTGCAAAGAAGCTGTTCTTCTTAACTTCAGCTTGAAGGAGCGCCGCCATTGTATTGATATGACCTTTATATACGCTATAAAAAGCTTCATAAGCATTTTGACGAACAGTGCGATCCTTGCTTTCCATGGTTGGTACAAAACTACCATGTGTGAGTTGTAAATCTTCACCCTTCTCGTCTTTGATGATTGGGAATTTAAAATCAGCGCCATTGAGCATTTCAAAAGTATTGTATGGTGTACTTGCAATATCGCCCGCCATCGCCAAAAGTTGCTCTTCTCTGCTGTTAAGCGTATGTGGTTTTCTTCTCAGAATATCGTCTACCATTTGAGAAAAAATTGAGAGTTCATTATGACTTTTTAGATACGATTCGATAACTTTTTCGTCAGACGCTAAAATTTCGGGTATAATAAAGGACAGCGCTTCTTGAGCTTTAACACCAAGTGATTCTGCTTTAGAATTCATGACTTGGTGATCAGAAACCCTAGTGTCTTCATCGAGCTTCATTTTTGAATACGTCGAAACGTTCTCAATAATGCGCGCAATTTCTAATTGAAGATTAAATACGGTATATAAGTTATCTGCCGAAGCCATTAATTGACCTTTGTAGACAGATATTTTTTCTATTAGCGCCTCCACTTTACCATATTCAGCGAGTAACGCTTCAGGACTTGAATACATAATGTCAATATCCCATTGTGCGGCTTTATTCATTTGACTGCGTTCAATTACTTTTGACATGTGCTGACCTCCTATAATTCTCATAACCACGTTATTGTTAATGCGAAAAAACAGTATCATTTTATTTCAACATGAAAATATTTTGTATGTAATATTATTTTAACAGGTTCATTCACCAGATAAAAGACTTTTTAAGGAGTGATTTATATGAAATTTAAGCAATTAGCGATTTTAAGCTTGGCTTTGATCATAACCATGGGTACGACAGGGTGTCAGCCCAATAATTCCAATAACCAAGCATCGAATATCCAACTAAGCGATACTCATGGCGCCCTTTCTGAAACCATTAAAGAAATGATTCACTCAAAAGCTGAACTGACCAATCTGGTCAAAGTGCTGACGGATGGTCTGCCTACTGCAAAATCAGAAGACGCAGATAGCGCTGTTCTTCTTTATGTCAAATATGCAGACAGTAAAAGTGCAGATTTGGCTCGACAATGGATTTATAGCACGCCTGAAATTTCTGATAAATTTACCAAAGTTTTTACAGAAGACTTCCAATCTAAATGGGATGAGACAAAAATTGCGAGTATAGACGATAAAGAAATCAAATCATTGTTTACAAATTTAAACGATGCCTTAATGAAAATTGACGCCTACGGAGAATATCTTGGGCCTGTCGTCAACTATCAAAAAATATCGACATTACCCAATATTTCAGAATCACTTAAATCATTTTATACCAATGTCAATGGACTCTATACAACTGGCAGACTAGCCAATCAGCTTATGGGTTTAGATTATAAGGCTACTGCAGAATACGCTGTTAAAATGGAGGACGTCTACAACACGACAAAAGACCTCACCTTGAAAGAGACCGCATCTTCCATGCTTACATTTGCTCTGAATCTTTACTATACAGGTAGCGAAGGGAGTTCTCCCTTTGACTTCGAAAAGAAAACATTAACATCAAACTTCGTTACTTCTACAAGCGAGGTCATCAAGAAATATGGAAATTATCATGTTGGTAAATTGGGCAAGGCCTTTCTGGATCTTTCGGAAGCGAACAATGGTCAATTGACTTCAGATTTTGCTGACGTGGTCATTAATTATAAAAAATTTGGTTTTGATTCAAAGAAATCAGTCAAATCTAATAAAGTTATTAAAGAAAGTGATTACTTTGAAATCACGCCTGTTTTTTCTGGGTTTGATAGTCCTGGCGTTGAAGAAAAAATTGCCAGTGCAGTTGAAACAGCTGTGGGACAACTCAAAGAGAATGTTCAGTGGGAACAGACCGAAAAAACGAATTATCATTTAAGTTATATCATTGGCTTTGCTAACGATCGATATTTCAGTATGCAAATGAGTGCAGTTTCCTATAATAAGGAAAATAGTACCAATTTATACGACACCACTTGCTTGATCTTTGATAGTAAAACGGGTGCTAAAATTACTTTAAAAGACATATTTAAAGATGATTATGATAAAAATGTGAAACGCATCAAGGAACTCGTTCTAAAAGACATTATTGAGCAACAAAAGTTAAGTTTCAAAACCACTAAAGAAATTGTGATTGAAGACAGTGTTCTGATTGATCCAAACTATCTTCAAGTAACCCTCAAAAAAGGTAGTTATAGCGATGAGCAGCAGTACAACATTGTAGCTTATGTCCTATTTTCAGACCTTATGGACACTTTTGATATGAGTGCTTACCTGCGTTAAAATATCCATAAGCAATGAAATCTAAAAATAAAAAGCCTTATTTCTGCAATTTTTAATCGCAGAGATAAGGCTCTTTTTGATGAGACAAAATTTTCGTTTTTAACATTTATTTTTTACACATGCTTCTTTTCATTTCCCGCTACACTGTAAATCAAAGAACATTTCCCTTCCACATCCACCATATGCCTTTGATCGTACACCAGTCCCTTTTGATCATAAAAATCATTGATAAAGTAGACTTCAGCACCTTTTGGAACCTGTCGCTTGCTTGGCACATCACAAAAATTATGGTAGAAACAATAGGTTCTATCTTTATGAAGTATGGTATAGGACACGCCGTCTACATTTTGGAACTTTAGATTTTTTCGAATTTCATCTGCCGTTTGATTAAACAAGCCAATGCGTTGTCTAAAATCTATCATCGCCTCAATGAAAAGATAGTAAGAATGATATTTGTGTTTTAAGTCCCAGTCCACTTGATTCACATAATCTGGTGACTTGTAAGAATTGTGGTCATGATGTTTGGTTCGGTAGAATTCAGTCCCTTCATGGATAAAAGGTGTGCTAAACGACATCAACATCAAGGTAAAAGCCAATCGATTCATTCTAAGCCGATAGCCTTCATTTGCTCCTTCAGTGATTCGCTCCACTTTGTCTCGTAGGATCAGATTGTCATGTGCACAGATGTAATTGACAAGCTCAATGGGTTCATCCGTAAAACCAATCATTTGTTTATTAAAGGAAATCTCTCCTGCAATGCCTTTCTTCACAGAATGGAGGTGCATGCCGTTTCCGGAAATGAGTCCTTTACTATAGCCATCATTATCACCTTTGACAGCATCTCGAAACTCATCGTTAAAGACGCCAATATATTTTCCTCTTTGAGACCCTTTAAGGAACATTTTTTTTGCTTGCAAGCCAGAATGTCCACCAACCCAAGGTTCACCATAGATGAGCATGGTTGGTTTTGTCTTTCTAAGCTCTTTGCAAATCAAATCTACTGTCTCAAGATCATAAAGTCCCATCAGATCAAATCTAAAGCCATCAATTCGGTATTCATCCATCCAAAATTTTAATGAATCAATAAGAAATTTTTGAGCCATTGGTTTGGAAAAATTAATCTCGTTCCCACAACCAGATCCATCTGTGAAATTCTCGCCTCTCATTCGGTAATAGTAATTTGGCGCTAGCCGATTAAAATTTGAGTTTTCCGTAAGATACGTATGATTATAGACAACGTCTAGTACTACTCGCAGACCGCGTTCATGAAGGTGGTGAATCATTTCTTTAAGTTCTACAATACGTTCGATGCTTCTTGGATTTGATGCATAAGAACCTTCCGGAACATTAAATTGAATGGGATCATAACCCCAATTATACTCCATTGGATCTAATTCATTGACCGTAAAGTAATCCGATACAGGCATAAGGTGCACATGCGTTATGCCCAGTTCTACCAAATGGTCTATTCCCGTAGTCAATCCATTGCATGTCGTTTTGCCCTCAGTAAGTCCTAAGAATTTTCCTCTTTGCGTAACGCCTGAATTTTCCGCGACGGTAAAATCTCTAATATGAAGTTCATAGATGATTGACTTAAGCGGGTGAATAAGAGGCAATTCATCCAACTCTCTAAAACCCTCAGGGTCGGTTTTTTTAAGATCAACAATCATGCCTTTTTTAGCATTTGGTGCACTGCCTTTAGCGTAAGGATCCAATACTTCAAGTACTGAGCTGTTGGCATCAGTTGCTAAAAGATAGTTATAAAATTTTCCGTGAAAATCGCCATCAAGTCTTAAAAACCAGCTGCCATCTCCCGAAGGCAGCATTTCATATTCCAATCGATAAAAATCATCCCAAGTTTCATAGAGGGCAACGCCGATTTTACTCGAGGCTGGACTCCATACTCTAAATGTCGTGTGGTCACTATAATATACCGCTCCATAATCCTTATGAGCTGTTGCCTTGGCACTGGCAATGATTTTTTTCATTTTACTCACCTTTATAAGTTGAATTAAAGATTCAACTTATTCCCTTAATGTAAGAGATGCTCAAAGTGCTCTAATTCTGCAACTCCTATTCCTTAACGGACGCTTTTAATGCGCCAAATATCTTTTGCGTATAAACTAATGGTATTGTCACTTGAAAAAATTCCTGATTTCGCAATGTTAACCAAAGACATTTCTGCCCATAGATATTTGTCGCGATATGCTTCACCAAGTTTCTTTTGAGCGAGCGCATAAGAATCAAAATCTTTTAAAACGAAATATTCATCGTTATGGCGAATCAAGGAATCCTGAATAATTGAGAATTCGCCGTCAACCACTCTTAAGAAACCATTGTTCAATTGATTGATGATCAACTGAATTCGGTGATCCTTTTGATAGATTTCATAGGCATTATAATTTCGATTGGCATAATAATTATAAACTTCCTCTTCTTTAAGACCAAAGATGAAAATATTATCATTGCCCACTTGTTCCATAATTTCAACATTAGCACCATCTAACGTCGCAATCGTAACCGCGCCATTCATCATAAATTTCATGTTGCCAGTCCCTGATGCTTCTTTAGTGGTGGTTGAAATTTGCTCGCTTACATCAGCTGCAGGCATTAGTATTTCAGCCAAGGATACGCTGTAGTTTTCCATAAAGACAACTTTCAGTTTATCGTTAATCATACGGTCATTGTTAACCACATCCGCTACTGAATTGATTAACTTAATCATTTGCTTGGCAATATAGTAACCCGGAGCCGCTTTTGCGCCAAATATAAACGTTCTAGGCGGCACATCCAAATCTGGATTTTCACGAAGTTCATTATATAAGTGCATGATGTGTAAAACATTTAAAGTCTGGCGTTTGTATTCATGCAGCCTTTTCACTTGAATATCGAAAATCGATTTAGGATTGACCACAATGCCATTTCGTTCCAAAATAATCCTAGCCAAGCGCTCCTTGTTTTCCAACTTAACCGCCATTAATCGGTCTAAAAACACTTTGTCATTTCGGTAGCCTAATAGCTTTTCAAGTTCCATAGGCTTGTGAATCCAATTGTCGCCAATGGTTTCTGTGATAAGACTTGTCAAATTCGGATTACAATACATTAACCACCTGCGGTGCGTAATGCCATTTGTTTTGTTATTAAATTTTTGAGGAAAGAAATCATAAAGATCCTTCATTTCTCTATTTTTTAATATTTCACTATGAAGTTTTGCCACGCCATTAATGCTGTGGCTACCTACAACGCAAAGATTAGCCATATGAACCATACCATTTGAAATGATGGCCATATCCGAAATTTTTTGATGATTGCCTTCGTATTTTTTATTCCAAAGATCTTTACAAAAACGCTCATTAATTTCATTAGTAATCATAAAGACTCTTGGCATTAAATTTTGATACATGTCTACAGGCCATTTTTCCATCGCTTCGTGAAGAATGGTATGATTCGTATAACTGATAACATTGGTGGTAATTCTCCATGCTTCATCCCATGTGAGCTCTTCCATATCCATTAAAATTCTCATGAGTTCCGGGATTGCAAGCGCAGGATGGGTATCGTTTACGTGAATTGAAATGAATTTATCCAAATCATAAATACTTCTATTTCTCTTTTTATGAGCTCGGATAATGCCTTGAACCCCCGCAGAAACAAAGAAATATTCTTGCTTTAGTCGGAGCAATTTACCTTCATCGTAAGAGTCATTTGGATAAAGCACCTGAGAGATTGCTTCCACATTATGTTTTTGCTCAAATGCTCTTGAATAATCACCGCGGTTAAAATTGATAAAATCGAATTCACGGTTCATCGTTTCTGCACTGTAAAGTCGCAGTGTGTTGACAATGCCATTCAAATACCCTGGTACTGGCGTGTCATACGGTACCGCAAGCACAGATTCATAGTCTTCGTGAATATAGACTTCTTTACCCTTAATCGTGTCTTGGCGAATGTATCCGCCAAATTTTATTTCAATTGATTTATCAGGCTTTTTCACTTCCCAAACATTACGGTTTTCAAGCCATCTATCAGGAAATTCAACTTGATAACCATTGACTATTTTCTGTTCAAACAAACCATAGTTATAGCGAATGCCTACCCCATGTCCTGGAACAGCAATACTTGCCATTGAATCTAGGAAACAAGAAGCCAATCTTCCAAGTCCCCCATTGCCAAGACCTTGGTCTTTTTCTATATTTTCAATATCTTCTAGGTTAAAGTCTAGTTCATTGAAAACTTCCTCTACTAAAGGTCTGATACCAAGGGCATTAAGATTGTTTACTAAAAATCTTCCATTAAGAAATTCCATCGAAAAATAGAACACTTGCTTCACGTCTCGATTGGTATATTCCTTAATAGTATTCACCCAGTCATCTGTTAAATATTCTTTCGTTAAACTTCCCAGAGCATGATAGCGATCCCATGTTGAGGTGTCTTCTAATGCTTTTCCGCTATCAGACTTTAACCGCTTTAAATAATCACTTAGAAACTGTTTTTTAGTAAGATCCATATTATCACCAGCCTATATTATTGTTTGATAGAGTGCGATATATTCTTGTGCTGATTTTTCCCAACTATTATCTGCACTCATCGCTTGATACATTAATTGTTTCCAAATGTCCTTCTGATGATAATAGCTTACCGCTTCTTTAACTTTAAATAGCATTTCATGTGCATTGTAATTGGCAAAGGCAAACCCATTCCCCTCACCAGTAAATTCATTATATGGTATAACGGTATCTCTTAAACCACCCGTTTCGCGAACAATCGGAACAGCTCCATAACGAAGGGCTACCATTTGACCAATACCACATGGCTCAATCTTAGATGGCATTAAGAACAGATCTGCTGCCGCATAAATTTTTTGAGCCAGCGAATTGTTAAATTCAACGACGACTCTCATTCGCTCAGGATAACGTTGTCCGTAATATTTAAACATGTTTTCATAGTGGCTATCACCTTTTCCAAGTACCACCATTTGAATGTCCTGATCGAAGAACTCTTGAATCACATGCTCCATTAAATCTAGACCTTTCATATCAATTAGCCTAGAAACAATTGCAATTAATGGTATTTCGGGGTCAATATGAAGACCAAGAAGTTCTTGCAATTTAAGTTTGTTTTCTACCTTCAGATCTAAAGTATGAATGTTATAATTCTTGAATATACTCACATCCGTTGCAGGGTTATAAGATTGAACGTCAATTCCATTTGTAATGCCGCTAAGCTTGTGCTGGATTTGATTTAATTCCCACTCCAATTCCTCTCCATAAAAACTATCCAAAATTTCGCCTGCATAGGTTTTGCTGACTGTTGTTACTTGATCAGCATAATTGATGCCCGCCTTCATGAAATTAATGCGGTCTTTAAAGGTAATGCTGCCATCAAAATAACAATCGAGTCCCATTCCAAAAAGATCTTCCAATATTTGAGGGTGGAAAATACCTTGGTACTTCAAATTGTGGATGGTGAAAATTGTTTTAATGTCTTTTAAGAGTTCATCTTCATTAAATTTTCGTTTGATTAAAAGGGGAATCATTGCAGTATGCCAATCATTCACGTGAATAATCTCAGGTTTGAAGTCAAGATAGCGAATGGCCTCTAAAACTGCCTGGCTGTAATATGAAAACCGCTCATAGTCGTCATCATATCCATATAAATTACCACGTTTGAAGTACTGTTCATTATCTATAAAGTAATAATGAACACCTTCATGAGTAAGTTCACTAATACCTAGATAAACCTGTCTCCAACCCATTTTAAAATGCGTTTCATACAGCACTTTTTCTTTTGCTTGTAGTTCCATCGGCAAATTAAAATCTTTTGGAATCATAACACGAACATCTATTTCTTGTTTTCTAAGTTCTTTTGGCAAAGAGAAGGCTACGTCGCCAAGTCCGCCTGTTTTGCTAAAAGGTACAGCCTCTGACGATACAAATAATACATTCATACATTTACACCTCACTAAACAGATTATAAAACCATATTTTTCTTAATCACAAATGGATTTTGTTTATCTCCAAACAACATCTTATTGGAATTAATAACCACGTTTTTATCAAGAATAACGTAGCTTAAGTTGGTTGTTTCATTGATAATGACATTTGGAAATACAATTGAGTTTCTAACAATTGCGCCTTTTTTTATGTGCACATCTCTACAAATAATAGAATTTTCCACGGTGCCTTCAATAATGCACCCGTTGGCTATCATCGAATTAGAGATAAAACTGTCCTCAGAGTAATAGGTCGATGGGGCATCCATAACCTTGGTAAAAATCTTGCCATTCTTGTTGAACAATTCGTGCCAAGCCTCTTCATTTAAAAGATCCATATTCGTTTGGAAATAATTAGGTGTGTTATTGATGCAACCTAAATAACCTCCAAAACGCCACCCTTTAACATCAAAACTACTTAAGCGGTTCATGATACCTTCTTTAAGAAATCTTGCATCACCTTTTTGAATGGATTCCTCAATAATTTTGATCAATAGTTCTCGTTTTAAAACGTACATTTCCAAAGAAATATTATAATATTTATCCTTTCCAAGATTCTTGCCAATGCCAATAATATTTTCATCGGTATCTAGCTCAAGCGTATCACAGCCCATAAAGCGACCAACCGAATTTTCCATTTTCTTATAGGCAATAGTAATGTCGGCTCCTGTCGCTTTATGCGCTTTAACCATTTTTTTAAAATCCATATTGCAGATCATATAGCTTCTTGAAAGAATGACATATTGTTGTGTAGAATTTTTTAAATAATCTATATGATTTTTAAAATACTCCAAATCACCTAACCTTCGGTTGTTATCATCTGGGTTTTGATCTGGATAAAACACAAACAGCCCATCCTTTTTGCGATCAAGACCCCAATGCTTTCCACTTCCAAGGTGCATCATTAATGAATGACCTTTTCCATGGTTAAAAATTGCGACGTTAGTAAGACCAGCATTGACCATATTGGAGAGTGCAAAGTCAATGACTCTATAACGTCCCAAAATATGAATGGATGCCAGGTTTCGACCGAGTGTCAAGTCCTTGACGTTCTCTTCTGATTCACTCAAATTAATTATGCCCATAACATCATTCATGACTTTCTCCTCCCTTATCTCCGGCATATACCTGTATCAAATCTTCTCTGCCAATAATCTTAGTCCCCTTTGGCACCCTTACGCCGCTAATGACGATAGCATATTCAATTTGACAGTCATCCTCAATAATGACATCTGGCATAATGACAGATTTTCTTATTTTAGAGTTATTGCCAATATGGACATCTGTACTGATGACAGAGTATTTGACATTGCCTTTAATCAAACAGCCGTCATTTACTAGTGAAAGCTCCACACTTGCCGATGCACTAATATAGTGAGGCGGACTCATAGGGTTCACGCTATAGTTGCGCCATGCCTTGTCGTGAAGATTGAGTTCATTGTCGAGGTTAATGAGATCCATATTGGCTTCCCATAAACTTTCTACAGTTCCAACATCTTTCCAGTAACCATTAAACCGATAGGCATATACAGGACAATGTTCTTGAACCATTTTAGGGATAATGTCCTTGCCAAAGTCATGCGTGGTCTCTTCATTTTCATTTTCTCTTATGAGTCTTTCCCTGAGCACTTGCCAATTAAAAATGTATATTCCCATTGAAGCTAAATTGGTTGTTGGATTTTCAGGCTTTTCATGAAAGTCAAAAATCAGGTCATTCTCATCTGCAGATAATAGCCCAAACCTTGAAGCTTCCTCTAGTGGCACTTCAATGACTGCAATGGTCAAATCTGCATTTAACGTTTTATGTACAGTGAGCATTTTTTGATAATCCATTTTATATATGTGATCTCCCGAGAGAATAAGCACATATTCAGGATCATACGAATCGATGTAAGCCATGTTTTCATAAATCGCATTGGCTGTTCCTTGATAAAACTTTCCACCGTCTTTGTCAAAAAACGGCTGAAGGATTTTAACCCCGCCAGAATTCTTATCCAAATCCCATGAACTTCCGATTCCAATGTGCGTATTGAGTTCCAACGGTTGATACTGCGTGAGAACGCCGACAGCCGAAATATTTGAGTTGGAACAATTGCTTAATGTAAAGTCAATAATTCGATATTTCCCGCCAAACGGTACCGCTGGTTTTGCGATGCAATCTGTAATTTCTCTTAGCCTTGAGCCCTGCCCACCTGCTAAAATCATGGCCACCATTTCCTGTTTGTAATTAGCCAAGCAAGTCACCCTCTTTCCTTTTATTTAAAATAACAACGGATAGCGCCGGCAAATTAATCGCCACTGCATATTTTTGATGGTGCCACACTTTCTTTTTCGGAATCAAAGCTTCAACCTGCTTGACACCCATGCCTCCAAACACTTCTTGATCAGAGTTAAACAGTTCATGCCACTCACTTTGCTCTTTAACGCCAATCCAAAACTGTTCATAAGTATTGGGACTGAAATTTAATGCGATGATTAAGTCATCTGTTTTTTTTGCCCCTTTTCTTTCATAGATCAATACGCTTTGTGGTGCATTGTCACAATCAATCCATTGAAATCCTTTAAAAGAATCGTCAATTTCATAAAGAGCTGGAAACTGTTTATACAATTCATTGATTGCTTTGGTATAATTTGAAAATTTCAAGTGCATGTCATACTCTTTTAAAAACCAATCCAATTCCCTCTGATAATTCCACTCAATAAAATGGCCTAGCTCATTCCCCATAAAACTGAGTTTTTTCCCAGGGTGTGTCATATAATAACCCATCAGCACTCTAAGATTTGCGAACTTTTGCAAATAATCTCCAGGCATTCTGCCAATTAACGATTTTTTGCCATGCACGACTTCGTCGTGGGAAAAAGGCAGAATATAATTTTCTGAAAAAGCATACATTAACGAAAAATTTAGAAGGTGATGCGTATTTTTCCGTTCTTCATAGTCCATTGAAAAATAAGTTAGGGTATCATTCATCCACCCCATATTCCATTTAAAATTAAATCCCAATCCGCCTTCGTCAACAGGATGGCTTACCTTTGGCCAAGCAGATGACTCTTCAGCAATCATCAACATATTAGGATATTCTTTAAAAACCGTTTCATTTAACTTTTTTATAAATTCGATGGCATGAGGATTTTCTTTATAACCGCGAAGTCCATCAGCACCGGGTTTCCCATAATCAGAGTAGATCATGTAGGCCACTGCATCTACACGAAGTCCGTCTACATGGTAATAGTCCATCCAAAATAATGCGTTTGAAATTAGAAAACTCCACACTTCCTTACGTGAAAAATCGAAATAATTGGTACCCCACTGGTGATTCATTGCCACGTTTTTATGAGCAGATTCATAGCAATATTCCCCATCAAAATAACTGAGTCCGTGTGCATCTCTGCAATAATGACAAGGAACCCAGTCCAATATCACGCCAATTTGATGTTCATGGCAAAAATCAATGAGAAACATCAACCCTTCCGGCGTTCCATAACGACTTGTCGCAGAGAAAAAACCAGTCGTCTGATAACCCCATGACCCGTCAAATGGATGCTCCATGAGTGGCATAAATTCGACATGGGTATACCCATTTTCCTTCAAGTAAGGCACTAACAAATGCGCCAACGACTCATAACTGTGAAAACTCCCGTCAGCCTTATGCATCCATGACCCTAAATGCATTTCATAAATATTAATGGGTTGCTCATAAGAGTTTTTTTGACTTCGCTTAACCATCCAAGGCTTATCATTCCACTGATATCCTGTAAGTTCATGAACTTTCGAGGCCGTATCAGGTCTTAACTCAGAATAAAACGCATAGGGATCTGCCTTCAATAAGCGTTTTCCCTTTTTAGGAATAATTTCGTACTTATAAAGATCACCTGGGCCAATACCTTCAACAATGATGTTGTAAATACCATCCTCACTAATTTTCATCAGCTCATGATTTTTTCCATTCCACTTATTGAAATCCCCGACCAGTTGAACACCTTTTGCATTTGGCGCCCACACCGAAAATGAAAAACTATTCTCATTATGTCTGTGGGCTCCAAAGAATTCATAACTTTTATATGATTCTCCTTTATGAAACAGAAATTTTTCCATCTCATAATGTTCTAAATGCTTATGTTGCAACGACGAGCCCCCCTCTCTGAAAGATTTAGTAAAAATTTGATTTTTTTAAAGCTGACTTCTTTACTTTCATACCCTTTGAGGTTGTTGTCAAAACATTAACTATTTGAAAAATACGACATTTTTTCTAGTTGATATACATTATCAATTTGTAAATAATACATTTGTATTTCGTTTAAAATACTTTTCAAATACGTTTAATGCATTAAAAATAAAAATAGACGATCAAATGACCGTCTACTTATAAAGTGCTTTTTCTAATCCTCTGCCTGGAGGTACAATTGGAAATACATGTTCATCATTAGGCACAGATACAATGGTCAGAGTGCTTCTTTTTTCAAACTTTGAAGCGTTTAATGCTTCTTTTAGTCCTGTGGCGTCAAACGCTTTGTAAGACATCAATCCAAATGCTTTTGCAAGGCTTTCATAATCAATTTTCCCGCTGATTTCAGTTTCTGCATAAATTTTATTTTGGAATAACGTCTGCCACTGCTTTACCATCCCCAGAGAACGGTTGTCAAATAAAACAATATCCACTTTTAGGTCATAGTCCATTAATGTGATGAGTTCCTGAAAATTCATTCCAAAACTGCCATCACCCGTAATCAGCATGACAGACTTTTCTGGCTTACCAATTTTAGCGCCAATTGCTGCACCTAAGCCAAAACCCATCGTTCCCAGACCACCGGAGCTAATCCAGTTTCGGCTATTTTGAATGCATAACTTTTGGGCAGACCACATTTGGTGTTGTCCCACATCTGTCGCATAAACGGTATTCCCATCGTCTGCTTCATTAATACAGTTAAAAATCCAATCCACACTACTCTCCTGTGGATTTTCAAATCCTATTTTTTCCAGAGAATCCAACCAGTCCGTTCTAATTTTCTTCTTTATATAAGGGTTAATTTTACGCATTATTTTTTTGGCATCTGCAGAAATGGTTAACTCTACTTTTAAGTTCTTATGATGCTCCATTGGGTCTAAATCGATGTGAACGATTTTCGCGGCTATATCAAAAGTTTCCGGATTCCCAATCACGCGGTCGCTAAAACGCACCCCAATGGCAAGCAGCAAATCGCATTTGTTAATCGCCTCATTAGCCGTGCGACAGCCGTGCATACCTGCCATTCCAATAGAAAGTCTGTGCTTTCGACTGATGCACCCAAGTCCCATTAAGGAATGGATGACTGGACAATCCATTTGCTCAGCGAGCGCTAGAAGTGCACGCTCGCCGTGACTTAGTTTTACCCCGCCTCCGCAGTAAATGAGCGGTCTCTGAGCTTCGTTAATCCACTGGATGAGTTGCTGCTCGTCTTTGCTTAAAGGTTCTTCAAGCTCACCGTATTCATAACTACGCATAACGTCTTTCGAGAATGAATTTTGTGCTGTATTTTGACTATCAAAAGCCTTCGGAAGATTTTTAGGCATTTTCTGAATCAAAAAATCTTTTGGAATATCGACTAGCACTGGCCCCGGACGACCTTCGCATGCTATTTCAAACGCTTTCTCCAAAACCGATTCCAACGACTCAGCCGAGTGCACCAAAAAATTGTGTTTCGTAATGGCCACCGTCATGCTGGTAATGTCCACCTCCTGAAAAGCGTCTTTGCCAATGAGGTGAGAAGGCACCTGACCGCTGATGATGACCATTGGGATCGAGTCCATAAAAGCGGTTGCTATCCCAGTCACCGTATTGGTTGCACCTGGTCCAGATGTGACAAAACAAACGCCGACTTTTCCAGTTGCCCTCGCATACCCATCCGCAGCATGTACGGCATGCTGTTCGTCTGAAGTTCTGAAGTGTTCTAACGCTGACTTATAATTGACCCATTCGTGATAGAGAGGAATAACAGCACCGCCAGGATAGCCAAATACCGTTGTCACACCTTTCTGGATTAGTTTTTCTAAGACGACGCCTGCACCGCTAATTTCTGTTTTTTGTGACATGACAACTGTTTCTGACATGAATAATGCCTCCTTTCTATAAAATGATTAATGCATCCTGTCTATGACATGAATAATGCATCCTGTCTAATCCGTAATGGCGCCTACACTTGCACACTGTACGCTTTTTTGATATTTTTTCAAACACCCCGACACCTGTTTGAGCACTGGTTTCCAAACTGATTTTCTCTGATCGATTATTTCCTGCGAGACCAGCAGTTCAAGTGTCCCAAGCTCTAAATCATAAGCAATCAAATCACCCATTTCTACCAGTCCGATGAGACCGCCCATCGCAGCTTCTGGCGAAATGTGTCCAATCGCAGACCCACGGCTGCCACCTGAAAACCTGCCATCCGTTATGAGCGCCACAGTCGTATCCAGATTCATCCCCGCCAAAGCGGCGGTCGGGCCAAGCATTTCTCGCATTCCTGGGCCGCCTTTTGGCCCTTCATAACGGATGACAACCACATCACCAGAGTGGATGCCCCCTGATAAAATGGAACGTGACGCCTCTTCCTCTGAGTCAAAAACAACTGCCTTGCCTGTAAATTTTCTCATGCCTTCACAGACAGCAGAGCGTTTCACCACCGCACCATCAGGCGCTAAATTCCCTTTTAAAATTTTTAAACCACCAGATTTGTCCCATGGGTTGGACAAAGGTCTAATGAACGTTTCGCTACCAAAGTTGCCAAGCCCGATTCGATCTGCCAACCGACCGCCTTCGACGGTAAGCGCTCCCATATCGAGTAAATTACCACCTTCAAGAACACGCATGAGTGCATTTAATCCGCCTGCCTCATGCAGATCCACCATATGCGCAGACCCCGCAGGGCTTATTCTTACTAGATTAGGCGTATTTGCACTGATTTTTTCAATATCGTCTAAAGTCAAAGGCACTTCCGCTTCTTTGGCAATGGCGAGCATATGAAGCACTGTATTGCTTGAACCACCAAGCGCCATATCCACTGTTAAAGCGTTGTGAAAAGCCTTTTCATTCATAATGTTCTAGCCGTAATGCCTTTTTCAAATAATTTCATTACTGCAATTCCCGATTGCTTTGCTAACCTGAGACGTTCAGAGTAAACCGCAGGAACGGTCGCCGTATTGGGGAGCGCCATTCCTAACGCCTCTGCCATGCAACTCATAGAATTGGCTGTGAACAGCCCTGCACATGAGCCGCAAGTTGGACAGGCGTGATCCTCAATTTCCTGTAGGCCTTGATCTGAAAGATGACCGCCGGCGACTTTGCCAACGGCTTCAAATACGGTGGTTAAATCAATTGCTTTTCCATTTAAACGACCCGGAAGCATCGGCCCCGATCCTATAATCACCACAGGAAGATCCAGCCTCGCCGCAGCCATCAGCGCCGCCGGTACAGTTTTGTCGCAACCCGGTATAATCACAAGTCCATCTAGCTGATGGGCTCTCGCCATAATCTCAATGCTGTCCGTAATGACTTCACGGCTGACGAGTGAGTACCGCATGCCTTCGTGCCCCATTGCCATGCCATCGCAAACCGCTATCGCAGGAAATTCAAGCGGTGTACCTCCGCCCATAATTACGCCCTTTTTAACAGCGTCCGTTAGACTTCCTAGCCCCATATGCCCCGGCACAATTTCGTTAAAGAAATTGACAACACCGATCAGTGGCTGTTTCATTTCTGCTTCAAGTAGACCAGATGCTCTCAGAAGCGAGCGATGCGGCGAACGCTCATACCCTTTCGTTACTTGATGACTCTTCACGGTTTCATCCAAGTCATCATTTTTCTGAGGTTTTTGCCAGTCTCGACGATCGGGTGCGTGCGTTCTTCTTCTCTTATCGCATTGAACGAAACTCTGCCCGTTTGATTCTCTGCAATCCAATTTCTTGCAAATGTGCCATCTTGAATTTCACCTAAAACGGCTTTCATTTCCGCTCTAACGCTGTCATTGATAATCCGCTTGCCCGACATATAGTCGCCGTATTCTGCTGTATCGCTGATGCTGTGCCTCATGGCTTCCATGCCGCCTTCATATAATAAATCTACAATGAGTTTCATTTCGTGAAGACACTCAAAATAGGCAATTTCCTTTTCGTAGCCCGCTTCTACCAGTGTGTCAAAACCTGCTTTGATCAGTTCTGTCGCACCGCCGCAAAGCACGCATTGTTCTCCGAAGAGATCGCTTTCAGTCTCATCTTTAAAAGTCGTTTCAAGAACGCCCGCCCTAGATGCGCCAATGGCTCCGGCATATCCCATGGCAAGTTCTCTGGCACTGCCGCTCGCATCTTGATGGACTGCGAAAAGTGCTGGCACGCCTTTACCCTCTTCATAAACACGTCTCACTAAATGCCCAGGCCCCTTTGGCGCTACCATGAAAACGTCTACATCGGCTGGAGCACTTACCAATTGATAGTGAATGTTAAAGCCATGCGCAAATGCCAACGCTTTTCCAGTCGATAAATGCGGGAGCACCTCCGCTTCCAAAATAGCCTTTTGCTTTTCGTCGGGCAGAAGCACCATCACCACATCCGCTTCTTTTACCGCATCCGCTACCAGCATGGGCTTAAGGCCATCCGCCTCAACTTTTGCCCAAGAAGGACTGCCTGCGTAAAGACCCACTCGAACGTCAACGCCGCTTTCTTTAAGGTTCATGCTGTGGGCTCTGCCTTGGCTGCCATAACCGAGTACCGCAACTTTTTTAGCCAATAATTTCGATTGTAAACATTCTTCCTCGTGATAAACCTTTTTCATAATAGTGCCTCCTTAGAATTTATATTAGTGTATTCATAACATTGTATTCATTATGGTGTATTCATAACATTGTATTCACATTTGAAATCATTAACCCAGTCGCACGTCATATACTTCATAGAGCTGTTTAAGATACCCTACAGCCAAGTCTCCACCTTTGTTGGGGTGCTCGTTGATGACGATCGTCAAAATTGCCTCATCTTCGCCGCATGACAACCCCACGTCTTGAATGTCAAAGGTTTTGCGTCTGAGCGTCGTGACAATTTTCAGAAAAGCGTCTAGTCCCTTCTCTGTTTTAGCATAAATTGTGCGTTGCATTTCACACCTCCATTTTACAATTTTGACTTATTTTTCTTTAAAAAATGTATAAAAATAGCGCTGTGCACCATGAACTCTAAACAAGCTCTTGGAAGCTATAGCGCTTCTTCATCCCTATAGATTTAACCTACATGACGATTGCTGTTTATCAGATCGGTGAAAATGACCACATTTTCATGAATCTTAGTCTTATAACGCGGACCTGCGTATGTCCCTACTGACCAAATAGTCTAAAATAATGCAATTTAACTTGCATATTTTTCCTACCTCGTTGTTCGGATCATCTGCTCGGGAGTGATAGTCTCCATAACCTTGAATGCCTTTGTCTCACCGTAATCAAAGGCTCTCTTAATTCAATGCGTTTTGGTTTCGTCTCCGTCGTTGCATTTACTTTTACTATAAAGCGCCCTCTACCTGAGAAAACGCTGCTGTGTTTTGAATAATTATAGACCACGAAATTCTGCAAGTCAACCGTTAAATTCAATATTCTGAAAATTCTTTTTTCTTGTTGACAGAAAAGCGTCATATTGATATAGTCGTATGCAATTTACATTTCATAAAATAAGGAGGTCTGTCCATGTCAGGCGTACACCATCTATCAAGCGAACTTTACAAAGAATCACTTTCTTCGAAAACCATTAACAGTGAGTGTCCAGTTGAACTCGAAGGTCTGTTTGAAGCAACGCAAAAAGCACGCAGTCAAATAGCAGGTCTTGTCCGCGCAACACCTCTGGTTCATAGCATTGACCTCTCCACACAACACGGTTGCGAGGTCTACTTTAAACCTGAAAATTTACAACTCACAGGCTCTTTTAAAATTAGAGGCGCTTTTAATAAAATTTGCAGTTTAAGCGATGAAGAAAAGTCAAAAGGGGTGATTGCGGCTTCGGCAGGAAACCATTCGCAGGGCGTTGCGCTCGCCTCTAAAATACTGGGCGTGTCCGCCACGATTGTCATGCCTAAAACCACGCCGCTCATCAAGGTTGAAGCCACTCGAAGCCATGGCGCCACTGTGATTCTCTTTGGCGACGCCTACGACGAAGCCGCCGCTCATGCCAAAGCCCTTCAAGCCGAAACAGGACACATTTTCATCCACCCATTTGACGATTTGCAGGTCATGGCAGGACAGGGTACCATCGGCCTAGAGATTCTTGAAGACTTACCCGATGTAGATGTGGTTCTTCTTCCAATTGGCGGCGGTGGTCTATCAGGAGGCGTTGCAGCCGCTATTAAACACCTTAGACCTGACATCAGAGTCATTGGCGTTGAACCCGAAGGCGCTATGACGATGAAAACCTCTGTTGCCGAGAACAAAGTCGTGGATTTGGCACAAGTGCGCACCATTGCTGATGGTGTGGCGGTAAAGCGTGCAGGTGATTTAACCTTCATTGCCAATCGTGCTTATTTAGACGATATCATTTCAGTTTCTGATTTGGAAATTATGGAAGCTTTTTGCTTGCTTCTTGAAAAGCACAAACTCATTGGCGAAACCTCTGGCGTCCTGTCTTTGGCGGCGCTTAAGCACCTCAATTTAAAAGGGCAAAAAGTCGTCTGCTTGATCAGCGGCGGCAACATTGACCTCGTGACTATTTCTGCCATGATCAACCGCGGACTTGTCAGTCGAGGGCGTTTATATTGCTTCACGGTTGAACTTCCCGACCGACCTGGACAGCTCGCTAAGATTTCACAAATCCTCGCAGACAATAGTGCCAACGTTATCAAACTCGACCACAATCAGTTTAAATCTTATGACCGTTTGATGAATGCTGTCCTAGAAGTTACCTGTGAAACCAACGGTCATGCGCATGTTCAGCAAATTGAAAAAGCCATGCTTTCGCACGGCTTTTCGATTCATCAGGTGTTTTAAGTATTGAGGGAGCGGCATCAAATAGAAACTGTAGTAATCCATTTGATGCCCGACTTTCTTTAACACTATTCCTTTTCTAAGACGTAGTAATGAACTGATGAGCCTCTGTATACAACATCGCCATTAATCCACGGGAAAAATAAATAAGTTATCCCGTGGATTTCTTTGAGTTCGTAAGATTCTACACAACGATCTTCCTCAGAAATAAGTTTTCCATTTGTCCATTTGAATGAATCAATAGCTTTCCCATTAGAATCTTCATAAATACAAGAAGTTATACCCGTTTCTTTAAAATCAACATTCAATAAATAATTTCCTAGTTGATTAGTCAATACTTCTGGATTAAATTTATTGCTACGATACTCTGCGGTCTAAAGTCAGGCATATCTGTGCTGTTATTTTTCTTTAAAATATAGTAACTTGGTTTCTCAAATCTAAAACATAATTGCCCTACTAATGCAGGGTCATTTACAAATTCGTAGTCAACTTTATCGGTCTGCACTAATTTCGCAGTCGCAAATCCACCAATAGAAAGAACCAGTAATCCAACGATAGAAATAATCATCGTTTTATGTAGTCTTTTTCTATAAGGCTTCTAGGCAATTAGGTATGAGCCGGCACAACTGATTCAACGCCGTATTTAATCTGGATTTGCAAGTACCTAACGGAATTTGAAGAATTGATGCCACTTCTGACAAAGTTAGTTCTTCATAATAATGAAGGACAACGACTTCTCTGCTTTTCAGAGTCAATTGATTGACCATCTCCCATATTGCTTGTTCCTGCTCTTTAGAAAAAAAGTGCTCTACAAAATTACGAGTGTCTTCTTGATCAGGAAATGTTTCTACAAGAAAACATTTTTTGTTTTTTCTGAATGCTTCTCTTGAGTTATTGATCAATATTTGCGTTAACCAAGGTTTAATAGGTCTAGTCTGATCATATTTCGAGTAATTTTCAAAAGCTTTTAAAAATGTCTCAGATACAATATCTTCAGACATGACTTTTGATCTAGTCATCATCAAAGCTAACTTATAAAGCTCTCTCTCATAAGCATTATAAAGATTTGTAGCTTGTTCTTTTGTGATGACTGTCCCACGTAATACCTCCAAGGAGCGTAACTTTAATTTCGAACGTTCATCTTATATATGCATCTACAGGCTAAACTATTCGGTGTTATATATTTTTTTTTTTGCACGTTGCTCATCTAGAAGAATCTAGGTTTTCTCTAATTGATACTTTTTATAACCATACCTAGCACACAAGTGAAATAGAAATAATAACCTTGTATAAACCCAAGTGTGAGGGTATCATAAATATAATCAATAAACCTGTAAAATCAAAAGGAGGCGATGCTCATGAAATATACACTTTACGGAAAAACAGAAAAACATGTATCGGTTGTCGGATTTGGAGGTCTACGCTTTGACATTGCAAAAAGTAATGCAGAAAATGCAAAATTGGTCCTTTATGCCTACGAAAAAGGCATCAACTACTTTGATACTGCGCCACTTTACTGTGATGATCGAAGCGAAGACATCATGGGCATCGCTTTTGAGCAACTTTTAAGTGTAGGAAAAACCGATTTTTTTGTGTCTACAAAAGGGAAACCCACCGTTTATGACACGGCTGAAAAAGCCATTGAGGCAGTTAAAACCTCGCTTAAGCGCCTAAAAGTTCCTAAAATCCACTTTTACCATGTTTGGTGTCTTAGAAAAATGGATCATTACAAACTGGCAATGAAGCCGGGTGGTCAATATGAGGGTTTATTAAAGTGTCAAGAGATGGGCTTGATAGATCATATCGTCTTTTCATCTCACCAACCTGGCGAAGAAGTCATCGCAGTCTTTGACGAACACCAATTTGAAGGGGTCACCATGGGCATTAATCTGCTTAATTATGCCTATCGCTGGAAGAGCGTCACGCACGCTTCTGATCTTGGCTACGCAATTGTGGCCATGAACCCGCTGAGTGGTGGCGCCATTCCCACTCATGAAAAAGAATTGGCTTACTTGACCGATGGCAGTGAAACGGCCACTGAGTTAGCTCTTCGGTTCAATATCACTCATCCCGCAATCACCATCTCGCTTATCGGCTTCGCAAATTTTGAAGAGATTGATGCAGCCTGCCAAATTGCCGATCACGCAAAACCTTTTACCGATAACGACTTAGTCAATTTGAAAATGCGAATGGGTGATAAAATGAATGCCATTTGTACGGGTTGTGGCTATTGCAAAGAGTGTCCTGTCCAAATCAATGTTCCAGGATACATGTTGTTTTATAATGAAAAACAGATGTTTGGAAAATCTGATGATGACATGATTCGCGAGGTCCATGGATTAGAATACTGGAATTATGCTGAAGAGAGCAAAACGTTCGCTTCAGGATGCATCCAGTGTGGCTACTGTGAGAATGAATGTACTCAGCAACTACCTATCATTAGTCGTCTTCAGGAAATTGCTCAGTGGGAATCTCTTTGCTCCAAATAGGTATACGTAATAGTAACGGATTCGGTAGATATCCGTTTTTAAAAATGGTATCAAAATAGGTTTTTATTATGAAATGCCTCCAATAAATTGGAGGCATTTTTTAGGTAATCGTTTTATTGGTTCTCCTGTTGGGTGGTTCTCCTTTTTGTTATCCAATTTTTTTATTATTTCTTTGACGCACTTACGTAGTAATATTTATTGTCTAGCTTACATCGCCTAAAATTTCTGGCTTCACAGCGTCAATAATAATCGAGACCATTTCAATTTTTTCTAAGGTATTTCTAGTGTCAAATCTAAATGACCTTCCTATTTTTCCATCCATTTCGTTCCAATCGGTATAATGAAAATCGCCTAATTCATCGCAGTACTCTAACAAGCTAACATTAAACCCTGCAGTTTCAAAAACTCTAATCAAATTCTTATAGTCATAGACGACTTTATGCGATGCTGCAGGGTGATCCAATGGCCCAGGTCCCCCAATTTGAATCATATCTTGATACCACTCATTCTTGAAATTCTTATCTGGAACGGCGCATCTGATATAGCCACCAGGTTTTAGATATTTAAAACAATTATCAGCTCCAATTATTGTCTTCATATTTAAAGGCCTCTATACTTCTTTGATATTTTAAACACTTAAGCTAGATAAGTGCTTCATTTCTATAAATTTTTTAAGTCCTGGTTTGACTGGCGGACTGATATTCTCTGGCACTTTATCAATATCAAACCACTCTAATGCTAGTACTTCTGATTCTTGACACTTTAGAGTACCATCAAAATCATTACATAAATAGACAACATCTATTATATAAACTTCATTGCCGTCGGGATATCTATGGTAAAGTTCAGGTCCTGAAAAAACACCAAATAGTTCAAGTGAATTTGCAGTTAAGCCTGTTTCTTCATATAATTCTCGAATTGCAGTATCTTCAACTTTTTCTCCTAAATCTACTTGACCACAATGATATCCCCCACATCCGCTGTCTGCTCTTTGTTGCAAAAGGACTCTATTTTCATTATAAATAATGACACTTGCACCACATAACTGAAATACTCTGCTCATTTGCACTCCTCCTACAGATGTAAAAGCAATATATTTTGCTTTAATAATGAAAGAATCATCATTTCATCTAAATTTATGCTATACCGTTCTCCTTTAATTTAAACATTCGTCTGATTCAAATACTTCAACAGGTCTGCAATAGTAATTCCTTTTTTATTTAGCCGTTCATAACCATTACTCTCTCTTAACAAAATTAAAAATGATTCCTCATCATAATTTAACTTTTCACCAAATTCAATATGGGTAACTTCATACACTTCTTTAAATATTTCTATGGACTTTTCAATTTCTAACTTCTTATTCATATTGAATGCTAAATGACCTAATACGCCATAACAAGTAAATCCTTTATTGGTAAGTTCGTGCTTTTTATTTATAATTCCAGAAGCAATTAACTTCACAACAATTGGGTTTCCATCGACTATACCTTCTTTATGATAAGCTGACCCTATGTATTCCCAAGCATCCGCCGTCGTAAATACTTCAAGAAATTCTCGGACTGTATCACCCGATTCAAGCAATGGTCTAATCTTACTAGGTTCGATATTTGTAGTATACCACCCATATTGATTATGACTTCCAGCCAATTGACAAAGCCCTTCCAAATTATGCTCTTCGCTGAGTTTCTTTAAGTGATCAAGCACGACGTCATGCCCACAAACTTGACTTGTAGGTTCAACGGTTTCATCAATTTCTGCTAACCGCATTTTTAATCTAGTGATTTCTTCACGTAGACGCTTCTTTTCTTCATTTATGTTCACTAAAATCCCCCCTTTTTTGATCTCTTCAAAAACGATAATTAAAAATTTCTATTTTTTAAGCTTTTCATAATAAACAAGCGTCATTCTATCATTTATTACGTCCTCTTTCCCTGTTGCTAAATAGCCCAGTTTCTCATACAATAGCAGTTTCCTACTCTGCAAATACTGGCGTTCTCATTTCTAATCAACCTAATTGCGCCAACATCATTTCCGGGACTAAGATCATAATCCTGATATTTCTCTAATAACGCTTTGAAGCTAATAACCTGCATTTGATGAATCAATTCGCATTCATTTTTTTTGGCTTATCTAAGAATTGTCATCCTTTCTAATACACATATGTAGTGTTGCTCAAATTTACCCCTTAGTAAAATTTGCAGCAATAAAAAAATCAAAACTACCTAATAATCAGATAGTTTTGATTCAAATTTTTATTCAACTTACATCATATCAAATCGATCTGCATTCATCACTTTATTCCATGCTGAAATAAAATCCTGTACAAATTTTTCTTGAGCATCATCTGCCGCATACATTTCTGAAATAGCTCTCAACTGAGCATTAGATCCAAAAATAAGATCTACACGGCTTCCTTTCCACTTAAGGCCATTCGTAACGCGGTCTCGACCCTCAAAAACATCTCCTACTTCAGTTGTAGGTTTCCAAGCGGTGCTCATATCTAAGAGATTTACAAAGAAGTCATTTGTCAGCGATTCTGGTCGATTCGTGAAAACGCCAAGCTCTGATTTGTTGTAATTTGTATTTAAAACACGCATACCACCAAGAAGAACGGTCATTTCTGGAGCTGTTAATGTTAGTAATTGTGATCGATCAATCAGAATCTCTTCAGAGGTAACTGAATACTGAGCCTTTTGGTAATTTCTAAACCCATCCGCCTTTGGTTCCAATACTGAAAATGACTTCTCGTCTGTCTGTTCATCTGAAGCGTCTGTTCGACCTGACTTAAATGGCACTATTACTTCTTGACCAGCATTTCTAGCGGCTTGTTCTATGCCTGCACAACCGCCAAGAATAATTAAATCAGCAATCGAAACTTTTTTTGAACCTATTTGAGAATCATTAAAATCAACTTGTATTTTTTCAAGCGTTTGCAGTACAAGACACAATTGTTCAGGTTGATTGACTTCCCAGTCCTTTTGAGGGGCTAGGCGAATTCGTGCGCCATTTGCGCCACCACGTTTATCGGAGCCACGGAAAGTAGAAGCAGATGCCCACGCTGTAGCAACCAGTTGAGAAATGGAAAGTCCCGATGCAATGATTCTCCCTTTAAGTTCTAAAGTGTCCTGTTCGTTAACAAGTTCGTGGTCAACTTCAGGTACTGGATCTTGCCAAATTAGTACCTCAGAAGGCACTTCTAATCCAAGATAACGTGAACGTGGTCCCATATCACGATGCGTTAATTTGAACCACGCACGAGCAAAAGCATCTTCAAACAGACTTGGATTGTCTTTAAATTTTCTTGCAATTGGTCCATAGATTGGATCCATTCTTAGCGAAAGATCTGCAGTCGTCATGATTGGTGCATGCTTTTTTGAAGGGTCGTGTGCATCTTCAACCGTTTCAAAGGCTGCCGGGTCAGTTGGAACCCATTGGCTAGCACCAGCAGGACTTTTAACCAAATCCCAATCGTATTTAAATAAAGTTTCTAAATAGCCCATATCCCATTTAGTTGGTTTTGGTTTCCAAGCGCCTTCAATCCCACTGCTGATGGTATCTGCACCTTTGCCTGTTCCAAAAGTGCTCTTCCATCCCAAACCTTGCTCCTCAATACTTGCACCTTCAGGTTCTGCGCCAACATGAGTTGCCGGAGCTGCGCCATGACATTTCCCAAAAGTATGACCACCTGCTATGAGCGCTACTGTCTCTTCATCGTTCATGGCCATGCGTGCAAACGTCTCTCTAACATCAATCCCAGAAGCCACCGCACTAGGATTTCCATTAGGACCCTCTGGATTCACATATATGAGACCCATTTGAACTGCTGCCAGTGGATTATCCAGATTTCTTTCTCCCGAATATCTCTCATCTCCTAGCCATTCGCTTTCTGAGCCCCAATATACATCTTCTTGAGGTTCCCAGACATCCTCACGACCGCCTGCAAAGCCAAACGTCTTAAACCCCATCGATTCTAGTGCACAATTGCCTGCTAAAATCATAAGATCGGCCCATGATATCTTGTTTCCATATTTCTTTTTTATAGGCCATAACAAACGGCGCGCTTTATCCAAATTGACATTATCAGGCCAACTGTTGAGAGGTGCAAAGCGTTGTGTGCCATCGCATGCACCACCACGACCGTCTCCCATTCTGTAGGTTCCAGCACTATGCCATGCCATACGTATAAATAATGGACCATAGTGACCATAATCCGCAGGCCACCAGTCCTGAGAATCAGTCATTAATGTGTGTAAGTCATTTTTGATTGCTTCAAGATCAAGTTTTTTGAATGCCTCAGAGTAGTTAAATTCACTATCCATCGGATTGCTCAAATTTGAATTTTGATGAAGCATTTTTAAATTCAATTGATTCGGCCACCAGTCTTTGTTTGACGTGCCTCCGCCAGAGATGGGCTTACTCGTCTTTCCGGTCACTGGACATTTCATTTCTCCCATAATAGATTCTCCTTTCTTGATTTGATCCTTACCAAAATTTGCTTTTCTATTAGCTATTACCCATAAATGAGGTGTAGAAATCAAGCTTTTTTTACCGTTTTTACTCTTTTTCACACTAAAAAACACCTGTTGATTAATACTTGAGAAAGTATTAACAACAGGTGCTTAAAAAACTTCTATTTCATATTTTTAAAGTCATTTGGGTTCTTTTAAAGTTTTTGAAAACGTTTCAATTCAATTTTCCACTGAATCAATTCCTTCAAATTCTTCAACGTCTTCAAAACTAGCCTTTTCTTCAGCGGTTGGTGCCACAGATAACCCATTTGTCAGTAAAAATTTATAAATCAAATAGGGCAAGTATTTCTTAGGCTGTACATCGTATCTACCGCAATTCTTCATAATGCTTTTATAGAGCTCTTCATTAATTTTAAGCGTTACAGGCTTACGCTTTTCGTGATGATCCGCTGGATAGACGTCTGTAAAGTTCTCTGTTTCTCTATCCTGTGACAAGATGACATTCAGCTTACGCTTAATGGTGATATCCGTTTTAACACATTCTTCTTTAAATAAATTATAATAATCCTCATTGATTGAAAATTTAACGACTTTCATATATGCCTCCATGGCTTGCGTGTATGATTAATAAAGTATCAATCTCATTATAGCCTCAAAAGATCAGAATTCAAACAAAGGTTTAGTGACAATTTTTTTCAAACTAAATTAATACCCCACAATTACGCTGCTCTGCGAAACAATTTTCTCACCTTCGCTAATCGCCAAAGCTTCTGGAGTAGCTTTCCCACTTAAAAACCACTCAGAATCATACAAAAACAAACCTTCTGCTTCATCTGTCAATTCACTCAGTTTCAGCGCTTTCATCGAAGCGTTGTGAACAATCAAAATCCGTTTCACGCCGTTCTTCAAATCTTTTAATAACCCACTCAAATCTATCTCATAAGCGATGACACCGCTCTTTAGCTTCACAAACTTCAAATTTGATTTTACCCAAGCCTCATCATCTACAGCAAAACAGCCTAAATCTTTTCGCAGTTTTATGAGTGCTTTTACGGCTTCAAAGTGGCCTAAAAATTCGCCCTTGCGCTCCCACTGAATGCCGTTGATTTCATCGCCTGAAATAAAGCTGTTGTGATCTGCGTATTTGGTGCGCATAATCTCTGTCCCCCCTTGAATAAAGAGCGTTCCAAAGGACAACAGAGGGATGCTGAGCGCCATAAGACTCCGCTTTGCAAGCGCTTCGTCCGATTCGGCGAGGTGGCAGCTTTTCAGTTTATCATAAAGGCAGAGGTTGTCGTGGCAACTCACATAATTGATAACTTCTCCCGGTTTCTCCGCATAGTCAAACAAGGTTTCGTTATAATGAATGCCCCCAGCAATACCTTTTGCGATGGCATTCTCTCTATTTTTGCCGCCAGAAACAAAGCCTTTTTTTACGCCGTCATTGTCACCTTTAACCGCATTTCTAAGATGATCATTAAAAAGGGCAAATGCCATGCCTTTTTGACACCCTTGCCTAAATTGCTTTGATTTTGGCAGCAATGAAACTGAGCCCGTCCACGGCTCTCCGTAGAGTATTGCGTCTGGACGAATGGCTTTAACGTGAGCTTCTATGTGCTTTACAAATTCCGTGTCGTGAAGGGCAAGCAGGTCGAACCTGAAGCCATCTACTTGGTAGGCCTCTAAATACAATCGCAGCGAATCAAGGACGTATTTTTGAAACAGCGGACTCTCAGAAGCGGTTTCATTTCCGCAGCCAGAGCCATCTCCAAAAGTCCCTTCTGCCGTTTTCCTAAAATACCAACCTGGCGCTAAAATTTCAAAGGGGTGCTCTTCATGAACAAACGTGTGGTTGTAAACGACATCTAACACCACGCGAAGATCAGCCTCATGAAAAGCCTTAACCATCATTTTAAATTCCTTCACGCGAACAGAGCCGTCAACCGAGTCTGTGGCATAAACGCCTTCAGGTGCCATAAAATACATGGGGTCATAGCCCCAATTGTAGCCGCCATTTATTTCGTCTAAGCTGCCCATATCGTGTAAAGGCAGTAAGTGGACATGCGTAATGCCAAGCTCAGTCAGATGGTCTAGTCCTGTTTTAAATCCGTCCTTGGTATGCGTATTTCTTTCGACCATGCCAATATATTTCCCGGGATACTTGTGATTGCTCGCTTTTGAAACGGTGGAGTCGTTAATGTGCGTTTCATATAAAACAGCCTCAGTTCGAGTGATTATTTTCGGTTTATGGTGCAGATTCCAACCCTCTGGATTGGTGCTCTCGAAATTGACAACCATCGCAAGCTGACTATTGGCAGTCATGCTATAGGCCCAAGGGTCCTGTGCAATAATCCATTTGCCGCCTCGTCTGACTCTATACTGATAATATCTGCCTTCAAGGTTCCCACCAATGTCTATTGTATAAAACGGCGGTTCTCCTTGCATATCAATGATTAGCGGATTATCGTCCTGTGGATTGTCAAAGAGTTCGATGCGAACCCGCTCTGCCTGCGTCGCAAAAACAGAAAAAGTCGTTTTTTCCGCTCTATACTGTGCGCCAAACTGAGCTGTTTCTAATTGCTTATAAAACGTTTCACTTAGCCTGCTCCAAGGTTTTTTCATCTTATAGAATCCTCCAATGAGTTGAATGGTTTAATAATTCGATGAGTTGAATAGTTCAATAAAAAAAGACGCAGGTTTCCCCACGTCTCTTACTAAAATGGAAAAGTTAATCTTGCACTTTCTCATTTTTAAATATCATCTTATAACTCATCAAAATTTGTAGAGTCTCTTTCCACTAGGCGGGTTTCAACAATATAGCTTCTGATTTTTTCTTTTCTATTTACCAGTTTGTTGATTAGCAGTTTGGATGCAAAATAACCAAGTTCCTCTGCATTAATGTCCACCGAGGTAAGCGATGGTGTCTGATAAGCAGCCATTGGCGTATTGTTAAACCCTACTACTGCAACTGGATAATCTGTAAATTCTTTAATGGCTTTATTGGCTCCGAATGCAATCAAGTCGTCTGTTGTTACGACAGCCGTTGGCTTGTTCGTCTTCAAAATTTCTTTCATCGCTTCATAACCGCTCACTTCAGAAAAATTGGTTTCTCTGATCAGTTTGCTGTCCGCCTCTATGCCGCAATTCTCTAAGGCATGTTTATAGCCTTCAAGACGGTTTCTAGTCACATTCATTTCAAGCGGTCCGCCAATAAAAGCAATTTCGCGATTTCCTTTTTGGATCAATCGATTCACAACGGTATACATCGCATGAAAATTATCATTGTCGACCCAAAGTGTATTTTCGCCATTTTCAGGTCTTCCGATGACGACAAATGGATAATCTGCTTCCTTTAGAAACGAAATGCATTTATCATCTTTTCTAGCGGTTGTGAGTATAAACCCATCCACCCATTTGCTGTTCATGAGGTTCTTAATGAAATTAACTTCCTCTTCTTCTTTGTCACTGTAGGTGTACATGATATAGTAGCCCTTTTTTTGAGCGTACAATGAAATGCCACGCATGACCTGAATAAAGAATGGATTCACAAATAGGTCTTCATCTGTATTGGGTAAAATAAGCCCGAGCGTTCTCGTAGACTTATTGGCAAGGCTTCTTGCAATAGCATTAGGGTGGTAATTTAATGCTTCCATTGCGATGTGAACTCTTTTTTTAGTTTCATCGCTTATTTTAGGATTGTCTGCGATGACTCTAGAAACGGTTGAAGGCGATACTTCAGCCATTTTGGCTACTTCTCTAATTGTAATTGGCATATTTATCACTTCCCATTTGAATTGGCAATCTTACTTATTATAGTATCCTCAAACGGATGAATCAAGGTTAACCTTTTACAGCCCCTTGTGAAAGGCCTTCAACGATATGCTTTTGCAAGAATACAAAGAGAATGGTAATGGGAACCGCCACTAAAATTGCGCCTGCTGCAAACATTGTAAAGTTAGCATTTTGTTGCTTTTGAACCCATTCGAAGAGACCCATTGCCACGGTTTTACTCTCAGCTCTTCTGAGAATAATTTGTGGGAAAATAAAGTCAAACCAAGGTCCCATAAAGTTCGTAAGGGCAACAAATACAATAATAGGCTTAGCCAAAGGCATAATAATTTTTGTGAAAATTGTCATGTTAGACGCACCGTCAATTTTGGCAGCTTCGTCTAAACTCTTTGGAATGCCATCAAAATAGCCTTTGCACAACCATGTGTTATAAGGAATCTGTCCACCGGCATAAACAAGGATGAGTCCCCAATGGGTATTCATGAGGCCAATTTTCGTAATCATGATGTAGATCGCTGTCATCGCAAGGAAAGATGGGAACATTTGAAGCACCATCATCGCCATGAGAGCAGATTTTCTGCCTTTGAATCTGAATCTTGAAAAAACATATGCTGACATGGTGGTCAAAATAACAGAAACTACCATGTTGATCGTTGCAATTTTGAGTGTATTCATATACCAAATTGGAAACTGTGTTTTGGTAAATAAATTTTGATAATGAATCAGCGTTGGATTTTTAGGAATCAAAGACGAGCTGAACAAACTTGTGCCCGAATTAAATGACGCTAAAACAATCCAAAGGACCGGCATTAAAATGACAATGCTGATAAAAATAAGCAAGGCGTAAGTCGCAGCCTTCGTTATAAAGCTCCAATAGTTTTTCTTCATTACATCATGTCCTCCTCTTTGAAGGATTTTGTCCGACTAAAGCTATAAATTGATGTCAATGCCACAAAGACAAATATGACAATGGTAATGACCGAAGCCATATGGAACTGATTTTGATCTTTTGTCATTTTGTAAATCCAAGAGATCAAAATATCGGTATCTCCAGCATATTTCAACTTTCCGTTGATCGGAGATCCGTCGGTGAGCAAATAGATGACACTAAAGTTGTTGAAATTATAAGCAAAAGTCATAATAAGCAGCGGCATGGTTTGGAATAAAACCAGCGGCAACGTAATTTTAAAGAATTGTTGGAACTTAGTCGCACCGTCAATTTCAGCGGCTTCATAGAGTGATTTGTCAATATTGGTCAATACACCTGCCATAAGCGCCATGAAATACGGTGCACCAACCCAAAGGTTAATGACTAAAATCATCACTTTGGCGATGAATGGGTCTGTAAAGAATGCAATTTTATCCATTCCGATGCCAGCGAGCATATTATTTACGGGGCCAGGGCCACTGAACATTAATCTCATAACGAGCAAAGAAATAAAGGCAGGTATCGCATAAGGGAGAATAAAAATTGTTCTCCAAAGTCTTTTTAATTTAACACCCTGCGAATTGATTAAAATGGCAAGGAGTAGTCCAGCTGTGTAGTTAAGCACTGTTGTGACTACAGCAAAAATTAATGTCCATATGCCAACAGTAATGAACGTTGAATTCCATATTTTCAAGTTTGCAAGATTTACGAAGTTCTCTAGACCGACCCAGTCCACCATTTTTCCCGGCGGGAGATGGTTTGGACTTGAATAGTTAGTAAATGCGACAGCAATTGTAAACACAATCGGTAGCAATATAAAGAAAGTGGTGAATAAGAAAGAAGGCGTTGTCATAATATAAGGGAAATACTTATCCCATATGCTATGAATATATGCTAATCCATTAAGCGGTTTTTTCCCATTTTCAAGTTCTTTCACACTCTTATGTGCATCTCTGATGTTTAATGCGTAAAATCCTAAGATAATCATTATGATGAAAATAGCAATGATGCCATCTACCATCATGTTAATAGAATGTTGCCCTACTTTGACGCCGTTTACCATTTTCTGAGGTGTATCACCTAACGTAATGAGTCCATAAATAGAATTGATAAAGTAATTGATATTCAAGAGCGCTGCCACTTCTATTAGAAGGAACATGATGCCTTTTGTCCATTCTCTGTTGAAAAATTGACCTAGTCCCATAAATAGAGCAGACAGAATGGCCGATCTTTTTGCCTTTTCCATTTTAATCCTCCCAATTTTTATTTTTACTTACACATGGATTTTTAGAACGCTGTTTATACAAATAGCTGCTCTAATTTAAGAAAAGTCGAGTCATTTACACGAAGATAAATGACTCGACTTTTCATGTATTGGCTATAGAATTAAAGTTTATTTTTGAGTTGCAATTGTTTCTTTTACTGTATCTGCTGCTGATTTAAGAGCAACTTCAGGTGTAACGCCATCATTCCACATTGAACCAAATGCAGCACCGTATGGTGTCCAAACAACACCCATTTGTGGGATTGAAGGCATTGGAACTGCGAATTGAGCTTGTTCAACGAAAGGCATTACAAGCGCATTGCTTTTAATTGCTTCAGCATCCATCAATGATAACATTGGAGGAATTTGGCTTGTTTTTTCAAAACGTTTGAGTAACATATCTTCAGACGTTATGAAATCAGCAAATAATTGTGCTGCATTAGGATATTTTGAGTAAGCACTAACGAAGAGTGAACGAATGCCTGAGAATGAAGATTGTTGCTTACCATCTTGAAGAACTGGTAATTTTACAACTCCAAAATTAACGCCAGCAGTTTTTCTGCCTTCAACAGCCCAAGGACCATCGATCATTGCACCAATTTTACCTTCATCGAAGAGACCTTCCATGATTTGTGTACTTGCATCTGCAGAGTTGACTGGAAGAATAGCTTTAAGTGCTAACATATTCTTTGCACCTGCAATAGCGCCAGGACTGTCAATGCCGATGTCATCTTTGTTTGTGCCGCCGTCGCCGAAGATGTAACCGCCGCCGCCTGCGATGAAGCTATGTGAGTAGTAAGCATTTGCTACATCCCACATGAATACATATTTATTTTCTTTAGCATTATTAAATTCTTTAGCTTTTGCAATGATTTCATCGTATGATTTTGGAGCTGTTGGGAAAACATCTTTGTTATAGAACAAAGCGTATGTTTCAATGGCAGTTGGGTAACCGTAAACTTTGCCTTCGAAAGAAAGACCGTCTACTGCCGCTGTCATGAATTCTTTTTTAATACGATCAGCGTAATTTGCATTTTCAAGGATTAACCCTGATGCAACAAGTTCGCCAGTGTGGTCATGAGGTGCTGCAAATACGTCTGCACCTACGCCAGCAGGTCCATCTTGAGCCATTCTGCCTTTAGCATCTACCGCGCCAACTTCTTCTACCGTTACCGCTACGTTGTATTTTTTTGTGAATTCTTCAGCAGCTACTTTCATGAATTCATTTTCTGGTCCTTGACTCTCCCAAACAACTAATGTAGCACCATCTTCAGGTTTTAAGTCCGTTGTTGTAGCTGTTTCAGCCGCTGGTGTTTCTGTTGTTGCTGCAGGTTTGCCTGCGCAACCTGTAAGACCGAACACCATAGTCGTAATGACCATTAAGCTTAATAATCTTTTTTTCATGGTTTCCCCTCCAAGTTTAAAATGATTAAATTGTTTTGCAACCGTTTGCACAACTTTATTATAGTACACGTATTTCCTTCTGTCAAAGCTATTTTTTAACATTGAAGAGCAAATATTCAAACGCCTTCATTTCAACGTTTACAGAATTTTTGTTTAACTTGTATTTTGAATTTCCTGTTATGAAACTGCTTTCATTGAGCACAATATGCTTTATTTCTCCCTGTGCTTTCTTGTCACAATTATTCATGACAACCAAAGTGGATTCGAGCTTAGAATGCTTCAAATACGCTAGTATATGGGGGTTATGCGTCTCTACCCACTCAATTTTCTCAGACGTCATAGAGTTTCTTGTCTTTCTCAAATTGATCATTTCTTTATAGAACGCATACAAATCTTGATTCCACTCTGCTTTGTTCCACTTCATAGCACGTCTGCAATCTGGGTCCTGTTCACCTTCCATGCCAATCTCTGTACCATAGTATACGCTTGGTGCGCCTACAAAGCTCATTTGGAATAAAGCGGCCAGTTTTAATCTACCAATATTTCCGCCTGCTCTCGTTAAGAAACGCGGCGTGTCATGGCTGTCCAAAATGTTCAACATGGCCTTATTGGCCTCTGTCGTGTTTCTGACATAGGTTGCATTAATGAGCTTTTGGAAACTCTCAGTGTCTGTATTCCCATAAGCAAAGTAATTAAGGCACGCTCTGGTGAAAGGATAGTTCATTGCGCCGTCAAACTGATCGCCTAAAAGCCAAGGTTTGGCATTGTGCCAAATTTCGCCAACAATATAAGCGTCTTTTTTAGCTTTTCTGACTTCTTTTCTAAATATTCTCCAGAATTCATGATCGACTTCATTTGCTACGTCCAGACGCCAGCCATCTATGTCCGCTTCTTCAATCCAGAATCTTGCCACTTTGCTTAAATACTCGATCACGCCTGCATTGCCCGTATTTAACTTTGGCATATAAGCTTCAAATCCAAATGCCTCATACCCAAGCGGCGTCGTCGTTACAGGGTAGCTGTGAATATGGAACCAATCTTTATAGATTGATTTTTCACCTTTTTTAAGCACATCTTGGAACTCTGCGAATAAGAAACCAGAGTGGTTGAACACAGCATCAAGAACAACTTTTATACCCTTGTCATGGCATTTTTTTACCAAATCTTTAAAATCTTGTAGCGTTCCAAATTCAGGATCTATTTTAAGATAATCTGTCGTATTGTATTTATGATTCGAAGGCGATTCAAAAATCGGCGTCATGTAGATGGCATTGATGCCAAGGTCAGCTAAGTGGTCAACATGGCTCGCAATACCAAGTAAATCGCCTCCAAAGAAATTTTCTCTGGTCGGCTGAGAGTCCCAAGGCACAACGTTCTTAGGGTCATTTTTCTTGTCTCCATTTTCAAACCGCTCAGGGAATATTTGATAGAAAATCGCATTTTCAATCCACTCTGGCGCAATATGAATGTCTTCTTGATTCACATATGGAAAATTAAAGAACATCAGGTCAATCTCTGTCTCATCAATGGTTTCAGTCGGGCCCCATTCAGTATAGAACCACTTTTGATGGTGTTTTCCAAACACTTCAAAATAATAAGCCAATCGGTTAAACGGCGCTCTCACAACCGCTTCATAATAGTCAAAAGTGCCATCTGTGCATAGGAACGCCATGTCTATCGACACTCGATCTGCCCATATGTACTTGTCTCCGTAAATTAAAGTTATTTTCTTGACATCGTCGCTTGCCGTTCTCATTCGTAGCGTAATCGAGCCATCTGGATTTGCAAAACCTAATTGGGTTTTGGGCTCATGAAGCAGTGCGTGTTGATTCATTGGACACCTCTTTCTCAATTAATCTTAGGTAATCTACAAGTAAACTATACTTTTAACACACATTTCGTGCAATCGTTTGCGCAAATTATAGCATTATCATGCCTACTGGGTCAATAAAAAAAGGTTCGTCACTCTTATACCCAACTCGGGGAGAGGACGAACCTTTTTTGGAATTTATTTTAGCCTTTCATTAAGTACTTTTGCCAATTCTTCATAGCCAGGTTTACCTAACAAAGCAAACATATTTTTCTTATAAGCTTCTACGCCGGGCTGATCAAAAGGATTAACGCCCAATAAATAGCCACTGACGCCACAAGCCTTTTCAAAGAAATAAATCAATTGTCCAAAGTAATAAGGGGTGAGTTCCGGTACTTCAACGATGATGTTCGGTGTTCCACCATCCAAATGTGCTAGTAGCGTGCCTTCGAATGCCTTTTGATTGACTTCGCTTAACGCTTTTCCAGTTAAGAAATTTAGCCCATCTAAATTCTGGTCATCATTTTCAATGGCCAAATCAACACCTGTGTCTTTAATATTGATGACTGTTTCAAAAATCACTCTAAGTCCATCTTGAACATATTGTCCCATTGAGTGCAAATCAGTTGAAAAATCTACCGCTGCAGGGAATATGCCTTTATTGTCTTTGCCTTCGCTTTCGCCGTATAACTGCTTCCACCACTCCCCAAAGAAGTGCATAGAAGGCTCATAGTTCACTAAAATTTCAATGTGCTTGCCTTTATTATAGAGTGCATTTCTAACTGCTGCGTAAGTATAGCAAGGGTTTTTCTCAAGATCAGGCTCTGAAAATAGCGTTACCGCCTCTTTCGCCCCTCTAAGAAGTTCATCAATGTCAATACCTGCAGCTGCAATGGGAAGCAGTCCCACTGGTGTGAGCACAGAAAATCTTCCGCCAACATCATCTGGAATCACAAACGTTTCATATCCCTCTACATCTGCAAGCGTTTTAAGTGCGCCTCTGGCTTGATCCGTCGTCGCGTAAATACGCGCTTTCGCACCAGATTTCCCATAACGTTCTTCCATATATTTTTTGATGGCCCTAAATGCAATCGCAGGCTCCGTTGTCGTTCCCGACTTAGAAATGACATTGACGCTGACTTCTTTGCCATCGAATAAATCAAAGAGTTCTTTTAAATATTTTCCACTGATGTTATTGCCTGCATATAAAATAACGGGACGCTTGCGCTCAGTAGCCTCTAACAAATTATAGAAAGAGTGTGTCAGCGCTTCAATTGCCGCTCTCGCACCAAGGTATGATCCACCTATGCCCACGACAACTAAGAGATCGCTGTCCTTAGATATTTTCTCAGCAGCTGCTTTGACACGACTTAACTCCGATTGGTCAATCAGTTCAGGCAAGTTAACCCACCCTGCATATTCGCCACCTGCACCTTTTTTTGTTTGCAGTAGTTCTGCCGCCGTATGGATAAAAGGTGCTAAATTAGCCACTTCTTCAGCACTTACAGACGCTTTTCGATAATCAATTTTAATCATTTTTAGACCGCCTTTCTAAATTTTAGGGATAAAGTCAATACAATTAACATAAGTCTATGAAATTGACATATAATCAGTAAAATAATTCTATTTCAATTTGTTAATTATATATCCCATTTTTAGCACTGTAAAGCGGGACAATTTTGTGAATGACGAGATTTATTTGTTTGAAATTTATAAATTTGGGGACCTAGCATTGAAAAACGCCAAAAGACAGACATCTATTTAATCGGACGTCTGTCTTTTGGCGTTTTTTTCACACTTGGCTACCCTAAATCATACAATTTTTTCAGATGCTTTCGCTCTTCTCCTTTAATACTTTCAATGAGTTCTTTTTTCTTGCCGCCCAATAAATAGTCACACTCACTCAAAAATATGAGTGTGTCCTTTTCAAGACTTTTAGCAAGTGCAATGCCTTCAAGATAATTCATTTCAGCTTTTTCTGAGTAGCTGAGCACGTCAAAGGTTGCCTTTATAAGCGACTCTAAATACTGATGATAGTCCTCCTCTACAGCCACTAATTCATAGCGTTCTTCTTTCCACGCTTCATAAAGTGCCTGATGGGCCTTCTCCTGTCCACTGAGCCACTTAAATAATTTTACCGTTTCTAAATCAATAGCCACTTCGCTTAATTTAAGATAAAGTGAAGACCCAGTCTTCTCGAGAGAAATGAGTACATTTAAAATATCTTCTAAAGAAAATTGTAAACTCAAACTTGCCACCTCCTAAAAGTTAGAATCTGATTTATACAGATAACCGCCAAAATCAATGTGCTCAGCTATTTGTATTTCTGGGTTAAGTACCACACCTTCAAGAACCTCTTCTTTGAATTTTAAGTAGCCCTGACGATCTACAATATAGCCAATATGTTCTTTCGCAAGATTTCTGTCAATATACCGATCTACAAAACCATACGTGTTTTTAATAATGGCTTCTATGACATCAAAGGTAGCCCATTTGACAAAAGGCATTGCAATTCGAGGATTTTTCTTCCCTGTTCTTCCCATAATCACCATTCGATAATATTTAGTTTCGCTTCTTGACCATGCCCCCGTCGGGCATTTCATGACGCATTCGCCACAACCAATACACCTCTGTTTATCCCTTTCAATGTCAAATTCTTTCATTTCAAGCGCACCGGTCACTCTCTTTTCGCAGTTATCAACACAAGCATTGCAACTGATGCATTTTGAAGCATCATACTCTGGCTCTGTTGTGCAAATAATGCCAAAATCTTGCATATGCGCTTTGATGCAATCATTAGGACAGCCCGTCACCGCAATTTTAAAATGCAGGTCATGCGGGAACACGCTGCGCTCTAACTGAGCGGCGCGCAGTGTTGTGTCATCATTAGCAAAAGGGCATACGCGACTTCCAATGCAAGCAGAAATATTTCTTGTTCCAGCCGCCGGATAACCGTGATCATCTACTTTAAAACTTGGCTTTAGCATTTCAAGCAAAGGGATGATCTGCGCATTTATTTCTTCCATTTTTGAAAAATCGATGCCTGGAATTTCAAAACCTTGTCTGGTCGTCATGTGAACAGTTCCATTGCCGTATTCTTCTGCTATCTTTTTAATCAAATCAAAATATCGGGTCTCCAGATGACCGCCTGGCACTCGAATTCTAAGCGCCGTCTCGCCTCTGGTTTTCGTAATTCTAAACGCATTCTTAACCACTACTTTTCTATGGACAGACATGGCTTACCTCCTAATCAATCAGATGTTTTGCTTTGACGTAGCTGAAAACTGGCCCTTCTAAACACACATAGGTTTCATCAATTTTGCAGTGTCCACATTTTCCAATACCACAACTCATATTACGCTCAAATGAAACGATGATATTTTCTTCTGGCACTTTTCGTTTTAGCAACTCTATCAAAACAAATTTCATCATAATTGGCGGGCCTACCACAACATATTTACGAACTTTTGCATCCTTAAAACTCAGCAAATCCATGTGCGTCGTGACAAGTCCCGTAAGACCATCCCAACCAGTTTCTTCGCGGTCAAGCGTCACTTTCGCCTTGAATTTCGATTCCCAATTTTGCAAAGTATCTACAAAAAGTCTATCTGCCATAGATTTGAAACCAACCATCAATTCCAATGACTCAGGCTGAATATGAGACAGTCTTTCTATCAGACCTCTGACAGGCGCCAGTCCAGTTCCTCCAGCAATCACAGTGACAGGGCTTCCTACAAAATTTTCCGTGAGAAAGCCATTGCCATACGAGCCTCTTAAAAACAAATTTTGACCTACTTTTAAATCAAAAATAACATCAGTCACCCGACCGACTCTTCGAATGGTCATAAAAAGATGGCCTTCTCTATACTCACTAATGGATATCGGAGCTTCACCGACGCCTGGTACTGAAACTTGGAAAAACTGACCAATTTGTAGGTTGCCTGTATATTCAAGTTCAAAAGTTCTATCTATCGCTGTTTCGTCTACGAAGGATAAAATTTTAGCCGGAAAGAACGCATAGGGCTGATTCGTGGGACTCATCAATGTTTGGCTTGTGAAATTAGTCATTTTGTTGTCCCTCCCGTTTCTCTACCACTTCGTTTAAAAGGTTGATGCATTTTGAAAACGAAATGTATTCTGGACACACATCGTCGCAGCGACCACAGCCCACGCACATGTGCTTGTCAAAACGTTTATGGTAGTCATTAATTTTATGCATGGTTTTAAAACGCATTTTTTCGCCGTTTGTTTTTCTGAATTCGTGTCCGCCGGCCATCGTGCTGTAATCTTTGATGTGACAACTCGCCCAGCGTCTTCTTCTCTGCCCGAGAATGCCACCTGCAAACGCTGTGTCTTGCATGGTAAAACAGCTGCACGTTGGGCAAGAAGTATTGCAGCGACCGCAAGCAATGCATCTTGAAGAGTATGACAGCCAAAGTGTGTCAACAAAGTCGTCTTTATTGACACTTCCCACAGGTGGAATAGATACTTTCGTAGGATTTTCAAGCACGTATGCAGGTGAAAAGTCCTCTTTCAGAGCGCCAAGTTCAAGCAATTTTTCCTCATGCCTTTTAAGACGATCGCCACTTAATGTCATATGCACTTCGCCACCTTTAAACCCGAACGCTGCATCATATTGATCCGTTTGATTGGTCTGCATAGACACGCAAAAACAATTGTCAAAATTGGTTTCGCATCCTATTAAAAAAGTGTGAATCAGTTCCCTTTTGTTCAAATAGTATGGATCTTTAAAAGGACCATTGTTTAAAAATATTTCATCTAAACGATCCAACCCGTGAATGTCGCAGGCTCTCAAAAATACGAAAATAGGCTTTTCATCTGTGACTGGCATACGTGCTTCATTTTCTTCGAAATAGAATAAGGTTTCTCTCATTGGAAATACCAATTCTTTTGGTGAAAAATAGGACTTTTGATCTACAATAAGATCTTCAATTTGATTGACCTTACCATAAACAACACGGTCTAAATCTGAAAAGGAACCACCCTTCTTCTTCAGAATTGGCCCATAAACAGAGCCTTCTTGATTGAGTAGGTCTAACCACTGATTCATCTGATGGTTTGATAATTTCATGACTTAATTGCCCCCTCGTTTTCGTTTATGTTCATTTTCTTAATACCCCATAGTTTAATACTCAAAAATATATTTATATCTTTCATTATTTTACAAAAAATAAAAAAAAAATTCGGTAACTTGCATTACCGAAACTAAATAATTAATTTAACTATTTTAAACCAACACGTTCTTATCCCTAAAAATCTCCAAACTTCTGTCCATAATGCCTGTCATTAGCGCAAGCACAACCCCATAATTGGTAATGGGTGTTCCTGACTGTTCACAGTAATCAATGCGTGTCATCATCGTTTTTTGGTTGAGCATGCACGAACCGCAGTGGATAACTAAATCATAGGCAGACAAATCCGTAGGCAGATCATGTCCCATTTTGAATTCATATTCAATCGTCTTCCCTGTAAATTTATTGAGCAGTTTCGGAATTTTCACGCGACCGATGTCTTCATGAGAATGGTTATGCGTACAGCTTTCCGAAATCAAAACACGGCTGCCTTCTTTCAAATTAGAAACAGCCTCAGCGCCGCTTACAAACGAAGCCAAATCGCCTTTGTGTCTTGCAAAGAGTATCGAGAAAGAGGTCAGCGGCATGTCTCTCGGGACTATTTTAGAGACTTCGGCAAATGCCTGAGAATCCGTCACCACTAAATCTACTTTTGACAAATCTTTAAGTGCAGCTTCCAGTTCCGTGTCTCTGACCACATAACTTTTAATGCCGTGATCCAGACAATCTCGAATGAGTTGCACTTGCGGCAATATCAGTCTGCCCTTGGGCGCTTCTGAGTCCACTGGCACCACCATAACCACTGTGCCGTTATATGGCACTAAGTCGCCAAGAAGCGTCGGCTCTTCGGGTTCACCGCTCATCGCATGAATGAGTTTGTCTTTTAACGCATGGATGTCCTCTAAAACGCCACTGCTCACAAGTGCCGCTTCAGGATACTTGATTGAAATGGATTTTTTTTGTTCATCGCTTAGAAGATCCACTTTATTAAAGACCATCAGATAGGGAATATGGTACTGCTTGAAGCGCTTGATCATCGTTTTGAACTCATTTTCAGCTGCTTCACTAAGCTCAAAAGCATCTAGAATATAAAGAGCAAAGTCAGTACGTTCCAGTATTTTAAGGGCACTTTTCACCCGTAAATCACCTAAAACACCTTCATCATCAAGACCTGCCGTGTCAATAAAAACAACCGGTCCTAAGGGGAGCAGTTCCATCGGCTTAGAAATCGCATCTGTTGTGGTGCCCTTGATCTCAGAGACGATGGAAACCTCTTGCCCAATAATGGCGTTCATTAAAGAGGATTTACCCGCATTTCTTTTCCCATAAATGGCAATGTGCTTTCGATTGGCACTTGGTGTTGTATTCATAAGGTTCTCCTCTTTTACCAACATTGCGTGACGTCTTTACTTTAATTAAACAAACAGATCTCGCTCGCCGTTTTCAATTTTCTCAAGTTTGATTTTAAGAAGCTGCTTGATATCGTCTCGTTCAATTTTTTCTGATTCCGCTTTAATAAAGACTTTGCCTATTTCAAGAAGCTCTTCATCTCCATAATCCAAAATGAATTCCATAAGCGTCATAAGGGCATTTGGTGTGCAAACGTTGTGTATTTGACCAGTCTTCGCAAGCTGCATGAAGCGGTCTCCTGTTCTGCCAGAACGGTAACACGCTGTACAATAGCTTGGGATTAGCCCTTCTGAAACAAGTTCTTTGAGTATTTCAAGCGGCGTTCTTTCGTCTGCTACGTTGAATTGTCCAACATGATTGCCCGTTTTAGAATCTTCTTCTTTATAGCCGCCAACGCCTGTGCATGAACCTGCAGAAATTTGAGAAACACCTTGCTTAATAAGGGTTCTTCGCATTTCAGCACTCTCTCTGGTTGAAAGAATAATACCTGTAAATGGCACTGCAACACGGATAATCGTGACGATTTTTTTGAAAGTTTCATCGTCTATGAGGTAATCAAATTCATTTAGTTCCATGCCTTCTGCTTTCTTGATTCTCGGCACAGAAATGGTGTGGAAACCAACGCCATGCATTTCTTCAAGATGTTCATTGTGAAGCATGAGCCCGAGTATTTCGAATTTCCAGTCGTAAAGACCAAAAAGAACGCCAGCACCTACATCTTCAATGCCTGCTTCCATGGCTCTGTCAAAGGCTGTTGAGTGATAGTCGTAATTACCTTTAAGTGACTTTGGGTGAACGGTTTCATAAGTTGGTTTGTGGTAGGTTTCTTGGAATAAAATATACGTGCCAATTTTTTTATCTTTTAACTTTTCATAATTTTCAACGGTCGTCGCCGCAATGTTGACGTTGACTCTTCGGATGGCGCCATTTTCATTTTGCGTTGAGTAAATGGCATCAATTGCATCGCAAACGTATTCAATTGGGCTATTCACTGGGTCTTCACCCACCTCAAGCGCCAGTCTTTTATGACCCATTTTTTCGAGAAGTCTGACTTCTTCTTGAATTTCAGCCATGCTGAGTTTTCTACGCTCAAAGGTATTGTCTCTTTTATAGCCGCAGTAAGTACAATTGTTGACGCAGTAATCGCTGATATAAAGTGGCGCAAAGACCACAATCCGATTGCCGTAAATTCTATTTTTAATCTCACCCGCAATTGAATACATCTTCTCAAGTTGCTCTGCCTCTTGAATTTGGAGTAGTATTGCCACATCTTTATGAGTGAGTTTTTCCTGCATCATAGACTTGTCTAGAACCGCTTGCACCTCTTGAGTGGTCGCATTTTTAGCCTTTTCGAGTAAGTCGTTTATATAATCGTGTTTGATAAACATTAGTCTCTCCTCCAGTCAGTGTGGTCGCCTCTAGACATGTCAATGCTAAAACCTGCGCGTGTGATGCGCCCTTCTATGCATTTTCGACACTCCGCCGCTTCGTCGCCTGTACAAATTTTACCATCGTAAAGCATGTATTTGAGCCTCGCATCGGTTGGTGAAAGGTTTGGCATCACGACATTTGCGCCTGCTTTAATGCCTAGTTCCCGACCTTGTCCATCTAGAGAGCCAAGCGCCGTTGTCGCCGGTAGCAAAACTTCTGGAAGCATTAGTCGAAGGATGGCAAGGAGCGTCACCGTCATATCCACCGTACCGCCTTTTTCGTCTTTTAAAGGCGTGTCGTGATGAGGAATAAACGGGCCAATCCCAGTCATATGTGGGTTTAAATTTTTTAAAAACCGAAGGTCCTCTACCAAATGTTTGTTTTCTTGGCCAGGAAGACCTACCATGAAACCAGCACCCACTTGGAAACCGATGTCTTTTAAAATGTCTAAGCATGCGCGTCTATTTTCAAAGCTCATTTTCGGGTGCAGACTTTCATATAACGCTTTTGAAGCGGTCTCATGTCTGAGCAGGTAACGGTCAGCACCTGCTTTGTAAATCATTTCGTAGCTTTCGCGGCTTCTTTCGCCCATCGATATGGTGAGTGCCGTGTCTGGATATTTAGCCTTGATGGCACTGATCATTTCAACCATTTTTTCGTCTGTAAAATATGGATCTTCTCCGCCTTGAAGGACATAAGTTCTGTAACCGAGGTTATAGCCCGTTTCGCAGCACTCTAGCACTTGCTCGACGCTCAGCCTGTAACGCTCAACGTGCGTATTTTCAGCGCGGATGCCGCAGTAGAGACAGTTACACTTACAATAATTTGTAAATTCAATCAAGCCTCTCATGAACACGCGGTCGCCATAGACTTGCATTCTTGTCTCATGCGCTTTTTCAACGAGGTAAGCTCGGCTCTCGTCATCTATATGGTCTAGGAGATAGAGTAAATTTTCGTCGCTTAAATTGTGCTCTAATGCAAGTTGGTCAATCAATGCCTTCATTTTACACTTCCTTTTTGGAGATAGAGGTTTTTACATAAACGTGCTCAATGTTTCCGAGCTTTCCGGTCAAGCTGTTGATGTCATTTAATTCTCCTACAACTGTGATAGAGATGACAGAGACCCCATATTCGTCCATTGGGATGCCCATTCGCCCCTTAATTAAGCCTTTGAAACTGCTTATGACTTCGTTAAACTGATATTGTGATTTATCTGGTTCTTCTAAAATAGCGCTGATGACCGCCACTTTCGCCAATAAAAAAACCTCCTATTCATTAATGAAAAGGAGGTCATAGAAAAGACATGGTTAAGAGGCGCAAATTCCCATTCAAAACGAAAATTGATACCCACTTGATCTCATATGAACGGCTCCCTTTCAAATTAGATGTACTCTTTTTTGTCAGGTCGTTACGCATTATTAAATTATTAAAATTTCTGGAACAAACACATAAGCTATTTTAAAATCCGTTGAATCTTTAACCCAACTTATAATAACTAAAATGAATGAACTCTTTGTGAATATCTTATCGATGTCAGTCGCCTTTGTCAATCTTTTATTGTTCACTTTTGATCTTTATTTTCATTTTTTGAAAACTTGTAACCATTACAACATGTTTTTCATTACAGATAAAATCACTTTATCCGTAAGCTGCATGCCATCTCTGCTAAGAACGCCCAAATTTTCTATGCTCTCCTGAGCGGAGCGCCCCACGATGCCGTTTAGAGCTGGCATCACTACGCCGTGGCTCGCAAGCAGTGCCGCTTGTATGCCTGCCGCAGCGCCTGTTGCAAGTTTTAACGCACAGCCTTCTTTCGCACCGTCGCAGATCATTCCCGCCAAATTTCCAGTCATATTCTGAATGGTATTAAGAACAACTTCTGTTTTGCCACTCATGAGCCAAGCGATGGCTGCACCAGAGCCTGTTGCCGCTGAAATGGCACAGCTGCACATTGCCGAGAGTCTTCCAATACGCTCTTTCACATAGCAATTGATGAGGTGGCTCATCGCCAAAGCTCTCAACTGGTTTTCTGGCGTCACTTCATTTTTTTCAAAATAAGCCGCAAGCGGCAAAATAGCCGTTAGCCCGTTGTTACCACTTCCGTTTGAACTCATTACGGTAATATTCATGCCTGACATGCGGGCATCCGAAGCCGCCGCCGTGAAATACATCGCTTTATTTACCAAATCGTCTCCGAGGCTGCCTTCTAAGACGCATTGGTGTAGGGCGTAACCGACACCCATACCCATCGATTCAGACAGTCCAACTTCAGCCACTCTCTTGTTCATTTCGAGACCATCCCTTAAAAATTCAATCCCCTGTGTCGGCAGCGCCGCCACCGTTTCAACCAAAAGTTCTAATGGCATATTGAAAAATTGTGATTTATCAAGCACTAAACCTGCCTGAACAGGTTGCATAACGGACTGAACCTCACCATTAAAACTAACACTTTCAATGTGATCATGTGTGCCATTAAGCACTAATTCTAATGAATCCTTGCCAAATGTTAAGCTGACTTCCACTCTGATTTTTTCAGACGTATCCAAAACGCTCAAAGACACAGTTTCATTTGCCAAATAATTGACTGCAAGATCCACTTGTTCAGGCTTCATCGTTTCAAAAATAGTGAGACCGTCTTCTGGGTTGCACGCCCATAAGCCTAAACACGCCGAAATACTAAGCCCTCTAAGTTTGCAATTTGGAATGCCTACCCCAAGCCCATTTTTAAAGAGATTTGGGCTCACGCCTACAGCGAGTATTACTTTTTCTAGCGGTAAAGAACGCTGCAACTTCTGTTCCATATAAACTCTTGCCTTTGCGACTGCAAGCGCCACCGCGACTGGCTCTGTACAACCTGTTGCAGGTTTCACTTCTTCTTTTAAAATTTGAATCATCAATCTTTCCATCTTATAGCACCCCTATCATCTATTGTTTATTGCTATTAGATAATTGCAAGAACCATGCCAATTGCATTTTCTAGAAACCATATCTTTTATATAGCATTTTGAGTGCTTTCGAGTACTTTCTACTTATGTGAATTATCTATTAAAGCATTTCATTCTCAATTTGAGACCAACATTCGACAAAAAAACACCTGAAAGTCTCTCATAATAAGACTTTCAGGTGTTATAGATCTAGTTTCGATAATTGTCTCATTTTGAGACCAAATCTCGTTTTGAGACGATTATTCTCATTAGGAGCGTAATTTTTTATTATTCCATCGCCTTTAATTTTCGATAAAGCGTCGCACGACTGATCCCAAGCGACTGACAACACGCATGAATGCCTTCTTTCGACTTTCCAAAACATCCAATGGCATTTTTAATCAGCTGCTGCTCCAGCTCTTCTAAAGTCATTATTTGATTGAAATCGAACTTGCTCTCTGATTCTTCAGGTTTTAACTTTTCACTTTTGGGGCTATCTACTATTCTAAGTTTCGGCGGCAAATCTTCCACTTCGAGCCTAGTCCCTTCACACATATTAACCATATATTCTACAACATTCTCAAGTTCTCTCACATTTCCTGGCCACTTATAATCGATCAAACGATTCAAAACGGTTTTGGAAATACCTTGAATGTGTTTTCCTTGCCGCTTGTTGTTCTTAGCCAAAAAGCGTTCCGAAAGCATTGGCAAATCAGACAATCGATCTCTTAAAGGGCATATTTCAAGTGGAATCACATTGATTCGATAAAACAAATCTCGTCTAAATGAACCCTCTTCAACCATTTTCTCTAAATTTTGATTTGTCGCCGCTATGATTCGAACATCTACTGGGAGTTCTTTTTGTGCACCTAATTTTTGGATACGTCCTTCTTGAAGGACTCGCAGCAGTTTGCCCTGCAAATGTAAAGGCAAATCGCCTATTTCATCTAGAAATAACGTCCCTTTGTTGGCTTGTTCAAAACGACCAATCCTGCCACCTTTAAGAGCACCCGTAAAAGCGCCTTCTTCGTATCCAAACAATTCGCTTTCAAGGAGACTCTCTGGAATTGCGGCGCAGTTAATGGCTAAGAAGACTTGTGACTGCCTTAAACTGCTATTATGAATAGCACGAGCGAATAATTCCTTGCCAGTGCCACTTTCTCCCAATACAAGCACTGACGAGGTAGATTTTGCGACCTGTTCTGCAAAGTTCTTCGCCTGAACCATTTGAGAGTCCTCACCCCAAATATCTTTAAATTCAGTCATTGCACCGTGGCTGAAGTACCGATTGACATAGCCAATCACTTCTTTGACTGGTTTTAAAATCACGACGTATTGCTGAGTATCTTCTATTTCTCTCGCTTTTAAATCAAAAAAACAATTCTTTTTCTTTGTCTTAATTTGAAATTGTTCTTCACCAAGTACGACGCGTTTAAGCGCTTCTTCTCCAAAAATACCTTGAAAGCTGTTGGTCTCGAATTGTTTTGAAAGAAGCATCGCCGCTGTATTTTTACGTAGAATATGACCTGATTCGTCTATAGAGAACAAGGGGTCATCTACTGCATCCGTCAAGATTTCCAGTTCCTTGGCCTGACTAAGCTCTTTCATTTTGGCAGCAATCAGATTGGCCATATTTTCTAAAAAAGGTAGCAAATACTCTCTTTGGCTAATCAAACTTAGTTTTTGCGTTTCATCAAAAGCTATCAATCCAATGGCGCCGACCGAGTGTCCATCTAACAAAATAGGACAACAGACCTCTGCCGTCTCACAGCATTGCCCTTTCTCACCGCAATCTAAACACACAGGATGTTCCCCTGGCTGGTCAATAATATAACTTTTCTTTGTTTGCATCGCTTTAGCAAACGCTGAATGGCTGCTGACTTTATGACCGACTTGATTTGAATAAAGACCTGTACCTGCCAATCTTTGATACCGACGGTCTACTACCGTTACTTCAACATGCAGTACATGATGGATTGCTTCCACGACATTTTTAAGCGTCTGACTAAGCCCAATTTCCTGATCAATATCCAATTTCTTAACCTCCAAAGCTAAAAATGCAACTTCCAATCCTAAAGATCATTTAATCTTGCTAATGCCAAAATTAAAATTAGTCGATATGTTCGGTTAAAATTTCGCTTACAATTCTTAACAGTTGTTGAATATGAATACCCACTGTTGGCGTCAATAAACCCTTATCCGCAATCAGCTGGGTCTTAAAGTTTTCAAATGGAATGTACAAATCTGAATCAGATCCAAACTGATGGCTTGCAAAAAACTGCGCGACTTCTGGTGTCAATTGTCCAGTTTTCGCATCAAAATTTGGCTTTAAATCGTCTCCATAAATAAGATTTTTCAACAAGTCTTGATAATATTTTCCTAAATTATTTCGAATCAAATCATCTGAAGGAACAGGGTAATTTGTAAAATAATTGTCTAAATAAACCAATCTTCTCCAAGCTTCCTCACGGTCGATAACAAGACATTTATTACGAATAGAGGGCATACTGCTTTCAGATGCCATGTACGTAATATAGCCCACACATTCATCTGAAATATAGCTCTTATATTTTTGAAGTTCTTGATAGTCAACAATTCTATAGATTCCTGTTTGATCTTTATAGAGACTAAAGAGGCTCTTTTTAATTATTTCTATCTCTTTTTTGAGCTCTAAATCAGAAATGACAAGTTGATTTAGAGCAATGACGCCATCAGGTTGGCTTTGACCGATTGCTTTCACCAGTTCACCGCTGATTGCACCATAATAAGGGTCATTTTGAAGTGCCATCCTCTGCGCAAGTTCAAAATTTAAAAACATTTTAACGGCATTTTCTTGCGATAGTTTTTTAATTTCTTTATCTAAGACAGCAGGCAATTCGCTGAGTTGTTTCAAATTATATATTTTGTAGGCTTTGTTTTGAAAATCACTTAGAATTTTCTTCTCCACCATTTCTTGTTTTTCTTTCACTTTAACTTCTGTTTGAATCACTTGTTCCGCTTTTGAAAGTGTCTTTTCACTTGCACAGCCTGTCATAAAAACACTGAAACCTAAAAAACCTGACAATAAAATAATTCGAACGTGTAACCATTGATTTTTCATGCTTTATCCTCATTTCATATGATCAAAATTGCTATTAATTTATTATACCATAAGTCATCAAAACTTATTTTTCAATCTTTTTTGATAGATTTCTCATGAAACAGGGTAATTCTGTTAAGAGGTGATTTCATTGTGGATTCAATTTTTACTTGTTTACGCCATCACGATTAGTATAATAAGTGCTTTTGCGCTTTATAAATTAAAATATACACGCTCACAATCCAGTTCAAATAATTCAGCGCCTTCTATGAATGAAATAGAAACAATGCAACAAAAGTCGATTTATTTCAAAGATAATTTCATTCACAATTTAAGCCATGAAATTCGCACACCGCTCAATGCCTTGCTTGGACTTTCCCAATTAGGTGAAAATTGCAATGATCTCTCTAAGTGTCAAAGTTATTTTTCAAAACTAAATATTTCTTCAAAACAACTCATGGCATTAATGGATGATATTCTAGACTTCTCAAAAATTAGCAGCGGCCATTTCAATTTTGAAAACAGCCATATTAATTTAATGAGTCTATTACACTCACTCGCCAGACAATATGAGCCACTTGCTCTTGAAAAAAACCTTGAATTCCATTTCAGCATTGAAGGCATCATTGTGCAAACGCTTTTCTGCGATCCTTTTCGAATAGAGCAAATCATCGGCAATTTATTAAGCAACGCTATAAAGTATACCCAATCGGGTTCAGTAAGTCTACGTGTTTGCATGACGCCCTCAATCGATAACAATTCCTACCTTAATTTTGAGATAGCCAATTCCGGAATTGGCATGGACCGGGTGCAAGTCGATGCTATTTTCAATCCTTTCAGCAATTCGATTTCAGATGATCAAATTTTAAACAATCAAAGTTCTGGTCTAAATATTGCCATCACCAAGCAACTTGTTGATTTAATGGAGGGCTCAATCCGTATAGACAGTTCACCTAACATAGGCACTACAATGACAGTGAGTCTGCCATTTTGCGAGGCAGATTATGAATTGCCTAAATCCGTTCAATCTATTTCAAAAGACTTTTTACAAGATGAACGAATACCTCATATTGATGATCCAAATCTTCAAAGTATCATCACGCCTGCAAAATTAAATCAAATTTTTGACCATTCACACATAAAAAACGAGGATCAAACTGCCCTTATAGAAACACTTAATGAATTGCTCATAGAAACTAACCTTCGAAAGCCAAAAGGCTGCAAAGAAGCTTTATCAGTATTTAGATCCAAAGCTTCTAAACATGAAAATCTAACTGAACTTACGGATCAGCTGCAACTTGAATTATCGCAATATCACTTTGATCAAATGATTGAACTAATCCATACTATTTCAATTGCGTTAGGAGGAATCCAAAACAATGAAATCTCTAGAAATGTCTAAAGTATTGGTCATCGATGACACGGAATTTAATATCGACGTGATTGTTGGCACGCTTGAAGACCTCTATGATGTGCGCGTCGCTATGTCAGGCAAAGATGCGCTTCATCTCGTTGAAATCGATCCTCCCGATATCATTTTGCTTGATATTTCTATGCCTCAAATGGATGGTTTTGAAGTCTGCAGACGCATTAAAACCATTCCTAAAGCCAAAGATATTCCCATTATTTTTGTTTCTGCCAATAACCATCTCGACAGTAAAATGAAGGCCTTCGAACTTGGTGGCGTGGATTATATTGTAAAACCTTTCGATATAAAAGAAATCCAAATTCGCGTTAAAACCCAACTCGAACTTAAATACTCTAAAGAAATTCTTTCAGATGAAAATCATAATTTGGATAAATTGGTTAGAATCAAAACAAACGAACTCCTTCTGATGCGTTCTGCTATTATTCAAACACTTGCCACCCTTGCAGAACTGAGAGATGATAGCACAGGACACCATATTTTACGCACTCAGCACTATGTCCATATTCTTGCTGATTATATGCTATCCCATCAAATTTATTCCGATTTGCTCACCATTGAAAGTGCAGAAAACATTATTTTAGCAGCACCGCTTCACGATATCGGTAAAATTGGAATTGAAGATGCTATTTTGCTCAAACCTGGTAAACTAACCGAAATCGAATTTGATATTATGAAACAGCATACCATTTTAGGGCGAAATTCAATGGAAGTAGCCCGCCGCACTACCGATTTCAACCATTTTTTTGAAGTCGCAAAAGAAATAACCTATTCACATCATGAGCGATGGGATGGTAGTGGTTATCCACAAGGATTGTCAAAAGATGCAATCCCTATATCCGCTAGAATAGTTGCCATTGCTGATGTGTATGATGCTCTGATTTCAAAGCGTGTCTATAAAAAACCCATCGCACATAGCTTGGCAGTCAAAATGATTATTAAAGAATTTGGTATGCACTTTGATCCCTTAATGGCAGATGCTTTTTTACAAAGCATTGATGCTTTTCACTTCATTTCTTCTAAATATTCCGAATCGGATGACTAAAAAAATAGCGTCAAGAACGCCTTATGTTGGGTTCTTAACGCTATTTTTATTTTACAACTTGTTTTCAATCAAAGGTTTTTTATCTATTAACTTTCTTCGATTTCTTCCTGTACATCAAACTCTTCAAATCCCTGCATGGCACTAATCTTTTCTTCAATCTCGCCTTCAGTAAAGCCAAAGGTCGTCATTTTTTTAAGGCAGAGAGCCACAAATTCATCTAATCCAAGATTTAAAATCAAACTCTTTGAATTGTCAAAAATTTTCAAGCCAAGCCATTCAGACCAAGTAAACATCTCAAGGCCAAAATAGCCCTCTTCGCCGTCTTGCATGCCAAAAACGTCAAATGGGTAACCTTGACTTAAATCTTCTTTAACTTGCGCTAAAAATAATTGAATAGGCTCTTCATTGACGGGCTTCATCATCATTAGATCTTTGTAAATGATTCTAAAGAGCTCTAAATTTTTGTCAGACTCCTTAAACAATCCTGCCATTTTTTTCTCTACAACTTGGTAATCCACGGCTTTGATGCAGTCCTTAAAGGTTTCGAGATTAATCACATCCGAATTTACAGTGTCACTTTGTTCTTGAATACTCTCGTTAATGCCTCTTTCATCAAGAACTGCTCGAGCTGCTTCGAGGGCGAAATCGGTATAATCGGCAAAGTGAATCATTAAGATTTCTTTTATGGCTTCATCATCTAACAAGCGCATCTTTTCCAATATTTTTTCATAATCAGTCATGTTTTAAGACCTCCGAAAATGCCATTTTAGACTGGTTGCAAGTTGGACATTTCCAATCATCTGGCAAGTCTTCAAATTTTGTGCCTTTCGGAATATCATGAGTCCAATCCCCGCGTTCCTCTTTGTAGACATAACCGCATACCGAACACTGATAAGTTTTCATTTGGCTCCTCCATCGATCTAATTGCTGAACATTATTATACTCATATTATATTCATTTTTTTATTTATTGGGAACCCCTCATCCCTCAAAGTTATGTTAATATTAATATAAAAACATTTATATATTGGAGGTTATTTCATGAAAGTCCTTATCAGCGCTTTTGAGCCCTTTGGTGGTGAAGCCATCAACCCATCATCACTTATTCTAGAGCAACTTTCTAATCACATAGGTGCCTTTGAGATTGTCAAAATTCTGCTCCCAGTCACCTTTAATGAATCCTCAGAAAAATTATCACAGGCCATTCAAGCGCATCAGCCTGATTTTGTGCTTTCACTTGGCCAAGCTGGCGGCCGCAGCGGCATTTCCATCGAAAAAATTGGCATCAACCTCAACGAGGCGCCAATTCCAGACAATGCTGGTCAGCAACCGAGAAATGAATCCATCTCACCGAGTCATCCTGATGGCTATTTTTCAACGCTTCCGATTGATCAAATGCTTAAGAGCTGTAAAGAGGCATGCGTTCCGTGCTATTTATCCTATTCGGCAGGGACTTACGTTTGCAATCATGTGCTATTTTCATCTCTTGCTTTCATTAATGAACATCAGCTCAATTGCAAATCAGGATTTGTGCATATTCCTTTTCTCCCTGAACAAGTCATCGACAAACCTAACCAGCCTTCAATGAGCCTTGATTTAATGATTCAAGGGATTCAATGTATGATTGAATCGTTTGAAAATATCGGCGGCGTTGAATTCACGGGAAAAGGTTTTACGCACTAAAAAGCACCGTTTATCTCTTGTCTGTAAACAGACTTTTGAGACAAACAGTGCTTTATTTTTTATTTTTGATCTTCAATAACATTTACTGCGATTGGTTCATCTTCTGCCACTTTATTCTCTTCCTTCAATACTTGAATCCGCTCATAAAGTGCTTCAGCATCAGGAATATCATAAAATCCAATAATTTTTTTGGTTTTGCGTCGCACCTGCTCCATGCCATCATTGAGTTTCATCATATACGCAGGATTTATATCATCAAAAACAAGCGTGCCTGAGCCGTTCCTCTCGACAAATCTGAGCATCCGGCCAATATCAGTGAGTTTCTTTTCTTTATAACCGATTTTAGGGTCTTCATACGCCTCAATCACTCTTAAGTTTGTAAGCACGTAACAACTGTTTTTCTTTTTATAATATTTATAAACATAGCGACCAACTGCCATATATAGGCCAATCAGTGCCATCGGAATGCCCAAAATATGGAATACTAAAGGATATTGATTTACGATTACCAGGTACTCCCAATAGCACACAAATCCGCACCACATTATAGAAAAGGGAATATACATATAGTCACCATATGCAAGCATTTTACTCGCATCTGATTTCCCTTGCCACTCTATGATTTCACCTGGTTCAAGTTGTTCTTTTATATGATTGATTATCATCTTTTGAAACCTCTTTCATTTGTCATTTTTATTGTTATTTAATGTAAGTTAAGCACTTTAAAACAAACTAAAGATCCCACTGCTTCACTTCTTTAAGCATTTGAGGAAATACTGGGTAAGACCCTATTTCTTTTGGAGTGACCCACGCATACTGCGTATGTTCATCTGAAATTTCAAGCACGCCGTCAATTAAATGGCACAAAAAGGTAATCCCCATCACTTGGGTGCCATCTTTGCGCTTTGCATCCCAAACACTCAGTGGCCTTACCATTTGAGCCTTAAGAGATGTTTCTTCTTTTATTTCTCTAATAAGCGCCTCTTCGTAACGTTCCCCCAATTCCAAACCGCCACCTGGGAATTCCCAAAGATCTGGTTCTGATGGACTTACCTTGGTTCTTTTAAGAATCAAGAATTTCCCCTCATGCCAAATAACTGCTTTGAGTGCAATTCCAAAACCTGATCTTCTACTCATCACGATCTCCTCTTTTTTTCTACCAAGGGTGTACAAAGTTGTTTCTTTCTATTATATGCGACAAAAAAACCGACTGTCAATGTACCAGCCGGTTTTTTGAACGGTTTTATAAAATTTATTTTACGTGAAGCGCCGATCTAAGTGCAATCCCCATTAGTCCTGTAGCTTCTAATTCACACAAATGCTTTTTTTTAAGACCACCAAGGCCTATCAAAAAAATATCCGGCCTTTCTTTTTTGATAACCGTGATCATTATTTGAAGACTTTCTAAGCCTAAACCCAATTTTCCAGGCTTGCAATCGGTTTCAAATACATTTGAGATAATGATGTAGTCTGGTTGAATTTCCGCTAGTTCACGCCATTCTTCAATGCTATGAATGCTTAATCCTAAACACCACTGCCTCTGAATCATCTGTCTTCTGATTAGAGAATCGACCTTGAGAGCTTGTCGGTTCTCTTTCGCACATTCCGCAGCAATATGAAGTCCATCGATTGGCAGCGACCAAGGTTCAAAATTCATCGTCCAATTCAGCAGTCGCCTGACTGGGTGTTTATCATTTTCACTGTAAGTGCTGAGTTTTTCAAAAAAAACTTGCGTCTCTTCCAGTGTCCAATCTTTCTCTCTGAGAATCAGACAGTCTATATCCTTCCAAGCGCGCCCACAAGCGGCAGGAAGATTGCTTACCAATTGCCGATCGGTGATCATCCAAAGTTCAAGTCTATGATATTTCAATCTCTTTCCCATCCAGAATTAGATTCATATTTCTCATTGAGCACATTCTACCGCACATCGTACAGCTATCTTCATGCTCAGGTTGGCTTGAAGCTCTATAGCTTTTTGCCTTTTCAGGGTCAATCGCAAGTTCAAACATCTGTGTCCAATCAAGTTTTTGTCTAGCCTGACTCATCTGCAAATCCCAATCAGTAGCGCCCTTAATCCCCTTAGCGATGTCTCCTGCGTGCGCAGCAATTTTGGCAGCGATAATGCCTTCTTTAACATCCTCTGCGTCAGGGAGTCTCAAGTGCTCTGCAGGTGTCACATAGCATAAAAAATCGGCACCATTGGCTGCAGCGATAGCGCCACCGATAGCGCTTGTAATGTGGTCGTAACCAGGCGCTATATCCGTCACAAGCGGTCCTAAAACATAAAATGGCGCATTGTGGCAAAGTTTCTTCTGAAGAATCATATTCGCTGCTATTTCATTGATTGCCATATGTCCAGGGCCCTCTATCATCACCTGAACGTCCTTTTCCCACGCCCGTTTAGTAAGTTCGCCAAGGGTCATCAATTCTTTAATTTGATTGGCGTCAGAGGCATCTGCAATCGAACCTGGTCTCATCGCATCGCCTAAACTAAGGGTCATGTCATATTTTCTGCAAATGTCTAAAAGTTCGTCAAAATATTCATAGTAAGGATTCTCTTTTTGGTTCATTTCCATCCATATGTAGAGCAGCGAGCCGCCTCTAGAAACGATATTCGTGATTCTAGGATTGCGCTTAAACGTTTCCACGGTTTCACGATTGAGCCCTGCGTGGATGGTAATAAAATCGACGCCATCTTTGCCATGGGCTTCCACCACGTTTAAAAAATCTTCTTTTGTAAGGGTTTTCAAATCCTTTTCAAAAAATCCAACCGCATCATACATCGGCACCGTGCCAATCATAGCAGGTGACTTTTCAATGAGCGCCAATCTGAAATCTCTTGTTTTGCCATAGTTGCTAAGATCCATTATGCCTTCTGCTTTTAAATCAATGGCCATTTGTACTTTTTCCATTTCTTGCTCAAAATCGCAGCAGTCTTTGGAAATACCCAAATTAACGTTGATTTTGGTTTTTAAACCTTGACCAACGCCTTCTGCGCTCAATGATTTGTGGTAAATATTCGCTGGGATCACAACAGAACCCTCTGCCATTCTTTGTCGAAGCGCCTGAATCTCGATGTTTTCTTTCATTGCGACGACTTTCATTTCTGGTGTAATGATTCCTTTTTTTGCAGCTTCCATTTGTGTTGCGTATGCTCTCTCCATATCGTCAGACTCCTTAGAATTTAATCCAATCACGCATGATGGGTTGATAACCGCTCGCAAAAATCATTTCTCTAACATCTGACACACTGCTGTGATCAGAAATTTGAAATTGTTCTTCGCCCCTATTTTCAACATTTAAATGTCCTCCGACTTCTGTCGAAACGCCTGCAGACATTTTATTGATGCCGATGGATAGAAGCGCTTGTCGCATTTGTTTCGTTTCCCTTGTAGACAGATTCATGCCAAACTGTGGACATACCAGTCTTAAAACACAAATGGCCTGAACAAAATCTCGGTCGCTAATCGATTGAATGCCGAGTGCTTCAAAATTTGCCCCTTCAAAATCAATCATCCTTGGCAAAGAAAATGAGAATTCCATTTCTGGGTAATGCGCCTGCATATAATGCCCATGCGCCATGAGTTTAATCAGATCCGTTCTCCAATTTGTAAGACCCATCAGTACGCCAAGGCTCAATTGACGTAGTCCGCTGTTTCCAACTCTCTCTGGAACGCCGAGGCGCCAATCATAATCTGACTTAGGCCCAAATGGGTGCAAATACTCATACCGTTCTTGATCGTACGTCTCTTGATAAAGTGTAATGCCAAGCACGCCAAGTGCCTTTAACCGATGGTACTCAGACTGACTAAGCGCATAACTTTCAATCATTACCGCATCAAAATAGGGACTGATAATTTCTACAGCACGACAAATGGCTTCGAAATCAAAATGTTTATCCGACTCTCCCGTCAATAAAAGCACCTGTCTGAGACCAGTTGCAGCCACGTTTTTAGCTTCATTTTCAATTTCTGTTTCATTTAGACTTCTGCGTTTAATATCATGCTCCGCGCCGTAATTACAATACCGACAACCGTTAATGCAATAGTTGGACAAATAAATAGGGGTATAGAGTACCACCGATTTTCCAAAATGGTTTAAAGACAGTCGCCTCGCTTCTTGTGCCATTTCTTCTAACGAATTCGACGCCGCCTGCGAAAGTAACACCGCACCGTTTTCAAGAGTCAGACTTTTGCCACTTCGAACTTTATCAAGTACATTTTGAACTTCACTGACCACTGCATCCTGACTTTTTTCAAGTGCGCTTTTGAGTACCAAAGATTCAAGTTCTGTTTTAAATCCGTCAAGTTCACGACCTCGCATCTTATACCTCCTATCTCAAAAATCCAGTAAGAGGGCTTGATGCCTGTGATGTCGAACAAACTTTTCCAAGACCTGCTTCAAACGCCATCCGTCCCGCTTCAACAGCCTTTCTAAAAGCTTCTCCCATAAGAACTGGGTTAATGGCTGTGGCAATGGCCGTGTTGACCAGAACGGCATCTGCGCCCATCTCCATCGCTTCAGCCGCTTCTGAAGGTCTCCCAATTCCAGCGTCAATAACGATAGGAATGTCTATTTCATCTATGATCATTTGTATGAGAGACTTTGTCAGTATCCCTCGATTAGAGCCGATAGGCGATCCTAGTGGCATAATAGTCGCTGCCCCTGCTTCAACAAGCGCTTTTGCTGCCATTAAGTCTGGACTCATATAAGGTAAAACGACAAACCCTTCTCTCGCAAGAATTTCTGTTGCTTTGATGGTCTCCCTATTGTCAGGCATCAAGTATTTCATATCTGAAATGACTTCAATCTTAATCCAATTACCGCAGCCCATTTCTCTTGCTAAACGTGCAATACGAACCGCTTCGTCTGCATTTCTAGCGCCTGATGTATTGGGCAGTAGTTGCATATGACTAGGAATATAGCGCATCATGTTGTCTTCAGGCGCCTCTAAATTCACACGGCGCAGTGCCATCGTTATAACTTCAGAACGACTTGAAACCACTACTTGAGGTACTATTTGATGATTTGAAAATTTGCCCGTTCCGATAAACAACCTTGATTCTAAGCGTCTTTCTCCAATCACCAAAGGTCCTTGATTTGATTTCCCCATCTTACACCTCCCGATTATCCAGTAGTATCCTCAGAACCGCATGACTCTGATGGGCAGCAGCTAAAATGACTCTTGGTGCCATCAACCCATTTTCGATCGTACTTTCCGTGCATAAGTCACCAATCACATAAAGTTGCTCACCCAATTTTCTGGTTCTAATGTCGTTAGCAGGTCCAAGGCCTGCCATTCCTGATGCCGTTACTAATGGCATTTTTCCTAAGTTCTCTAGCCATTCATCCATCAGCATACTTTTGTTTTCTGCTAGATCAAAGGCTTCTACCATCACATCGACACCCTCAAAGATTGTTTTTATATTTGTAGGGTCAAGATACACATCATGTGTCACTAATTGAAGATCAGGGTTAATGTGTCGCAAGACTTCTTTTATAGCATCCGTTTTTTTCATGCCAATATGCCTTCTGTCATAATGTTGACGATTCAAATTGCTAATCTCCACTAGGTCAAAATCCGCAAGAATCAGACGTCCAACGCCACATCTTGCAAGGTGTACGGCAACGTTCGAACCAAGACCGCCTATACCGGCAATACCCACAGTTGCTCTACTTAAGATTGCCTGTGTCCCAGGTGTATTTCTAAGCGTATGCATCTCAACCACCTCCTACAAAACTGACAATTTCAACTTTTGAGTCTTCGTCAATTAGGTGCGTAGAGTAATTTGCTTTTGGAATGATCATACCGTTGACTTCAACCACAACTCTATCCATCTGCAAATCAAGATCTAAAAGCACTTGAACGACTGTACCTTTAACAATTTCACTTTGCCTTTTTCCATTAATAATCACTAAGAATCCTCCTTTTTGCGCAATAAAAAAAGCTCACCAAATGGTAAGCTTCATGACAGTCGACAAAAAAGAATAGGACCTGCCATAAAGCTTCCCTACGTTAGTATTATCTACTTCAGGTTATGAGGGTCAGGCAATGCCTTCTCAGCTTTTTATAGCTCCCCTAGCTTTATTGCGATATTTAATTACGGCTTCATTATAACAAATTTCCCGAACCTGTAAATCTTTTTTTTCTAATTATTTATCGTCAATGATGACTCTTTGTGTATTATAGGCGAATTTCAGATCCTTATACATAGAGAATTCCTGTAAGATATCTTCCCATATTTCATCAATTGTGGTTCGACGTTTTCTCGGCTCACAGAGATAGCGCATGGTCAATTGAATGCCGCTATCCTTGACGCTGACATAGACAATTGGCGTTAAATAATTATATATAATCATATATTTTCTAGCTGCCATGCGCACTTTTTGTTCCGCTTCTGCACTCAAATGCTCAGCGTGTTTTTCAGCAATTTTTAACAAAATCTTCTTTGCTTTTTTCCAATCGCTTTCAAAAGTCATAAGCACTGAAATTTCATTCCAAATATATTGAAAACCTTGCCCATAATTCGCTAGCGGATCTGTTATTATTTTATTATTGGGCACATGGATAATCCGACCTGTACTTTGATCATTCTCAACCCAATTTCCGATTTCCATTACTGTAAAGTGAAACAATCGTGTGTCTACAACGTCTCCAGATGTCGTTCCGATTTGAATTCGATCCCCGACAACAAACGGCTTTCGCCAAATAATGAAAAGCCAACCTGCAATATTAGAAATAATATCTTTTAGACTGATCGCTAAACCAGCAGAGAACAAGCCTAAAAATGTCGACAGATTTTTAAACTCATTAACCCAGAGCATTGCCAGAATAAGAATAGTGAATGTTGCCAAAATATTGCCTGAACGTTTCTTGAAATTGTAATATCTTTCCATATCAACCATTTTGTTGTGGAGTTTTTTCATTGTGTAATGATAGACCATCGATACAAATATCACAAAAATAACCGATAGCACCAATCTAATTTGAGAATCCACGCCAATCACATCATTTAAGTCCCTAATCCACTCACTAATCATAGATGCACCCTCTTTTAAACAGTCATTTTTATTAACTTAATATTTGATTTGCCGCGAACCCTCTTTTTTGCATTTTTGAAGAAGCGTTTCTGCCTTTCGAACCATTTCCCCTGCAGTCTCACCTTCCCACTGAACCACCGCAAAGCTAAGGCTTGGTTTTTGTGGAATTAAAGCAAAATTTTGTTCTTCATAATGGGTTCTGAACTGTTCAACCAATATGAGACTTTCAATCAACATCTGCCCCTTAAACAGCACGGCAAATACATTGCCATACAACCTTCCAGAAACGTAAGGTGCCTCAAACAATTCTCTAAGCAGTTTCCCTACATAGTTGAGAATAATATCTCCGGAAACATAGCCTTCTTCTTCATTAAATTTTCGTAAATAGTCTACGCGAAACAGAACAAAGGTTAAGACCTCATCCGTATCTTTTAGTTCATTAATTTGCTGTTCAAGATATCTTAATATCGTTTGGAAATGTCCTATTCCTGTTAATTGATCCATATTAATCCGCTTTATGATCTCACTATTCTTTTGAATCAGTTCTGCTTCTAGTCGTTCTTTTTCAATGAGTTCTCTTGAAACTTGGCGTCGTTTAGCTTTACCAAGTTCTAATCGATAAATGTAGAAAAACAGAAGAAATAAGACCGATAAACTCGATGCCATAATCAATACTAAAAATCGATTGGCTTGACTATAAATCGCACTTTCCTTTTCAGTAAATACAATATACCACTGGTTTCGAATAAATTGAGAATCTAAATCACTTGAAACACCATAATATTGCTTCCAATTGCCTTGGAAATTACCCCTGAAATAATTATCTTTAATTTTCAATGACGTCAACAATTCATTAACGATGTCTTTTAAATATTTCTCATTGCTTAAAATATAGCTCTCCATGGTATGTGCAATAGTCTCACCGCGATCATCTACAAATAACAGATAACCCGTTTGACGATAGGTAACATCTTGGATTAACGCATCTGTAAAATAGGACATTCTAACCGTTAGAGTCGTAATCCCTATAATTTCATTGTTCTTCATAATGGGAATACTATAATAAAAAATGGGTTTCCCAGTTTCTTCACTTTTAAAAATAGAACTGATAAAATAGGCTTTGCCTTGCAAAATAGCTTCAAATGAACCAGAGCTTGTTAACTGATCCAACTTAAATTCATGCGCACTAATCCTACTGCCTTTTAACTCATAAAGTCCTGATTCTAGAGTATCCCAAGGTTGTTTTGAATTTTCAAATTTCTCAACGCTGATGTTCTCAAATTGGTTAAATCGGCTGACTACGTTTCTAACATAACGAATGAGTTTTGGATCTACAGTCGCTTTTAGAGAATTGCTAGCTGGTACTTCTAACCAGTCCTGCATTGGGGTTGATAATACAAACAGGCTTGCTATTTTACGCTGTTCTTCAATCCATATCTTAAAACTTTGGCTGGCTTCCTTTGTAATCACTTGACCTATTTGTTGAAATTCTTCGTCTGCATTATGTCGCATAAGACCATAAAACACAAGATTTAAGACAAAAGTGAAAGCTAAGGCATAAAGAGGCCATATGGGTTTTTTAAGCTTGGATTGTTCTTCTTTTGCTTTCATAAGCACTCCTTAAAAAATAGTAACAAAGCACACAATTATATGTAAACGGATGAACCTACTTGGTATTTTTTTTGTCAAAGCCAATCTGTGCTTGCTGCATGCCTTGTGCTATATGGAAAAATGCACTGATAATAGGCGATGAAAGATTGGTTTTTAAAGTGACAATATTGATTTGTCGGTGCACTGGATCTTTTAGTGAAAAAATATCAAAATCATATAATGTTTTATTAAGCGTTGATTCCGGTACAATGGATAATCCTAGACCTTTTTCAACCATTGAAAATACAGTAGACATTAAGAGGACTTTATACTTTAGTTGCGGCCTTATGTGATAGCGATCGAACATTCGGTGTAGGAATGTATCTGAATCGTTGTCAGGCATAATGAACGGATATTTTTCAAGAAGTGCGATGTCAAAATCATCTTCGCTTGATAATTGATATTGACTTGGAACGACCGCAATAATTTCATCTCTGAAATATGGCAATACATAATAATCGGGTTCCAAATATTGATTTTCTAAAAAAGTAAGATCCACTATGCCTTCTTCTAGAGCTCTTTTAAGAGCATCATAACCGTCTTCAATAATTTCGATATGAATTTCTGGAAAAGCTTTGTCAAATGCGGATAAAATATCTGGAAGCAACCGACTGGACGCACTTGTAAAACTGCCAATGCGAATGGTACCTATCTCAATATGCTTAATGGCATTAATTTGATTAAGCAAACGATCTTCTGCTGCAATGAGGGCATAGACATAATCAATCAACATCTGACCTTCCCTAGTCATCGTGAGTTTTCCATGACTGCGATTAATAAGTGAAAAACCCAATTCCACCTCTAAGGCATGAATGGCATGACTAACCGCAGACTGACTCATCCCGAGTGCTTCTCCTGCTTTCGTGAAGCCACCGCAATCAATTACTTTCTTAAATATTTTAAATTTATGATGCATGACCTCACCTCTTGTCATCATTATACCAAAATACAGAAACATTACACAGGCAATCTATGGAAGTATCTGAAACGTGCAAAAAGTCCCTTGCAAATACCAATCATTTGCAAGGGACCTAATTTTCGTCATAACAATACTAAATAATTAAATAAAATAATCCTTTGATTTATAGGCAGTGTAAGCTGTCAGTATAGCAAGAGGAAAAAGTAACATACCAAAGAATGGGGGCACTACAGTTAAAAGCATGGCAACGGTACTGCTCAAATTATTACTTTGCGCTAAAGCCGATGCAGCGCCTTCTACATTCCCCATGATGCCAAATCCATTTCTAATCCAAATAGAAGAGGTCATAAGTGCGACAGGAATAACACTGGTACTCATAATCAAACCATTGTAAGAGCGGCTCTTAACCCCTCTAATGCCTAAAAATATAGGAACAAACAATAAGGCCGGTAGTACAAATCCAAAGTATTGTGGAGAAAGTGCTAAAAATAGAATGGACGTGCCCATATAGTATTTAAAATACTTTTGAATCATAGCCAATGAAACACCTTTAAAGTCACCTTCTGCAGCTTTTAAATAACGTAAATACATTTTTGCTTTGCCCATGTTGCCTTTTCGATCTTGCTTATTTTTTTTGATTTCGTCCATAATCTTTACGCCTTTGATACAGAGTGCTTCATAAATATGATTAATTTCTTCTGTAATCTTCATTCCTGCAAAACTGCTTTTAAGCTGCCCCGCATCTCGAATGAGTTTTTCTACTTTTGCAGTTTCAAAATAATCTTTGTTATTAAGTAAGGTTACATATTGATCAATAATTTTTCCGATTTCTGCCGTCTTCATAAGCCCCACCTCATCCTTTTGTCTTTGACCCTATTATAGCATAACCAAAATTACATTTAGGTATTTTTTGAAAAAACCCCGCCCTAAGGCGGGGTTGAAAATTACTTACTTCTCTTGATGATTGTAACCATAGAGATGACTGCAAAGAAAATGATAATGCCCCATCCCATTACTAAGAATAAAAGTGCACTACTGTTCATATAATGACCTCCTTAGTCTATTCTAATCGAAACTTTATTTTCATCGAGTTCTTTACCATAAGTCTTTTTAATAGACGTATATGACGTATAGAATCCGATAATAAAGACGACTATAATAACAATACGAGCCGCTTGAACCCAAGGAACAAGTTGTGGCGCTTTTTCAACAAAAGAAGGAACCCATCTGAAATAACCAGCTTTCCAATAGTCAATCGTTGAGAAGACAATTAGGATAGCAAGCACTGCAGGTGTAATGGTTTTCGTAAAGACATTGAAGAACCATTTTGGAATTTTCCAATACCCACCACGGTTCATTTCTTCAAAGGCTTTGTCGCCCATTAACCAGCCGGCAACGAGTACTTCAATAAAACCAAGAACGACAAGCAGGTAAGAACCAATCCAGTTATCAATTTCAGTGAAGTAAGCAAGGTCAGCAGTCTTCGTAATAATAGGCTCAAGACCTACAGGAAGACCTACTAGAATGTACAACAAGAAAATTGCGATTGCTGCTTTAAGTTTAGGGAAACCAAGGTTCTCTTCAAGTAAGGCAACAAGGTAATTGTACATTGCAATTGCTGATGTGAAACCAGCAAAGAAGAGAAGCAAGAACCACATTGTTCCAAATATTTGACCGCCACCCATAACTCTAAATACGTTTGGAAGAGCGATGAATGAGAGACCAACGCCGCCTTTAACGCCTTCAGGGCCCATAAATGCATAAGCAATTGGAATAACCGCCGTACCACCGAGAATAACTTCTGCTAATTCATTAAGAGATGCTGTCGCAACAGAAGATACAACAACGTCATCATCTGGCTTAATGTAAGAAGCATAGTTACAAATAATCCCCATACCAATTGAGAGAGTGAAGAATATTTGTCCTGCAGCAGCAATTGCACCTTTCCAGCTTAACTGGTCAAATCTTGGTGTCCATACATACTCAAGACCCTTGATTGCAGACCAATCTGGATTTACAGGAGCTCCAAGCGTAAGTGCTTTAATGGCAAGAACCGTACCAAAAACATATAGCGTAGGCATCATGATTTTAGCAACCAATTCGATACCGTTTTGAACGCCCCTTGTAACCGCATATGCAAGTGCCAATAAGGAAATAATCCAGAACGTCATTACATAAGCAGGGTTCTGTATGTAACTAACGAATATGTCTCCCGTTGCAACAGTAGGATCCATATACTTTCCGGTGATTGATAACCAGCTGTAACCCAACGTCCAGCCAATTACGTGATTGTAATAAGAGTTGACCAGAACCGTGACCGCAAAGGCCATACTTCCGGCAATAGAACCAATAATAATAGCTGTTTTCGGTTTAACGCCTTCTCTTGCTTGTAAATAAACCATTGGACCTAAAGTACCATGACCATATTTGCCGCCATAACGCCCTAAATTCCATTCTACCAATAGCGTAGGAATACCAATTAGGATTAACGCTGCAAAATATGGAATCATGAATGCGCCGCCGCCATTGCTCGCAGCCTGATACGGGAATCGCCAGAAGTTACCCAAGCCTACAGCATTACCTGCCATGGCAAGAATTAACCCCATTTTCGATCCCCAGTTTTCTCTTGAATCGCTCATAAATTTCCCCCTCTCGTTTTGTTATCAAATTTTAATATATTGGGATAACTTTATTATACAAATCTAAAACTCATAATGCAACTAAATTTTCAGTATATTCTGAAACATGTATATTTTTATGATTAATTTATATTTTTTTGTTTAAAACTCTTAATTTTGGGCACTTTAAAGGATTTCAAATGCATATTAATTAGTTTTTACATGCAATTATTGTTTTGCTTATTTTTTGAAGTCATATTGGTTTTTTTAAAATTTCAATTTTTTAACTATTAATTATTTTCATATCTAACATGTATAAATGCTTTTAAATGCATTTATAAAATACTGTTCTATATAAAAAGCCCCCAAAAACGCCTTTATCAGTGGCAGTTTTGGGGGCTCTAAAGTTTATTTTATTACAATTTTGCCATTTTCAAAACACATTAATTAGTCTCGCACTCATCAAAAACAACATCATATGGCGTAATGGTCTGCCCTTCAAACTCTAAGGGACTTTCTGTATGGTTTAAAACAATACGTTGAATGCGGCCATTATTCATTTCCCGTTCGATCACCTCTAGACCTTCCGGGGAACGAACCATTGGAATGTGGGAAGATTCACAAATTTTAAGACACAACGCGTCAACCAATGACTTCGTTAAAGCTGCACCTACATAAATAGCCGTCCCTTCACCATAGGAATGACTCGTTGCAGCCGCATAATTTTTATAGAATTCATCTTGATACGTCAGTAATATTTCAGCAGTAGTTGCCTTTAATAAATCTCGCCAAACTTCAACAAGTCCATCTCCAAGTGAGCCTTTCACTTCAAGCGTCGACCCTTCATAAAGCGATTCATATCCAACAACTTCACAGCCAAATAAATCTGTAAGTCCGCCAGGAACAACCTCTCCAAGCTTCAAATTATTATGCTCATCTTTAATGCCACATCTGAAGGTTGCTAGTAACACGCCACCTTTTTTCACAAATGCCTTAAGCCTATTCTCAAGATTAGGTGTCATAATCTGCATGACAGGAAGCACTACTACTTGATATTCGGAAAAATCTTTTTCTAAATCCAGAACATCAACGGGAACGTTTAACTGATGAAAGCCTTCATAAAAGCGCATAAATTCATTGGTGAAATCCATAGCTTCGCTTTGAGGTTGTTCATTCCATGATCTAATATTGTCATACCCGTACAAAATAGCTACTTTAGCAGGTTTTAACGGCTTCCAATTCATGGCTACTTCTTTAGCTTCTTTAAAGAACTGTGCAGCTTCATAATATTTTTCACCATTTCTATTGTCCGCATCTATCAGACCTTGGCAATACTGCTCCTGCCCTTTGGTCATAGTGCGTTCTCTAAAATAGAGAAGACTTTCGCAGCCACGAGTCATCGCCTGCCAAGACCAAAGTCTACCCTGACCAGGTCTTGGACGATAACCGATGACATCATGCCCTTGAGCGCCCATCAACTGCTCAACAATCCAAAAATTCTGCTGTTTAAGACCATGATTATAATCAAGGGTCATGGCGATATGCGCTGGTGAAATGGGCTTTCGAAGACCACCCCAAACAGGGTAGTTATCATAGGCAACCACATCCAACATTTCAGCAAGAATATTTTGGTCATATTTACGTTCGAAAAATCCGCCATAAAAATTGTGTATGACTTTTTGATGCTCACCTTTATAATCTCTAACTAAGTCAACTTGCCCAATAGCAAATTGATTAAGACTAACCGATCTGAACCTTGCCCAATCTAACTTCAAACTTGGGTTATGCGTTGTAATGGTCGCAGTCGGCATTGGAATTTCTTCAAAACAATTATAGGTTTGACCCCAAAAAACAGTGCCATAATGTTCATTTAAACTATCAATGTTTTCATATTTCTTCTTTAAATAGCCATGCCATGATAAGTCACACTGCGGGCAATAGCAATCATCACTGCCCTCATGGCCAAATTCATTGTCAATTTGCCACGCAATGATGGTCTTACAATCGGCATAATGCATGATCAGAGCTTTTACAAACCGGCTGGCATATAACTCATAAATTTTAGAATTATAACAATACTGTCTTCTGCCTCCAAAAACTCTTTGATGCCCAAAAGCATCTACAGAAAGAATTTCTGGCGACTGATGAGCAAGCCATGCTGGAAACGTTGCCGTTGGGGTACCAAAGATAATCTTAAAGTCACGTTTTGCAGCTTCTTCAATAACCCGATCAAAATATGAGAAATCATATTTTCCCGGAGTTGGTTCCATCAAGTGCCATGCAAACTCACCGATTCGAAGCGTATTGGCGCCTAACTCAACAAAATTATCTAAGTCCTTTTCTAGCCAATCAAGTGGCCAATGTTCTGGGTAATAGTCTACGCCAAAATACATAAGCAAAAACTCCTATTTTTTCTTAAGATGTTTGCGATTATCAATAGCAACGGCTACAACAATGATCAAGCCTTTGATAATGAATTGCAAATAGGGATTGACGCCAATAAATGAAAGACCATATGCAATAACTTGGAAAATGAGTACCCCAATAACAATGCCTGATATACTGCCTATACCACCGGCGAATGACAAACCGCCTACAATACACGCAGAAATGGCATCCAATTCATACATATTACCAGTATTATTGGTGGCACTGCCAATACGTGCCGCTTCAAGTGCGCCACCTAATCCGTATAAAAGACCAGCAAGGGTATACACCATCAATAAATTTTTAACCACATTAACGCCTGAAACAACTGCCGCTTCAGAATTTCCGCCTATTGCGAAAATATTTTTCCCGAATTTCGTCTTATTCCAAAGTACCCACATGACGCCAATAACAATCGATGCGTAGATAATCAGATACGGAATCGAAAAACTGCCAATATGGATAGAGTCTTGTGCAAACTTTGTAAACCTGCTGTCTAATCCACCTACTGGTTGTGCGCCAAAGGGTGGTCTATCAAAGTAAATAGATGTCACGCCATAAACGATAACCATCATGCCTAAAGTAGCAATGAAGGGGTCTACCTTTAACTTGGCAACAACAAATCCATTTAAAAAACTGAAGAATCCTGTAACAAGCATAACCGCAACAATTGGAAGGAAAATTGGAAGAGCTGGCAAATTAGGATACATTCTGTATGCATAATCTGGCGCTTGAAGTAGTGAAGCTGCCACAACTGCAGCAAGTCCAACCTGTCTACCAAGCGAAAGGTCTGTTCCTTTCGCTACTATAATACTACCCACGCCAAGGGCAAATATAACTCTTGTTGAGGATTGAACTAGAATATTTTTGAAATTTCTAATGGAAACAAAATCGGGCGAAATACTAATAATGACTAACAGCAAGAAAATAAGTACAAAGAAAATAGCATTATTCATAACAAAATTATAATAATCTTTAGCAGTCATTTTTTTTACGTGCTCAATTTTAAGTTTTGTACGTTCAATAATATTGGGTTTCTTTAATTTAGGCTCAGACATATTGGCCCTCCATTCTATAGGTATTTGGCTGAAAGTTTCAGAATTTCTTCTTGAGAGGTCGTTGCTGTTTCAACAATTCCTGCAAGCCTTCCATTTGACATGACCAATATGCGGTCAGTAACGCCAAGTAGTTCAGGCATTTCAGACGATACCATGATCACGCCTTTCTTCTTATTGGCAAGATCAATCATCAATTGATAAATTTCATATTTTGCACCTACATCAATACCTCTTGTTGGCTCATCCATGAGTAAAATATCTGGATTGGTCAATAGCCATCTACCTACGATTACCTTCTGCTGATTACCACCTGATAAAGAACCAATTGAAGTTTCTTGGCTTGGTGTTTTAACACGCATGCTGTCGATCACCCACTGTGTATCCGCAATCATCTTTTCATCTTTGAGAAGTCCTATTGGCCCGATATAAGCATCGATATTCGCCAAAGTTGCATTAAATTGTACATCTAATTCTGCAAAAATACCTGTAGCCCGTCTTTCCTCAGTAATAAGTGCAAATCCATTCTTAATGGCTTGTATTGGTGTTTTGTTTTCAATTGGTTTTCCTTTTAAATACAGCTGACCCTTATTAATTTTTCGAATGCCAAACAATGACTCAACAATATCCGTTCTCTTTGCACCCATAAGTCCAGCAACACCAAGAATTTCGCCTTCTCTAAGTTCAAAAGAAATGTCATTGATGGAAGGCTGATAAGTGGCTGTAATATTTTCAATTTTCAAAATAACTTCACCAGGTCTATTGGTCTTAGGCGGGAAACGGTTGGATAAATCTCTGCCAACCATTTTGTTTATAATTTGATCTGTCGTAATATTTTTGACTTCACAAGTTTCAATCCATCTTCCATCTCTCATAATGGTCACATCGTCTGCAATCTGATCTATCTCTTCCATCTTATGAGAAATATAAATAATGCCTACACCTTTGGATCTAAGCGATCTTATTATTTTAAACAGATGTCCAACTTCTTTTTCAGTAAGAGAAGACGTTGGCTCATCCATTACAATAATCTTAGAATCATACGAGACTGCCTTTGCAATTTCCACCATTTGCTTTTCAGAAACTTGAAGATTATCAATTTTTTCTCTAGGATCAATATTAATATCTAATTCCTTAAAAATAGCCAATGTGTCACGATACATTTTTTCTTCATTAATAAACAACCCTTTCATTGGAAATCTTCCGAGCCAAATATTATCCACAACTCTTGTAGAAAGCACCTGATTGAGTTCCTGATGAACCATTGAAACACCATTGTCTAAGGCTTGTTTTGAAGACTCAAATTTAACTTCTTTTCCATCCAATAAAATTGTCCCGTTGTCTTTATGATAAATGCCAAACAAACACTTCATGAGCGTAGATTTTCCTGCTCCATTTTCACCCATCAAAGCATGAACTGTTCCGGCTCTAATTCTCAAATTGACTTGATCTAGCGCCTTGACACCAGGAAATTCTTTGCTGATTTCTATCATTTCCAACAAGTACGCTTGCCCTGCCTCTTCCATAGCGAGGCCTCCTTTCAAATAAATATCATGTCTTAAACAAATCTACACAGCTTTTATAAATACTTCATTTTTTACTGAATTCATTTTATAAAAAAATTCGAGATGCAGAAGACCGCATCTCGAATCCCTTTGCATTATAAAAATACTTTATAGTAAGTTGAATTTTAATCCAACTTACTCAGTTCTAAGTTACTCGTAAGCTGCTTCTGCAACTGCAATATTATCTTTTGTAATTGCTACATAAGGAACACGAACAGCTTTGTTATCATCAAATTTCCATGATGTGCCATCAAGCGGATCTTTTCCAAGCGCTACATTGTTTGAAAGTTCAAATGTTGCAAGACCTTGGTTCTTTGCATCATTAAGAACTGTACCCGCCATAGTGCCTTCTTTGATTTGAGCAAGTGCATCTGGAATAGCGTCTACACCAACAACCGGCATGTATTTGCCACCTGTGAAATAGCCATTTGCTTTGAGTGATTGGATAGCACCAAGTGCCATGCCATCATTGTTAGTGATAACAAATTCAATTTTATCACCGTGTTTAGCAAGCCATGTATCCATTAATTCTTTACCCTTTACTGAATCCCACATACCAGTTTGAAGCTCAAGTTGCTCAACTTTAAGCCCTTGTGCTACAGCAGTTTCAACAGCAAATTTTGTTCTTGCTTCTGCATCTGGGTGACCAGGCTCGCCCTTAAGAAGAACGTATTGCATAATGCCGTCGCCATTAAGGTCAAGTTTTGCATTGCCTTTCCAAATGTTCGCAATCATTTCGCCTTGGATGATACCCGCTTCTGCTGAAGTTGTACCAACATACCAAACTTTGTCATAACTTTTGAGTACGTCTGCACTTGGTTCTTTATTAAAGAACACAACTGGCATATTAGCGTCTTTTGCTTTTTGTACAATTGATGGTGCAGCTTGTGGATCGACTAAGTTGATTGCTAAAGCTTGAACCCCTTTAGAAATCATTAAATCAACTTGCTCATTTTGTTTGCCTTGGTCATTCTGTGAATCGTTTAGGATTAATTCTGCCTTATCTTTTGCATTGCCTTCGATAGCTCTACGAACGAATGACATGAAATTGTCATCAAATTTGTAGATTGTTACACCAATTTTAGGCATTGCAGTTGTTGTAGCTACAGCCGCTGGAGCTGCAGGTGTTTCTGTTGTTGCAGCAGGCTTAGAACACCCCACCATAGATAAGACCATTGAACCTGTTAATACGAGTGATAATAATTTTTTCACACGAACCATCCTTTCACAAGTAAATTTTAATGATGTTATGAGATTAGTTTAGTAAATTTTTATTTAATTGTCAACGAAATAATTACAATTTGGGGCGTTTTTATTAATTAATATGGCTTTTTGTTCATATTTAGGTGCAAATTCTTTTGGTAAATAAAAAAAACACCTCCTCTCGAAAGTGTCTATACCCACAATTTTTACAAATAATTCACTTAATCTTTACTTATTTTAAATATTTTTTATCGCCTTCTGGCATCAAGCACTGTCCCTATGAATCAAAACAGTTGGAACTACAACTTTTTTGGCAATGGTTCTGTTCTTTAAAATTCTTTCAAGCAACATTTCAACTGCCGTCTCTCCCATAAATTCTTTATAGACTTTTATGGTCGTAAGAGGCGGATTGGTATATTTCGAAGTTGGTATATCATTAAATCCAATAATGGCAACATCTTTTGGCACATTTAATTTAGCTTCATATAGCGCCCTTAGTGCGCCGATTGCCATCGAATCGCTTGCAATAAAGAATGCTGTCGGCAGTTTGATACTCTCCGCGATCGCCTTTTTCATTAACTGATAACCGCTTTCTGCTACAAAAGTGCCTATATAGACTTGACTATCATCAAAGTGACCGCTTTGTTTAAGAACTTCTTCAAATAATACCAATCGTCTCTCGCCTAAAGGTTGTTTTAGCGGCCCAATAAATTCTTGACCACCAATATAACCTATATGGCTATGTCCCTTTTGCATAAGATACTCTAACGCTTGCTTGACCGCATCTTCGAAATTAATCACCACGCTATCAAAATCATGTTCCCGTGGAGATGAATCAACAAAAACAATGTTTGGGCTTATGCCTTCAAACCTTTTCACATCCAATTCATCGTACTTCCCAACAGCTATAAGCCCTGCTACGCCATCTAAAATACTTAAATCGGATTGCTCAGGCTCATACACCTTAAGAATCTCGATTGACTGCTCATAACACAATTTTTCAATACCAATGCGGATAGACATATAATAAGGATCTTCAAGTTCCTGACGTATTGAATACCAGTGAATGAGTCCTATTTTAAATTTTTGTTTTACCATTGAGTTCCGCTTACGCGGTGTTTGGTAATCTAAACCTTCTGCTACTTCCAATATTAATTTACGCTTTTCGTCAGATACGGAGAGGGTTTGGTCATAATTTAAAACCCTTGAGACCGTCGCTGGCGAAACGCCCGCTGATTTTGCAATATCTTTTATGGTCGCCATCACTTTGCCTCCAGTAAACTTTTACTAAATTATATCATTTTTTTTTTGAAATAGAAGAAAAATTTATTTGCAAATAAATTTTAAGCGTTACTAAAATTATTGTTTATCTGTCTATATTAACATTGAAATGGGTATAGGTCTATACGTTTAGTTAAACCTCTCTATCTTTAAGAAAACATCTCTATCTTTAAGAAAACAATAAAGGTTGAACAAAAATCATATTTCTGCCGATAATTATTGGGGTTATCTGCAATCTTATTAACGTACAAGGGGGATTATAAACATGAGTAAATTAAAGCAAGAGAGTGTCAAGGTAAAGCGTAGTATTCGCACCTTGATTATGATTGCATTCGTTATCGTATTGACAACGACGCTTGCACTCGTTTCGGGGGGAACGTATTTAAAACTGAATTCAACTTTTAAAAAGGTCGCTGAGATTGATACCAAGCAAATCACTCAATCGATTGACAATTCCGTCACATCCTATTTAATGCATTTCTCTAGAACTATTGATACAGTGGCATCTTTAGATGTGACCAAACAAGTATTAACTAACCCTGAAGCCGAAAAGCAGCTTTTAACCATTTTAGATAAAACCGTTAAAAGTAATCCAGACATTCTCTTTTTCTATTTAGGCACTGAACAAAAGAAAATGATTATGAAGCCGGATGACGACCTCGGCACAGACTACGATCCACGCACACGCGATTGGTATACCGCAGCTAAAAGTCAAAAGGAAACATTCTGGACTGACCCATATTTTGATGACACCGTTAACAAAATGGTTGTATCCGCTTGTAAAGCTATTTATGACGACCAAGGCACTTTTGTTGGGGTACTAGCACTAGATGTTGCTTTAACAGCCATTAACGAGCAGACTACTGGTCTTACTATTGGTGAAAAAGGTTATGCGATCATCACTGATAAAAACAACGTTATCGTCAGTCATAAAGATCCTAAAAAAATTGGACAGCCGTTAGAAACAAAAGCATTGCTTGAGACTTCTGCTGACCCAACCAAATCAATCGTTTACTACAATTATAAAGAAGGCAATGCAACTAAGCAAAAACTTGCGATTATTCATCACATGAAACTAGGTGATTGGCGTGTTATTGCCACTTATTACATGGATGAGGTTTCAAAAGAAGTGAATGGCTTAATATTATTTACTTTACTTTGTGGTTTGGTTTCATTAATTCTAAGTTTCTTCTTAATCTTACTATTGACCAATAACTTTACTCAAAATATTAGAAAATTAGTTGAAACGATGAAAATTGCGCGAACAGGCGATTTAAGCATTCGCTCTAATATCGTTTCTAAAGACGAAATAGGATTATTAAGTCAATACTTTGATGAAACCATTACGGATCTTGGAAAACTCGTTTCAAATGTTCAAAACGTTTCCGGCGAACTCACTAATGCAGCTCAAAACCTTGCCGCTACAAGCGAAGAAGTTAGCGCATCTGCAGATGAAGTTGCTAAAACCGTTGAAGATATTGCAAAAGGTGCAGAAGATCAAGCGATGGACGCTGAAAAGTCAGCAACGACGTCTCGCGACCTTTCTAATCAATTCAAAGGATTAAATAAAACGACCGAAGACATGCTCCAGTCAGCAACACTTCTCAATCATGCCAACCAATTAAGCCTTGGTGCCATTAAAAATTTGGATGAAACCAACGTTAAATCGAATGAAGTCAACTTGATGATTAGTGATGCTGTAACGCAACTTAGTGAAAAGACACAACAAATCGGTGGCATATTAGATGCTATTTCTGCCATTTCAGTTCAAACCAATTTATTGGCACTCAACGCTTCTATTGAAGCAGCTCGCGCTGGCGAACACGGTCGCGGTTTTGCAGTTGTAGCAGATGAAATTCGAAAACTTGCCGAGGAATCTTCTAAATCTGCTGACCAAGTAAGATTAATTGTCGGTAACATTCAAGTGGATACTAAAAACACTGTACGCAGTATGGGCTTGCTAAAGGAAAATGCAACCGCGCAAGATGATTCTGTAAAATCAGTTCTTACCGCTTTTAGTACTATTGGTGAAGCTTATACGCAAATTTCAGGACATATTCAGGACATTGAATTGTCCGTTAAGAATTTGACAACAAGCCAAGAATTGATTCACAGCAGTATTGAAAATATTTCCGCTGTTTCTGAAGAAACCGCTGCAGCTTCTGAAGAGGTTACCGCTTCAATGGATCAACAGGTCAATGCCATTGAGGAAGTTGCCAAGTCAGCTCAGCAACTAAATGAAATTTCATCTATGCTCAGTAAAGAAATTTCACATTTCAAAATCTAGTTTAGTCCTATAAAATTTAATGCAACATTAAATCCCCTCACTTGTGACTCACACAGGTGAGGGGATTTTTTAAAGAACTCCCAAAATGTAAAAAAAAGCAAATGCTCCATCATCGGATCACTTGCTCTTTGGATTATTTATTTCTTATTCTGTTTTTGCTGTCTTCACTTCAATATTTTCAAAATAAATCCAGCCTCGTCGATTTAAATATCTGACAAACATTATCAGTCGATCATAGACAGGTTCACAGCCCGCTCCAAATTTTGCTCTGACAACCTCACCAATTTCATAAATGTTCCGTTTGCCATCAATTGCTTTTCCATACGACAGTTCCCAGTGCATCGAGATTTACATCCGAAGTGTTCGGCTTTTAAACGAGCCAGTTTGCTACCTTTTGCACAGGATGGTTATGATGGAAAACGAGATAGACTAGACCCTTCTTTTCAACCCATTCTTGATGTTTCTTATGGGGCTCGTACAGCAAAAAATTATCTTGTCGTGCTTCTTCTATGTTTGTTTTTTTCTTAAACCACATGTGAAAGAGCCTCCTTTACAAAATTTAAGTGCTAAAAGCTAAAAGAATACCACGCCTGCGCTAAGGTGAATTGGTAAGTATAAACCAAGTGCAAATGGAAGTACAGAAATTCTCATCAATTCAGCCATGATGCCAAATTTAGCGCCAATGAATACAAGATCCCAAGGAAGATTGCCATTTATAATCCCTTTAGAGATCATTGACATAATGGTTGCTTGAGGTGCCGCGATTTGAGCTGAACCAATACCATAAGCTTGGTTAAGCATAAGAATTACAAATCCAACAACTGAAGCAGAAGCAATAATTGCAAGACCCATACCAATTTCAACTTTACGAGGTGTACCACCAATGATGTGTGTTGTTTTAAGTGATTGAGCCGCTCCACCAGCTACCGCAATACTAACACAAATTGTAGCACCGCAAAGGATCGCAGAAACAACTGCAAAGAAGAAAGCAACGATCAATACTAGAAGATCGCCAACAGCGCCCATTTTTGCGCCGGCCATTGGGAAGAACCAAGCTACTACAAATACTAAAACTGCCACGCCAATAACCCAAGTCATTGGTACATCAAGATCAGTTTTCTTAGCGTTATTTTTATGACCCATACCTGCCATAGCAGATTTGAAAGAACTAATAAAAGTAGGAATATTTTTGATTACGCTGATAAATCCACCTGCAGCAACTGCGCCTGCACCAAAGAACTTAATCAAAGGAATTAATCCCATCCAAGCTACAAGGGAAGGCGAAACAAGCACTTCAGAAGCTGCCATGCCCTCTGGATAAAGTAAGTTGCCATGCTCTTCAATGATCAAGAATCTTCTAAGAGGCACAACGAAAGCAATCCCGAGTAATCCACTCAAGATTCCAACGACTGCAATAGTCGTAAGCGTTAATTCTCCGCCTAAAATAATAACTGCTGGAATACAGAAAATAAGTCCGCCTGCTAATGACTCACCCATTGAAGCCATTGCTTGAATAACGTTGATTTCGAGAACATTATTGTGCTTTAATAAACCCTTTAATATCCCTGTTGCAAGAATTGTTGCTGGAAGACCTTCTGCAATCGTCATACCCACTTTTAGACCTAGGTATGTGTTCGCAGCTCCAAAAATTACTGCAAAGATAATACCGCAGAAAATTGACAACCATGTCAACTCTGGTAATGCGCTGTCTACAGAAACGTAAGGCACATATTCGTCGCCTTAACATCCACCGTAAGCTAAGTGACTCAAACTTTTTTGTTCAGCCATTTCGTAATTTCCCCTTTTATTATTGTTCTTACATAAAAATTTTAGCAAAGTCTAAAAGGGGTATCAATTACATTGCGTTCATTTTAGTCTTTATAAAAAAATACTTTGTGTTAACAATATTCATTTTTATACATTTAAAATACCCGAATCATTGCAGGAGAATTATCAAAATTATTCTATACAACTTGTCTCGCCTAAACTATTTATGTACAAAGTTTCATAAATGCCATTTTGAAGACGTAGTGACTCATGATTTCCCTGTTCAACTATTTGACCATTGTCTAAAACCAAAATATGATCCGCATCTCTAATCGTACTCAGTCGATGGGCAATTACCACATTTGTTCGCCCTTTCATCCAACGGCCTACTGCCAATTGAACCTGTTTCTCAGTTCGAGTATCAATATTGCTTGTCGCTTCGTCTAAAACCAAAATCTGAGATGGTCTTAACACCGCTCTCGCTATTGATAACAACTGACGCTGTCCTTGGCTGAGGTTGTTTGCACCTTCTTGCAAATGACTGTTTATGCCATCCGGAAGCGCTTTAATAAAATGAACCGCATTGGAAAATTCCGCAGCTTCCCACAGTGACTTATCCGATGCGCCTTCAGAGCCATATTTAATATTTTCAGCAATACTGCCTGAGAACAAATAGGTGTCTTGAAGTACGATCCCAATCCACTCGCTGAGCGTTTGCTGATCAATTCGACTGAGTTCCTGCTCGCCAATCCAAATATGACCTGAAGTTGGGGTATAAAAACCGCATAACAAATTGACGATTGTCGTTTTACCCGCACCCGTTGCCCCTACAAGCGCTAACTTGCCACCCGCAGGAATTTCGAAACTTACTTCTTTTAATATAGGCGTCTCGGGATTATAGGCAAAAGAAACTTTTTCAAAACGTATGCTAGCCTTTTGCAGCGGTTCATTTGACTTTTCAATGCCAAGACGTAGGTCTTCCTCTGTGAGGAGCACTTCAAAGTAGCGCTCAGCACCTGCAATAGCCCCTTGAAGAGTATTGTAAATGTTTGCAAGATTCACGAGCGGCCTTGAAAACTGACGGGTATATGCTAAAAAACTCGTAATCAAGCCGATGGTGATTTCGCCATGATACGCCATGAGTCCGCCCATGAGGGCGACGCAAACAAAACCAACATTGTTGATAATGTTCATAAAAGGCATCAAAAACCCTGAAATAAACAATACTTTTCGACCAATTTTTCTATAGTTGTCATTTAGCTTTTCAAATTCAACGATGGTTTCTTCTTCATGCCCAAAAGCCTTGATCACGGCAACACCTGAGATACTTTCCTCAATTTGAGCGTTTAGCGCCCCTAGCGCAGCTTGTTGGTCTTTGTAATATTTGCCCGTTCGAGAGGTAATCATGCGTGTCAAAATATAAAAAAGCGGCAGCACGATGGCGCTAACCAAAGTAAGCTTAGGACTGAGATAAAACATCATGCCAAGCGCCCCAACAAGTACCAAAATGGCGTTCATCAATTGAATGACCGTTTGGGAAATAGCGCCGCTAACCAAATCTAAGTCATTGGTAAAACGGCTCATAAGATCGCCATGGGCTTTTGTATCAAAATAAACAAGCGGTAGCTTTTGAAATTTATCAAACAGCTTGGTTCTCATCTTGGCAACTATCCGCTGTGAAACGCCTGCCATTAGCCACTCTTGAATGAAGCTGACGCTTGCGTCCATCACATATACCACAATCAACAAACCTAACAGCCATAAGAAATGCTTGGAAATAAAACCACTGCTACCTCCCACTAGAGCATCTATAGACTTTCCAATCAAATTTGGCGCCATCAGACCGAGTCCAGTACTGACAATGGTTAGAACCCATAAACAGATGACTCTGTATCGTTCTTTCTCTATAAATTGCCAAAGGGTTCTTAAGGTTTGTTTGGCATTTTTAGCTTTATATTTTGGTTTTTTCATGCGCTCACCCCGCTTCCAATTTGAGAGTCATAGAGTTCGCGGTAGACTTGACAATTATCGAGCAGCACTTCATGTTGATCGAATCCAACCATTTTCCCGCCATCCATCACTATAATCTTATCTGCGCCCATTGCCATGGCAATTCTTTGAACAACCATAATAACCGAGAGAGGATTTGGCCAAGCGTCTAACGCACGCTTAATTTGTTGCTCCGTCACGACATCAACCGCACTGGTTGCATCGTCTAAAATAAGCACTTGAGGGTTTGTAAGCAGTGCCCTGGCAATTGCCATTCTTTGTTTTTGACCGCCAGACAAATTGACTCCGCCTCTGCCTACAATGGTCTCAAGTCCTTCGGGTTGTTTGTTCACAAAACTAAGCAAATCTACCGATTTTAAAACCTCTAAAACCATTTCTTCACTCGCCTCCGGATTTGCCCATTTTAAATTATAATTGATAGAACCTGAAAACAGAGTGCTCTTTTGGGGGACCAGTGCTATTTGCTGACGCAGCGATTTTTGCTGATAATTAGCAAGAGGTTGTTCATTGATTTTAATAGAACCTTTTTGTGGTTCGTAAAAACGAAGAAGCAACTGAAGCAGCGTACTTTTTCCAGACCCAGTGGCACCTATGATGGCAATGCGTTCACCTGCTTTTATTTCAAACTTAATGTCTTCGCAAACCCAGCGCTCATTACTATACGCAAAACTAACGTCTGAAAAACTGATTTTTTCAAGTTGTTGAAGCGGCAAATCGCCTGTTTTCTCAAAATGGCTCTCAAGGCACATAAGTTCCTTAATTCTCGCCCCTGAAGCCTTTGTTCTGACCAAAATATTAAAAATCATTGCAATCAGGACCATTGCGCCGAGTAATTGAATCATATAATTCACCATCGCCATCAGCTTGCCAATTTCGAGCGTTCCCGCTTCCATTTGTAGTGAGCCAAACCACAAAACCGCTACGATGCCTAAATTGACCACCAAAGCAATGAGCGGCGAAAAGACTGCCATGACCCTCAAAGCCTTTTCAGTGCTCAATTTGAGGTGATGGTTGATGCCGTCAAAATGCCTGACCTCATCTGTCTGTTTTTGAAATGCTTTGACCACGCGAATACCGCTCAGATATTCCCTGAGCCTAATGTTTAGTTGATCCAACGATTTTTGAACAGCAGCAAAATACTTGTAACCTAAAGTCATACTGAGATAAATGACCAAAAATGCCCCAATAATAACCAGTATCAAAATCCACGCCATTGATGGATTCAGAAAAATAACCATAATGAGAGAGCCACAAGCTATGAGTGGCGCTTTTACAAAAACACGCATGATGCCGTGAATAAAGTTCTGTAATTGGTTAATGTCATTGGTCATTCGGGTGAGCAGCGAGCCTGTTTCAAACTGATTTAAAGTTGCCATATCCAGACCCTGAATTTTTCGGTAAACATCTGACCTTAAATCTGCGCCGACCTGCTGCGAAACACGACTGGAAATAAAATTTCTTCCAATTGCCATAACGGCGCCGGCGGCTGTTAAAGCAAACATAAGCATGCCCATTTTCCAAATGGTATTTATATCTTTATTCACAACGCCTTGGTCAATTAAATAGGCCATTAAAGTCGGTTGGAGCAAATCAATCATCGCTTCAGCCGCTAAAAAAGCAATGGCTCCGCTAAACGATGAGGCATATCTTTTTATGTATTTTCCTAAGACCTCCATAAAAAAGCCCTCCTAAGAGTTTCTTATTTACTTTTTATAACTGCCTACATATTATAATAGGTGTTTATAAATTTAGTATACCGAAATTTTTAAGAGGGAACAATTTTTTATTTGTGTATTTTGAAATCTGTGATAATTGTCTCTAATTCTTAAGCGTCACCGCCGCATTAAGAGCTTGATCTAAGTCTGCAATCAAATCTTCCACATCTTCAAGCCCTACTGAAAGACGAATAAGTTCAGGTTTAACCCCTGCTGAGAGTTGTTGCTCTGGGTTTAGCTGCGCATGCGTCGTGCTTGCAGGGTGAATGACCAAAGACTTTGCATCTGCCACATTGGCAAGCAGCGAGAAGAGTTCCAATGCTTTTATGAATTTAATGCCTGTCTCTGCCCCTCCCTTTATACCAAATGTGAAAATTGAACCCGTCCCCTTAGGAAAATACTTCTCCGCCAAAGGCTTGTAAGGACTCTCAGGCAGTTCAGGATAGCTGACCCAATCCACTGCCGGGTGGTTTTGAAGAAATGCGACAATGCTTCTCGTGTTGCTCACATGCTGTCTAACCCGTAGCGAAAGGGTTTCCAGTCCTTGTATTAATAGGAAAGAATTGAACGGACTGATGCATGCCCCCGTGTCTCTGAGGAGCTGAACTCTTGCTTTTATGATGTAAGCCAGCGGCCCAACCGCCTCTGTATAAATGAGGCCATTATAACTTGGATCTGGCGTCGTAAGTCCTGGGTATTTATCAGAAGCTTCCCAGTCAAATTTGCCGCTGTCAACAATCACGCCACCAATGCTTGTGCCATGCCCCCCGATGAACTTCGTCGCTGAGTGCACCACAATATCCGCTCCAAAATCAATTGGCTTAATCAAATACGGTGTCCCAAATGTGTTGTCGACTATAAGAGGAACGCCATGTTCATGCGCAATTTTTGCAACCGCTTCAATGTCGATGAGGTTAATTCCTGGATTGCCAATGCTTTCAATAAAAATGGCTCTGGTCTTCTCATTTAAAAATTCTTTGAAATTCTCTGGCGCATCTGGTTTTACAAAGTGTGTCTTGATGCCCATTTTAGGAAGCGTGTGAGCAAAGAGGTTGTAAGTGCCGCCGTAAAGGGTGCTTGCCGCAACGATTTCATCGCCTACTTCCGCAAGATTTAGAATGGCATAAGTGATTGCCGCAGAGCCAGAAGCGACTACCAAGGCACCCACACCGCCCTCAAGAGCAGCTATTCTCTGCTCAAGCACATCTGTTGTCGGGTTCATTAAGCGCGTGTAAATGTTTCCGAATTCTTTTAATGCAAAGAGATTTGCCGCATGCTCAGGATCGTTGAATACATAAGACGTTGTTTGGTAAATAGGCACCGCTCTAGAATTGGTGGTTGGGTCAACTTGTTGGCCTGCATGGATTTGAAGGGTATCGAATTTATAGTTTTTATTGGTCATTTTTGAACACTCCTTATAGGGTTTTCACAATGTTAGAATTTGCCTTGAACGGAAATAACTCTAGCTAGTTGTACTAAGTCTGAAACCATTGCAGTTCCTGTCGGATCAGAGCCAGCACCTGGTCCAAATAATTTAATTTGACCGATGCCTTCTGTCATAATCACCACGCCGTTGTCCACGCCATCGACTTGATAAAGCGGTTGCTCTGGCGAAAGTTGTTTGAGTGAAACGGCTGCTTCTAGTTGATTTTCCCTCTTATTAAAAGATGCGCATGCAACCAATTTAAGCCCCTTCTCCACAGATTTTAAAGATCTTAGAGAATCTTTCGGAATATCGCCAGGCGCAATGACCTGTCCAAAGGACAAGCCGCAAAGTATGCTCAGTTTGTTCGCTGCATCCCACCCATCAACGTCTGCTGTAGGGTCTGATTCCGCATATCCGAGCGCTTTTGCCTGTTCAAGCGCAAGTTCATAATCAATTTTCTCGCTAGCCATTGCTGATAAAATGTAATTGGACGTTCCATTTACAATCCCCTCGACACTCAAAATATTATCTGAAAGGCTTAACGTTTCAATCACCTGAATGAGCGGAATGCCTGCGCACACACTGGCTTCATAATATAGTTTTGCACCGCTTTTTCTTGCCGCTTCGTGAATCAGTTCCCAGTGATTTGCAATAGCCGCTTTATTGGCCGTAATCACGTGCTTTCCCTCTGACAGGGCCTTGCAGATAAAACTTGCCGCAGGCTCATCGCCATTAATCGCTTCAACGACGACATGAATGTTTGGATCTTCTAAAATGGCATTTGCCTCATACACAATCTTAGCTTCGCTCCCAAATGGAATGCGACTTTCTTCTCCGATCCGGATGAGAATTTTCTCAACAACAGGCTCTAACCCCGTTTGCTTTGCAATTTTTTCCTGTACGACCTGTAGCCGTCTGTAAAACCCTGAACTCACGGTACCAAATCCCAAAAGACCTATTTTTAATAAAGCCATCTTTGCACACTCCTCGCACTATTTGATTTCGTTTAGCCAATTGCTTAAAAGCTGCTTTGCCGCGTCTCCCCAAGGGTTTTCAATCGCATAATTTCCTTTTTTATCACATCCATAACCTCTTGGTATTTCGATGTTAATGCCTTTTTCTAAGTCTCTTTGATATTCTAAAAGTAGCGTATCGCTCTCATATTCTGGGTGACCGCTCCAGTACATGTCGCCCTCGCAGTCCTCTAGAGCAAAGACCCCCACTTCCTTTGACTCAATCAGAATTTCTAATTGTTCGACGCTTTCTAAAGACTCAGTTTTCCAACCCGTATGCCTAGAATGCGGCAGATAAACCGTCTCATTAAGCGACCTCGTCAACTGGTGATTGCCCTGAACTTGATGTTCAAACACGCCAAAACATTTTTTGTCTAAGGCATGTTTATCAACGCCATAGCGTTTATACAAAAGCGCCTGAGCGCCCCAACAAACCGAAAGAATCGGAATATTCGCCGCTGTAATTCGGTCTAATAATTCTGATAGCTCCTCCCAATAATCAACGTCTTCAAATACCAAATGCTCTATTGGTGCACCCGTCAGTATTACACCTCCAATACTTGAAAGGTCTAACGTTTGTGCGCTGACGTAATGTTCATTCAAATAATGCGATGCCACATTCTTAGGCTCATACGAAGACATTTGTATCCAAATAGGTTCGACCCAGTGTATACTGGAAACCATAAGCGTTGACCATTGCCTCTCCGTCACCTCTTTGGTTGGCATCAAATTGATCACGCCAATTTTCATGCTAGAAAATGCTTTTATCTCCCTGCCGTCAGGTAGACTCTCCACTACTTGTGAAGGAAATTCTGATTTCAATTGTTTAAAACAACTTAAATTTCCATTTAAAATAATTGACATATTATATCTCCTATTCAATAATTTTCTTTTAAAAATATAAAAAAAACCTCTCCGCCAAAAGACAGAGAGGTTAACAACCTAGGTAGATCTATCTTTCGAAAGTTACACTTCCGCTGGAATTAGCACCTTTGTCGTTAGACAAGGTTGCTGGGTTTCATAGGGCCAGTCCCTCCACCTCTCTTGATAGAGATATTTAATTGATTTTGATTATATGGTGAATAGAATGATATGTCAACTACTTTTATAAAATTATTTATATCGGGTTACAATTACTGAATTAGGGTAAATAATGTTTAATACCGCTTTCACCTAAATTGGAGGATACTGCATGAAAAAATATTTTTTTGTGAGCTACATTATATTAGCAGTATTTGGATTTTTTTTGATTCACTATACTTGGACGAGCAGTATCGCTGAAACAAATAATCAAGCTTTAAAGATTGCCAAAACCACTGCCTCTTTACTTGATGATGGGATGCTAAAAGAACTCAGAGGCATGCCGGAAGATGAAGGAACGCCAGCCTACGAAAGCATTAAAGAACGTTTGATCACAATTCCTCAACTTTATGACAATATTCAATTTGCTTATCTTTATACTCAAAAAAATAACGACCTTTATTTTATGGTGGACTCAGAACCTGGGGACTCAGAAGATCTTTCACCTCCAGGACAGGTCTTTACAGAAGCCAGTAAAACAGACTCACAACCATTCAAAGATGGTAATTCAATCATAACAAAACCTCTCACCGACCGTTGGGGAACATGGATTAGCGTTCTCGTGCCCATAAAGAATCTTGAAAACAACGACATTAAAGTAATACTAGGAATGGACTATCCAGCTGAAAATTTTTATATCAATACAAAACAACGTGTCATATACGACTCGCTGATCCTATTATTTTCTTTTTTATTGTTATTCGGCATTCACAAAATACTCATTAATAACAGCGCGCTTAAATTTGAACAAGAAAAATCAAACTTTGCCAACCGTAAACTGGTGGAAAGCGAACAACAGTTGTTAACAGCTGTTACCGAGCTAAAAGAAGCCGAATCTGGATTGTTAAGTGCGAAAGAACAAGCCGAATCAGCAAATATAGCCAAGGGGCAATTCCTCGCAAATATGTCTCACGAAATCAGAACCCCAATGAACGGCATTCTTGGTTTTATGGACCTTCTAGACATGTCAAATTTATCTTTTGAGCAAAAAGATTATGTTCGCGAATTGAAGTCGTCTTCGACACTGTTATTATCTCTTATAAACGGTATTCTTGATTTTTCAAAGATCGAAGCCGGAAAAATTACGTTAGAAAATATTCAATTCAATTTAAGAGTCGCTATTGAAGATGCCGTTTCACTTCTTTTGCCTAGCGCTTATGAAAAAAATATTGAACTTTATCATTTGATTAAAGCTGGCGTTCCTGAAGAAGTCCTTGGAGATCCGTCAAGACTTAGGCAAATATTAAACAATCTGCTCAGCAACGCTTTGAAATTTACTGAACAAGGTGAAGTTTCACTCACTGTAGATTGTTTTGAAGACGAAAATCAAATTGCCGTGCTTAAATTCGAAGTGAAGGATACAGGTATTGGCATTAGCAATGAAATCGTTCAAAATTTGTTCCAGCCTTTTATTCAGGCGGATGCCTCTACGACTCGAAAGTACGGCGGTACTGGCCTTGGACTGGCAATTTCAAAGGATTTGTCCAAACTAATGGGTGGTGATATTACCGTAAAAAGTGCACTTGGCAAAGGCTCTACTTTCCAATTTAATGTCAAAATGAAAATTGCAAAAAGAACCTCTGATCATAAGTCATTATTCTTAAACCTTCCTGCCTTAAACATTTTAGTTGTTGATGACAATCTCAATAATCGTAGAATTTTTAGAGCCTATCTCCAAGAAATTGGTCTGAATGTGTTTGAAGCCGAAAACGCACATACCGCAATTGACATCATACAGTCAAATCTAGACACTCAAAACAAAATCAACATTGCTCTTGTTGATTACCAAATGCCTGATATGAATGGTTATGAGCTTTCGTCCGTACTAAAAAACAACCCACTTACTCACGATATTAATCTAATCCTTGCCACTTCTTCCGCTCAAAAAGGAGATAGCCTCGTTGCTCAAAATCATGGTTTTTTAGGGTATTTGTCCAAACCCGTAAGAAGAAACGAAGTACTCGGTTGTGTCGCCATTGTGCTTGGCCTTAAAGATACGACTGGTGCTGAGAATCAAATTGTCACAAGATTCACGGTTAAAGAAGTCAATAACGCTTTAAAACCAAGTATTTTAGTAGTGGATGACAATGCTGTCAATCGCAAGTTGATTACTATTAAACTTGAATCAAACGGCCTGAGTTGTGACCTCGCAGTCAATGGAGAAGAGGCACTTCTAGCTGTCAGAAATAAAATCTACGACATCGTTTTTATGGATTGCCAGATGCCTGTTATGGATGGTTATGAAAGCACGAAAAGAATAAGAGATTACGAAGGTCAGCTTAGACATACAAGCATTATTGCTATCACAGCAAATGCAATGGAAGGCGACCGAGAAGAATGCATCAGCGCAGGCATGGATGATTATCTGAGTAAGCCAATTGATTATAATCGGATGTTTCAGTTGATTGAATATCATGCAAAAAACAATAAAAACCCTTATCGCTAAGGGTTTTTATTGTTTTTTGTATGACATACTTTCTGAAAATCTAATCCTGATGACTATGGCTATATGGATTAATCATTCGATTTTTGTAAAATTTTTATTAACTTTACGATACCGTAGGCGATTAAAGCATAAACAATCATTGCGATAATGGTGGTTGGCTCAAGAACCGCTTTTGTTTCTATTCCATCTGTTACAGCCGATCTGAATATACCAGTAAAGGGAATCAAAAAACCTTTTGAAACAGTGTAAATCAAGGATACAAACTCACTTCCCGGGTTTGCACCCAGTAGCTTGAAAACAAGTCTGAAAGCTAAAAGCGCTTCAACAAGACCTAATATATAGTAAACAATTTTTCTGAATTTTGCATTTTCATTACGTGATTTATTAATATTATTATCCATAACACCTCCAATTCTAACGAAGCTACTACTATTCACTAATAGTAATCGCTGAATCTGTTAATTTCACTAAATCTGCTGATACAATATACCGTTTTGGCGCACTCCCAATAAAATTAAAGGGATAACAAGTTGTAAGTGTTAACACAGCACGCTTCGTCGATACGATAACTGTTTTATCATCGCTTTTAACAATTCTCATGCTTTTTACTTCGTAAACAAACTTACCTGAAATTGTTTCAACAATAAGCTGGTCACCAATCTTCAACTTCCCTATATTTTTAAATACAGTATCTCGATGTCCTGAAAGGACACAATTATCATTTTCGCCAGGCATTACACTCTGAATATAATGTCCAACACCTTTTTTTAATTCATCAGTTCCTGTGCCTTGTATAATGGCTAATTTTTTATTCAATACTGGAATAGACAAACTACCAATATCATCACCTGAATTAATCATCATTTGCTTAACGCTTTTATCTTTGATTTCAATAGTGCTTTCAATAGTGCTTTCAATAGTGCTTTCAAAAGCAATTGAGGTCTTATACGCATCAGCCAAATGGACGGTGGGTGTTAGAATATTGAATAACGCCAAACAAATACAGCCAACTCCGATAAGAATTACTCCCAAAGAGAGCATTCTTATCAAAGAAGGCTTAGATCTTAGCAAATGATCACCTTCTTTGTTTCCAACCAATTGCTCCAATTAATGATAAACCCATTCCTGCAAAAAGTAGATTATACCAAGGCGTCGCAGTTTTGGGTAACTGACCACCATCTATCGTTTGCGTAACAGGAGCCACAGCCACTGGCGGTGTTATAGTCTCAGGTGTAACGACAGCAGCTGTAATAACTGGAGCCGTTGCAATCGGAACAGTCACTACCGGAACTGGTACTGCAGGAACGATTACTACTGGAGGTTTTACTACAGGAACCGGCACCGGCACTACTGGAACCGTCACTACCGGCACCGGCACTGGCACTACAGGAGCTGGAACTACAGGTGCTACAACCACTGGCGGTTTAACAACAGGTGTTGGAATTGGCGTGTCTAAACAAATACCGTTAGTGATGGTATTGTTGTCTAATGTAACAGCACCATTTCTCGCCATTAATTGACCTTGAACGGTTGCGCCTGTATTGGCAGTAATAGATTGCATTGCAAAAATATGTCCTACAAAATGAGAGTTTGTGCCTAATGTCGCAGAACTTCCGACAGGCCAGAAGGTACGGCAATACCTAGCACTGTTGATCAAATTCACATTACTACTTGATGCAGTAATGAGTGTAGAAGCAGTTTTAAAAATAAATACGCCATCAGGATCACCCTGTGCATCAAGTGTCAAAGTACCTGTTATTTGGAAAGTGCCATCCGCAGAAACGTACGTTCCGGGAGTCAATGTGACGCCACCAAGTTCAGTGGGAATTGTTGTCGTTGGTGTTCTGCCGACTGCATCATCATATGCAACTGCAAGTGCATCCTTTGCCGCACCCGCTATCCCATCCGCTAAGTGCACTGATCCACTTATTGTTACGTTCGCAGCCCCAGTAAAGGCTGTTCCAGGATAAAGACCTACATCTCCACCTGCATCTCCATTGATAGTGGTAGTGCCTGTATTTGTAATTGCAGAGCCTGCTAGTACTGCAAAAGTTGATGTGCTCCCTAGGTTAACAGTTGGCTGAGCCGCTATAATACTAGTCGGTTGCACCATCATTATAACCAATGACAGGGTTAATAATAATGAAAAATAATGATTTTTTATTGAACTTTTCATAAATTGTTCTCCTCCTCCAAATTTTTAATAGGGTATTATCGATGAAGATAGCTTTTGTAAATCACTCACAATAAGTAGTTTTATACCTTGTTGTCAATTATTTATGTTCCAAATATATGCCTTTGACATTCGGCTAAAAAACTCGTTATTGTGTAATCTGAAAATATTTAATTTACTTGATTATGCGTTATATGATTTCATCTGTTATCTAAAAATTACCCTTTTTAAATACTGTTAAATCAAATTAAATTAGAATCCCATTTTAAAACGAAATTAGATATAGTACACAATTCCATTATCTCTCAAATTTTACTCATTGACTAGACGCATATGGATTAACATTGGATTACAAACGTATTACAGACAATTTTTATGCATAAAAAAACAGCTCTACGAATTTTATACAGAGCTACTTGGTTATTTCAGGTTCAAAACTTATACAATTTTCAGTTCTAAAACATCCCACAAATTTCCTTATAACTCTTTAAACACTGCAACCCATCTTTTGTTTTGCTCTGGCTGATAAGTATCTTCTATTAACGTAAAATTAAGCTTTTTAGTATAAAAATCAATAGCATCATCATAATCTTTAACGACTAATGCAATATGGACAATTGATTGCTTCATTTGATTTTACTCCTTTGTCTTTAGCTTAAATTTTCTTGTACACTATTCATCAGTGAGGGTCATTTTTATTATTTCGATATAATTTATTATATATGAAATTGAGGCCATACAATGGGTATATGTGAACTGTTGGATCAAACTAAATCATAGGAGGAATCAGAAACATGAAAAAATTAGCTTCATTGGTATTTGTATTCGCTTTAGTAATTACTACAAGCATTGGCAGTTTCGCTGCTACACCATCGACCACCTTTAAAAAGGCAACCGATGTCATTGGTTTTCAGAGTTTTCAAGAATCAGCTGAGAGTGTCACTTTTCAAAAACTAGAAGAGAAGAAAGTTTACAGTTATTACAGAGAACCTGAAACAATTAAATTTATCAAAGATACAGAAGCTACCGAATCTGCTTTAACTTTGTCTAAAGATAAAAAATCAATAAAATGGATTCTTCAAGAAGGTGGTGGAGAAGGCCAAGGGCTGATTACTTACATATTTACAAAGGATAGCAAAGGAAAATTATTGATTGCTGCTTCATATGATGAAGAACTTAGCAAAGCGATCTATGTTACCACTTACCCCAATGAAGCTGAAATGTTAAAAGCAGCAGTGAAAAACAAAACTGTTTTAGCCCTTTATAAAGCAGAACTAGATGAAAAAAAAGCTGCTGATGCATTGGTTGCTGCTGAAAAAGCAACTTTCACTAAACCTGTAACTGAAACAAATAAACTCATGGGATATTACATTAGTTCAGATAAAAAACTTCAAGTTGAATTCTGGGATTCAAGTCTATTCGTAACAAGTGATGGCAATAATGTAAGCTATGATATTCAAGGCTTGACACATGTTGTCGGAACAGATGGACTTGTAACAAGTACTTATACAACACCATCAGGGAAGTTCGTATTCATTTCACAGACCAAAGGAAAAATTGTAAAAGTTGCTATTCCAAACATTGTATACACTGGCCCATTAACCTCTACAGATAACCCAATTTAACAGACATAAATTTGGACTAAATCAGTGACCTTTCCAAAAGGTTTCAGCGATTTAGTCCATTTTTGTTTTTACATATCAACTTTAATTTACTAATTCTTGGTTCTCATTTTCCTCAACTTCATCAAACGCAACTTTTACGTGTCTCTTTGACTGACTGATTAGTGTAAAAATCCAATAGGATATCGCTACAGAATATGCAGTCCCTACAACGCTTGATATCTGAGACATATTGCTATAGGCAGAATCTGAAAAGTTATTTAAAAAATACACTCTAATGAGCGCATCAAAAATATCTTTTCCTATATAGGCAAGTGACATGTAAAGTATTGGCTTTTTAAAAAATGGGTGTTTGAAATAGGAAACCGAACTTTCTTTACTAAAGCCAAATCGTGTCATACCGCTTTCAAGATAGAGCGCAGGCACTGGTTTTATAAAAATCCACAAGCCCAACTGTATGGCTATCGTTAGAATATTAAAATATATAAAGTTTAGCATCAATTGATTTGTATTGACCGTCAGTATAGAAATGGCACTAGAACAAATGGATAAAGACAAGGAATAAATAACAATAAAATTAAAGTGTCGGGTTTTCATAAAATCTATGATCGAGTAAATCAATCCAATGCATGCCATTAAGATAATCGTATTTCGATCCCCAATTTGAGGTGAGACCCATCTCCATATAAAGAAAGGCAATACAAAACAAACAGCCCCACAAAAATCCTGCAGAGCTGTCCATACCAACTATAAAATTACGTTCTGATCATTTGACCTTAAAATACCCCTACTTCCTAAACCCACTCCAAAATTTCTACAGCTTTTCTTCTATAGCCTCTTGGGAAAAGTTCTTTGCTTACGTCATGATAACCTAGTGCAATGAGCATCACAACTTCTTCGGATTCCTTGAGGGCAAACGCTGCTTTCACGCCGTCAAAATCCATGCCGCTCATTGGGTGAGAATCAACGCCTTTATCTTTTGCCGCCGCCATGATGGACATTGCCAAAATCCCTGAGTTGCTCTGAGAAAACTTGATTTTACGGTCTTCACTGCTTCCATATAAAAATGCCGCAGAACCCATTGCACTTTGTGTGCCTTCTTCTCCAATAGCAACTTTTAGGTGATCCCAAATTGGATTTGAAGCATCAAAACCATTTCGATCTGCCACTAAAATGAGCGTCACTGGCGCTTCTGAAATTTTAGGTTGGTTAAAGGCAAGAGGCTGCAATTTCTCTTTTGCTTCTTTGGACTTAACCGCAATCAGTCTCCACGGTTGCAAATTAAACGCTGAAGGTGCTAATACCGCCACATCTATGATTTCTTTTAGGAGTGATTCTGAAATATCTTTATTGATATCAAAAAAGTTTACCGCTCTTCTATCATTCATAATTTGTTCGTAAGTCATAATGGTTCCTCCTTGTCACTAATTAGTGATTAATATTTCTAAGTTAAGGCTAAACAAATGACAACCTTTGGGTTCTGATTTGTTAGCCTTAAGACTAAACATGTGTTGTTCCATGAATCAAATATATCACTAACTAGGGACAATGTCAACGCTAATTGATAATTATTTTCAATTAAGTGAAAGTTACTCGGTAACTCGATGATTAATCTTGGTATATTTTTTCGATGCCGCCATCTTCTATCATATTGAAGAGATGTGCAACCACTTCAGGATCAAGCTTTCCAGACTTACAGTCACCATCGATTATTTTCTTGACTGCTTCGATTGGCATACCAATTCGGTAAGGTCTATCCGTATAAAGTGCGTCAAAAATATCAGAAACAGCAACAATTCTAGATTCAATGCTGATTTGATTTCCCTTTAACCCAAAAGGATAACCACTTCCATCCAATTTTTCGTGATGGTGCAAAACTGGATCTAGACAGTCGCTGAGCGCACTGATTGGACGTATGATTCTTGCACCCATTTCAGGATGTTCTTTCATAATGCCGAACTCTTCTCCTGTAAGACTTCCTGGTTTGTTGAGTATTTCTTCAGGAGTGCCTACTTTGCCTATATCATGAATCATGGCAGACACGTCCAAAACTTTAATTTGCTTTTCATTGAGCGACAGCCTGTGCCCAAGTTCAATTGCCACATCCGCAACCCTTCTGGTATGCCCGTCTGTGTAACTGTCTTTTGCTTCAATCACATTGGATAGGCTGATGACAAATTCAAGCACGTTGTCCATTTCTTTGTTAAAATCGCGCTGCAACAAATCATACAATCTCGAAATTTCATTGTTTCTTTTTTCAATGACGATCATTTTGCTTTGAACCTGCACTTCTAATTCTCTCTTTTCAACGCCATTGTGAATAATGCGAATCAAATCATTGTTGTCCCAAGGCTTTTCTAAGTAATAATAAAGGCCAAGTTCATTAATGCTCTTAATGGCGCTTTCTTTATCGGAATACCCCGTCAAAAGGATTGGCACCATCTCTGGCTGCACTTCTAAAATACGAGACAAAAGAACAAGCCCATCCATTCCAGGCATCATGAAATCTGAAATTACCAAATCAAATTTTTCTCTTTCTAAATAGCCTTCAGCGACAATTTCAAGTGGGTCATTGCATGTCACCACATCGTAATTAAGCATCATTTCCACCAAAGTGGACAAGGTGCTAGTAATCATCGGTTCATCATCTACAATTAAAATTCTTGCCATAAATACACCTTCTCTAATTGAAATCTATAGGGTACAATCATATATAACACCGCCATTAATGTTTCTATTATATTCTACCCGATTATCTAACGAATACCTACACGAATTACTATTTTTAATATTTTTCTTAGTTATTTTTAATATTTTGGAGGAAACGCGATGAAAGGAAAATACCATCACCGTCGGTCTTTAAAACGAAAAATACAAAATTCAATTTTTAGAAGCACTTTTATTTCGCACTTGCTTTTGGCTTGTATCCTTATTCCGGCACTCCTCATTTTACTCATTCCTGTTGGTCAAATAATGACGCGCGGCGTTGCTATTGAAATTATTCAGCGCTATACGATGAGTGATATGAATAAAGCACCAAAGTCTCATATCGATTCAAATACGATGAATACAATGACTGAAGAACAGCTTATCCAAAAAGCAATTGAAATGAACAAAGTATCGGATATGTTTAATGCTTCAACTGATCAACTTCAACTTTTGGGAGCAGATTTTTTTAAAACGCCCGACTTGCTCGTTGATCCAAGCTCCAGTGACGTCAAACGCCTCATTTTAGTCAGCACAGAGCAATATCAAATCTCCAATCAGTTTTTCGATAAACAACTGCCCTTTTTAAAATTGTATACCATGGACTTTTCGCTAAATAATTATCAATTCTTTTTACCAGATTCCGGTATGAAAACAATCAAAAGCCACGCAACCGTCATCGAAAAATATTTAACCAATACCAATTCAAAAATTCAAATTACAGATTTGAATAATTCGCCACTTGGTTATCTTACCGTTGGCATCAACCCAAACATTGTCAGTTTAATTGTTATCCCATACATCACCTTAATGCTCTGCGTCAGCTTCGGCTCCCTCCTCGTTGTCAGTTTACTGGGTAAATTTATGACGGCAGGTATCTTAAAACCTGTAGACAGTCTGAACATTCAACTCAAAGCGATGGCCGACGGCGACTTAGACAAAATCCAGTGCACTTCTATTGTCGTAAAAAAAGCGCCATGGGAAATCACGCAACTTGTTGATCGCTCAAATGAAATCCTCTTAAAAATGGCAGATAATAAAAATCTTTTAGAGGCGCAGAATGTAGAACTTCATACTCAAAACGAAGAACTCATCAATACCAAAGGCATTATCCAAAAACAACAAAATATGCTTGTCCAAACAGAAAAAATGGCTTCCATCGGTCAACTTTCCGCCGCTATCGTTCACGAAATCAATACGCCAGTCGGCGCCATAAAGAGCAATGCCCAAATGGTTCAAATGCTCAGCGAACAACTTTCAAAAATGGAAATAACCGAAGAACAAAAAAAACCATTAGAAAGAATAAAAATGCTCAACGACATCGTTTTGCAAGCCTCTGAGCGCGTTGCGGCCATTATCAAGAGTCTGAAAAGCTACTCTCGTCTGGATCAATCTGATTTCAAAGAATCAAACATCAATGAAGATTTGCAAAACGTTTTATTATTAACCTCTAACCTTTGGAAACACAGGCTTCAAATCATTGAAAACTACGGTGACATTCCGCTAGTGAAATGCTACTCGGGTCTCCTCAATCAAGTTTTCATGAACCTTGTGGTCAACGCCATTGACGCGACAGCCGATGGTGGAACACTCACCCTTACAACAGAGCTCAGAGACGAAGAAGTGGTCATATCTATTCAAGATACTGGCACAGGCATCAAAACTGAAGACCTCACGCGCATTTTTGAAGAAGGGTTTACAACCAAAAGCAAAAATAAGGGCAGCGGTTTAGGGCTAGCGCTTAGCAAAGACATCATTGATAAGCACAAGGGTCGCATCCAAGTGGATACCGAGCTTGAGCAAGGCAGTACTTTTAGTGTGCATCTGCCTATGATTTCAGAACGCACTTAAGAATGTAATCATCAGAATGCTGACCCATCATCAGAATGCTGACCCATCATCAGAAAAGCTGAAAAGGCAATCGAATTTATCGATGCTTTTTCAGCTTTTATTTTTTAATTTTAAAAGTTACCCGATCATTTTCTAACGATTCTATCGATCCAATTTTCCTGGATATTTGCCCGTGCCACCAAGCACATCTACGATTTGAAAACCAAGTCTGGTTAAATGCTGCGCCGCGCCGCGGCTTCTTCCGCCAGATTGGCAGATGATATGATAAACACTCTCTTTTTTAAGGTATTTGTCCGGCTGTCCCAGTAACGTATTCATAGGAATATTTTTTGCCTTTGGCACATGTCCTGTTTTGTATTCATTCACTTCTCTAATATCAATGAGGTCAATTTTACCAAGCAGTGCTTCAATTTCTGACACCGCTATTTGATTTTGGCTGTTTTTCTTAAACATTGAAAACATTATAATCTCTCCTTTTATGGTTGTAACTCATATTTTAAAGCGTTATAGTTCACAATAATTCGCCTTTAAAACTTCCAGTACATTGGTTAATTTAGGATCTGAAATAAAATAAGTGCTGTGCATGCCACTACGTTTGCAGTCCACCAATTGATTTGCTTTAAGAACCGATAAATGCTGTGAAATAGCAGCCTGACTGATATGACTTAGTTCCAATTGAATTTCTCCAACCGTTAGTTCCTTCTCAAGCAACTTGCAAATGATCATCAATCGATTGTCATTTGAAAGGACTTTCAACAGGTTTGCCATGATTTTAACGTGTTCCATATTCCCCTCCAAAAGATTGCCTCACCTTTCATGTCTATATTTGTTTTACCTTTGTAATTTTATATAAGCTTATTCTTATATACTTATAATACTATCCACAATTCTTACTGTCAATGTTTTTTAAAATTTTCTTCAGACTACCCATTGCTCTTAGTCTTCTATTTCTAGTCATGAATAGCATTACCATTATTGTCGGCTTTGTTTTATCGGTTTCATTTGGATTTTTCGGTTTTATCATCGGTGGCGCATTCTACCTCAGTGGCATTGGCGTGCTTGCGGTCTATCTGATTTGTCAAGACCAGCAATTGAGCAAATGATCACAGCCCTAAGTGAGATTGAACAAGGAAATAAAAGCTGAGCGTCTTAAATCAGAGCTGCTAACCAATGTTTCTCATGACCTTAGAACACCGCTCACGTCGATTATCAATTACGTGGATCTTCTCAAAACAAAGGGTTTAGATGCTGAAGATGCCCCCCATTATTTAGACGTTCTCGACCAAAAATCCCAGCGCCTTTATCAGCTCACAGAAGACTTGTTTGAAGCTTCAAAAGCCAGTTCAGGCAATTTGCAAGCGACACTTGAATCTTTAAATTTAAAGGACTTCATCTTGCAAGCTACCGGTGAATTCAAAGAGCGTTTCTGCCGAAGCGCTTAACATTGCAGCTCACGCACTCCTAGAGCGCTTCACAAGAGGTGATTTGTCAAGGGGCACAGAGGGTTCTGGACTAGGCCTTTCCATCGCCAAAAGCCTTACAGAGCTTCAAAAATGGCATTTTGAACTTCAAATCGATGGTGATCTTTTTAGAGTCAACATACGCCTTCCCTTATCAAAACAAAAATAGACCCCGTAAATAACTAAAAAGACCAATTGTCCTTATGTAAGCGCAACGCTTAGAAGGACAATTGGTCTTTTATTATGATTGGAAAATTTTAAGTCAAATTTTAATTTTAGATGAAAGGTTAAACTACTTTCTCACTAAATCCAGTTCAGCTATATGCTTAAGGCTCTTGTTAATGTCTCTTAAATCTCTTTCAATTCTCGCCGCATACTCATTTTGAATAGGTGATTCATGAATTTTCAAGCTTTCTATTTGACAGGAAATCACATCGCCTTTCGCAGCGCCCTTACCTTCATATTGATTCTTAAGGCTGCCCATGTTGTCCATGATACAAGAGAAGTAGCCGCTTAAATCTTCAGAAATTTCTCTAAGGTCATCTGGCTTCACTTTTTCTTCTCCCAGTACATAAGTAATATCAAACATCAAATGGCCAATATTTCTCATATGCTGAATCACCATTTGCGTTTTTTCAATAGTGGCTAATTGAATTGGAAGAATTCTAATTTGTTTTTTTGCCTCTTTATTCATGTTATCAAACAGACTGGTTACCCACTCAATATTATTTGAAGTATCAATCAAAGCCCGTCTTACCTTTTGGAAATCTTCAGACTCGCATGTTTCTAACGCATCCTGAGTCTGCGCCATGTTAGAAAGCAAGCATTTAAACAAATAGACCATTCGTTTATGCGAAATCACACGGTACTGAATCATTGAAAACAAGTAATTGTATATAATAGCAACCGCTACACCTGAACAAAGTGCCGCAAATCGAAGTTCAAAAGTTAGTAGAACACTTGGCTCGCCATTGGCGCCTAGTTGTAAATACTGTGTCATATAAATCGCCGTAAAGAGCGCCACGACTGAGACGTTCTTCCAATTAATTAAAAGGCAAATGTAAAGCGTGACGGCAACTGAAGCGCCTATTGTAATTGGATTAACCCCAAAGAGCAAAATGATTATCGATGTAGCTGTTGCCCCAATAAAGGATGCAAAAATTTGGTCTAAGCCATTTTTAATACCCATCGTGTTGACAGGCTCAAGCGTGAGTACCAATCCAAAGAGAACCGAAATCATGTCTTTACTGATAAAATCCACTTGCGATGTAATCAAGTACGCTGTGCTGATGGCTAAAAATGTTTTTAAAATAAATAATTTTGAATCCAGTAAATTTGCTTCTTTTTTAAGTTTAAACGATTGTAACCAATTCATAAGACATCTTCCTTTATTATATATGTGACACAATGTTATAAATACGAGTGGGTGTTTTTAAGCACCCGCTCTGCTATTTAGAGGGCTTGGCGCACCCTTTTTACAAATAAAAATGCAATAACAAACGCTAACCCAGTGAAAATAAAGGTTGCACCAAAACCAATTAAATCCACTACGCCTCCAACAAGGAGTGGCCCACAGATGGCCGCGAGAGATGCTGAAAAATAATACAAACCTGTGTATGTACCAATCTGATCTTCTGTCGTCATTTCAACGACTAACGGATATGAATTGATGTTAATCATAGCCCAGAAAAGACCGCCTATAAGCATTAATACCATCATAAGTATCTTACTAAACGGCAAGATTGTGCCTACAGTCGCAAGTGCCATGAAAATGGCACCATCGCCTACAACGCCTATTAAAATGGCATTGCGCTTGCCAATTTTACTGCCGACAAAGCCAGCTGGAATGGCAAATACCAAAAATGACAATGCAAAGAATCCTAAAATCAGTGAGGCATCTGAAACGTCTAATTTAAGAAACTGAACGCAGTAATTGCTAAAGGTCGCTTCTATGCCTTGATAACCCACAAACCAGAAAAATATGGCAAATAAAATATTTCGAGTAGACGGGTTTTCATCGCTTAGAATGGCTTTTACAGCCTTGCGAATGCCCACTTTTTCCTCTTCTGCCTTCTCACCGATTTCAGGTTCTTTAATGAATTTCACTAAAATGAGTAAGGCTAGAAGCATGAGTACTGCAGTCATTATAAAAGGTAAATTTGGGTTCAAACGGTATAAAAAAGCGCCGCCTAAGAGAACAAATACCGAAGCCAAACCACCCATAAAATTGATGATTCCATTGGCCTTACTACGTAGAGGTGCTGGTGTAATATCTGGCATTAACGCAACTGTCGGTGCTCTAAATATGGCCATCGAAAAGTTGAGTATGGTAATAATGACCATGAAACTGGCAAAAGACCAATAGTTTGGCAGCAGTATAAACATCAGCGCGGCAATTGGAATCCCTACCATCAGATAAGGCATTCTTCTGCCATATTTTGTTTTTGTCCGGTCGCTCATCGCAGCAACAAAGGGAATAAGCGAAACGGCAAGTATATTGTCGAGTGTCATGAGGGCGTTGATTTGAAACTGACTGTGAAGATAATCTCTTAGAAATATAGGGACGTATACATTATACAAAGGCCAAACAAGACTGACTGCAAAAAAGCCCAGTCCCAAAACAAAGGTTTTTCTAACGTCTAACTTCATATGAGTACCTCCTATGCCTTGATTACTTGATCAGGGATGTCTGTAATAATGCTATAAATACCAGCCGCTTTTAGCTGCTTTGCAACTTCCAAATCATTTACCGTATAAGTGCTAATCTCTAAACCGGTACTATAGTAGCTTGCGAGCACTTCTGGCGTCAATGTCAAATAATAAGGGTGGTAAAAATCGGCTTTCAATTTTTGAACGTATTCCCAAGGTTCTACCATGGCAGCGGTCGTTAGGACGCCTGTTTTGAGATCCGCATCCAATTGTTTTACCGCCACTAATGCAAAATGGTCAAACGATGAAAAAACAAATTGCTCTTTAGGCAGATAGCTCAGACATAAATCAACCGTCGCCTTTTCAATGCCTTTATAAAGTGAAGACCCTGCCTTAAACTCCACATTCAAATAGATTGGTCTCTGTGTTTCTTCTTGTTTTTTAACAATTAGCGCCAGAACCATTTCCAATGTAGGGATCTTCTCATTGTACGCAGGGTGTATTAAGCTTATTTCAGATAGTTCATCCCAAGTTTTTTGAAAAATTGCACCTGTTTCGGCTGTCATTCGGTCTAGCTCAAAATCATGAAAAACAACAATTTTTCCATCTTTAGAAAAATGAACATCCAGTTCAATCCCATCGACACCCATATCGATCGCTTTTTCAAAAGACAAAAGACTGTTTTCTGGGTAATAAGCTTTTGCGCCTCTGTGTCCAAATACTTTTGTTTTCATCGTCTAGCCTCCCATGAAAATATCATCATTTTTTAAACGCATCATTAGAACAAATAAAGCCTCCCTAGTTCTCATATCAGGAGGCTTATGTTTAGCTTAATTGCTCAATTTCATACTGTTGATATTTTGTTTTAGCAGGATCGATATCCACAATGGATATGGTCGGATTTTTTTGCATATCAATGCTAAAATAATCTTTTACAGGCGTACCCGTGATGTCATATAACACTCGAACCGTCGGTTTGTCTTTATGCACTTTTGTAATAACGCCATATTCGCCATTGTTAAGGGTTACGTACAATCCTAGCGGATAATAACCCACAACTCGAAGGAATTTTTTGACGATTTCACGATCAAATTTGGTATCCAATTCATCTATTATGTAGAACATCGCCCGATACGGATCTTCCTTTTTTTGATAGACTTTATCCGCAGTAATGGCATCAAAAACATCCGCCACACTCACAATCTTGGCGTAAACATTGATTTCATTCTTTTCTTTCCCAAAAGGATAACCGTTTCCATCCATTCTTTCGTGATGTGATAAAATGGCCTCTAAAGACGCATCTGAAAATTGTTTTGTATTTTTAAGCACTTCATATCCGCGAGTCGTATGAAGTTTTAAAATAGCATATTCATCATCTTCAAGGCGCTCTGGCTTATTGAGAATTTCTTTTGGGAGCAAAATTTTGCCGATGTCGTGAAGCAAAGCTCCAATAGCAAGTTCTACCAATCTAACTTTATTAAAGCCCATATAAATGCCAGTGATCAATGACAAAATACAAACGTTAACCGAATGCTCGAAAATATATTGATCCACTTCTCTTAGTTGCGATAACTTAATTGCAACGACTTCTAAACTCAGTATTTCGTCTACAATCTGATTCACCACAGCATAAAGTTTATCCATATCCATCTGAGTTCGAAGAACGACGTTGTTCATGCATTGAAGCACCGCTTCTTTTGCCTCGCTTCGCGTAGAATCTAAAATCATATCCTTCACTGGAGATGTTTCTAAATCATCAAGAATGATCGTATTTTCATAATTTTCCTCTCGAATCGTTACAGTTAATATCTCTAATTCCAGTATTTTTTGAATATAGATTTCTCTAAGCACGATGCCTTCAGAAATCAACAATTTTCCTTTCATATCAAAAATTGAATCGGCTAAAACCATTCCTTCCTCTAACTCAGAAATATTTATGATTCGAACATTCGAGTTCATATAGCCTCCCGTCACTCTTCTTATTTGGTGCCCTCTAACTTTGACTTGATTCTCTAAGTTCTGTGGCAATTTGCTCTATTTTTCTAAAGCGGTGGTTCACGCCTGATTTTCCAACGGGAGGTTCTAATAACTCTCCAATTTCTTTGAGGCTAATCTCTGTGTTTTCTAAGCGGAGTTCAGCCAATTCTCTTAAATTTTCAGATAAAAAATTAAGGCCAACGCTGTCCATGATATAACGGATGTCCGCCACTTGATGAAAAGAGGCATCGATTGTTTTATTCATGTTGGCTGTTTCGCAGTTAACAATCCGATTGACTTCGTTTCTCATTTGCTTAATAATTCGAACGTTCTCAAATTCAAGCAGGGTATTATGCGCGCCAATGATGTTCAGTAAATCGACGATTTGATCGCCTTCTTTTAGATAAACAACGTATTGATTTTTACGTTCAATTATTTTACCCAGCACATCATAGGTAGAAAGCAGTGACACCAATGCTTCTGCAAATCCTCTTTGATGAGTTACCAGCTCAGCGTGATAGCCTTTTTCTGGATCGCTGATAGAACCGCCGCCAAGAAAAGCGCCTCTTAAATAGGCGCGTATGCAACATTCCTTTTTAACAATATATTCAGCAACACCATCTCTAATACCCAGCAGATCTGATTCCGTTTCTATAATGCCCAATTGATTTAAGAGATCTGTGGCATCTGGGATTTGGATCAAATACGTATTGGTTTTTTTTAGATTTTTATTTTGCTTAACATGAATCTCAGAACTTATTCCGAAAACCTTCTTTAATAAAGAAAAGACCCTTCTTGCAATCGCAGGATTCTCTGTGATGATGGTAAGATCAATTCTTTTAAAGCCAGACAAGCTAAGCGTTCCGCTTACTTTAATTAAGGCTGAAAGTTCTGCAATTTGACAACATTTATCCTCACCAATCATTCGCGTGAGTTCATTCTTCGTCTTAGATGAAAATGACATACCGTTTCACTATGCCTCCTGTATCAATACATAACCCTTGTGAACAATAGAGCGTTCATCCTCGTACCTTAAATAATCATTAATTTGAAAATAATCAACAAATTGAGCATCCACAAAACCCTCTTCTTTCAACGGTTTTAACTTGGTTGATCTCGCTGTCATGACATACCAAAAAACTTTTTTCTCAATCACTTCATGATTGCTCCAACTGTTCTTAAACTGATAGGTCGTCTCTCCTAAAAAATTACTTATCTCAGCACGGATACCCGTCTCTTCCATAACTTCTCTAACGGCTGTTAGATCTGGCGTTTCGCCTTTTTCTATCTTTCCCTTTGGTATGACCCAATCGCCATTAATTTTACGAAGCAACAATACTTTTTTGCCTAGGAATACGACGCCCCCTGCGCTTGCCACGTGCTTCAAATTAAACAACTCCGTTTCTTAATAACCTTTTTAATCAGTATACCACATAACCGAGCCGGGCGTTGCATATTTTCTAACTTTCTATGCGAAGTCCTACCCCTTCCCCTTTCTCTATCAACTTATTTTTTTTGCGATACTCTTTGCTCTTTAAAATGAGATCAAAATCATAATTTTCAGGGTATAAACTTTCTTTTTGAATATAAGGCTGAACGCGTTTTTCAGAGATTTTCACACGCTTATCCCTAATCATCACTTCGAGTTCTCCTCTATTGTTCATGAGTTCGCTAACCATACCCGTCTCATTCATAAAAGGTATTTTAACACGGTCTCCAATCGCGTAAGGACGTACTTCCAATTCCGACTCTGGCTTAATTTTAAGCAACGCTGCAATTTCAGCCGATGGTTCCATCACTTTATGAGGGACACTAACCACTTCTTTAACCGCTTCGATATGAACGACAGGAAGTACCACATCCACCTTTGGCAGCACGCGCTCTTCACCTATGATGCTCATTGCACGGTCAATAATACTCATCGGCATTCCGAGCCTTTTGGCTATTAATAACCCGTTGCTTTCACCTGCTTTTCCTACTGTCAGCTTAAACATCGGCTTAAACGTTTCAAGGTCAAATCCCATAGAGCCGTTTACAAAGCCAGGGTGCTCCGAGGCAAAAGTCTTAATTTCCCCATAATGCGTCGAGGCGATGATTAGGCACCCTTTTTGATACAAGGCTTCCATAATTGCCATAGCAATTCCCATACCCTCTTTGGGATCAGTTCCGGAACCCACTTCGTCTAAGAGCACCAATGTCTGATCATTTGCCTGTTCTAAAATTCGGCTAATATTGGTCATGTGCGATGAAAACGTGCTCAAATTGTGACTGATGCTTTGCCCGTCACCGATATCGACAAGCACTTGCTTCATAAAGCCGATAACCGACCCTTTTTTAGCTGGAATGTGTAATCCAGAAAGCGCCATTTGACTGAGCAGCCCAACCGTTTTCATGGTTACCGTTTTGCCGCCCGTATTGGGCCCCGTAATCACAATCCCTCTATGCTGAGTTCCGAGTTCAATATCAAGCGGCACAGGCGTCGTTTCGAGTAGTGGGTGGCGTGCTTCAACAAGCTTGATCACAGGCTCTAGTCTCATTTCTGGCGCTACGCTCATATGCCTTTTGGATAGTTTTGCTCTTGCAAATACCCAGTCGCAGTGCGTCATCACCTCTAATTGGAACTGAATTTGTTTTATTTCAACGGCCAAGTCATTCGTAAGTTCAGACTGAATTTTGTAGCAAATTTTTTCTTCATCACATTTTAGTAAATTAAGTTCATCGTGAAGACGTCTGACTTCTTCTGGTTCGATAAACACCGTTGAACCGGTGCTCGATCTGTCTAAAATTTGACCTTCCATTCGCTTTTTATAGGCGACTTTTACCGGCAGCACGTAACGACCTCCGCGTTGAGACACCAAGGTATCTTGTAGCACATCTTTATAATCAGGGTGTTTAAGGAGCTTATCTAATTTGTCCCTTACTTTGCCTTCAACCAATCCAATTTTTCGTCTAATTCTTGTCAGTTCTGGACTTGCTTGATCGAGCACCATCTCATGATTAACGCAGGCTTGAATGTCTTCTCGTACATTTATCAAAGGCTTTACCGAAGCGCCGTAGAGCGAAAGCATTGGTGCCACTTCTGTCTTTGCTTTTAGAAATAATCCTAATTTTTCAATATCCCACAAGAAACTTGCGGCTTCATGCAGGGTTGAAGGGCTGAGCACATACCCTTTTCCAATTTGATCTAAGGCGTTTCGAATGCCAATTTGTCGATTGAGCGGCGGCGTCCCACCCATCTGCAGTATGCCCACTGCTTCAGAAATTTCTCTGTGCGATTCTCTGATTGCCTCCAAATTGTTTTTAGGTTTTAATGCCATCGCAAATGCCTTAGCAGGCTCTGATATAGCGTACTCTGCCAGTTGATTGATGATGATTTGAAATTCTAGTGTTTCTTGATCTTTTGTTAAATGTGTCATGATAGCATCTCCTTATGGGTACAAAAAAGACAGCTTCGAAAAAACACATCGAAGCTGCCTTTAAAAGGCTCCTGCCGGATTTTAAACACAAAAAAACCGCGCAGAAGCACGGTTTAAAATAAAGGGCAAAATTTAGCCGATATCCGTGTTCTTATCTAAGTTAGATTCACGGCAACACAATCAAACCATATTACAGGCTATTTCGTGAAACATTGGACAACGTCCATTGTTGTTAGTCAAAGCACACTCGTTGCACCTTGTCACCCATGAATCTATTCAATTGCTTACTTAGTTAAGAACGCTCGCATACATAAATTTTTCACCTTTCAAATTTGGACTTATATCGGACTCAGCTTCGTTAAAAGCTGAGTCCGCTAAAAAACAATATATCACTTTAATTTGGAAATAACAAGCCTATTTTACAGGTTTCAAACGCGCTGTAAAATGTCTAAGTACTTTTGGCTCATAGTCAAACTCAAAACCTTTAAGGCTTCCAGCTCTCTTATTAACCGCTATAACCGCTTCTGCAACAATGTCCATGTGGTCATTGGTGTAGACACGTCTTGGAATGGTAAGTCTCATGAGTTCAAGTGGAGATTCCAAATGATCGCCTGTATCTGGGTCTCTTCCAAGAAGGAATGAACCAATTTCTACAGGTCTAACACCTGATTCAATATACACTTCATTACAAACCGCTTGGGCTGGGAACTGGTGATATGGAATCTGTGGACACATTTTTTTACAGTCTACGAAGACCGCGTGACCACCGGTTGGGTATTGAATTGGAACGCCGCCTGCTCTTAAACAGTCTCCAAGATACTCTACTTGGCTAATTCTGTAATCAAGGTATTCAAAATCAATCCCTTCCATTAAACCAACTGCTAACGCATCCATGTCTCTTCCTGCTAAACCGCCATAGGTAGGGAATCCTTCCATAGGCACGCAAGTTGAACGACAAGCATTGAATAGATTTTCATCGTCTTTAATGCCCACTAAACCACCGATGTTTACAAGTCCGTCTTTCTTAGCACTCATTGTAAACCCTGAAGAATAGCTGAATGTTTCACGGCAAATGTCAATGATGCTCTTGTCTGCGTAGCCGGCTTCTCTCTTTTTAATGAAATAAGCATTTTCAGCAAATCTAGCCGCATCGATCAATACAAGAATGCCATTTTTGTCTGCAATTTCTTTAACGCTGCGAATATTGGCCATAGATACAGGCTGACCACCCGCTGAGTTACAAGTAACGGTTACTACGATTGCAGCAACGTTCTCTGCACCATATGAAGCAATTTCTTTTTCAAGCATAACGAGGTCAAAGTCGCCCTTAAAATCGTCATACGTTTGAGTGTCATACGCTTTTTGATCTACACAATTGATCGCTCTGCCACCGGCAATTTCAACATGAGCTTTAGTAGTGTCAAAGTGCATATTGCTGATGACTACGTCACCAGGTTTTTTGATGATGTTTGGGAAAACCACTTGTTCAGCACCTCTACCTTGGTGGGTAGGAATGACATATTTACAGCCCGTAATGTTTTGAACCACTTCTTCAAGTCTGTAGAAGCTTCTGCTTCCCGCATAAGACTCGTCGCCCATCATCATTGCGCCCCATTGTTTGTCACTCATTGCGCCTGTACCGCTGTCTGTTAAAAGGTCGATGTAAACGTACTCCGCTCTCAATGAAAACGGATTGTAACCCGCCTCCACTAATCGTTGCTCGCGTTCCTCTTTACTAATCATTTGCATGGTCTCGACCATTTTAATCTTGAATGGCTCTGCTTTTCTCATCAAAAATCTCCTCCTTAAAATAGTGTGATTACTTAAAGGTGGATTTTTTTAAAGATCCTAAGATGTCGTTTCAAATCTAAGATGTCTTTTCAAATCCGAGTGTCATACTTCTTGCCTAAAGGCTTACCTTGCCGATGGTTCGCCAAAAGGTAGCTAAGTTTATTATACATCAAGAATCTGCTTATAGAATCATTTTTTTCTTGAATATTTCAACTTATAGACTCTTGCGTCAACAAGCGCAATTGCTTGCTCAGAAACTTTAAGGGCATCATGTCGCACGTAGCCTTTGACCGTTTCAATGAAGTCCCCTTCAATCAAACATACTTTTTCCTTTTTAAAATAAGCACGGTCTTCCTTTGTAATAACGACGGGTTCTGCGTGTTCTCGTTCATACCGCTCCAATATTTCTGGATCAATGCGTTCCCTATTCACCATTACATGACTTACAATTCCTGGATAACTGTGTTTTACCAAAGACTGATGATAATCTCTTAACGAATAACCATCCGTTTCCCCCGGTTGAGACATTAAATTTGCCAAATAAATTTTAATGGCAGAACTATTCATAATGGCTTCACTGACTTCAGCCACCAACAAGTTCGGCAAAATTGAGGTGTACAAGCTACCTGGGCCCATTAAAATAATGTCTGCATTTTGAATAGCTGTAATGACCTCGGCCGTCGGTTTTGGTTTGGGTGGCACTAAAAAAATCTCTTCAATGCGACTATTTTCATCAATGACCGCCAACGGAATCTTTGATTCGCCGTCTACCCAATGACCGTTCGTGAGTTTTGCTCTAAGAATGACATCTTGGGTTGTCACTGGTAAAACTTGTCCAGTGACTGCAAAAATATCGTTTATTTTTTTTACAGCTTCTTCAAAATTCTCCGAAATCCCAACCATGGCGGCTAGCATTAAATTGCCAAAATTTTGACCTTTGAGCATCCCTTCTGTAAAACGGTAGTTCATCAAATCCATTAATATGGGTTCTCGATTAGCAAGCGCTAAAATACAGTTACGAATATCCCCAGGCGGCAACATCCCTAAGTCTTCTCTGAGCACTCCCGAACCGCCCCCATCATCAGCTACTGTGACAATGGCCGTAACGTTTTTAGTCACAAGTTTTAGGCCTCTCAGTAAAACTGACAAGCCTGAACCGCCGCCAATGGCGACAATGTTAAGATTTTTAGTCCTATTTTCTTCAAATTCCGCATTTTCAAATTGGTCCATATCCACCTGATCCTTCATCCGCGAAGCCATTATGCGTGCTGCTCCCGATGCTTGCAGTTGACCTTATAACCCGCATCTATGAATTCCTCTTTGAGTAGATTGGCAAAGGTGACACTCCGATGTTGTCCGCCTGTGCATCCAATCGCAATGACCAATTGTCGTCTGCCTTCTTTGATGCAAAGTGGCATATGAAACTGAATCATCTCTTTTAATTTATGATAATATTCCTGACTCTCAGGGAATTTCATGACATAATTGCGCACTGCCTCATCATTTCCAGTCAATGTTTTGAGTTCTTCAATGTAAAAAGGATTAGGAAGCATTCTGACGTCATAGACAAAATCTGCATCCAGTGGTATGCCTTTTTTAAATCCAAAGGACATAAGTGAAAGGGTGAGTTCAACCGCCCCATCCGTCTCATAGAAAGATCGATTGATGTTTTCTCTGAACTTGGCAAGTGACATATCCGAAGTGTCTATGATATGATCTGCTAAATTACGAATCACTTCCAGTCGTTTACGTTCCTTGTTTATACCCTCTTCAATACTGCCACCCGGGTTTAATGGGTGGGTTCGACGTGCTTCTTTATAACGTTTGATCAAACTTGAATTTGAGGCTTCAAGAAATAAAATCTTAAAATCTGCAGTAACTGTTTTCATCGCTTCAAGTGTTTTTTCAAGCGTATCAAAGAATCGGCGACCTCTAATATCGGTTACTAGCGCCACCTTTTCTATATTTTCAGTATTATGCTCCACTAATTCTACAAATTTAGGCATCAAAGCCAGAGGCATATTGTCAATACAATAGTAGCCCGCATCCTCAAAAGCTTTCATTGCTTGGCTTCTGCCTGCACCCGACATACCCGTTATGACCACAATTTTCATGTTACCCTCCTTGTTATAGGTCTTATTTACCTATATACATCAAATCCTGTCGTGCATTTAAAATGCGTTCCTCTGTAAGACCCGCCCTGAGCGCACGTTCAATCCCATTATCAAATTTCCCGATATTTTCAGGTCGGTGCGCGTCGCTATTAATTGAAAACAGGCAACCGCTGCCTTTAACTTCTAAAATTTCTTCATAAGTTAAATGACCATGACTGTTGTTAATTTCTAATGCCGTGCGCCTTGCCACTGCAGCTTTTGCCACCTCAGGTAAAATCAAAGGGCCTTTCGCGCCAGGATGGGTGATGATATGAATTTGATTATTTTCAATGGCTCTCACAAACGCTTTCGTGTTTAATTCCTGAGCTTTTTTATAAAAATAGTCTGACTTTCGGCTCATAAAGTTGTACCAATGAATTTTCATATCGCTTAGATGCGCTTTGGGAGAACTGCCGAAATGATAGCCCGCTAGTAAAATGTCATTGTTCTCTAAAAACCGTTCGTCAACGTCCAAATGCCCGGCTTCGTCCATTATATTGGCTTCAATGCCAAGCAAGAGCTTAATCTGTGGATATTTCTGAGAAAGTTCGTCTAATTCCCTTCTCATCTGCGGATACTTACTGGCTTTGATGCCATAACCTAAATGCCCAGGCCCATGATCACTGATTGCCAGAACCTTTAAACCCTTGGCAATAGCAGCTTGGACATTGGCTTCCATCGTGCCTTTCCCATCGCCACTGTAGGTGGTATGGGTGTGATAGTCTGCATAAAGTATCATTTTATACCTCCATCGGCTTAACTACTTTTTCTATGACTTAGAAAACTAAGAATGTCTTATAAATAACGCACTTCCGTCTCAAGGTGTACCCCAAAACGATCCATGACCACTTTTTGAATGGTCGCAATCAAATCTGTAACATCTTTATAGGTTGCATTGCCTGTATTGATGACAAATCCGCTATGAAGTGTACTCACTTGAGCACCGCCAAGTTGAAGCCCTCTGAGTCCTGAGTCGTCAATCAATTTGCCTGCATAATAACCCTCAGGCCGCTTGAAAGTACTGCCAGCACTTGGCCACTGAAGCGGTTGCTTAGTCGTTCTTTTAAGCGTCAGATCATCCGTTTTTTCCTTGATTACTTCATAACTACCCCTTTTGAGGGCCAAACCACATGAAACGACAATTTCGTTTCTTTCATGTAACACACTGTGTCTATATGAAAACTCCATTTCCTGTGCAGTATACTGTTTGATATTGCCACTTAAGTCCATGACACGTACCCACTCGACAATGTCTTTAAATTCCCCATCATAGGCACCCGCATTCATAAAGACTGCACCGCCAATAGTACCTGGAATACCCGAAGCAAATTCAAATCCTGTCAATTTTGCTTCCATAATGCTTTTAGAAAGCGTTGAAAGGAGCATTCCTGCCCGAACCACCACACATTCATTTTCTATTTGAAAGGCATTAAAATTCTCTGCAATTTTTACAATGACGCCTCGATATCCTTCATCCGAAACCAGCAAATTACTGCCATTGCCCATAACAAATAAATTAAGCCCTGACTTATGAATAATTGCCAAGGTTTCAGAAAGTCCATTTTCTGTAGTAGGCATGACCAATAAGTCAACAGGTCCACCAATTTTAAAAGAAGTATGTTTCTTCATCGGTTCATTCACAAAGACCTGCTCTGCCCCGTTGACGGCAGTCAATAAGTCCTTTAATACGTCTATAGTCATTATTTTTACTCCAATTCTGCCATTTTAGTTCTAGAACAATTTGCAATCCATAACTTATTGCCCTCGTCTGCCACTTGCTGGTATTTTGCTTTAGCCGTCTCCAAATCACCTGATTTTTCAGCCATTTGAGCCAAACGATACACAAGCGTTAAATACGTACGTTTTTTCAAACCTTTATCTAATAACGGTGCAATGAGCAACTTGCACTCCTCGTACTCTTCAAGGAAATAGGCTCTCTCTGCAAGCAAAACATCTTTGGTAAGTTGCACATGAAGATCGTCCACCGATAAAAGTGGCAGCACGTCTTCATATACAAACTCAGCCTCTTCAATCTCGCCGAGTTCATAGAGACAGTACATCAAGTTCATTTTGTGAATCAATCCGATGTGGTATTTGGTTGGTAATTTATCTGAATCGATTGCAATCATGATTGCCTTTGCCTCTTCAAATTGTCCCAACGTCATTAACCCTACAGCTTCATCAATTTGCAAATAACTCTGCATTTTTGCATTGTTTTTGCTTTGGTTTCTGAGCTCAGCAGTCATTTTTAAAAAAGCTTCTGGATCGCAGTCCGTCTGCAAGAGTTCAGTTCTGTCCTTATAGGCGCTGAAATTTTTGCCACCATTAAATACCATTACAATAACAATGGTCACGACGCCTGCCACGATGTAATTAAGTCCCATTGATAACATCCCTACCATCAGCAAGAATGCAACGATGCCCATGGTTGCTTTATTCTTTGACATTTTGAATCCTCCCAGAATAATCTAATATTAATGATTCAAGCGCCGTATCATCTGCAAAATTAAGCGCTACTTTTAAAAAATAATTTGCTTTTATCTTCTGCTTTTTTTGTATTTCAATCTGTCCAAGGTGGAAATTAACCTCGCCAAACATCAAGTTAAAAACTTCTGTTTCTCGAAGTTCTATAAGCAATTGTTCAGCTTCTTGTCTTTGCTGGTGCCCTAAGAACCATTTGGCTATAATCAATTTTCCTATTAAGCTTAAAATAGTTTTTTGCGTGTCTGCATCTAATATTTTAGCTTCGCCGTCCTGAATCAACTGCTTAACAACTGCCGGTTTTAATTGTTTAAACCCTTCACCGCCCTGAATCCATATTTGATACAGGTCATTAAGCAAACGTCTTTGACAATCCGCTGGGGTTAACAGGCGTTTTTCTAATATTTTTAGTGGATCGCGAAGCTTTTTCTCAGCCTGTAAAGGATTGTGTCCTGATGCCCAGTCGGCTTCTGTAAGACTAAGATGAGGTCTTCCTACTTGGTACAAAAATCCTGAAGTGTTATACACGTCTAATTTTTCTTGAAAAAAATTTTTGAATAACAACTCTTTTTTTAAGTCTTCCATCCACTCCAAAAATTCATCTGGTTTGGCGCAGACGTATAGTTTCGGCAAAATACTCGGCAGTCGCTGCTGAATATGCTTCATTTCGACCCAAATCAGCGCTAGGAGTGCCACCATCCAAATAAGAAGCCCTTGATACCAGTTTCCACCCGATACTAAAATCAGGGCAGATACACCAAAAACAAAGAGCGTCAATCGTTTGACATTAAGGCTCATCCTACTTCACATCCCCATGATTTTCATGGTCGCTAATTTCCATAATTTTGTTGCCCTCTTCGCAAAAGACCACCTTTGGCTTAAATGTCTTCACTTCCTCAGAGTCCAACCAGCAATAAGCGATGATGATGACCGTGTCACCAACATGCACAAGCCTAGCCGCCGCACCGTTTAGACAGATGACGCCACTGCCTGCCTCGCCCTCAATGACATACGTTTCTAATCTAGCCCCGTTGTTGTTATTGACGATTTGAACCTTTTCGCCTGGAAGAATGCCAGAAGCGTCCAGTAAATTTTTGTCGATGGTAATGCTCCCCACATAGTTCAGATCCGCCTCAGTTACCGTTGCGCGGTGTATTTTACCTTTAAACATATTTAATAACATCTATTTCACCTCTATTCGCATATTGTCAATAAGTCTTGGCTTACCAATCTTTACAGCCAAAGCGATTAAAATTGTTCCTTTGAGTGTCTCTACAGATTCAAGCGTTTTCGCATCTACTATTTGAACATAGTCAATTTCTGCACTCTCTGCGATATTGATTATGCCTTTAATGCCTTCTATTAAAACAGCCGCATTTTTTTCGCCCGCTTCAATGGATGACTTAGCCCAAATCAAACTTCGACTCAAAACGAGTGCGTCCTGACGGTCCGATTCTGATAAATAGGTGTTTCTCGAACTAAGCGCCAAACCGTCTGCTTCTCTTACAATTGGACAAGGAACAATTTCCAGTTCCATGTCTAAATCTGAAACCATTTGTTCAATGATTGCAACTTGCTGTGCATCCTTTTGACCTAAGTAAGCTCTTGTTGGCTTCACTAAATTAAACAATTTGGTCACAACTGTTGCCACACCTTGAAAATGTCCCGGTCTGCTCGAACCGCAAAGTTTGTCGGTAAGACTGCCAGTCACATCCACATACGTCATATAAGGCTCTGGGTACATTTCTGAAGGCTCTGGAATGAATACCAGATCACAGCCTTCTAACTCAACAAGCGCACAGTCTTTCGCTATATTTCTCGGGTAGCTTGAAAAATCTTCATTTGGTCCAAACTGAGTGGGGTTGACGAAAATACTTACCACGACCACGTCATTCTCTGCTTTTGCCCGACGCACAAGTGACAAATGACCTTCATGCAAAAATCCCATTGTTGGAATAAACCCAACAGTTTTATGACCTTTTCTGAGAGCTTTTAAAGCCTCTTTGAGTTCCTTTTTCGTTTCGACGATTTGCATATGAGAACCTCCTAACCTAATATCGATAAATTTAAACCAATTGTTAATATAGTTTTTCCAAAAGGCCGTCTTCCATTTTGAAGGTGTGTTTTTCTTCTGGGAATTGACCTGATTTCACGTCCTGATCATAAGCACTTACCGCCGCTTTTATCGCCTCGCCTACTTGCGCATATTGTTTGACAAATTTCGGCTTGAGTTCGTCGTACATGCCCACCATATCTTGATAAACCAAAACTTGTCCATCGCAGTCAGGTCCTGCCCCTATCCCGATGGTGGGAATTGTCAGCTTCTCACTGATGAGTTTGGCAAGTGGCGCCGGAACGCATTCAAGCACAATCGCAAAAACACCTGCCGCCTGTAACGCCAATGCGTCTTCAATGAGCTGTTTGGCTGCAACTTCGCCTTTGCCTTGAACCTTATAACCGCTCATCATATGAACTGACTGCGGCGTTAGCCCCAAATGACCCATTACTGGGATTTGAGCGGCTAGAATGGCCTTTATTTGAGGCAATACGCCTTGGCAGCCTTCCAATTTTACAGCTGAAGCGCCCGCTTCTTGGATGAGTCTGCCTGCATTTCTAACACTTTCTTCTATGCTAATGTGATAAGAAAGAAACGGCATATCCGTAATCACTAAGGCGTTCTTAACGCCTCTCGAAGCCGCTCTGCTGTGGTGAATCATATCTGCCATAGTCACTTGAAGCGTGCTGTCATAACCGAGCATGACCATTCCAAGGGAGTCTCCCACTAAGATGCTGTCAATGCCGGCTTCATCCATCAACTTTGCAGTACTGTAATCATAAGCGGTTAACATCGATATTTTACGTTTTTCGTTCTTTGCATTTTGAAATGATTGGATGGTTATTTTTTTCGATTTCATTTGATTGACTCCTCTTCCACCTGTAAAATAGTTTCCAGTTCTTCAATTGTCTTAGAATCCTTTAACTTGTCCAGTGATGCAAGCTGAAGTGTTGCCAAACCCATTTGTTTGTATACCCTTAAAAGGGCTGTTTGATCCTTTAAAACAGATATATGTTCTGATATTGTCTGTACATCGCCTCTGGCAATGGGACCTGTAAGCGCTTTTTGCGGGCTTAAGGTTTTCAAATTTTCCAGAGTCCCTTCCATCAGAGGTCTAAGGGCTTCAAAACTGATGTCTTCGCTAAAACCAGCAAGTTTCATCAGCGCCATCGCCTCATGTGTCAAGGTGTATAAATAATTGGATGCCATACAAGCCGCTGCGTGATAATAAGGCTTTTGATCTGCTGTAATTCTGACAATCGGTCGATCAAGACTTTTTAAGAATTGTTCAATCTCAGCACTTTCATCGCCTTCAATGGTATAAAGGCACCTGCCTAAAAGTTCTTTTCCCTGAACGGCCTCAGAAATGGTTTGCAGCGGATGTATGGAAAGACATTGGTGACCTCTGACCCTTAATGGGTATAAACACTTTGAGGATTTTGCACCACTCATATGAAAGAAGACCTTAGGCGTATCGATTTGTACGGTGCTCAGAGCCTCAGCGACGACTTCAATTTGATCGTCTGAAACCGTAATACCAATCCAGTCGGACTGAATAACAAGAGCTTCTAAGGTTTGAAAAGTCTCTGTTTGAACGTATTTAGCGGCTAAGATTGCTGAGGAGGGCGTGCGACTGTAATAGCCCGAAATTGTTTGGTTTTTGTCCTTAAGGTACAAACCAAAAGCTGTGGCGACTTTACCTGAACCGATAAACCCTACGCGCATGTTATTGCCTCCTTACAAAAAATCCCACCAAAAAAGCCTGGTGGGAGTAACTTTCCACTATGCTTCCATCCCCGTCCTAAGCTCAGAGTAGAATCTTTTCATTTTGTACATCTTTGATGCTTTTTAAATGCTTGATACAAGTACGTTTGTAAAAATTGGGTTTGGTATGGTCTGTCTCCAGCTTCCATCCACCCACAGTTTATCATAGGCACTAGTCAATTTCAACGCAAACCTTAATCAATTCGCAAGACGATGTTTCATCGATTTTTCAAGAATTACTTTCATTTTTAAAAACAGCCTTGCCCTTCCAATTGCCTCGTTTCCAGCGAGTGAGCATGATAATGCCACGAATGACTTCATCCAGCCCCATTGCAAACCAAATGCCTAGAAGTCCGTAACCGAGGTGGATGCCAAAATAGTAAGCACCGAGCGTGCTAATGCCCCACATGGAGAGAATGCCGACTGCAACCGGAAAATTTACGTCGCCAGCGGCCTTAAGACCCCCAATAATAACGATATTAAGCACGCGACCCATTTCAAGAAAAACGTCTATGAGAAGAATTATGCCACCCATGGCAATGACTTTGGGATCATTTGTGAAGATATCAAACAGTTGATGTCTGAAAAAGGCAAAGAGTAGCGCCACCGTAATTGTAATACCAATCGCCTTTCTTAGCGAGCGCATAAGAATGCCCTCAGCCAGATCCTCTTTGCCTGCGCCGACCAAATGGCCGACAACAATTTGTGTGGCTTGTGATATTGCAAGGCATCCAAGGTAAGTAAAGTAGGTAATCATCGAGGCGTACATGCGCGTGGTCACGACAGTAACCCCAAGTAAATTGACGTAAGAAAAAATGACCATCTGTGAGAGCTGATAAGAAATGGGTTCACCTGCCGTTGGCGCACCATATTTAATCAAACTTATGAAAGTTTCCTTTGGAAACGGTCTTAATACTTTGGGAGAAATGCTATATTTCAGATGTTTTAAGACGACGTACAACATGACGGCAAGTCCTAAACCCCTACTAAAAACAGTGGATATTGCAACGCCTTTGACGCCCAAAATAGGCAATCCAAATGGTCCATATAAAAAAATGTAATTTCCGATAACATTCAGTACATTGAGCACAACAGCCATGTACATGGTTATTTTGGTAAGACCATGGCTTTTTAGCACCGTTGACAATACCATATATATTGCGGGTATCAGTACAAAAGTCACAGAGATGTCTAAATAGGCTTTCGTATCGGGATAGAGTTCTTTCGGCAAATTGACCCACTCAAAAATCTGACTTTGAAAAAAGGTCATGCCAATCATGATAAAGATGGATAAAATGATGTTTAGATAGAATGACAGTCCAAAAATTTCGGACAATTTACTGCGGTCATTCGCCCCCAAATACTGTGCGAACAGAATACCTGTTGCCGTCGCACTAATACTGAATATGATGATGATTGTGCCAAAAATAAAATTAGCATTGCCAACTGCCGCCACTCCTTGGTCTGAGTAACCACTGAGCATAAAGGTATCAATATTGCCCATGAGCATAAATAGAAATATCTCAATAAAAATAGGCCAAGCTAATTTCAGGATTGAGGTACTTTCATCGATTTTGCTGATTTTCATAGTGCTTCACTTCCTTCCAATGTTCATTATAACCATTAAGGTTATGATTGTGCAACCGATTGCATGATGATTATTTGCTTTAAATCCAATTTTTAACCATTTCATTACATGGCTCTGTTATAATAGGCTAATGTCTACCGTTAACGTCTTAAATGAAGGAGTTTTATATGCAAACTAAAGAATTAAAAGAGCTCATCACGTTTGCCTCAATGGCAGGTCGAGTGATGTTAGAAAACGGTGCCGAAACTTATCGAGTTGAAGGTACTATAGAGCGTATTCTCGCTGCCAGAGGCATTTCGCAGAGTCAGTCTTTTGTGGTTCCTACAGGCGTTTTTGTAAGCGTTACTTACGACTGCCAAATATATACCACCTTAGAACGTGTCTACCGAATACAAATGGATTTAATGCACATCACTAAAGTCAACGATCTTTCAAGGGTATTTGTGGAAACAGACCTCACTGTTGAAGACGCTGTCACACAGCTGCATTCCATTGAGACGTCTGATCAATACGGTTTAAAAACCAGAGTTCTTTTTGCCGGAATCGCCGGTGCCTTCATGGCGCTGCTCTTTAAAGGTGGGGCTCTAGAGTTTGGCGGCGCTTTTATCACGTCTGTGCTAGTTGCCTTATTTATGGAAATTATGAACAAAAAAGAACTGCCTGTTTTTATCAAAAGCGTTATCGGAGGCGTTGCCGCGGCTACCTTTACAGTTTTGTACAGCTGGATTTTAAATTGCTTCAATATTAACCTTGTAACTGCAATTGTTATTATAGGTGCCATTCAGCAACTTGTTCCTGGAGTAGCGTTAACCAATGCGGTACGTGATTCGATCACTGGGGATTATGTTTCTGGCATTTCTAGAGCTACCGAAGCCATCATTATCGCCTTAGGCATCGCCTTTGGGGTTGGTATTGTTTTGCAAGCTTCATACAACTTGCTTGGAGGGATTTTATAATGACTTATTTTTGGAGTGCCATTTTTGCTTTTTTCGGGACCATGGGTTTTACGATTCTATTTAACTGCCCTAAAAAAAGTGTTTTTAAAGCCAGCTTGATTGGCGCATTGGGTTGGACAGGCTATATGCTAACTGTTGACTCTGGACAATCCGTTATCACAGCAACCTTTGTCGGTGCGATTACAGTGGGCCTTATTGGCGAATTATTTGCCAACAAATTCAGAAGCCCTGCCACTATTTTTATTATTCCTGGAATCATTCCGCTTGTGCCCGGATATGGCATTTATTACACCATGATCTCAATCATTACGAAAGACTACAACACCGCTACTACCAAAGGGTTTGAAGCACTTTTTGTCGCCCTCGCCATTGCGACGGCACTCATCATTACATCCACCGTTGGACGTCTCATTCGAAACAATAAAACAAGCCATATCATGTACTACACAAAATCTTAACACCTGTTACTAATATCTGTTATTGACATCAGCTCCGTTATTTAATATGCTTGAATAGGATAACTGCCTGCACAAAATTTGCATGTGCACAGTCCCTCAATCATTTTAAAGAATTGGAGTTGATTTTTTTTGAATTTTCCAACGTTAAGTATTGGTCATTTAAAACCAAAGTTCCCTATAATCCAAGGCGGTATGGGCATTGGCATTTCAATGCACCGTCTCGCAGGTGCGGTTGCTGCCGCTGGTGGCATTGGCGTCATTTCTGGTGCAAACCCGGGCTTTAAAGAGCCTGACTTCTTAACCAATCCTTTTTCAGCAAACCTTGTTGCGCTCGCCAAAGAAATTAGGCTCGCAAAAGCATTTGCGCCTGAAGGATTTTTTGGTGTCAATATTCTTTGCGCCACTTCTCAGTATGCCGACTTGGTAAAAACAGCCGTTGCTGAAAAAATCGATTTGATTATTTCTGGCGCAGGACTCCCAAAAAATTTACCTGAGCTCGTTGCTGGATCTGATACCAAGATTGCGCCCATCGTATCTTCTCGAAAAACAGTCGATACCCTGCTTAAATTATGGGACAAACGTTATCAGCGCACAGCAGATGCCATCGTCGTTGAAGGCCCTCTCGCGGGTGGACATTTAGGCTTCTCAAAAGAAGATCTACTCAATAATCCGCCTAACTTAATCGATTTAGTCAAAGAAGTCATTGAAGCGGTAAAACCTTTTGAAGAAAAATACGGCATCGAAATTCCAGTCATCGCCGCTGGTGGCATCTACACACCAGAAGACGCAGCCATCTATTATGAACTCGGCGCAAAAGGCGTTCAAATGGCAACTCGATTCATCGGAACCGTTGAATGCGACGCTGCGGACTCATATAAACAAGCTTTTATCAATGCAAATGAAGGCGATGTGCAACTTGTCGTAAGCCCCGTCGGTTTGCCGGGAAGAGCCATCCGAAGTGCTCTAACGCAAAAGCTTGAACTTGGACGAGTGCCGGTCACTCGATGTATCGGCTGCTTAGGACACTGCGACCCCGCAACTACGCCTTATTGCATAACAGGTGCATTGGTGGAAGCCGTGAATGGAAATATTGAAGATGGATTGATATTTAGTGGTGCTAATGGGTATAGAATAGAAGAAATCACGACCGTTGGCGCTATTTTTGATGAGTTCAAACTTTATTTTAATGTGGTTTAATTCTTAAATGAATATTGATTTTCTTTTAAGATAGTAAACTTTAATATAAAAAGGGTTTAAGTCTGTCAATGGGTGATATATACTAGTGTTGTAACCATTACAGATAAGAGGTGATCTTTTTTATGAAAGGAACAGTTGTATCCATTTGGCTAAGCACGATTGAAAAAGTTTATGGCGTAGATGTCAAGCGTAAGGCAATGTCTTCTGTCAATTGGCCTGTTGACAAAATGATCAGTCCACTTGACGACATCATCGATAAAGAAATTTTTTCCTTAGTTGAAGAAGTTAGTCGCATTTCAGGCAAACCATATAAAGAAGTATGGCGTACCATTGGCCAGAATAACGTTGAAAGTTTTTACAAGTGGTTCCCTTCGTATTTTGAGAGGTCTTCACTTAAAAGCTTCTTGATGATGATGGACACGGTTCATGCTCAACTCACAAAGATGATTAAGGGTGCCACGCCACCAAGACTCATCCCAGAAGAAATTGACGAAAATACCTTTACAATTACTTACGTTTCCAAAAGAGGGCTTACGGATTATCTTCATGGTCTTTTAGAAGGTTCTGCTAAGCACTTTAATGAAAAAATGGAAATGGAAGTACTTGAGAATATCAAAAACTCAGACGGTTCTACAAAGATGACCATGAAAATCAGAACTGAAAAAGGCACTAATTCCAAGAAAAGTTTTAAATTCTCCAAGATTTTATCGCTTGGTTTCATTCGAAACATACCAATAAAAATCGCCTTATTCCCTACTATTTTTATTACAATCGCAGCACTCCTTCTTGGCATCGGCTGGATCCAAGGTGCTATCTTAGCGGTAATCACCTTTGTTGCAACCATGTTCATTGCCGGTATTACTACCGCACCTGTTGCGCTTGCTATTGAAAACATTACCCAACTCGGACAGCTTAATTTTGAAAATGATTTAATCGTTCGAACTGGTGATGACCAAGAACATATTTTTGACGAACTCAATAAAACCAGACACACTTTCAGAACAGACTTCTTAATGTTTAAAGGCGGAATAGATGACATTCACAACTTTAATCAAAAATTCTTAGAAGTTTCTAGAAGTCTTAGTGGCGTCGCAAAAATTATTTCTGTCAATGTTAAAGAAGTTGCTGAGGGTGCAACCCACCAAGCGGTAGAAACTGAAAAGTCCGTTACCATTCTCAGTGCCAATATGGATGTTCTTCAAATGCTTACCAGAGAAGAAGTTCGTCGTAAAGACCAACTTGAAGAAGCAGTTGTGGATATTGGAAAAGCCTTCCATGATTTAGTCGCTGTTACTTCAAAACTCAATGACATTAAAACTGACTTTGCTCACGTAAATCAGCAAGGCATTAACATGTCAAACAAGGTCAACGACATTATTCAAATCGTTAGTACTGTTGAAGTTATTGCAGAACAAACGAACCTTCTTGCGCTTAACGCTTCCATCGAAGCTGCCCGAGCTGGAGAAATGGGTAGAGGTTTCTCAGTTGTTGCAGAAGAAATCCGCAAACTTGCTGAAGATTCTAAGCATGCTGTTAACACTATTAATTCAAGCCTCAGACAATTTATTTCTGATGTAACGTCTATGTCTACACTGATTTCTTCTCAATTTAAAGAATTGGAAGATGGCAGTTCAAAACTTGAAGATGTTGCGCAAAGCAATAAAACGGCTACTGATAAAATTTCTGATGTTGCCGATGGCATTGTCGAACTTTCTGTCAAATTGGCTGCTGAAACAAATAAAATTGCGTCTGTATTTGAGAATATGCATACACTTGCCGCTATTGCCGAGGAGAACTCTGCTTCATCTCAAGAGATGAGTGACAATGTTAATGAGTTTACTGCTCAAATTGCATCTTTCACTGAATACATTCACGACATGGAAAAACTTTCTGTAAACCTTCGCAGTGAACTTAAAAAATATAAAATATAATCAAAAGTATAGGCGGTTTCTCTTGAGAAACCGCCTATTTTGTCTAAATTATAATTATAAGGATGTGCACTCATGATTCACTATTTATTACAAGGTCTCTTAGTTGGTTTAGCCTATGTAGCGCCAATCGGCATGCAAAACGCTTATGTCATTAATGCTTCGGCAAAATGCAGCAAATCCAGAGCGCTACAAATTGCGCTGATTACCATATTGTTTGACATAGGACTTGCAGTGGCGTGCTTTTTCGGCGTAGGACTCCTTCTAAGCTATTTCCCTGTCCTTAAACAATTCATTATGGGCTTTGGCAGTTTAGCTGTTCTCTATATTGGCGTCTCACTGATCAGATCGACCAGCACAGGCATAGCCGAAACCGAAGTCAACCCTTCCCTACTCGCGACTTGCCTCACTGTATTTATGGTCACTTGGCTCAATCCTCAGGCGATTATTGACGGTACCCTTTTACTTAGCGGATTTCGAGCAACCCTAATTGGTGCTTCAAGCTATTGGTTTATCTCAGGTGTTGCACTCTCTTCTGCCATTTGGTTTATCGGACTTTCTACATTAGTCAACCGACTTAGGCATCTGATGACGCCAAAAGTTTTAACCAATATCAACCGACTATGTGGCATTGTTATTATATTTTTCGGTATTAAAATAGGCATGCAACTATTTGTATAAAATTTACAAATAAAGAGTTGGCTTTTCAAAATAACGAAAAAGAAAAGCGCGCGGCTGAACTGGCAATTACTAAAGAAAAAGCAGAAGCCGCAAATATTACCAAAAGTCAATTTCTCTCTAATATGGCTTACGAAATCAGAACGCCTTTAAACGCAATTATGGGTACAATGCAACTTTTAGATATGACCGACCTTTCAGAAGAACAACAGGATCTAATTCATATTTCTAAAACAGCTTCTGACGCTCTTTTAATAGTCATCAATGGCATTCATGATTATTCAAAGTTAGAAGCCGGTCAACTAAAGCTTGAAAGAGTTCCTTTTTTTTTAAAAGATGTATTAGCCGATACTGAGAAACTATTTCATCTTTCATTGTCCGAAAAGAAAATATTGTTCAGTACATTTATTGGTTCTGAAGTGCCCAATATTCTAATTGGTGATTCCTTTCGGTTGCGCCAAATTATTTCCAATTTGTTAGGCAATGCTACAAAATTTATAAAATATGTTCAAATCACTCATTCTGCTAATCTTAAAGAAAAATCTATTTCAAATATAACTAAACTTCACTTTTCAGTCGAAGATACCGTCATCGGTATTTCACCAGAGAAATTCAATCTTCTCTTTAAATCTTTCAGCAAAGTTGACAGTTCAAATACACGCCAATATGGTGGCACTGGCTTAGGACTTGCAATATGCAAAGGGCTCATCGAACAAATGAACGGTGATATTTGGCTAAAAAGCAGTGTAGGCCAAGGTAGTAATTTTCATTTCACCTGTTCTTTTGAACTACCTAGCAATCTAACTGCTACTAAGAAATTAAGTGCTATTTCAACAAAATATACAAGCAGTAAATCTGCTAAAATTCTTCTCGTTGAAGATGACATAATGAATAGTAAGGTGATTTCTAGATACATAAACAAACGTGGTTAGGAAGTTGTCAGTGTCGAAAATGGAAACTGACTACGTCACTCCTATCATTGCAATGACTGCTCATGTCTTGCAAGAAGACCGTGAGAAATGTATTGCTATTGGTATGGATGATCATTTAGCAAAACCGATTGATTTCAAAGAACTGGGTAGCATGATACAAAAATGGCTTAAATAAAAACCGAAGTTTCTTACCTGAACCAACCCATTAAACTCGAAAGCCCCTACAAGAATTTATTCCTGTAAGGGCTTTCATTGCTGCGCTTCAATCATAAGATTAGCACTCCATATTTTCTAAGTTATAGATTTCCATGTATTCATTATCAATTTCAACGTTGCACTGGTCGCATACACCAATTACATTTAACATTTTTTGATCTCCGCATCTTGAACAACATGCCTCTGAAACATTTACAGCAAAAATATTTTTTTCCATATTCAACCTCCGCACTTTGTATTATTGTATACAATCATTTAAGTATATGACGATTATACAATAGGAACTTGCAATTATCAATAGAAAACAAACAATTACTTTCAAAAAAATATAGTTGCCACTCAACTTGCATTTTGAGTATGGCAACTATATTTTTTTGCATGAAAACCTTCACTTTACAGTCAATGTAACCAATGCTGGACTCTCAATAGAAAAGGGAACTTTATTGAAATCTCCGTAAAAATCGATGTGTTCAAACCCAATTTTAATGAAAGATTGTTCCAAATCATTCTTCAAAATTGGTAGCAGCTGCGTTTCAGCAGTCCATGTTTGCTTCTGTCCACTCTCGCCAACCGTTAATGCGCCCACAAATCTAATGTGCCCTTCTTCGTGATGGTATCTTCTAAAGAAGCTAAGCACTGGGTATTCCCTAACAATCTCTGGCAACGACTGAACCAGATTTTTCAAAATCCGATCATAGTTGACCGACTGGATGACAAGCTTGCCTCCAGAGTTAAGCCGCGCATAACACGCGCTTAAAAATGAATCTACCTCATCCAAATTTTCCAAATGCACAATTGTATTGCCAATGCAGTAGATTAGATCGTAAGTCTCCGTCATGGAAGCCACTGCTCTTATATCTGCCACTTGGCAATCTAACTTATAAGGTTTGTCTTTTATTTTATGCGCCAAGATTTCAATCATGGCCTCGTCTAAATCAATCGCAGTCACTTCATGACCTTGTTCTGCCAAAGCAATCGCATAGCCTCCAGTTGCACACCCCAAATCTAATATTTTACTTGGCTTTTCCAGCTGTTTTAGCAAAAATGAAATTTGTGCCTTTGATGGCGGAAATAAGTCGTCGTAATAATGTCCAATCATCTGATAAAAATCCATACAATTACCTCCATATTATTTTACAAGCTTATAAAATCATTATATAATGAGTGGTACGGTAAAATCTATAGAAATTAGGTGTTTGAATGTCCTCAAAAGAAATAAAAAAGGATTTAATGATTTATTTACCCGCAAAAATTATTGAAGCCATACTTGGAATGGTCGCCATTTCCGTTTACACTAGGTTGCTCGGCGCAGAAGGTTATGGACAAGTACAAGGCGTTACCGTTGGCATCACTGTCTGTTACACGTTCTTTTCCGTTTGGGTCTATCATGCTGCCTATCGTTTTTTATCTGAGCAAAAGACGGCTCAAGAAGAAGAACGCTACCTGACAACGCTGTTTGGACTCATTTTTGCAACACAGCTTGTTGCCGCCATCGGTTTGTACTTTAGTAAGCTGGTCATGCACAGTTCCATTCACATGGGATTCTACATGCTGCTCTATCTGGCTTACAGCGTCATGTTCGTCCTTACGGCAATCATCATTGCCAAACGAAAAGTTGTTTTGACAGCGATTGTATCCGTTCTTTCAACGCTAGCCAAATTACTTTTAATGATACTGTTGTATCACACCATTATGCCTGATTTCCAATCGGTGTTATGGTCGCAAATGTTCATTGATTTTATAACGGTTATCGTCTACTACTTAAATGTAGGCATGAAAATTAATCTGAAAAGTTTTGACACTGCGCTTGCGAAAAAATTTCTAAAGTACGCCTATCCCCTTGTGGGTTTAAGTTTGGCCATTAGCGTACTGAATTTATCCGATCGCTATATCATTCCTTATTTAACCGATTTAAAATCACTTGGCTATTATACCGGTAATTACTCCATCCCATCGGCGGCTTTTACCATGATCATGTTTGCCATTATGAGAAGTATTTACCCAAATATCCTCGCGGCATACAATAACGGTCGCAAAGAAGAAGCCAATCACCTTTTGGACTATGGGACAAGACTTTACTTATTGATTGCCCTGCCTTCGGCAATGGGGCTCAGCATTTTAAGCAAACCCATTTCTAAGCTTATTTTGGGCGCAGGTTTCGATCAGTATTCGAACATCATCATTTGGGTTTCATGGGGCATGCTTTTCTATGGTTTATCGGAGTACTTGATTAAACCGCTGGAGCTTACCCGCAAAACAAATAGCGCATTCCTTATGGGCAGCATCGCAGGCGTGGTTAACATCGGCTTAAACTTCATGTTCATACCAATATTGGGCTTTGAATTTGCCGCCATCTCCACTTGTTTTGCCTATTTTATTTATTGCTGCATCGCCTTTTATACAGGAAGAAGTTTAATCAAAATAACCTATGATTTTAAGTCAATTTCTGGAATTGTCTTGTCCACTCTCATTATGGGCGTTTCCGGATATTATTTGAAACAAATTGGTGACAATGTTTCTGTTTTATTTTTAACAATTATTTTTTGTGTTATTATTTATTTTATCATCATCTACATGACAGGCGCCTTTAAAGAAGATTTCAATGTACTGGCTAAGAAAATTGGAGGAAAATTAAATGACCGATTACAAAAAAGATCTTAAAATTGCTGTTCTTGGACTTGGATACATCGGATTACCAACAGCAGCTATGTTTGCAAGCCGCGGGGTTCATGTATTAGGGTATGATGTGAACGAGTCCGTTGTGACATCGCTTAATAAAGGTGAAATCACAATTGAAGAGCCTTTTCTTGATGACTTAGTCAGACAAGTTGTTTCTAGCGGCAGACTTAAAGCCTCAACCGTTCTTGAAGAGTGCGATGTTTTTATCATCGCTGTTCCAACGCCTATCAAAAAAGACAAGGGTGCGGATATGAGCTATGTGGCTAGCGCTACAGAAGCCATTGTTCCTTTTTTAAGAAAAGGGAATATTGTCATTTTAGAATCCACTTCACCTCCTGGCTCAACAGAAGACATCATCGTGCCAATTCTTAAAAAATCTAATCTTAATATTGGCGAAGATGTATTTGTTGCGCACTCACCTGAGCGTGTAATCCCAGGCAGAATCTTAATCGAACTGGTTGAAAACGATCGAATTGTGGGCGGTATCAACGACGCTTCTACAAAAGCCGTTAAGAAATTATACGAGATTTTTGTTAAAGGCGAAATTTTTAAAACCGATTCTAAAACAGCTGAAATGTGCAAATTAATGGAAAATACATTCAGAGATGTTAATATAGCACTTGCCAATGAACTTGCTAAATTATGTGAGAACATGGGCATCAACGCTTGGGAGGTCATTGAACTTTCAAATAAACACCCTCGCGTAAACTTGCATCAGCCTGGTCCTGGTGTTGGTGGACATTGCCTTGCGGTGGACCCATGGTTTATTGTTGAAAAAGACCCAGCAGCGCAAATCATCAAACTCTCTAGAGAAACAAATGACAGCATGCCTGAACATGTCATGCATAGAATTCAAAGAATTTTACCAGATGGTCAAGGGAAAGTTGCCATCTTAGGTTTAACCTATAAACCAAACATTGACGACATGCGTGAAAGCCCGCTTGTTGACCTTGTCAACGAACTTAAAGCACATACTAAATATACACTCTCACTCCACGATCCTTATGCGCCACAAAATGGCGAACTGGTTGAAGATGTTTATGAAGCGGTTACGGGTGCTGATTTAATGGTACTCGGCGTTCATCATGACCGTTTTAAAGACCTCGATTTTGAAAAAGTGGCTTCACTCATGAAAACAAAGCGCATTTTTGACACTCGAAATGTTTTAGACCACAAAGCACTCGAAGCACTCGGTTTTGAAGTCACATTGCTTGGACGTGCATAAACATGGAAAAAGTATTAATCATCGCGAATGAATTTCCACCGATGGGTGGTGCCGGTGTTCAGAGGAGCATTAAATTTACCAAATATCTTCCTGAATTCGGTTTCAAGCCCATCATTATAACGAAAGACTATAAAGGGACTTTGATTGATAAGTCCCTTCTTGTCGACTTGCCCGCCGACTTAGAAATTCATCGGCTGAAAAGCTATGATTTGGTCAATTGGAAAGGCCCGTTCAAACTCCCAATGAAATTTGTTGGGTTAAAATTGGTTTCGCCTGACCCAGAATATTTTTGGTATTTGCTCAATCGAAAGAAAGTATCCAACTTGATTGCAGAACAAGACATTAAAATCGTTTATACCACTTCATTCCCTTATAGCAGTCATTTAATGGGGCTCTATTTAAAGAAACAGCACCCACATATCAGATGGGTCGTGGATTTTAGAGATGAATGGACAAATAACCCTTACCATTTAGACAGCGTCTTCATGCAATTAAGGCTTGGCGGCGAAAAGAAAAAAGAATATGCGGTAACCTCCAACTGTGATTATTTGGTGACCAATACACCGTTTATGCTGAGTAACTTTGTGAGAGACAATCCAAAACTAAAAGGTCGTTCTACTTTCATTCCTAATGGTTATGACAGTGACGACTTTGATGGTCTTGAAACCGTTAAGGCAGATTCAGAAAAATTTGTCATCACCTATACGGGTTCACTCTATGGCAGAAGAAATTTAAATGAATTTCTTGAGGGCTTAAGCGCTGCCATCAAAAAAGGACACATCCTTAAAAAAGATTTAGAAATACGAGTGGTTGGCAATATCTATGAACGCGTTCTAAATGACTATGCCATTCAATTCAATTTGGAAGGCGTTATGAAGCAATATGGTTATTTACCGCATCGTGACAGTATTGCCATGCTTAAAAAATCGCAAATTTTATTATTGGTGATTGGCTCCGGAAAAGGATCTGAAAACTTCTACACAGGAAAAATATTTGAATATATCAACGTGGATCGACCTATTTTAGCACTTGTACCGCCTCATGGCGCAGCTGCGCAGGTAATTGAACAAACGCATACAGGCAGTGTCGTTGACACCGATGACATTGACGGTATTGAAGCCCAATTGATCCGTTATTACGACGCATGGAAAAATGGTGGCATCCCTCACGAACCTCTTTGGGACGAAGTTCAATCTTATAGCCGCAAAAAACAAACGGAGCAATTGTCTAAAATATTTCAAGGAATCCATCCAGGAGAACAATTATGTTAAGAATTGCTCACATTTTCAGCGGAAATGATACCGGTGGTGCAATGACCCATGTTGTCACACTTTTAAAAGCCTTGCGCAATGAGTGTCAGGTAACACTGATAGTTATTAATGAAGGTTTAATAGCTGATGAAATTAGAACCCTTAACATTCCGGTTCACGTTATTGAGCCAAATGGCTTTAAAATCATAAGTGAAATGCCTAAACTAGCTAAATACTGCAATGAAAATTTTGATTTAGTACACAGTCACGGCACGCGTGCAAACTTGCTTGCAGGTCTTTTACACGCCTTCTACAAAGTCAAAACGCTGAGTACCACACATAGCGACTACCTGCTGGAGTACGACAAATCCCCTCGAGGCCTTACTTTAAGAGGCGTTAACCAATGGTGCTATAAAAGCATTCCCTACCACATTGCCATTTCTCAGAAAATGTGCAGCACCATGATTGAAAGAGGAGTAAAAAAACAAGCTGTATTTGCCGCTAGCAACGGTTTAGATTTAGAAAGGTATGCTGTTACACTCACAAAAGACGCTTTTTTAAAGCAATATGAGTTGACCATAAAGCCAAATGACAAAATCATTGGCATCGTTGCAAGAATACACCCCGTTAAAGGTTTGAACCAATTTATAATAAGTGCGATTGCTGTTTGCCAAAAAAGACCAGATGTCTTGTTCATCATTGCTGGCGGTGGCGACCCACAACTCAAAAAAGAATTGCTTTCACTTATTCAAAATGCAAGCCTTGAAAAACGCATACGGTTTTTAGGCCGGCTTTCTAACATTGCAAACTTTTATAATGCCATCGATATTAACGTTCTGACTTCTTTAAACGAAACGTTCCCATATGTTCTTATGGAAGGCGGCTATTTCGGAAAACCTGCCATTTCTTCACGCGTTGGCGGTGTTGGCGAACTGATAGATGATGGAGAAACAGGCTTATTATTTGAAAGTGGCGACACTTTGGCGCTGTCACAAAAAATGATTTCTCTGCTTGAAAACGAGACTTTATCGGCTGAGTTAGGCGCAAAACTTAAAGCGCTTGTCCTTGAAAAACACACTTCTCAAATTATGGCGGCTAGACACATCGCTATTTATAGAGAAATTTTAAAACAAAATTAAGCATGCAATTCAACTCTACAGGAGGCAACGAATGATAAAAAATAGAAAATGGAATTGGTTTGATGCGCTGATCATATTGATCATATTGGTTATTGTTGGTGCTGCTGTTCTTGTTTTAAATAAACCTGATGCGGATACAAACAAAACATCTACCAGTCAACCTTCCAATCAAAAAGAAATGATCATGACCGTTGAAGTTAAAAATGTAACCGACGCGCTCTGCAAAGGCTTTGCAAAGGGTGATCAACTGATGGCTTTAAACAAACTTCAAGAGGGCACGATTGAATCTGTCTCCGTTGTCAATTCAATCAAAGCTTCTGCAAATAACAACGGCGTTATGACTAAATATGAAGACACTGTGGACAAAACAGCCATTGTTATCATTCGCTCAAAAGTAGTCATCAATCCTACTAATCCATATATCGAAATTGGCGGTCAACCAGCCAAGGTCGGTTTAAATTACTATGTGAAAACGTCAAAAGGCGAATTATACGGCAAAATTAAGAAAGTTGAGGTGAGATAATTGAAGATTATAGATGACAAAGGCAAATTGTTTGGGAAACTGAACATTTTAGACTTGATGGGGATCTGCCTCATCCTATTTTTAGTTTTCTTATCATTTTTAAAAATCACCGATAACTCTATTTCCTCTATCACGCTATCTGAAATAGAGGTGCCGGCAGAAATGAAACTGTCTATCATTTGCGATAAAGGCTACTTTGAAGTCTTAAAAGTTGGTGACAAAATCGCTGAAGATAAGCGTTATTTAGGTGATGAATGCAAAGTTACAAAAATTGAGTTTCAAGACGTTTATAAAACCAATGTAGACGCCAATGGCAAAGCAGTCAAATCTATTGACCCAACACTTCAAGAAGCGATTGTAACCGTTGAAACAACTCTTGTTAAAAAAGGGCCTGTTTACAAATTAGGCAAGCAAGAAGTCAGACACGGCATTATGGTTTTCTTAGAGTCTAGTTCGTATAAGTATTCTACAAAAGTTGTAGATTTACAGGTGCAATAGTATGAAGCCATTGTCATTTTTAAACGATAGTTTCTTCTTCCGAATATTAAAGCGCATTAAGCATTATGCCGACCATAGCCGATTTTTCTATTTTGATTTTAAAATGAAACCGATTGAAGCGCCTCTAAAGCCCTACCAAACACACGTTTCTAACGGTTTTTCCTATAAGATTTTTAAAAGTATCGATAGAATTTTTGGTCGCTTTGAAGGGTTTATTGCTACTTCGGCCAAAAATAGCATTGTTGGATCTGCTGTTTTTGGCTTTGTCGGACGCGCTCAAACGGATTACATGGCTTCGTCCTGTGCCTTGCTATTTGGATTTGGACTGGTTTCAAGTGTCTTAAACCCACTCAATAAAATTGGTTTACTGTGCTTGGGGCTCTCAATCGCAGTCTATATTCTGAGTCATTTATTAAAAAATCGAACAAAAGACAGTTGGATCATGAAAAAAATTGAAGCTTTGATATTGGTAGGTGATGGCGAATGAAGCAATCTCACTTAGGCATTCTTTTTCTTTTAGGCGCTGCCTTCGCGGCTGTATCGTCATTTGTAAGTTTACCGATTGCATTGGTACTCTTAACGTTGACTTTGATGCTCCTCACCATTGATAAATGGATGGATAAGATTATATATGTTCCTGTTTTCTATATCTTTGTGGATTATCTCATCAGAAAAATTTCAATTTTTGGACCCATTTCAACCATATGGGATGATTTGCTCCTACTTGGAATGTTTGTACTGCTCTTTTACCGCCGCTACAAAAGCGAAGGTAAACTCAGATATGAATTTACGCCAATGGATTTATCAGTATTGATTTTTATTCTTTTTGGCGTTTCTCACGTCCTTATAGTGGCGCCAGACCTCTCTATTGCCATTGAAGGCTTCAGAGCTGTATTCCAACAAGTATTCTGGTACTTCATCATCACGCAGTTCATACAAACGCCAAAGCAAGCCAAAAAAGCCATGAACATCATCGCTTTGATGGGACTTATGCTCGGCATACATGCGACTTATCAATACGTGGCAGGCGTTCAAATGCCAGGCAATTGGATTGACAGCTCAGAGTCAATTAGAACGAGAGCCTTTTCAATTGTTGGCAGCCCTAACATTTTAGGCGTTATTTTTGTGCTCTTCATGCCAATCGTATTAGGTCTAGTGCTCAGTGCAAAACAAATTGCCTTGAAGGTCTTTTACGGATTGTCCTTAATGTTCATGACCTTTGGTTTGGTATTCACCCTATCAAGAGGCTCATGGCTTGCATTCGGATTTTCTATGTTAGTATTTGCACTCTTTATTAACCGAAAAATAATCATTCATCTAGGCGCACTCGTTGGCATTTTCATCGTTTCAGGTAGTGGTTTTAGCCAAAGACTTCTGTTTATGTTTTCGCCTACTTATATGCTTAAATCAGCCGCGGGCGGACGTATTATGAGATGGATGGCAGGTATTGACAAATGGTCTGAAAGTCCAATATTCGGAGTCGGTCTAGGTCGTTATGGCGGTGCGGTAGCTATGAATAACAAATTGGCGCCGTTTTATGTGGATAATTATTATCTTAAGACGCTTGTCGAAATGGGCATCTACGGCATTGTCGCATTTATTCTCATGATTGTTTCCTTCATCCATTTCGGCATTAAAACGATCAAATATCAAACGACTTCACAAACAAGACTTCTGACAATCGGTTTGTATACTGGCTGTGTTGGTGTTTTGGTTCAAAACTGCGTCGAGAATATTTTTGAAGTACCGGCAATGGTCTTCTACTTCTGGCTTACAGTCGCACTTCTCAATGCCTTTCGTCCTAAGGAGTGTGTTTAGCAATGAGCCGAAAATATTTTATCATAGGTTACTATGGGTCTTCTAATTTTGGCGATGAACTTCTCCTTAAGGCTACTAAAGACCTTATTCTTAAAAGTGATCCAAGCGCCCAACTGCGTGCACTGACTTACAATGTCAAAGAAACTTTTCAAAAACATGGCATAAAAGGTGTTAGCCGCAACCACTTTGCGGATATCATCAAAGAAATCCGAGTTTCCGATGTCATTGTTGGCGGCGGTGGTTCAATGCTTCAAAATGTGACTAGCAATCGTTCTCTCATCTATTATTTGATGCTCTTGTTTATCGCTAAATTTTCCGGTAAAAAGACAATTTTGCTTGGTAACGGCATTGGCCCCATTGAAGGGAAATTATGGAGTTTTTTATCGGCTAGCTTACTGAAAAAACTGGATGCCATTGTTGTCAGAGATGAAGCTTCCTATGAAACGCTATTGAAACTTGGCGTTAAAAACAATGTTGAACTTGGCAGCGACTTGGTCTTTTCTCATGATGTTCATATTCAATTAGAAGAAGTCAAAGAAAAAGTCAGTCTTAATTTGCGACCTTGGAAAAATCAAGCGACCTTCATGCCAATCTTCGAGCAATTTACGCATTATTTGCTTGATGAAGGTTACGAAGTTCAATTGATTCCTTTTCAAAAAGGCTATGACGATCTTTTATTGGAAGACCTTAAAGATCGAGTCAGTCGCGACAATGTCAGTATTTTAAATTCTGAAGATGTGAATGAAATTCTTCAAGAACTTTCAAATTCTCAAATATTCCTTGGTATGCGTCTGCACTCACTCATATTGTCTGCAATTGCCGAAACGCCGTTTATCGGTCTTTCGTATGACCCTAAAGTGGACGCCTTCTCAGAGTCGATGAGACAGCCGCACATCACCAATTTAGAGAACTTGACACTTGAAGCACTTAAGGAACAGTTTCTATTCGTTAAAAATAATCAAGCACCATTTATTTCTAAATTATCCATTGGCAAGAGAGAAGCTGTCAGACTTTCG
>JAYVIR010000093.1:0-8720 GCA_043770095.1 Eubacteriales bacterium
AACAAGGGTGCATTTTTCATGCAATGGCTACACTTTATTTTCAATAAATGTTAAAATATAAATGCTTTCAAAGGTGTTTTATGCTGCGAAAGTTGAGTATTAAAGAAAGTGTTCACCAAATGGAAGAAGTGCTTCGGATTCGAGGCGATGGAGAAATTAAAATTTTAAATCAAGTTTTTCCGAAGAGTTCATTAGAAATCAAGAATCATATGAAGCGCGTTGAGAAGGTTTTGACAGGCTCTTTTTACGTGAAAGACAACTCAATGCATCGTACTGATATCTAACCTAAGTGAGGAATGTTATGAATAACGATAGAAGGCAAACGCTTGACCCTTGTACTAAAATTGTCGAAGCGATAGACTTCTTTTCCCAAGTGTTACATCCAGAGCAGATTGCGGTTTATGGCTATCCTTATATTCATGAGGTGCTTGAATTTAAAGAATCAATGATCTATCTGAGAAGTGAAGATCAAAAGTGTCTTGAATTAAGAAACGCAATCGGTTCGTGGGTAAAAGATCAAAGTATAGAGATAACCACGCCAGTGCTGCAGTTAGCAACTAAGATTGGGGTAGTGCTCACTTCAAATTTTGAACCTTATTTACCAGCGGCACTGATTGAAGAATATCAACCCAATTTTTTGATGCCTTTAATTGTAGAAGATGAATTGGTAGGCATTATTTTATCCAATTCGTGGATTGGTGCAAGGCATTTAGATTGGACTTTCGCAGAGGCAATAAAAAAACTTGTGAACCATGCTTATTATATGGGCATACAAATAGAAAAAAATGCCCAATTTAAAAAGCAAATGGATCGAAAATTATATGATCAGATGCTATTGCACCATCTGGTAACGCTAATCATTACAGAGCTTGATTTAGAACAAATGGTAAAAAATAGTGTTGACGGACTTCGTGAACTTACTGCGAGTTCGCAAACTGGCCTATGTTTATTAGATGAGGATAGCAATACCATTTGCGTTAAACACTATATGGATTTAAAGTATTTTAGAAAAGTCTATGCACAAACATCTTGGAATAAAGATGTGGTGCCTCAAAAAATGAGCTACTCTGTTGTGAATGATCAAGAAGTCTTACTGGCGTTATTTGGAAACATGGATATGTTTAACAAATTAGGCGCACAATATGTAGTCTTGCTAAAACTAAATCCGGTAATTGGTTTTGTGACTATTGGCGAACCTGTCGGGGATCAAGTATATACAGAATCTACATTTGATTTTATAGAAAGCATTATGGGAACCATCTGTATTGCAATAGAAAATGCCAGTCATTTAACGGTTTTAAAAAACCAAAAGAAAATGCTGAATTCTACAGTTGATTCGATGACCCAATTGTCTCATAGTATTAAGACGGTTAGTAGCGCAGAAGATTTAACAGAGCTTAGTCATTTGATTTTTCGCTGTATTCACCTCTATGCGGGCATTGATGAGGCTGTTTTGGCAAAACAGATGCCAGACGGGCGTTATCAGGTTGTGTTTAGCACTGATAAAATATATGAGACCTTGTTTTTTTCACTCAGTAAATTGGGATTAGAGCATGTTAAAAAGGGTTTGATTCTAGATTTTAGAGAAAACAGTCTTTCTGATTATCTTTTGAATTTAGGGCCACTGCTTGAAAACAGAAAAACATTGATTGCACCTATTGAGATTATACAAATGAATGATGACGTAAGAGGACCTGAGTACATGATTGTAGGGCTTAATATGAGTCGTCAGTTTTTGAATTATGAACTGAATTATGTGGAGTCATTGGCCTCAAGCATTGCACCGATGATGAGGCAGTTAAGCGAAAAAGAACAATTTCTTTGTCCTCAAAAAGATTCAGATGAAGTGAAATTTCTTGTGGCGCTTGATCGATATGAACAGGAGAAACAGGACTATTGGATGCCTTATCGTGTCTACTACAAACCGCATAATGGCGGACTATTTGGATCAAAGGATCAGCCAGTCTCAAATCGTCCAATCTATTATTTAGGCAAAATGAGTTGCTGTCTAGTATGTGAAGAAGAATTATTCGCAGCGGAAACATTTGAAGGATTTTTAGAAGGTACTGCAACCGAAATTATTGAAGCTCTGGAGCTGCTATGTTAATAGCGCTTCAGAGCTTTTTTTATGAGATAGAGAATATTTAATTAGTAACCTGCAGAAAATCACTTTAAATCTGTTTTGCTCATTTTGATCTGGCTAGTATCAAAGACTCTTATAGCGGTGAGGGCATCTTTTTCAAGAGCCATACTTGAATAGCTGTTGAGTGCTTTTTGGTCTTTAACGCCATGATGCATGGTCACAGGGCCTTTTATGCACCCGCCTACACATGCCATACCTTCAATGAAATTGCCGTCTAAGCGCTTGGCTTTTGCCAATTTTAAGAGTTTGTCACAAGTTTTGATGCCATCGCCTAAAAGGGTTTTGACGGGAATGTTAAGGTCTAATTGAGCGGCGGTCGCTTCAACCGCTTTGGAGAGTCCACCAGCGCCAGCAAAAAGACGACCAAAGTTAGACGCATTATCAAGCGGTGCTTCGGGCAAGGTTTCAAGTGAAATATTCTTTGCATCTAGCATAGCCACAAGTTCTTCGAAGGTAAGCACATAGTCGGTAATGCCTTTGAGATGCGGTAAATCTTTCTCTACTTTTTTTGCAATGCATGGACCAATAAAGACGGTAATGGCTGTAGGATCCATTGATTTGATGAGTTGAGCTGTCGCAATCATTGGAGAAACGGTTTGAGAAATATTTTCAACGATTTGCGGGTGTTTCTTTTCGACAAAGTTTACAAAGGCAGGACAGCATGAACTGGTCATATACGTATGCGTTTCGAGATGATCAACCAATTCTTCCACCTCGTGAATCGTTACGAGGTCAGCGCCGAGCGCTGCTTCAACGACGTCTTTAAAGCCCAATTGTTTGATGCCGCTGATAATTTGACCAAGATTGGCATAGTTAAATTGAGAAGCAAAAGCGGGTGCGATAATGGCGTAAACTTTAGGCGCAGTTGTTTTTTTGCTAGCTTCAAGGCGACGAATAACAGGGACAATTTCGGACTTGTCTTGAATAGCGCCGAATGGACACTGGTAAACGCAGGCGCCGCACTGAATACAAAGCTTGTTGTCGATGACGGCCTTCTTTTGCTCGTTAATGGTAATAGCGTCTACTGGACAGGCTTTTTTGCATGGGCGCATGATGTCAACGATTGCATTATACGGGCACGCGCTGTGGCAACGACCGCATTCAATACATTTTGTCTCATCTATGCTGGCTTTGCCATGAACGATTTGAATGGCGTCAACGGGGCAACTGCCTTGGCAACGGTGAGCAAGGCAGCCGCGGCATGACTGCGTGATGGTATAACGGCTGACAGGACACTGTTCACAGGCTGTATCTAGGACTTCAACAATATTTTGAATGGCTGGCGAGCCACCCATCGCCATTTTAATGCGCTCTTTGGTGACTGCGCGCTCATGGTGAATGCAGCAGCGAAATCTAGGTTCTGGTCCTGGATCGACAATGTTGGGTATGCGAACATAGAGTTCTTCTAAGGTGTCGTCAAAGGTTAATTTAGCCACTTCTTTTAGAACTTCATATTTAACAAGCTGAACTTGATTTTCAAATGCTCTCATAATGATCACCTTCTCTATAAGTATTGAATGGACACGACTTTTCCGATTTGTCTTAAACTACTGATCATCTTTTCAACCACATGAAGCTTAATGCTAAGCTCAAATGGAAAATCAGGGTTTTGGTGTGCCGGATTGATGGCCTTACCCACCCAAAGTTCAATGTGTGTGCTCTCATTGATTAGAAGATCGGATAGCAGTGTAGCAGCGTCTTTCTTATCAAAAGGAATCATTTGACCCAGCAGATAAGCCTCTAATTTTTCCGAAACACTGCGCAAGGTAAGCACCCCTTCGGTGACAAGATTAATGCCTTTAATGTGAGCGATGGGGGGGATGTTGGGCTCGTAGTAGTCCATTTCAGTGTCTAGACTTCTTCCAAGCTCGCGCGAAATGATGTTGGCGGCGGTACCGCCACAAACAACTTTTTTTGTTGCGCCAGTCATAAACTGCTTAATGACCTCGGTGTCTCGATCTTTATTTTCAGGTGGACCAGTAAAAATACGCGTTACCTGCGGTTTCTTGACCATAATGGTGGCAATGGTTGTATCGTCACCAGGACAAGATTCATAAAGTTTATTGCAGGTTGCGGTAAGATTAGAAGCAATTTGTTCGGCAGATTTTGGATGCTGTCGATTCAAATATTGTGCAATGTGCTCCCATTCCCACCCGTGATTGAGCATATGGCCGACGCCAGCGTGGATTGCGCCGTCAGAGACAATCGTTAGATAGTCGCCTTCCACAAGTTGTATTTCTGAGATGCGAACTTCTTTATCGCCGTAAAATTCAACTTTTGATTCATAGGCGAGAATCTCTCCCTGGTGGCTATAAAAGACTGGCGGGTTATGGTATTCAATCAGTTTGCACAACCCTTGAACATCGATATGAATCATGCAAAAAGTAGAATAGGCGACTTTGCGAACGCTACAAACTGGCAAAGTGTTCATAATCGTGTCGATGGTTTCTTCTAGCGACTCACCATGTCTTAACATTGTCATAGCGATTTTTACAGTCAAAGTAGCGAGGATATTGGCTTTAACGCCGCTTCCGAGCCCGTCTGCCATGACAAGAAATGTCTCTTCTTCAGACTTGAAAACCTCAACTCGGTCGCCGCAGAGTTCTTCTCCAATTTTGTTTAGAGAGTGAACGGCGATGTCAAAATAAGCGTTTTGATAATCCATATCAATACCCCTCATCTAGCAGAACAATTTCTTTGAGACGATTAAGGTTAACCTTTGTTTCGGCAGTTGTCTCTCCGAGGAGGCTGGCTATTTCCTGGGCAACACGCATTTGGTTGTTAATGACTTCTTGGCAAGTCATTAGGGTCTTCTCTTTTACTTTAGCAAGCTCTTGTCGGCTTTTTTCGCTCTGAGTCATGTCCGTCATAACACAGAGGATAAAACGTTCTGTATAAACGGCGTTGCATAAGAAGACTTTTTCAAGACCTTCAATATGTTCTCGTTGTCCGATGATGCTATTTTTGTCTTCAAGGCACTTAGCGAAAAGGGTTTCTTGCATAAATCCAGAAATTGGCATTCCTTTTAGCGACATGTGATTGATATTAAAAACAGATTCAAATGTTGGATTATAGTCGATGATGTTAAGTTCATGATCTAAAACGCAGACAAGATTTGGCGTATTCTCAAAAATTGCCGAACTGAGATTCTCAGCTTTTGAACGCAAATAGGGAAGGCACATTTGCGGTTTGGAAAGGTTGTTGAAGACTGCAATGGCCTTATCTTTGCAACTGTCATAGCCGCAAGAACCGCAGTTTAGTTCATCTTTTTCACTATACTTATCAATTTGTCTAAGAATTTGTCTGATTTCTTCTGAATTTGGACGCTTTAGGATTGTGGGCTTAGATTCGAAGATTTGCGCAAAAGAAAGTTTTTGTGTTTCTTCTTGCAAAATAGCGGACAAAGTTTTTTGAGAATCGTGTTGTTTTAGATAGTGAAGCATTCGATCTTTTCGCTGGTAGTAGGTCTGCCCGTCGTGAGGCATATCTGGACCGTTCACACAACTGCCATGACAGATGTTCATTTCAATACAATAATTTTGAATGCCATTATTTTCTAAAGTGTCTAAAAGATCCTTGCAGCGCTCAATGCCGTCTACCCTTAAAAGATTGTACTGGCTATTTATTGGGGTAATTCGGTCATTTTGAAATAAACTCCCTCCCACGGGATAAGCCATGCCGCGAATGGTTGAATCTGCATCAAAGGTGCCACTTGGTTGTTTCTGATAATCTATATTAGATTCATTAAGCCAATCAAGCAGTTCATTAAAGGTCAAAACGGCATCGATATACCCTTTGGCTTCAGCTTCAGCTTTTTTAGCCAGACAAGGCCCAATGAAAACAACATAGCAGTCTTTGCCAAATTTTTCTTTTAACATTTTGCCATGTGCGATCATTGGAGAGTCTATTGGGAGCATATAATCTAACAGTTCAGGGTGATAGTATTGCACTAAGTAATTTGCAGAAGGACAACACGTTGTTAAAATATTCTTTTTTGGATCAAGTTGAATTTGCTTTTCATAAGCTTGAGAAACAATCTCAGCAGCGACGCTGGTTTCTTCAACCCACTGAGCACCGAGTTGTCTAAGTGCAGTAATAATTTTTTTAGGTTGATCGGTATTGAAAGCAGCAACATAAGAAGGTGCTAATGAAATGACAATCTGTTTGCCTAATTGAAGATTTTTTTTGATTTTGTATTTGTCATTTTGGATAGTGAGGGCTTCTTGTGGGCAAGAGGCTTGGCAAACGCCGCATTTGATACACATCTCATCGACAATATCACGACGAGAATCTGTGAATACAATAGCTTTCGTTGGGCAAACGCGCAAGCATTTATAACATTCATCACACTTTTTTTCATCAAGCTCAATGAACTTCATGTTATAAACCTCCCTTGATGCGATTCTCAAAGAAACTTAGGGTTTGGTCGGGCATAATAGACTCAATTGGATTTTCATCAATTTGCAAGGACACACCTCCAGAACAAGCGCCTAAACAAAATGAAGATTTTAAAATCACTTGATCTTCAAGCTTTTCGGTTTCGATAAGCCCTTTTAGTGTTTGAATGACGTGGTAGGAACCTTTTAAGTGGCAGGCGCTGCCAATACATATTTGAACAACCATAAAATTGAACCTCCTAATAGATCTGTTGAATTAAGGGGATAGTTGGACTATAGTATGTTGAAAAAAATAATGCCTGTATCTTTAGAAAAAAATATAATTGCAAATGATTCGTACATCTAAAGTATATCAATTGTTAAAAAGTTATCAATAAAAACTTCAATAATTTAACCTTCTTGTAATCATTGAGCTTTCTAAATAGGGTGGGAAATAAAATGTTCATGACTTGACAAGCATTAAAATCAAGAATAACATATGAGTATATTCGAATACGTCAATTTGGAGAAGAGGTGCAATTTGAGTCAAATTTCAGTATTAAAGGCGATGGCAGACGAAAGCCGATTGAGAATTTTATGTTTGCTTATGGAAGATTCTCTTTGCGTTTGTGAAATAGAAGCCTTGCTAGGCTTATTGCAATCCAATGTGTCAAGACATTTAAACAAACTGACGACGAGCCATATGGTCAAGTTTTATAAGTCAAACAAGTATATTTATTATGAACTTAATCGTGAATGGCTGGTTGAAAATGCCCATTTTATTTTTGAGGCGTTGGAGAGAGAAAAACAAACAAATTTTATTGTTCAAGAAGATGTTGCACGACTTAAAATTTATAAAACGGGAGAAACAGATCTTGCGGATGAAGGCCTTCAAAAACTTTGTTGGCATAAATCGGGTGAAAAGTGTAATAGTGCTGATGGTGAGGTTTAAAAAAATGGAAATTTTATTATGGTTAAATGATCAAATTCTTAAAATGAATTGGCTTTCAGACGGTGTGAAGTGGCTGTTAGAACAAGTGTTGGGGCTATCTATTCAGACTCCAATCGGGGGGAGTCTCCACTTTTTTATTTATGACACCATTAAGATTTTTATTCTTCTAAGTGTGTTGATTTACGGTATATCTTATATTCAAAGTTATTTTCCGCCTGAGAGGGCAAAGGCCTTGCTTGGGGATTTGACTGGTATAAAGGGCAATGTGATAGGGGCACTGCTAGGGACTGTGACACCATTTTGCAGTTGCTCTAGCATTCCAATCTTTATGGGATTTACCGCTGCAAGACTGCCTCTGGGCACAACGTTTTCATTTCTGATTTCATCACCATTAGTGGACTTAGCTTCTTTACTTATTTTAATGTCCTTCTTTGGACCCAAAATAGCCATTGCCTACGTGCTTGTGGGGCTGATTATAGCGATAGTCGGCGGTGCGATCATTGATCGATTGGGAATGGAAGATCAGGTTCAAGATTATGTCAGAAGCATTCCCAGCGTTGATTTAGAATTAGACGCATTGACATCGGCTCAAAGAAGGTCTTTTTCCACAGAACAGGTCAAGGTTATTGTTAAGCGCGTCTGGGTGTATATTTTAATAGGGGTTGGTATTGGTGCCACCATTCACAACTGGGTACCGCAATCGATGGTGGAGCGGGTGATTGGAGAAGGCAATCCTTTTGCCGTAATAATGGCAACTGCAATCGGCATTCCAATGTACGCAGATATTTTTGGAACACTGCCAATTGCTGAAGCCTTGTTTTACAAAGGTGTAGGTATTGGAACGGTGCTTGCCTTTATGATGGCGGTAACAGCATTATCGCTGCCCTCTATTATTATGTTGTCGCAAGTGGTCAAAAGAAAGTTGTTGGTTGTTTTTGTGGGCATAGTAGCGACTGGGATCGTTCTCATGGGCTATATTTTCAATGCGCTTGGGCCTTGGTTGACTTAAAATAAGTTGAATCATTAATTCAACTTAGATGGTGTTATTTACTAAATTTTTTTTGAGGATTGATGGAGGGGTTAAAAAAATGAATATTAAAATACTTGGATCGGGTTGTAAAAACTGCGAAACGACTTACAATCATGTAAAGGAAGCGCTTTCTGATCTTGGGATTAGTGCTGAAATTGAGAAAGTGACTGATTTTAAAGACATTATGAAATATTGCGTTATGAAAACACCTGCGATTGT
>JAYVIR010000094.1:0-2245 GCA_043770095.1 Eubacteriales bacterium
GAATACCGCAGGGCCTGCATCCTTGGTGAATCAAAAGGCAAGCACATCATTCTGACTTTTTCTAATTCAAAGACTGTCTTTGAGCCCTATAAAAAAGAACTCACAGCACTCTGGGGATCTGAAGAAATGAAGGCCATTCAGGTCGAGACATCTGTCACAATGTTTGGAAACTTCGCAAAGAAGCAGTGCCTAGCTGGGCAAGAGTTTTTTGGAATGCCAAGACCAACCTTTCACCACTACCGCTACTGGTTTGATCAAGCTGTGCTTAACGGCACCAGCAAAACCGTCACATTTGATCGCCACGATGACATTAGCAATGCGTCAATCTTGTCTTGGTGTGAATCTGCCAGTGGTTATACAACAAAGGATTTAAAGGCCAATGTGAAGCTTTGGCGTGAGGCCTTAAAGACTGCAGGCCCAGACAAGCAAGCTTTGTGGCGAATGGCTTACTTAAGAGCTCAAAACTCACGCACAGAATTTAAACCTGTCACTATGAACCGCAGGGGCACTCTTGCTTTGGGCGTGGGAATGGTCAATGGATCAAAGAGAGTCCTTAGCTAATGGCATACGAAGTCACGCAAAGAGCAAGATCTGAGTTTTCAAAAACTTTAATTGAACCAAATCTTGTTCTTAAGATTCGTGGCGTTGATGAGCTTTTTGGCGTTGAGGTCATAAAAGTTGATGCCAGGTTTGGCGAGAATGGTCTGCACTTTGGAGATCCAGGCCTAACCTTTGGTGGCCTTGCTAGGGTTTTAAACGCAGCCAATCTCATTGCACTAAACGGAACATCGACAGACATTTCTCAGCAGCTTGAGCCTGATAAAGGCGCTGTGACTTCGGTGCAAAGCCTTAAAGTTAGGCTTGTCGATCTTTCGGAAAAAATCACTCAGCTTATTAGCCCAGGCGTAACAATCGAAGAGATCCTTTATTCATTTTGCCAGGTCTATTTAGGACCAAAAGAGTCGAGCTTTCCCGAGGACTACATTGAGCTTTTTAATGGCAACATCCAGTCTGCTGTGGCTGGTTCGGGCTTTGTTGATTTTACAATTGTTCATCCAGAGGATAAGAAGAGATCTGAGATCTTTCCTAAAATAGAGACTGTTCTTGTAGAGCCATGCGAGTTTAACTCACTTGTTGTGCAAGACCTATTGTTTCAAGCATTTGGAGACATCATTGGTCTTGTCGAAATCAGATTTATAAATGCAGCAAGTGGTGACAATGCTTCTGTATCAGTTGTTGGTCAGCAGATAACGGTTGGAATTGATCCAGCCAACACAAGGCTTAGAACTGTTAAGCGTGAGCTAGAAAATGATCCAAACTCAAATCAGATCATTTCTGTTTCAACAATTGAGGGCGGCTCGCTAAACACCATCGCACAAGTCACTGCTGGATTTTTGCCTCTGGTCACAGACACAGAAGTTGTCATTGAAGATGCTCAGTTTTTGCCTTTGCCAGTTGGCGACATCTTTAGGACTTATGTCAAAATCAATGATGAGATCATCGAATACTCAAGCATAGACTACAACACCAACACACTTTTGGGCTGCACTCGTGCAAGTCTTAGTTCTTTTGGCGCTACCCATGAGATTGATGACACTGTTGAAAGCTTTTACAAGCTTGGCGATGCCACGCAAGAAAATGGAAACGCAGTCAACCTTGCTTTGTGGCTTATGCTTTCGGGCGCTGATGAATATTTTGAAACTGAGCTGCCTGTTGAAAGCATTGTTAAATATTCAGGCACTCTTTCTATTCCAAATGCCATCTTTTTAAAAAGCATTGATGCTGCTCGTGACCTTGGCTTAACAGTCGGGGATATTGTGGATTGCTACGATGCAATGTTTTTAGATAACAACTTTAATGCAAGAACAATTGTCGAAATCGGCACAACAGATTCAGGATCTTACATCGTAGTTGATGGCGTAGCCCTTGTGGTCGAAGAGGACACGCCTGCGCAGCTAAGACTAAAGTCTCAATACAACATCCTTCCAGATGGCCTTGGCCTTTCGCCTTTTCAAGTAGACATTGAAAGATTCTTGGAAATTCAGTCACTGTATTTTTCAAGCATTGCTCTTTATGAGTTTTACTTAAAAGACACTCAAAACGCCAAGTCTCTGATCAATGAAAAAATCTTTTTGCCTTCAGCGATGTACTCGGTTCCTAGGAAAGGTCGAATCAGTGTTGGCTTTACAGCGCCTCCGCTTTTCAATAAAAACTCAAAGCAGCTTGGATTAAACGAAGTTAAAAA
>JAYVIR010000095.1:0-11912 GCA_043770095.1 Eubacteriales bacterium
AATGTTATAAAAGAGGGAATTGGTAGAGATATGGAAACATTCGGAAAAGGAATTGAGGAAACTATGAAATGGCAAAGCAGTCAAGATAAAGATCAAGAAGCTATAATACCAGAAATATCTACAATAAGAGATGAAAATGGAAAAATAGATATTAAAAAAATGCTTGATTATAGGGTTGCTCTTACTTACGGAGCTTCCGCAATAGGGTCAATGATACCCGGATTTGCTATGATGGCTGCTACAAAAAACCCTAAAGCGTTTGGTGTAGCTATGGGATTGCAAGAAAAAGGAGACGCATTTACGCAATATACGGAAGAGTTGGCGGCTAAAAAAGGAATAGATGTATCTAAACTAAGCGACGACGATATAAAAAAATTAGACTTTTCTTCTGATGTTTACGGAGCAATTTCATATAAGCTAGAAAATTTACTTCCAAACAAGGCATTTTCGTCTATGTTTAAATCTGCTACAGGGCAAGGGCTTTTGCGCAAAATAGCAATAGAATTGCCTAAAACTTTTGGTGAAAATGCAGTTATAGAGGCTCTTGGAGAGGGGTCACAAAAACTATCACAAAATATAATAGGTGTTGTGCAAGGCTCACGCTCTTTTGAAGATATAATGGAGGGAGTGGCAGATGAGGCGTATGCAGGTGGTATTGGGTCAGCTCCGTTTAGTGTAATGGAAATAGCAGGAAAACAAGTCAATCCAAATATAGTGCCAATTGAAAACGCATCTAAGCAACCGAAAGAAGAAGAAAAACAGCCAGCTCCGTCAAATGAAGAGGCTACCCGTACTCTAGTAGAAACCATAGCCACAGGAGAAAAGAAAGAAGTCAAAAAGGCCGTGGAAAATGCTTCCGAGGAAGATTTGGCGCAGGCTACTACCTATTTGGAAAAAGCATTGGAAATGGCAGATGAGGACGTTAAGCCGTCTATTCAGAAATTAGTTGACGAATATAAAAGCGTTGTGGACGACAGAAAAATGGCCAAAAACGACGCTCTAAGCAAAGTAATTGCCGGGGAGGACGTGGAGGCCATTATTGATGGTTTACCCAAGGGAGAGAAAGCTAAGGTCATTGAAACGATAGAAAAAGCGGCGTCCGTGGAAGATATTTCACCAGAAGCCAAGGCTTCTATTGCCAAGGCCACGGAGAAGATTGCCGAAGTGCGAACCAATCAGGAAAAAATTGAAACAGAAAAGGCTATTCTTTTGGAAAAAAAGAAGCAAGCGGAAACGCCAGAGGAAAAAAAGGCCGTACAAGCACAGATAGATGAGGTGGATAAGGTTAGAAAGCCAGAATATGCGCCTAAAAAAGAAGAAGCTCCGGTAAAAACGGAAGATGTTGAGGTTTTGGAGGATAAATTGACCAAACTAAAAAAGGATAGAGATACTTTGTCAGGCCGTGCTCTTGACGTTGTTGAGCGTGAGATTGTAAATACTATGGATAAAATCAAGGCAGCTAAGAAGCCAAAAACAAAAGATATTTCTGATGGCAAGACTGTCGAGATAATAGAAAAAGAAGATGGAAGCTTTGCAGTAAAGGAAGAAAATAAAAATTTTGACTTTAAAACATATTACGATACATGGAAAAGAGGCTCTAGGGATATATCAAAGAAAAGTTTTGAAAACTGGGCTATGAGTGTCATACCGCAAGAGCATTTTGATGAGGCCATGTCACTATATGACGACTTTAGCAAAAACAAAACTCAAAAAGAAAAAGTTATCGAGGCAATATCCGGCAAGGAAAAAACTATCAAGGAAATAGCAGAAGAGACTAAAATATTAGAGCCTAATGTTAGGCGTATTTTAGGCGTAGGCGCAAAGGAGGGAGTGTTTGAGAGGTTAGAAAAGGGTGTATATGTTTTATCAAAAGACGGAGTTGATACAGCGTGGGTTGAGGTTGGAAACGCTATTGATATTTTGCCAAAATTAGTGAGCGAGGGTAAAAAATTTGACTCAATCTATTCTGATCTTCCATACCGGTCAGGCGGAAACATTGGAGGAAATAGACCACTTGGATATAGCGATATAACACCGGAGGAATATGCGGAAAAAATAGTGCCTAATTTTGTGAAATTATCTAGGAATGAGGATACTCCGATAATTCACATTATGACTTCCGGCAAATCATCAGCGACGCAGGCTAAAAAATATAATGCTGCTATTGCTAATAATCCTAACTTGAAGCTGGTAGCAGTGGGCGAATATGTGAAACTTAGGCCGAATGGAAAAGTGTCAAATATGGGCAAGTACGATATGCCAGCGGAGATAGTCTATATTTACAACCAAAGCGGAAACAACCCGAAGAATATCCCGGCGACTTTCAACGTCCGTGCGCTAGACCCTAAATTTGTCAATGGAAAAAACAATTATAAAACCCAGAAAGCCATTGAATTGGTGGATAGATTAATTAATTATACCAGCCAGCCCGGAGAGCACTTGCTGGACGCTTTTGCTGGATCTGGAATGTTTGCGGCTAGAGCCGTTGAGCAAGGAAGAAAGGCTACCACTATTGAAATAAATGAGAATGTAGTCAAAGAAAGAGTAGTGCCTAATATTAAAGGAGCTTTATCAAATGAAAATAACTCATTGTTTGAAGTAGATGAGTCTGGAAAGGTTAAATTGGATAGAACATCAGATGGAAAAGGACGATTAGTAAAAGAAATGAACGAAAAAGAATTGAAAAAATCTGGACTTGGTGTAGAGGCTATGGGATATGGAAATTCAGCAGATGTATTTTTCATCAACGGAAAACCAGCTATTGCGATGTCATGGATTGATGAGGGGCTAGCAGGATTTTCAGTAGCAGAAGAATACCGAGGAAAAGGATTGAGTGACGCATTTTTAAAGGAATTAATTATGTCAGATCCTTTCCGCCAATTAGATGTGGTTGACGCTAATGATGGCATGTTAAATTTATTGAAAAGGGTGGGAACAGTGACAGAAATGGACGGAGCTGGAATTGTCAGAGTAATCATAGGGGAGGAAACGACAAAAATTTCTGAAAGTAAAAATCATACCAAAGAAGAATTTTATTTGGCAGATATAGAAAAGTTGGCTAAAAAATACGGAGACGACCCTAAATATTCAGTTTATAAAGGAGATGATAGGTTTTATTCCCATATTGCCAACGATCACTTTGACGAACTGGACGAAGAAACACAGCGTTGGCTAGAATTTGAAGCTCACGGAATTGATTTTGAGTCACCAACAAAGCCACAATACAGAGGATTTGCTAATGCTGATGAATTTAGCTCAGGAACTACTGATGTCCACGCAGGTCAAATATTTCTATTGAGGGAAAATGTAGATTTAGCAAGGCAAGAAGATTTGACACAAAAACCAAAAGAGAGTGTAATACCTAATAATAAACAAACTTATGGAAAAAATAAATCCGAAACAATACCCGACGCTGGCAACATACCGACCGGAGATGATTTGGGAGGCGGTAGCCAAGCTACAAGCGAAACATCCGGATATGACCGAGCAACAATGCTTGCTCAATCTGGAGATGGACTTGGCGCAAGCGGATCAGATGGCGCTAGATTAAGTAAGCGTGACCGCCAGAATATCAACGAACAAGTAGAAACCTTGCTGGAAAGCAAGGAGTTTTCTGCTAACCCAGATGATTATACGCAAGAAGAGCGTGCCATGATGTCTATGTATTCAGGAGCAGGAGGAAAAGAGTCAGTAGGTGGAGATGGTGTAGGACTTTTGAACGAATATTATACGCCGCAAATAGTGATTGATAAAATGTGGCAAATAGCCAAGAGCCTAAACGCCACAATAGAGACAGCTTTTGAACCATCAGCAGGCATAGGAAAGATTATGGGGAGTGCGCCAGTAGGAATACAAATGGACGGAGCAGAAATATCAAAAGTGTCTGGTACAGTCGCTAAAATTCTCAATCCTAATAGTAATATTACTATTGGAGACTTCCAAGAGCTATTTTTTGACAAAACTACCAATAAAAAGAAAACTCCGAAGCAATATGATTTGCTGATTGGTAATCCGCCGTTTGGCGTGCGTGGAGGCTTCCTAAAGGGCAAGGGAGAGGAAAGCAAGATAGGACGCATGGAGGAGTATTTTATCAAGCGTGGACTAGATATGACAGTCGAGGGAGGATATTTGGTATATGTCGTCAATTCTTCATTCTTGCAAACAAAAATAAGCCACGGAAAAGAAAAAATAGCGGAAATAGGAAAATTGGTTGCAGCTTATCGGTTGCCGGAAAAATCTTTTGAAGATACTTCTATTGGAACAGATATAGTGGTATTTAAAAAAGAAAAGGCGGTTGATATATCAGAAGAATTTAGCAGATACCAAAATATAATATCCGACGGATATTTTGGATTGAAAAATAAAGCTAGTATTCTTGGTGAAGTGAAATTTAGAAAGAACAGATTTGGAAAAGATGAAAGCTATGTGAGCGGATCACTGGAAGAAGCTATGGAGCGATTAGTAGTGCGTGAAAATGCAGCAAAAAGCGCTTCCACTCCGAAGCAGTCCCCCATAAAGATTGATAAACAAAAGAATGTAGCAAAATCCTCTAAAAAAACAATCGCAAATACCGCTAAAAATGATATATTTGCAGTGCTTCCAAAAAAAGACGCTCATAAGCTAGTGCATAAAGAGCAAAATATATCAAACAAAGAAGCCACCGCTACCGAGATTGAAATGCTTAAAAAAATCAATCGAGATATGTCCGTAGAAAACCCAACCGAAGAGGAAAAGGGATTGCTTAATTTTGAAAAAGGTCAGTATTATCCAGACGCTATATATTTTTCTGGCAATATTTATGAAAAAATAGAAAAACTAAAGGCTTCCAAGGATTATGTTATAGATATGATAGGTGAAGAGCGCTACAATAGGCAAATGCAAGGGCTGGAAAAAGTTTTGCCTAAAGAAATTTCTATTGAGGATATAGTTTTTGATCCAATTGATAGGCATGTAGCAAACCTTATGGCCGAGAATGATGATGGAGAGCCAGTTAAGATTATGGATCTATTTTTAAAGTACCTCCGAGACAATAAAGTAGCTTTAAGTCCGAGGGTAGGGAAATATGATATTCAGAAATATGTTAGGGGTGAAAATTTTTCTCCGGGAACAAAGCCAATCGTAGCTGAAATAAAAGCCGACTCAAAAAGACTTTTCAATTATTATTTGGTGAATATTTTGGATAAAGCCAACCAAGCCAAAATAACAGAAAAATATAATCGTGAAAAAAATGGTTATGTGCGCCCAGACTATTCTAAGATACCAGTAGTAATTACAGAAATGATCAAGCAATTCAGAGGCATGGATTTTAAAATGTCACAAACACAAAAAGAGGGAGTGGGATTTTTGGTGAATAAGGGATCTGGACTTATAGCATACGGAGTTGGAGTTGGTAAAACCCATACGCTAGCTATCGCTACCAAGGCTAATATGGATAAGGGCTGGACAAAGCGCCCACTGTTTATCGTGCCAAATGCAACAATCGAGGAAACTTGGATAAAAACCTTGCACGAGATGTTTCCGAATATCACTATCAATAATCTTAGTGGGCTGCAAGCGCCAGTTGTTAGAAAGTTGAAAAAAGAGAGGGGAGAGGTGACTGAGTGGATAAAAGACGGGGAAATGACAGTAATTTCTCATAAAGGTATATTGCGCCTAGGATTTAAAGAAGAAGAGCTAGTAGAAGCCGCTGGAAATTTGAACGACGCTATCTGGATAGAAGATACTTCAACCAAAAGGAAGAGCGAAGAGAAAAAAGGAGGAGTAGAGGAGATATTGGGACGGGCTCAAAAATTTATTACTGATGTCATGCTTTCCGATCTTGGCATTGACCATATTTCAGTTGATGAGGTGCATAATTTTAGAAAAATATTCCAAGGAGCAAAGGCCGAGAAAGACGAGAATGGAGTAGAAGCAAAAAATAAGAGATTTACTAAGGTTATCGGAGGCACTCCGGCTAAACAAGCGCAACAGCTTTTTCTTATATCTCAACACATTCAGAAAAAGAATAATAACAGAAATGTTTTTCTAGCTTCCGCTACACCTTACGAAAATCAAGCCACAGAGGTATATAACATATTATCATTGATAGCTAGGGACAGAATGAAAGAAATGGGCATTTTAAATATCAATGACTTTTTTGCTACATATTCAAGTTTTATAGTTGAAAAAGATAGAAGCCTAACAGGAGAGTGGATAAATAGAGAAAAAATGATTGGGTGGTCAAACTTACATTCACTACAAAAATTGGTGACTGAGTTTATGGATTTTCAGGAAGATGAAACGCTAGTGCGCCCGGAGAAAAAGGTATTCACTCCGCACTTGCAAATGAGTGAGAAGCAGGAAGAAAACTCTATAAAAATTCAAAATATTGTGCTTGGGATTAAGGATATTGCTGATGACGGAGCTATTAGCACAAAAGAAAAGCCAGAGGACGGAGCGTTTTTAAAGGCGTCAATGTATGCAATATCAAATAGTGTGTCGCCATATTTTATCGAAGAGTTTACTTCAAAAAGACCAGACGCCAAGGAATTGATGTCTCAATCACCAAAACTGCAATATGCGCTAGAGACAGCCAAGGCCATTAGAGACTCAAAAGAAACAAAAGGACTGGGAATATTTATCTACATGGGGAAACAGGGAGTCAGCTACCACCCTATGTTATCAGCTCATTTTGCTAAAGAGCTGGGATATAAACCAGAAGAGGTAGCTCATATATCAGGATCAGGAAAAAATGCTATCAGCGACGAAGAAAAGGAAAATATAAAGAGAAGATTTAATTCAGGAGATATTAAAATTTTGTTTGGAGGAGACCAAACAAAGGAGGGAATTGACTTGCAAAAAAATGGATTTGTAACAATCAATGTGGCTTTAGGTTGGAACCCTACCGAAATAACCCAAACAGGTGGAAGAGTTTGGAGGCAAGGCAATAGGCGTAATTTTGTCTTGGAGATTTTTCCGTTGGTAGAAAATTCAGGAGACGCTATGATGTATAACAAGTTTGAGGAAAAGTCAGGAAGAATAAACCAATTAAACAACGCTTCAGGAAAAAGCGTTGATATAGGAGAGGTTGACGCTTCAGAGAAAAAACTATCTCTACTTACTAACCCAGAAGATAAGGCTAAATTACAGATAGAGGCTAATAAGGTTGATTTGACTAATGAAAAAATACTATTAGAGAGCGAGGCTCACGAGATAGGACGTCTTTTATCTGATAAGGTCAATTATAAAAATCAAGTTGACTATTATGTTGGAATTTCAAAAGAAGAGTGGAGAACTGCTGAACAAAGAAAAGAATATAAAAAAGAGGCTAAAAAATGGCAGACTAAGCTAGATAGAGTAGTAGAAAGAACAACCAAGATAGGCGTTGATTTGAGCACGGAAGTCTTGCGCTTAGAAAATGAGATTGACGCTATCGACAAAAAAATTGCAGCCATTGATGAAACCTATCCGGGACTTTTAGAAAAATTTACCAATGAATATAGAGAAATGGTAAAAAGTAGAAAATCTATCCCGGAGCATGTAGAAGAAATCAAATCTACATTCACAGAATTAAGAGAATTTTCTGATGAAGAGTTGGCGCAGATGAAGCTGGATAAAATCAAGGAGGTGGAGAGCCGTAGAACTAAAGGAGTGCCAGCCATGCAAATAATGGATAAGTTTTCTGATAGAGTTGATAAAATATTATCTACCGAGTTGGTGACTGAATTGGTCCAGCAGACCATGGAGGAGGTCAATCCGCACATCAGGGAAGCCTTGCAAATTAAAACTTTCCGAAAAATACTTTCTGATCTTGGAGGTAATGGATTGGAAAGCGCTGGACAATATGACTGGGAGGACTTGGTTGTTAGATTGAGCCGTGCCGTCACCGCAGAAGAGTTTGTGGCCGCATTGAAACATGAAATCCGTCACCATGCCTTTAATTTTATGAGCACGGAGGATAGAGTAAAGGTCATAGCGTGGTATAAAAGTCTATCAGAAAATCAATTGGTAGAAATTTATGGAAGCAAAAAAATGCTCAATCAGTACAGAGAGACTTATTCTAAATATGAAAACTATGAGCGCTCCATGGCAGATGAGACAGTCAACCAGATGTTTGATCGAGGAGGATTGAAAATGGAAAGCTGGATAGTGAAGATATACAACGATATTATAGAGCTGTTTGCCTATATCTTTACCAAGATTTTCAACAAAGGGATAGAGCTAAATAAGGCAAAAATAGGAAGCAAGGAAATTATAGGGCTATATGCTGATGTGTTTTCTCAAATTGGTGGACAACAATTCGCAGTGTCACAAGGGAGACTAGCGGAAATAATTGAGGTAGGAGGAAGGCCAGGAATGTTAAGCATCACCGCCAATGACTTTATCACCGAGGAGCATTATGGAGATAATAAGTTTGTTAGCCAGAGCCTTAAAAAAGACCAAGTTGTGATGAAAGACGGAAAATTGCAGATGGCCAACCTATTTAAAAAGGTATGGGTTGATATGTATGGCACTACTCCGCCAGCGTTTTCTTCATTGACTGGGGAAAAAATAGCCCGTAGCATGACTAAACGCTCATTCACCCTAGGCAAAAGATATGGATCTAAAATCACTAAGCAAAATATCAGCTCTATCCGATCAGAAATAAAGAAGTACGTCATTAAAAAGCTACCAATTGCAGCACGAGGAAAATTGGTGCGAGAGATAAGCAACGCCAAAAACAAGGAGGACGTGGAAATCATCATCAAGAAAGTGGACGCTATGGTGGCCGAGATTGTCAAAATGAAAACCTTGCGCAAGCAGGCTATGGCTATCATCAGGACTAAAAATATTCAGAAAGACGCTAATTTGAGAAAGGCTATGGAGCTTCCACCTATCCGTAAAATGAACGAGGAGCAATTAAAATTATATATCCAAACACTTTCACAATATCAGAAAGACGACACTTTCCTTTCACAGAGAGCCATTGAAACATCTAAATTCACCGAGATAGGAGAAGTCAAAACTATCCGGGAGGCTAGAGAGAAATTGCTTGCTTTAACAGGAGACAAAAAAGCGCTATTGCCGCTAGACTTTCAGGCTTCCAATAAATTTCTAGGAGACTCCGGGCTATCAGAACGTCACCCATTCTTTGAGATGATGGCGCACTCTTATCATGCGGAAATGCTGAAACAAGAAACCAATATCTTGGAGGTAGAAAAGGAAATCAATGAGCGCTTTAAAAAGGCTAGGGCTTCTAGGGTCACTACTTTTGGAGAAAAACTTGTACCAGCTGATGAGCGCATATTCAACTACCTCAATTCAGGACAAGCGGAGAGAGAATTGATGATAGAAAACATGACGACGGAAGAGATTGACGCTGCTGAATTTACCGACGCTCTATTCCGTGAGATGTACGAAAAGGGAGTGACTGATGAAATGATTGGCGGATCACGCTTTGTTGGAAAATATGTGCCACATATTGCGAGAGGATTTTTTGAGGGACTACGGGAGGCAGGATTTAAGCAGGCAATAGTGGAGCTATTTGAAAATGCTGATTATAACGAGAAAGTGTCACGCATTATATCCGGGCAAGCTACCAGCGAGATCTTAGCCTACCGCAAATTCTTCCGTTTCAAACTGAAAAGAACAGGAGAGGGAAATCCGTCCAAGAATGTAGCCAAGGCCACCATGATCTATGCTAGGGCTTTTCACAAGAAGCAGGCCATTGACGCTATTCGCCCTAAAGTAATGATTTACATGCAGGCTTTTGAGAAATTTGAGGAAACTGAAAAAGGATTGAAAAAGGATAGCGAGTTGCAAAAATTCGTCAAAGAGTGGCTTAACGCTAAAGCAGGCAGGACTAGCGACTTGGGAGGACTTATTCCACAACACTCTCTAGCAGAGCAGACTATAAAATTCTTTGTCAATTTTACTCGTATTCTTGACTTGGGACTTTCAATCGCTGCGCCAATATCCAATATCGGTGAGCAGGGAATGAACTATGTTATGCTCGGAGCTAAAAAACAGGCGCTCGGAATAAAGAGAATGTATAGCCGTAAAGGACGCTTGATGTTGAAAAACTACAAAAACTTCACTGGTAAAGGAGCTTTCTCTAGTATCAACGAGGCTGAAAAGAACATAGCGGATAAAACAAAACAAATACTATTCGTATTTTTCCGTGACGCACAGGTGAGAGCCAATAAGCAATTCTTGCTCGCCTCTATCACTGATGAGGAATGGCAAAGTGAGAAAATATCTGATAAGCGCTTGGCAGAAATTAAGGTCGATATGGGACGATGGCGTGTAATAGATGACGCTGGCTCAATTATCGGCAAGACGGCAGTGGGAGAAGCCGTGCTTCAATACAAATCATGGGCAACCATGATCGCACGGACTACTTTTTCCAACCTTATTGATATTAAGCAAAACCCTAGCCTATGGAGAGGACAGCAGGGAGCAGAACTGGGCAGAGCCTTTATTGTGCTAAGTGTGTTGGCGCTGATTGTCGGAAGCATTATAGGAGGAGAAGAAGATGAGAAGAGCGCCACGGGAAAAGCTATTTCCAAGGCATTGAGGGATATGATGTCGGCCACCGGAGCTGTAACGCCTACATTCTGGCTAGGAGTGCCTAGGAGCGTCAGTTTTCTCTACAATGGATCTATCTTTCCTAGCGTGCTACTCGGATTGAAGCAGTTGATACATGGTGAGAGATACCAAAAGGACGACTCGTTAAAAGGCGTTAAGACGCTAGAAAAGGTATTCACTCCGTCAGTTTATAAACAATTTATCGATAAATAATTACAAGTTAGTGGGTATTAACTTGTAATTTACTGGAAGTTGTTGAAAGTTAAAATGTGTTTTATAATATAAACATAAAAAACAAACAAAATCATGCGAGGAATTGACATTTCACATTACCAGAACGAAAAAGGAAAAATCAATTGGCAAAAAGTCAAAAATGATGGCTATAATTTTGTCATTATCAAGGCCACTGAAAATACCAGTTGGGTTGATAAATACTTGAAATTAAACCAAAAAGAGGCTAGGGAAGCTGGCCTCTTGGTTGGTTATTATCACTTTGCCCGTGGAACAAACGCCCGGAAAGAAGCCGAGTGGTTTATGCATAATATCGGAGAATTACAGGAGGGAGAAATCTTGGTGCTGGATTATGAAATCAACGTCTTATCTGATCCAGCCAAATGGTGCAGGGAATGGCTAGACATTGTGGAGGCAAAAATGGGTTTTAAGCCGCTTCTATATGCCTACCACTCTCAATTGGTCAAATATAACTGGAAAGCGGTGTGTAGTGGCAATTTTGGGCTCTGGGGAGCTCGCTACGGACTACAAGAGCAACAACCGAATATAAAATATATGCCCAGTATTGCATGCTGGCCGTTTTTGGCTATTTGGCAATATTCATCACGGGGAAGAGTGGCAGGAATTACGGGAGATGTTGATTTAAACACTACCACCATGGGGATAGACACGCTGAAAAAATATGGAAAACCCAAGGGGGAAGTCATTATTGAGCCTCCAACACCAGAAGAATATAAAATTTATAACCAGCAAGACTATGCTGGCATAAAATTTGGAAGTAAAAAAGTATCTGATATAGGCACTTATGGCTGTAAATTGTGCTGCGTGGCTATAATGTTACAGAAAGACCCAATAGAGGTAGATAAGTTGCTAGTGGCCGGAGGAGCTTATTTTGGAAGCCATGGAGACATGCTGGACGACGTTTCTATCGCTAGAATTTTTGGCTGGGAATATTTTGGAGTGGAAACTAATATAAATAAAGCGCCTGATTGGTCGCCAACCATGAAAGAGGTTGATTTTAGTGTTGCTCCTGGAAAGCAACAGCATTTTGTAGTGCGCATTATTAGACCGGACGGATCTAGGTGTATTTATGACCCGTATGGCGGAGTGGAAAGAAAAATCAATCACTATGAGTT
>JAYVIR010000096.1:0-2016 GCA_043770095.1 Eubacteriales bacterium
CGCATGACCTTAGACAATTTTCCCATAAAATTAGCTAAACCATATTTTTCAATGTCAGCCGCTAATATGGTTTCAGTTAATTCCACTTCTTCAAGTTCAGGTTCATCTCGCACAATCCCAAACTGTTCCTCTCTTGTTTTGTTCATATCTTCAAGAGCGTTATAAAAGTCATCATTAACGAACTCTTTTACGGGCACATCTGCCTTGTTATTCATAGCCTCTTGTGGGGCAAGGTCTAAATCGCCAGTAGATGGACTAAATGTTGTGGTCATATCGCCTGCCTCATTATCAGCTCCATTTGTATGCGCTTTAAATCTGGTGGAGTGCCGCCGCTCCACCGCATAAAAGAGTTTTCTCTGTCTTGCGTCAATACAATCAAGGTCGGCACAGATTCAACGTTGAATTTTTTCTGCAGTAGCTTTGCTTCATTACTGCTATCAACATCTACCAGTAAGACATTCGTTCTTATTTTATGCACATAATTGTCGTAATATTTTTTGCAAAAATCATTGCGAATACAAAAAAACAATATGGGCTTTCCAACATTTTCCACAATTAGTCCTTAATGATTTTAAAAATCGGCATTAAAACCTTTTCAACAGACACCTTTGAAGCCTGCTGTGTTACCTTGCTGCTTTTTTGCCCATGAGTTGTTATCATTGTGGTTACTTTTTCTGGAATAGCCACGTCTGTTTCACCAACACAGGCAACATTTTCTTCCAACACTGCCGCTTGCTCTGTTTCGCCACTTACACCCGCATCTTCATTTTTAATTTCTGCGCTTACAATTTTAGTCTCGTCATTCACAACTGTTGCTTTTTTTATAGACACTGTTCTTCTAGCCATTCTTTTACCGCCTTATTGAATTTTAAAAATCAAACACCACACAACCCATAATGGTCACACCATGGACACTGCCACTTGGCAGATGAGTCCACATAATGAAACTGCCCTGATTTAACCATTTCCTCGGCACGTCTTATAGCCCCTGCTGCCTTAGTTATCATGTCCTGATTAATCTCAGCAATCTGTAAACGCATTGGCTGCGCTATCAATATGCCCTTAACCTTAGTTTCTGGCTTTAAAAAGAAAAGTCCAACCTGCATCATCTCATCACTAACATTGTATTTCTGCTTGGTGGCTACATGATAGCAAACCATTTGAAAGTCTTTTTCCATCTCTGCAGTTGTCTTTATCTTTTTACTGGTTTTATAGTCAATAACCATATAACCCGCACCGCTTTGTCTGGCATCTACTCTATCTATGCGTCCGCGAACCATAATGCCATCAAGAGTAATTTCCATAACATCTTCAATGCTTATTGGCTTGATATAATCCCGACGATAATATTCTTTAAATACATCTTTTAAAGTCCGTCTGAACATATCCTCATCTGCTGCTGAATCATAACCAAGAAACATCCATCGTCTTGCCACACCTTGCATTAAATACTTGGTTATATCTCCGACCTGTGGAAAGCAGGCTCGCAATTCTTCAACAGACAATTTACTATCTGCTGGTATTTCCAAATCCCTTACAGAAACTGGCAAGTCCTGCTCCAACTTATCTACAAACCTCTGTCCAAACTTTTTAGCAAACTTCTCCTTGTGCTCAGTAGCTATCCACAAATTAGGCAACCATTCTTCTAGCAACTGTTCCAATGGAGGTTTAGTGTCCCCTGCATGATAATTTTCCAGCATTTCATGTGTAGCGGAACCAAATGTAAAATGCTTGCGGTTAACATCAAAAGTAGGTCCTGCGAAGCGGCTCATAAATAACCGCACTCCGCAGCCGCCCACAAAATTAGTGTCACCACAAAAAGTTGCTAAGCTTGATGGCGACCAAACAAACTTCTGCATCTTCTCAGTCACTTCTACTTTAATTGTTCGCACTGACCACCTCTGCCATTTTTTTCCGCTTTTTAAGCGGGATTTTCATGTAAGCTTGATACGCCGCCCTATGCTCTACGGCGATAGAGAAAGCCATAGAATCTACAACGTGCTCATGGTTCCCCTT
>JAYVIR010000097.1:0-3237 GCA_043770095.1 Eubacteriales bacterium
TCACCTCTAAGTTCTTAAACGGCTCGTCATACCAAGCAACCCAGTAGCCTCTTGATCTTTGGTCATCTGTCCCACCCTTTACGAACTGGATGTCTCGATAGATCACGAAAGATCCTAGACGAACATTGTTCTTAAGCATCGCAGAACGGAGCCCTATTAAGGACTCCGCTCTGATATATTGCGGAATAGTGTCTAGCCTATTCTCGAAACTCAAGCTATTAAGCTCCTGTGACCTTTGTGATAAGACCAGATTTGCCTAACAGTGTTCCAGTTCCTTGGTCAATTTGCAGAGCCTTAACTCCGAAAAGTTGATCCATTGCTTCAAGAACTGATGCAGTTCCATATTCAATCGCTGCTTGTGAAGCGTAGTTAGGAGCTTTTTGCATCCCGATAGCAACACCAGTGTTCTCGAACATGAAGATTTCATCAGCTGCAAGCTCTTCGTGAACCAAAACAGGTGCACCATAGATGCGTCCAAGGACACCGCTAGGGATAACTGCTGATCCATAAACGTCAGCTTTTGAAAACTCTTCCACTTGAAGAAGTTCAGCTTCCATTTCAGGCGCTGCCAAGATGACTGTGTTTTGAAGAACAGCTTGGTTACGCTTAAGGAATGCACGAGCTTCCAAGATCTTGTCTCGAAGGCTAACTGCTGAAGCAACAAAGCCTGCGCCTGCACGAATTTGTGCTACGATCTGAGCATCAACATAACGTCCGTGAGAAGCTGCTGCTCTTTCAGCGAATGCAAGTTTAGCGTCGATTGTAGACTGAGCTTCGTCTGAAGCATCGATCAACCAGCTAACATAAGCGTTGAAGTTAAGATCTAACTTATCAACTGCTGCTGTTAAGTGTTGAACAGTTCCAGCCGTAGCTGATGCTCTGTTTTCAACTGTGAAAGAAGAAAGCTTAGGGAAAGAAATGCTCTTTGCGCCCTTAACTGCGAACTGAGAAACATCAGTCACGAAAGGCAAAAGCTTTGTGTTGTGCTTAAGCTCACGCTGTACTGCTGCTGCGATCAGGTCTTGTTTTGTAGGACCTAGCTGTGTGTTACCTGTAATAGCCATTTTAAGTTACCTCATTTAATCTTTAGCGTTTTTTAAAAGTGCCAAGATTTCCTCACGAGAAAGCTTAGATAGATCTGATGTGCTTCCCTGTGACTTACCTGATGGCACCACGTCATTTATTTTGGAAGGACTGTTAGCAAAAAAGTAAGGTTTGGCTTTGGCAAGCTCTTCGACTTTCATCTTAAGCTGCTCTTTGTTGATGCTGAAATTTTCATCTATTTCAACGTCACTAAAGTCACCGACCTTTAAAATATCATCCACCGCTTCAGTTCTTGCGCCTAGTTGCAGGGCAATTTGTTTTGTCTCCTGCTCAAAAACTTTACGTCCGAATGTTTGAACAGTCTTTTTGATTTGAAGATCTTTCTCTGAAAGCTTCTTCATTAAATCTTCAGCCTGCTCTTTATATTTACCTTGTTCGCTTAACTTTGCTTGTCGCTCAGTTTCAATCATCGCTTCGTATTCAGCGAGCTTGGCTTTGGTAGCCTTTACTTCGCCAATTGCTTTTCGATAAGTGTCATAGGCAACAACGTCCTTTTTACCCTCATCATCGCCACTGGCATTTTGATTTGGCGCACCACTGGTGCTTTGATCTGTACTCATTCTCATCCTCCGCTTGTTTGTTAGTCAATTTATTTTCTTAATAATCCTAATTTAAGCCCTTGACGCCTGACCTCGGCTTGAACTAGTGCACGAAGTCTTTTCTGCACTTGAGTTCGAATTGCCATAAAAGGCCTGTCCTCTTGAACGTAGTCAGCAAGCTCTTCATTTCTAATTCTTCTACCTATGGTTCTGATTCCATTTCGCTTAGAAACAAAAGTCAATGTCTGACCTCTGCCAAAAGCATTTCTGACTTTCCACGTTTTTTGATAGGCAGATTTGTAAGGAATGTGCGTCCCTCCAAACCTAATCTTGATGTCTAAAGCACTAGCGCTTTTATTAACAGGCACAGAGACAAGAGAGTCCAAAAGCTGACCAGATAAAGAAATGTTACTCCGATTGCGTGAAACATAGGGCGGCTTTCCTTCTGTTTTAATGATGCCAGTTCGCTCTTTGATCCATGAATCAGAAAGCTTTTTAAAGCTTGAACCAGTGACTGGTGATTTTCCTCTGCGAGACTGAAACTTAATGTCGTTTATTACGGTGTCAGCAATCTGCTTTTTTAAGCCTTCGTCTTTCAAAATCCTAGCCACAAAACCTTGAGTGTTTAGTCTAGCCTGCTGGATTCTTTGAGAGTTAACCTTGATACTAAAAGACATTAGTCCTCATCAACTAAAGAAAACAGATCACCAAGTGTTCTGATTTCGTTTACTGTTTCCCTAGCAACAGATCTTTCTTCACGCCTTAGCTCCCTGATTTCTTCTCGAAACAAAGGCTTAATCGCCTGATCAAATTCTTTCTTGTTAAGACCAAAGAACTGCCTGCGGTACTTTGCACCGTTTGGAATTGTTGGATGGCCTTCAAAACCAGTCATGTGACCATAGGCCTTTGGCGCTTCAGCAGAATCATTAATTGCTATTGTGATGGTTTGGCCATCTGAATCAACGTCAATCGCATCAAGCATTGATCCTGATAAAGTCATGTTCACATCGCCTTTGGATTTCCCAGCAGCTTTAAAGTCCAAACTCTCAGCATATCTTTCTGAGTATGGTGACTTAAGATTTGTGCCTCCAATGCCTTTACCGTCCTGCGCACGAGACTTTATGTAGTCAGCCATCTCTTGACCAATTGCCAAAGCAAGATCGGCTGGAAGCTCTTCCACACCCAACCAATCACTGACTTCAATGTCTTGCCTAACCTCGTCTTGCGATAAGGAAATGTTAGACGGTAGTTTCGCCAATCACTGCCCCTTGGATTTCGTTTAGCTTAACTTGAGCCTGCTCATCTGTGAGGCCATAATATTCTTTCACTGCGTCAAGATCAGATAAAAGCATAAGCTCTTTCTTTGATCTGATGGCATCAAGCTTTTCAGACTCAGACATGATCATTTGTGGCTCTGAGAATTTAACGGTCATCGAAACTGACTCTGGATTGACGTTAGTCCATGAGTATTGAAGACCATCTTGCTTGCCTGCGTAAGTATTTAAATAAGCAATCACAACTTTTAAAAGCTGCATTTCTGCATTCTTATAGACTTCGATGTCGTACTGACTAGCTTCAAAGCGCTCGATCATTG
>JAYVIR010000098.1:0-2200 GCA_043770095.1 Eubacteriales bacterium
TTCACCTTCGTTTAGTAGACCATAAACGATGCATAGTCTAGCTGGATGTCCTAAAACTTTTAATAATTCGGCCATTTCATTGTACTTAGAAATTATCATTTTTCACCTCTGAAACCATAATATTATAATATACGAATAAAACTATTCTATCAGATAACAAACTTAAAGTAAACTCAAAAATGAATTAGCGTAAACAAAGGCAAATATGCTATAATTATTAAGGTAAGAATTGTAGTTGGGGTCAATGAAAAGCAGGTCTGCTTTTTGACCTGCTTTTCTTTGACCCCAATTGCAATTTTACCTATTGAACAAAGTCGCGGAAACTTTGCCAGTATCTATGGGAATTCAAAGGGTTTTTCTTTTGCTAAAAAACGAAGTAAATTTTGAGAAATACGATTCTGAATGACAACTTTGTTATATTTCCTGAACTTCTTCATGATTAATAACCCCACAACGTGGAGTTCTTAAAAAAGTATTGGTCAATCAATTTATTCCCTTCTATGAAATGTTGACGTAGATTTGAAATTTCCGCAACCACATTTAGGGCATTTGGAGATATCAATGTTAAAAAGCTTTAAAAGGATTTGAGCAGAGGATAATCCTTCTAATTGAGCCTTTGGGTAGTTTCTCTTAATGAGATTTCTGCATATTGTTAACTTAACCTTTTTTGAACGGTTACTCAAAAGTCCATAATGCCGAATTTTTACAAAGCGATCAGGTAAAACATGCATTAAGAAGCGCCGAATAAATTCGACAGGATCAAGTGTCATATTTTGATGGCAGCCACTTTTATAATCTTTCATGCTAAAGGTAATGCCTTCTGGCTTTACATCTAGGATTCTTGCGTTGGATATAGCGATGCGATGTGTATAACGCCCCAAGTATTCAATGACATTTTCAGCACCTTTAAAAGTTTCCTTGATGTGAGGAATCCACTCTTTTTTATGCAGAATAGTCAGAAGCTCCTTGAAAGCATAAGAGTTTCTGTAGGGAAGCGATTGTCCTGCAAAAACTAACTTGTTTTTCTGATAAAGCGTCTTTAACGACATTAAAAAGTTTTTGCGAAAAAGCTTTGACACAACACGAATAGGGAAAAGAAAATCTGCTTTTGAGGTTTTAAACTTCAAGTCTTTAGTAAGTCCACCCCCTAAAACGATGCAATGTAAATGGGGATGAAAAGAAAGTGATTGCCCCCAAGTGTGAAGAATGCTCATAAAGCCAATATCAGCTCCAAGATATTTTTTATCCTTAGAAAGTTCAAATAAAGTATCTGCACTTGCTTGATAAAGCAGATTGTATAAAACCTTTTGATTGGTATAAATAAGAGGATTGAGTTCTTCGGGTAAGGTGAAAATCACATGAAAATAAGGTGCATCAATAACTTCTGATTTTCGTTTATCAATCCATTTTTCTTTAACAAGACCTTGGCAGCAAGGACAATGGCGATTGCGACAGGAATTATAGTGGGTATGTGTATGGCCGCAATCTTCACAGATGCTTGTGTTGCCGCCTAAAGCAGGCGTTTTGCAGTTCATGATGGCTCTTGCAACTTTGTCTAAATGAAAATCCAAGCCATACTGTGCAATATAATCTGGGTAAAACTGGTTAAATATCTCTTGAATTTGATAACTCATAGTGTGTTATCCGTATCAAAAGGGCTTTTGACATCAAAGGAATGTTTAGTGGCAAGGTGAATATACAGAGTTGTTGAGTTAATACTTTTGTGACCAAGAAGTTTTTGGATCGTAATTAACTCCGTACCTTGTTCATAAAGGTGAGTGCCAAAGGAATGTCTTAGAAGATGGGCATTGACTTTATGTTCCCAACCGAGGAAAGAAACATGATCTGCAAGAAAACGAGAAACCGTAAAGCTGACAATGGGTGTATCGGGTTTCATACCTGGAAAAAGCCAACCTTTAGGTTTGCCGAAGGCAAACCAGTAATCTGTGAGAATCGCCAATGCGTTAACAGAAAGAATGGCAAAACGATCACATCTAGATTTAGAGGGCTGAATATACAGACGCAAATTTTTTCTGTCGACGTCTTGGTACCTAAGATGACACAGCTCGCTGACACGAAGACCGGCTGAATACAAAAGAGCAATGCAGGCTTTGTGTTTGAGATTAACCATCGTGTCAATAAACGTGCGAATCTCTTGCTGGGTAAGAACATCTGGAAGTAGCGTTGTGAATCTCATAGA
>JAYVIR010000099.1:0-2432 GCA_043770095.1 Eubacteriales bacterium
GCAGACTGTGTCATTATTCCAAAGAGAAATAGTGTGGGCATTACAAGCGTTGTGGCTAAAACGAGTGCTGGCGCTATTGAGTATGTGCCAGTGTGCCGCGTCAGCAATTTAAGCCAAACCATCGAAAAGTTAAAAGCAAGAGGCATTTGGGTGGCGGCGGCTGATATGGATGGGACTTCGGAACATTTTAAAGCGAACTTGAAAGGCAAAATGGCGCTTGTAGTTGGAAGTGAAGGCGCTGGGATCAGCAGACTTGTAAAGGAAAATTGCGACTTTGTCGTGCGCATACCAATGAAAGGCGCAGTCACCTCGCTTAATGCTTCTGTTGCGGCTTCGATATTGATGTATGAAGTCTTCAGACAGCGTTATGAAGGGTAAGCGAATCCTTCATAAATATAAATACTTATATATTGATGGCTATAATTTTCTCAATTCAATAGGTGGATTTGATGGTAAGGTAGCTGGTGCGCTTGAAGAGGGAAGAAGAGCACTTGTTGAAACTTTGATTGAATATCAAGCGTATAGCGGAGAACGCATATTTTTAGTGTTTGACGCCTATACCATCAAAGGGTTCAAAGCAAAAATTGAGAAGCACAACCAAATTGAAGTTGTCTTTACAAAAGAGTTTCAAACGGCAGATTCTTATATTGAAATTGAAGTTGAAAAAGTGGCAAAAGATCCCAAAAATTTAGTAAGAGTTGTGACTTCGGATTGGGCGGAGCAGCAAATCGTTTTAGGCAGCGGCGCTATTCGAATTTCGCCGCGAGAATTCTCCTGGGAATTAGATAAAATGAAACAACACATCAAAAAAGATTATATTGAAGTGACAAAACAAAAGAATCAAATTGAAGAAAGTTTGCCGATAAAAGTACTTGAAGCCCTTGAAAAATGGAGAAAAGCAAATAGTTAGCCTTGACGGTTTTCAGAAAATTCATATATAATGGTTAGTAGTGGATTGTAAGATTGGGAGGCTATGCGGATGGTGTTAGATACGCAACTAGAAGAGTGTCCCGCCGTGGAAGAGTATAATGAAGAGAAGGTCGTGGCATTAGCAAGCGCTGGAGATTTGCAAGCGCAAGAATTTCTCATAAAAAAATACAAGAATTTCGTTCGCGCAAAAGCCAGATCTTATTTTTTAATAGGCGCTGACCGAGAGGACATTATTCAAGAGGGAATGATTGGTCTTTTTAAGTCAATCAGAGATTACCGTCCTGATAAAATTGCTTCTTTCAAGGCCTTTGCGGAACTGTGCATCACGCGTCAAATGATTACGGCAATCAAGACGGCGACTCGTCAAAAACACATTCCTTTAAACTCGTATATTTCTTTAAATAAGCCAATGTTTGACGAAGACTCTGATCAGACTTTGTTAGATGTTATGGCGGGTCGAACGATTTCTAATCCTGAGGACTTGGTAATTTCTCGCGAGGAGTATGACAGCATTGAAGCTAAAATTGGAGAAGTTCTGAGTGAACTGGAACTTCAAGTGTTGACCTGCTATTTAGATGGGAAATCTTATCAAGAAATTGCAGAAAACCTTGACAGGCACGTCAAATCCATAGATAATGCTTTACAGAGAGTAAAAAGAAAACTAGAAAAATCTCTTCAAGATCGCTGTTCTTAGTGTTATATTGACTATGATTGTGTTATAATGTTCATTGTTGCAGTCATACTAAAGACAACTAACTAAAGTCAGCAACTGACAACTTAGCGGTTCATAATGTGCCTATGTAGCTCAGTCGGTTAGAGTACCGCCTTGGTAAGGCGGAGGTCGGCGGTTCGAATCCGCTCATCGGCTCCATTACAATTTTGATGTAACCGCTAAATTGGATATGATTGTATCTTATTTGACAAGGAGGAATATTAGAATGGGTAAGCAAAAATTTGAAAGAAATAAACCACACGTTAACATCGGTACAATTGGTCACGTCGACCACGGTAAAACAACACTTACAGCTGCAATCACAAAAGTACTTCATACAAGATACGGTCTTGGCGCTGCAGTAGACTTCGATAATATCGATAAAGCTCCAGAAGAAAGAGAAAGAGGTATCACTATCTCAACAGCACACGTTGAGTACGAAACACCAGCAAGACACTACGCACACGTAGACTGCCCAGGACATGCCGACTATGTTAAAAACATGATCACAGGCGCAGCACAAATGGACGGCGCAATTCTTGTAGTATCAGCAGCAGACGGTCCAATGCCACAAACAAGAGAGCATATCCTTCTTGCTCGTCAAGTAGGCGTTCCATACATCGTAGTATTCCTTAACAAATGCGACATGGTAGATGATGAAGAGCTTCTTGAGCTTGTTGAAATGGAAGTAAGAGACCTTCTTTCTATGTACGATTTCCCTGGTGATGACACTCCAATCATCAGAGGTTCAGCGCTTCTTGGTCTTGAAGATCCACATAGCGTATGGGGC
>JAYVIR010000100.1:0-24003 GCA_043770095.1 Eubacteriales bacterium
AACAAGGGTGCATTTTTCATGCAATGGCTACACTTTATTTTCAATAAATGTTAAAATATAAATGCTTTCAAAGGTGTTTTATGCTGCGAAAGTTGAGTAAAAAAGCATACCTGCTTAAAACAATCTCAGCTGAGATTGTTAAAGGCAGGCATGCTTTTTTTATTGTCTAAAAACAGAATGTGATAAAGCCGCATCTTTTATAAGTCGTACCATTCTCCACCCTTAGGAACAACTGAGGTAACCCCAAATTGCTCTTTAAGTTCTGCTGCAAAGGCATGAATCTGCGGTGGCTCGCCGTGGGTGACGAAGACTCTTTGAACCCCTTTGATGTGAGAGAACCACCTCATCAGCATCGGAGAGTCGGCGTGTCCTGAGAAGCCTTCAAGGCTGTGGACTTGAGCATTTACTTTAATGTTTTCATCAAATATTTTAACCATTGGCAGGCCTTCCTTAAGCGCTCTGCCTAAAGTACCTTCACCTTGGTAGCCAATGAAGACCAAACGCGTCTCTTTTCGCCACAGATAATGTTTTAAATGATGGCGAATGCGTCCGGCTTCACACATCCCGCTAGCAGAAATGATTACTTTAGGCTGGCTGGATTGGTTAAGTGAGATTGAAACTTGATGATCCTTCACATAGTGTACGTTGGGTGCGCCTAAAGGGTTATAACCTTTGGCATAAAGTTCGGCAATTTCGGGTTTGAGATATTTTTGGTGACGTTTATAGACTTGAGTGGCTTCAATGGCAAGCGGACTGTCAATGTAGATGGGGATGGCGTCGAAGGCATCAAGTTGACCGCTCTTCTCATAATGCTCTTTCAAAATAAACAAAACCTCTTGGGTACGTCCAAGAGAAAATGAGGGAATAATGACGGTGCCGCCATCTTTCATCGTCTCTTCGACAATCGCAGCCAGATGAGCGCCGCGTTCATCCATATGGTAATGTGTCTTTAACGCATAAGTGGATTCCATGATGACTTGATCGGCGCTGTCAAAAAAGGCAGGAGGGTATAGAAGTGGATTAAAGCCAGTACCAATATCGCCCGAAAAAACGAGCGTCTTAGGTTTGCCGTGTTCGTGAATGGTTAATTTCACGGACGCAGAGCCCAACAAATGACCTGCGTCAATGAATTCAAAAGAAAAATGAGAATTCACTTCATAAGTCGTTCTGTAGTGAATGGGGTATAAAAAAACGGCGCAGTTCTCCGCATCTTCTGCGCTAAAAAGAGGTTCGATCGGGTCGAGTCCTGCTCTCATACGTTTTCTGTTCTCCCACTCATTTTCTTCTTCATGAATTTTGCCGCTATCTTTGAGCATGATGGCAGCGAGCTCAGCGGTCGGGTAGGTACAATAAATTTTTCCGGTAAATCCCGCATTGGTCAGAAGTGGCAGACGGCCGCAGTGATCAATGTGAGCGTGGGTGAGTATGACGAAATCAATCGTTTTGGGGTCAAAGGGCAGGGTCTCATAGTTTTGCTTGTTGATAGTGGGTACGCCTTGAAACTGACCAAAATCAACTAAAAAACGTTCTTTGCCAGTATCGATGAGATAGTTGGAGCCTGTGACTTGTTCTGCTGCGCCTAAAAATTGTATTTTCATAAGAATCACCTCGTATGAGCTTATTATACGCTACCTGTTATCAGAATTCATTGATTTTATTCACAGGCATAACCTGTGTATGCTATAATTAAATTGAGGTGATATTAGGTGAAAATGTTAAAAGTAATGGAACAACGTAGATCTGTCAGAGAATATGATGCTACACCGCTAGCTGAGCCTGTTATGAGAGGAATTAAAGCAATCATTGAGTCAATGCCTATCTTTACAGGGGCTGAAGACGTCAATTTTACAGTTCTTGAAAATGGAGAAACAGTATTTCAAGCTCTAGACGGCATTATCGGCTATAATGGTCACATGACTGAAGCACCGCATTATTTCTTGGTAACGTGCTCGGGGACGGGAAATGATTTTAAAGTGGTTGGTTACTTAGGGGAATGGCTTGCACTGCATTTGGCGAAACAAGATATAGGGATTTGCTGGCTATCATGTAGCGAAAAGTCTGAGCTCGTAATGGAGCGCTTGGGCGTAGAAACTGGAGAGCATATAGCGGCATTAATTGCTTTTGGTGAGCCTAAAGAAGGCAAAAAACTGTCTAAAATTTATAATTTTGGAGAATCGCCTGTTCAGTCGGATGCAAAGAAATTTGCGGACACGAAGACGAGCATTAAAGATGAGCACTACGCTTATAGAAAAGCAATCACGGAAATTGTGTACATAAATGCTTATGGGAACACGGTTGAAATTGATGAAATTACCAAACGCGGGCTTGAGGAAGTATTCTATTATATGCGATATGCACCATCGTGGGGGAACTTGCAGCCGTGGAAATTTATTTTAGATGGTGAGCGCGTGGTGCTTGTTATGGAAAAAAATGAAGCGATTTCTATGGATATTCAAAAAATCGATGCCGGGATTGCTATGCTGTACTTTGAAGTGGCAATGCACGACCGAGGACTTCCAGGCAAGTGGTATGATGAGGTAGACCAGTTCAAAGAGAAACTGAACGTTCCAGAAACTTATGAAGTTATTGGTTATTATGGTCAATAGGACTTGAGTCTTAAACAGGTTTGTGATACCCTTGTTGAGGAAACAGAGTGTCCTTAATTTAGTCCTGTGAGACAAAAGGAGAATGAATATGGAAAAGAAAGAATATGCAAAATTATTGCTCAATATTGAAGCGGTAGCGATTAGAGGCGAAGACCAGCTGTTTACATGGGCTTCAGGCATTAAATCTCCAATCTACTGCGACAATCGATTGACCATTAGCTACCCAGAAGTCAGAAGAGCGATTGCAAAAGGGCTTGTCGATTTAATTGAAAAAGATTTCTTAGACAGTTTTGATGTGGTGGCAGCGACGGCGACTGCCGGTATTCCTCACGGTGCATGGGTTGCAGAACTTCTTAACAAACCAATGGTTTATGTCAGATCTTCAAGCAAAGACCACGGCAAAGAAAACCTTATCGAGGGCATTATTAAAAAAGGTCAGAGAGCGGTACTGATTGAAGACTTGATTTCTACTGGCGGAAGTTCGCTTAAATGCGTAGAAGCCCTTCAAAAGGAAGGCGTTGAAGTGCTCAAAGTGTATGGCATCTTCAATTATGGCATGAAAGAAGCGATTGATCGGTTTAAATTGGCATCTATTCCTTATGAAACTTTGACGGATTATTCAACGCTTTTGGATTTATTGCAAGAAGAAGGAAAGTTCACTCCAGAGCAAGTGGAGCGGCTAAGACTCTTTAGCGAAAATCCAAGAATATTCACAAAATAACAACATTTTGTTAGATGTTTGACAGCTTTCATGGTTTGTGTTAAAGTAAACCTTGTTCCTAAGGAACAGACACGATCCATTAGCTCAGTTGGTAGAGCATCTGACTTTTAATCAGGGTGTCCCGCGTTCGAGTCGCGGATGGGTCACCATAAATCGAACCCCAAGTTTTACATCCTATGTAAAACTTGGGGTTTTGTTGTATTTTCACATTGTTTTCTTTGCAGAGAGCCTTAAGGCTTGATATAATCGTTTTGTGGTTAAATTTCTAAAAGACAAACAAAAGAGAATTATACGGATGAAAATTTAGGAAATATATTAGGAGGACTTACGTCGTGAGATTAAGAAAAAGAGCAGATACGCCTGCCAAAATGGAGCAATTCAGTGCGTTTTATTTGATAAATGAAGCACAACAGCATAAAGGGAAATGGGCAGCTGTTTTCGGAAATGATCATCCTGTTCAACTTGAAATTGGTTGCGGAAAAGGACAGTTTATTCTCGGGCTTGCAGAGCTCAACCCACATATTAATTATGTGGCAATGGAACTTCAAGAAGAGGTCATTGCGCAGGCGCTCAAAAAAGCCACACTAAATGAGTATCCAAATTTGAGATTTGTCAGAGAAAATGCAAACTGCGTAGACGACCTATTTGATATAGGCGAAATTGACAGACTTTACTTGAATTTTTCAGATCCGTGGCCTAAAACTCGCCATAACAAGCGTCGGTTGACTTATAGAGACTATTTGAAGCAGTACAGTCACATTTTAAAAGAAGGCGGCTGGCTGCATTTTAAAACGGACAATCTTCATTTCTTTGAGTTTAGCTTAAATGAGTTTGCAGATCTTGGGCTCACCATGACGAATATTTCGCTAGACTTGCACAGACAGCCCGTTGAAGGTGACATACGTACTGAATATGAGGAAAAATTTAGCGCTCTTGGCTTTAAGATTAATCGTGTGGAAGTAAGCCTTGATGTTTTAAGAGGCTAGAAACGTCTAAGTTTTAGAGATATATTATATATATAGAAACGTTATCGGTTCCTAAATAAAAGGGGTGAGCACATGGACAAGTGGCTCAAGAATATCCTATTCGCCGTACTATTAATTCTCATTGGCGTGGGCGTCTATGAAGGCTATTTTTTGCTTTCAAAAATTGATTTGCTTCATTCGCCAATGGTAGGATTTATAAAAATATTTTTTAACTGGGCTTTTGCTCTTTATATGGTCATGGTGGCTGTGGTCATCTTTCTTGAAAACAAAGATCCTGCCAAAACCATGTCGTGGCTGCTGATATTATTTTTGCTGCCCATCGTTGGGTTCGTTTTCTATATTTTATTTGGACAGAATTATCGCAATAAATTCCGGACGCGCAAAAAAGGCGTGCTTTCCAGAACCAAATTAGATCAAACGGCGACCATGCAAAAAGAAATGATTGATTACATTGATCTTTTCGGAGGCAATGAAAGTTACGTCAACAATCGATTGATCAATTTGCTACTCAAAAATTCCAATGCTCCTTTTTCTGTCAATAACGAGGTTGAAATTTTAACCAATGGCGAGCGCACTTATCAGTCGATGATAGAAGAAATGTCCAAAGCGACAAATCACATTCACTTCGAATTTTTCATCATTCGCGATGACCATATTGGCAATCAGATTAAAGATGTGCTGATTCAAAAGGCGAAAGAAGGCGTAAAAGTCAGAATTGTTTACGACAGCGTAGGCTGTTGGAAACTCGGAAGGTCATTTAGAAAAGCGTTGATAGAAGCTGGCTGCGAAATGCTACCGTTCTTCCCTGTTGTTTTTCCGATTCTTTCAAGAGAGCTTAATTACAGAAATCACCGAAAAATTATTGTCGTGGATGGACGCGTCGGGTTTGTCGGCGGATTAAACATCGGTGATGAATATTTGGGTAAAAATAAAGAGCTTGGATTTTGGAGAGATACGCATTTGAGAGTTCTTGGAGAGGCGACTTATTCGCTTCAAGATATCTTTTTAAACGATTGGAATTTTTTAACAAAACAAGTCTTTTCTGAAATAGAGATGTTTCCCAGACTTGAAGAATGTGGCACGACTACGATGCAAATTGCGGCCAGTGGACCGGATTCTGACTGGAAAGCGTTACTGCAAGCCTATTTTACGATGATTGCAACGGCGGAAGACCGCATTTGGATTACCACGCCCTATTTGGTGCCGGAAGAGAGCATCAAAATGGGTCTTATTACGGCGGCGCTTAGCGGTGTCGATGTTAAGATTATTATCCCTTCAAAGCCAGATCATTTCTTTGTTTACTGGGCTTCAAAAGACAATATCCAAGAATTGCTTGAGGCAGGCGTCAAGATTTATCAATACCAAAAAGGCTTTATTCATGGCAAGATTTTGTTGGTAGATGGCATCGGCGCATCCGTTGGGACCGCGAATTTAGATATCAGAAGCTTGGAGATCAATTTTGAAGTCAATGCGTTTGTGTATGATTTAGAAATTGTAAAACGTCTTGAACAAGATTTTTATGAAGATTTAAAGGAAAGTCAGTTAGTCGACCTAGAGACGTATAAGGCGAGACCGCTGCGCCATAAAGTCTTGGAGGCACTTGGACGACTGGTTTCTCCAATACAATAGATAAATTAGATGAAGTAAGGCAGCAAGATGAAGCAATGATAAGTGCGTTTCGGCATTGCTCGCAACTCGAAGGAGGTTACACAATGATTTTTTATTTGCTTGTTCCTGCAATTGTCCTCTTAGACCAATTTTCAAAGTTTATAGCCGTTAAATATTTAGAGCCAGTTGGCAGTTATCCGCTCATTCAAAATATTTTCCACTTAACGTTTGTGAAGAACGATGGGGCTGCGTTTAGTATTTTCAGCAGCAAACAGTTGTTTCTCATTATTGTGACGGCGGTTGTGATTTGTCTGATCCTTGGGTTGCTGGTCAAATCGGTACAAGCGGGGGCAAATCCTTGGTTAAACCTATCGTTAGCGTTCGTCGCAGGAGGCGCAATCGGAAACTTAATCGATCGCATTCGTCTGAATTACGTCATCGATTATTTTGAATTCAAATTTGTCAATTTTGCCATTTTTAACGTGGCAGATGTTTTCATCGTGCTTGGGACGGCGCTTATGTGTTATCTCGTTTTGTTCAAAAATGTGGAACTTAAATTGAAATAGAATATTTTGAGTGGTTTGTATAAACTGTCATTAAGTCCTTCGCTTGAAGGGCTTTTTTTTGTTTGCCTGAAACATCCAAGGCAATTTCGCCTTCTTTTAGAAGTAAAAGACGGTCTCCAAAGTAACTCGCTTGTTCTAGGTCGTGTGTCACCATCAGCGTGGTCAATTGATGATTTTTGACAAAGCGGTCGGTCAAAGACATGACGCTTTCAGAAGTCTTGGGATCTAGCGCCGCGGTGTGCTCGTCAAGAAGAAGGAGCTTGGAAACGCTTAGCAAGCTCATGGCTAAGCTTAGCGCCTGACGCTGCCCTCCTGAAAGGTTATTGACGCCAAGATCCAGTTTGTTTTCGAGCCCCATGTTAAGTTCGCAGAGGATGTCCTGATAGAAGCTTTTTTTAGCAAGGCGGCGCTTATAGCTGAGCGGCAAGGCAAGTTGCAAACCAAAGGACTGTCCTTTTGCTTCGGCAAGTGCCAAATTTTCAAGTACGCTCATATTCGAAACCGTGCCAAGCTGTGTGTTTTGGTGAATCATGGCTATTTGTCGGAAACGCTGATGTTCGCTCATCGCGGCGAGGTTTTCATCGTCTAGCAGAATTTGACCGAAGTCTTGAGTCTGAGTGCCTGTAATGAGGCTTAGAAGAGTTGATTTCCCGGAACCATTGCCGCCGATTAGGATGTTAAAACTCCCTTTTTCGAGTTCAAGAGAAACGTTGTTTAAAACGGTGGTGCTACTGTTTGGGTTGGTAAATGCTTTTTTTAGATTGACTAAACGCAGCATGGTAAGACCTCCTTCGGTGCAAATGAGATGATTTAAATTTTTTTAAATTAATATATTTGGATGAAACTGGGGATAAAATGAGTACCATTAAAATAGCCGTGATGAGCTTTATGTCTCCCGGTGCAACCCCTAAGGAGAATGCTACGCTGATGAGTGCTCGATAAAGGATGCTGCCACAGATGACGGAGCCAAAGCATTTGTCGCCGATAATGACTGAGGCAAGACCAGCCACCATCATGCCAAGCCCCATGCCGACATCTGCAAATCCTTGATTAAGAGCCATCAAGGCACCTGAGGTGCTGACAAGACCATTGGCAATCATAAGGCCTAGGACTTTATAATGATTAGGATTAAGTCCAAGACCTGAAACAAATTTTGGATTTTCACCCGTGGCTTTGATCAGCATTCCGATGCGTGTTTTATAAAATAACATAAGCGCAAGTCTGATTGCAAATAAAATTAGACCGATGAAAAAGAGTGCGCTGTCGCCTTGAAAAGGGTGGGAAAGTCCCAAGAGTGGGATGTTGGGGCGCCCCATGATTCTCAAATTCAAGCTGTAAAGCGCAATCATGACGAGTATGCCTGAAAGCAGATCTGAGAGCTTGAGACGGGTGTGAAGCAGCCCTGTGATGGCGCCAGAGAGAACGCCGCCGATTACGCTCATAAGCAGGCAAAGGATAAGAGGAAGACCGCTCATCATCCCAGTGGCGCAGATGGCGGCTCCAAGAGGGAAGCTGCCATCGACAGTCAAATCTGGGAAGTTCAATATTTTATAACTCAGATGAACGCCTAAAGCCATGATGGCAAAAATGCAGCCCATGGTGAGGATGCCGAGAATCATAGAAAACACCAACTTTCGGGTTTGAAAAAGGATGGGGGGAGACGACGTGTCGGCCTAGTCGCTGCGTTACACTGCACGACCAATCGCTGCGTTACACTGCACGACTAATCGCTGCGTTACACTGCACGACTAATCGACAAGTTTGCTCTTTAACGCTTCTGGAATGGCAATGTTAAAACGCTCAGCCACTTTTTTTGAAATGAGAAGCTCTGTTTGAGAAATGGTCTCAATGGGGAGGCTGTCCACTGAGGCGCCTTTTAAAATTTTAGCCGCCATCAGACCTGTTTGGTAGCCAATTTGGTAGTTGTTGATGCCGTCGGTGGCAAGCGCGCCGTCTGTTACGTATTTTTCGACAGAGCCAATGATCGGCTTGTTTGCGGCGTTTGCTTTGTCGACAAGAAGCGGAAAGGCAGACGCAAGGCTGTTGTCAACGTGTGCGTAAAAAACATCACATTGCTTGAGCACTTGGTCTAGGGCAGTCGCCATGTCATTGGTATTTGCCACGCCTGAGCTGATAATTTCAAGGTTCATTTTTGAGGCAAGTGTTTTGGCAAGCTCAACTTGAACAACCGAATTCTGCTCGCTGGTATTATAGACCATGCCAATTTTTTTAGCATTTGGCAGCAGTTGTTTTAGAAGATCAAGTTGCTTTTGAATAGGCGTCATATCGCTGATGCCTGTAATGCCTTTGGCCTCAAGACCTGCACCTTTAGGGTCGGTGATGGCAGAGAAGATGACGGGCGCTAATTTGACGGACTGGAAAGCCGCCTGTGCTGAAGGTGTGGTAATGGCGATGACGAGATTTTTGTTTTTAGTATTAAAGCGTTGGGCAATCAATTGGGTGTTTTCCATGCTGCCTTGTGCATTTTCATAGTCAATTTTAAGATTGCTGGTAGTGTCAAAGCCTTGATCTTTAAGACCTGCTTCAATGCCTGCACGAATTTCGTCTAGGGAAGGGTGTTCGACAATTTGGGTAATGCCGATTTCGTAGGTTTCTGCGGTAGTGCTCGCTTGAGTGCTCTGAGAGTCTGTGGCTTTTGAAGTGGACTGACAGCCGCCTAAAAGCGTTGAAAATAAGCAAAGGCTGATGAAGAGTGCTTGGTGTAAACGAGCGGTTGGGTTTTTAGCCATTTTAACTGGGTTTGTCATGGGAAGTACCTCCTTAGGTTTGGGTGTTCAATGATTGGGTCCCATGAGCTGAGCGGTTTAGGTTTTGGGCAATAAAAAAGCCCTCTATTTGTCGTTAAACAAATAGAGGGCGAATGATCGCGTTGCCACCTCTGATTAGCAGTCGTAAAACCGCTATCTCTTTCGAATACAGACGTTCAAGCGGCTATGAACCATTCTTGAAAATCGATAATCTATCTCTGTAACGGGAGAAACCCGTGTCGCCTACTTAAAAAGTTCAGCTTCCACTCATGAGTCCATTCAAACAAATACGGCCTGTCAAGCTTCCACCAATGCTCAACTCTCTATTAGGTTGCAAATGCTCTACTACTCTCAATCTACGCTTTGTGATGAAATTGTTCGGCTAGAAAAAAATAAAGCATTTTTAACCGATGTAATTTTTATCATTTAAACACGGTCTGAATATTTGGTCAAGTAAAAACTCGAAAAAAATTATAAATATTTTTGAATCATGGCAGGTGCTCTTCGGCACTTATCTTCTGAAACCGCACAAGGCGCAAATCTGAGGCCTTTTTGAAGTGGGATTACAAAAAGATTGTCTTCTTTGAGTTTTGCCGCAATCGCCATTGGATCGTCGCATGGAATAGAGACGAAGAAACCAGCGGTAAATGGCACTGTTTTAAGACCGGCTTCTTTGGCTGCTTGAATAAAAGCGCTGTTGCGGCGGTCAAGAAGGGCTTTGAAGAAATCGCGTTCTGCTTCAATGGCTTTTAAATACGATGGGTCTTTGTAGGCGTCGGCAAGCGCATGCATTGCAGCGCGCGTTCCGTTTGACCATGCACCTCTATTGGAGAACGAGCAGACGTCTTTGAATTCTTCTGCAATTTCTTTGTTTGCAGCGACGCAAAGAATAGCGCCACAGCGCATCCCGTAGAGCGTATAGCCTTTTGACATGCTATAGCCAACAAGCACCAATAAGTTTTCAGGCAAGTTGTCAAAGTTTCTGAAGAAACGTCTGGAATCTTCTGAAGTGCCTGCAAAATCAATATAGGCCACATCCACGAAAAGGATGATTTTCTTGCCAGTTTCAGCTGCTTTTTCTCTTAAGAAAATATTGATTTCTGACCATTCAGCGTCAGAAACGCTGTAACCTGTAGGATTGTGGGCGGGTGTGTTGAGTATGATTAAAAGACGGTCTTGGATGCCAAGGAGCGCATTTACTTCCTCTTTGAAAGACACAAGATCCATGCTGTTCGTTTCAAAATTAAAGAAATTGAACGTTTTTATTTTGCGTCCATGTTCTTCTGCAATCGTTTTGTAAGGGGCCCAGTACCAATTGGCAGTGAGTACTTCGTCGCCCATGTCGGTATAGTTCCATACGGCATGTTTGATAGCGCCTGTACCACCTGGAGTGGCAACGGATTCGATATGCCCAACTGGCATAAAGTCCATGAAACAAGCATTTTTAACACTTTCCAAATAGTCTGGAATCCCTGAAATTGGCGCGTAAGCAGCAAGTTTGTCATCTGACATCTCGCGGATGTGCTTCATTACGGAATTAAAGAAAACCAATTCGCCATTATCGTCCATGAGTGCGCCAATCGTTGCATTGATAACAGCCTCTTTGCCGAACTTCGCCTCTGCATCTTGAGCCTCTTTGCTGGTTCCGAAAATGATATCTGGCACTACCGGTCGTTTGGAATGTGCTGCTACCATTGAATGAATAGCCATGATTGAACCTCCTCAGGTAATTTGCAAATAAGAAAAATTGAGTGTTTGATAAGCACTAAGACCATCATATCAGAAAATTGAGTTAAAATAAAATAATTTTAGAGATATTCAAATTTTTTAGCAAGCGTGCGAATTTTCTGAGAGGTTAGAATTCTTAATTTTTTTAAAAAATTTAAAAAACGTAAAAAAGTATCCCCTAAAAGAGTGATATACTGTACATATAGGTTATGATTTCAGGAGGACTTTATTTTGGGAAAAGTGATACAAGAAATGATGCAGTGGGCAAAACTTACGGGCATAGCACTTGCAATCAGCGTGGTAGTGGGTGCTGTGGCGGCGTTAATCTTTCATTGGCCAATGATTCAGGGGATATTTATCTTATGCTTCATCATTGCAGCTATTGCAATGATTTACGCATCACTTATGTTTGTAGGAACGCCAGATATGCGCTATGACTATCTCGTAAGAGGAAAGACGCTTAGAAGACAGGGACGCGAAAAAGAAGTTGATGCGATGGAAGCACATGGTTTGATTCCGGCGCTCATTGCAGTGACGCTCATGTTGATTGGATTTGCCTTAGAGGCGAGCATGCACTAACATAAAGAAAGTGAATGAGGTTAAACAATGGTGCTAACTTGATGCCAGTTGGTATTTTAGCACCGTGAGGACAATAGAGGAGGTCATATGATGGAACCGAATATTATTGTAACAAGAGACGGCGCTGTGGCGGTCGTAAAAATGAACCGTCCCAAAGCTCTAAATGCCTTGAATTCAGCAACTTTAGAAGATCTTTCAATCGTCTTTGGGGAACTTGAGCACGATGAAAGCGTTTATGTCATCTTACTCACAGGTGAGGGAAAGGCCTTTGTCGCAGGTGCAGACATCAGCGAAATGGCAACGCTTAGCGCAGAAGGTGGCAGAAATTTCGCAAGACTTGGGCAAGACGTTTTCAGTCAAATTGAAAGATGTGTGAAACCTGTTATTGCTGTGGTAAACGGTTTTGCACTTGGCGGCGGCTGCGAATTATCACTTGCATGTGATTTAAGATTGGCTTCTGTAAAGGCAAAATTTGGACAACCAGAAACAGGTTTAGGCATAACGCCAGGATTTTCAGGAACGCAAAGATTGCCTAAAATTGTCGGCGTTGCAAAAGCAAAAGAGCTTATTTTCACTTCTTCTATTATCGGTGCAGAGGATGCGCTTAAAATTGGACTCGTCAATCATGTGTTCGATGAACTTGAATTGATGCCAGAAGCTCTTAAAATGGCGCATAAAATTGCAGACAACGCTCAGTTGGCAGTGCGTTACTCAAAGGCAGCCATCGATACAGGACTCAATATGAATGCGGCAGCGGGGAGCGTCATTGAAGAAAGCTATTTTGGTCTTTGTTTTGCAACAGAAGATCAAAAAGGGGCAATGGCGGCGTTTCTAAATAAAGAAAAATACACTTTCAAAAATCGATAGGAGGCTATATAAGATGAATAAAATTGCAGTAATTGGTTCAGGCACAATGGGTTCCGGCATCGTTCAAATATTGGCTCAAAGCGGCTATACAACGGTAATGAAAGACATCCAAAAAGAAGCGCTCGATAAGGGCATGAAGTACATAGAGAAGAATTTTGCCAAAGCAGTTGAAAAAGGCAAAATGACTGAGGAAGATAAAGCGGCAGCGATGGCGAGAATCATTCCTTCTCAGGACGATGAGCCTCTTAAAGATGCCGATTTAATTATTGAAGCAGCAACAGAAAACATGGATCTTAAAAAGAAAATTTTTGCTGCCTTAGATGGCGTGGTAAAAGCAGAAGCTATTTTTGCAACCAATACATCCTCGCTCAGCATCACAGAAATAGCCGCAGCGACGAATAGACCTGATCGCGTGATTGGCATGCATTTCTTCAATCCAGTGCCCGTCATGAAACTCGTAGAGATTATCAGAGGCATTGCTACAACAGATGCGACTTATGACGCTATTCAAACCATGACACTCAGAGTGGGCAAGGAACCTGTTAAAGTGGAAGAAGCACCTGGTTTTGTGGTTAACCGTATCCTCATTCCGATGATCAATGAAGCCATAGGCATTTATGCAGAAGGCGTTGCATCAGCTGAAGACATTGATAAAGCAATGATGCTCGGCGCAAATCACCCAATTGGGCCGTTAGCGCTTGCCGATTTGATTGGAAACGATGTCAACCTTGCGATCATGGAAGTTCTTTACAAAGAATTTGGAGACAGCAAATACAGAGCGCATCCTCTGCTTAGAAAAATGGTCAGAGGTGGATTGCTTGGTAGAAAGTCTGGCAAAGGTTTCTACGATTACAGTAAATAAGAATCCTTTAAGATAATAAAAAAGATTGCCGTTAGTGATGAAAATTCACTAGCGGCAATCTTTTTTTATGTCAGATGTCTGCGACTTTAAAATTTGTAGTTGGATCGGCTAGATGCGAACTTGCCCTGCGCCGCGAATTTGATATTTATAGCTGGTGAGTTCTCTGAGTCCCATAGGTCCTCGGGCGTGTAATTTTTGAGTGGCAATGCCTATTTCAGATCCAAATCCAAAACAAGAACCATCGGTAAAGCGTGTGCTGGCATTATGATAGACGCAGGCAGAATCGACTGTGTTCAGAAAAAGCTCAGCTTCTTCTAAGTTCTCGGTGATGATGGCTTCGGAGTGCCCTGTGCTGGACATGCCAATGTACTGGGTAGCTTCGTCTAAATTGTCCGCTAATTTTACCGTAAGCATCAAGTCTAAATACTCAGTGGCATAATCTTCCTCGGTGGCCAAGCTAAAGCTGTTTAACAGAGGATCTGCCTTGTTTGAAGTTTCGAGTAATTCTAATGTTTTGGAGCAGACTTTTAACTGCGCGCATGCGCTCATTAAGCTTTTTAAGAGCGAATCGATGTGGGGATAATTTTTATGGATGAGCAACGTTTCGATTGAGTTGCAGACGCCAGCGCCTGTCATCAAAATGGACACTTTTGCGATGGCGGAAATGGCTTTTTTAAGTGCACTCCCACCTCTCGGGATGATGGCATCTATGTGGTCTGAATCGATCAATAAGGCATTGGTAAACTGCGCTCACTGCTGTCTATAAACTGAATGGCGTTCTCAGGAAGCCCCGCTTTGCGCCCGGCCTGAATGAGGAACTTTGAAATCTGCGAGTTGGTATGAATGGGTTCTTGCCGCATTTTAGAATGATGGCATTGCCCGACTTAAGCGCTAGCGCAGCGGCATCTGCTGTGACGTTTGGGTGCGACTCGTAAATCATCATGAGCAGTCCGATTGTGACTCTCACTTTTAAAATAGATAAGCCATCTGGAGAAAGAAAGGATTCGAGAACATCACCAATAGGGTCGGGTAACTCGCAGACTTCAATAAGTTCTTTAGACATCACAATAATCTTGTCAAAGGTCAGTGTTAGACGTTCGGTTAGCGCAGGACTTAAATGCATCTCTTTGGCGATGACCAAATCTTGTTGATTGGCGATTAGGATAGAGTCTGTTTCGTCAATCAAGGCCTTTGACATCCTGCAAAGAATCAGATTTATAGATTCAGTGCTGAGGATGGCAATTTTTGGGGATACAATTTTGCCTAATGTTCCATATTCAATCACGATTAGAATCTCCTCTTTTGGTTATTTTTACAACCCATTCATGACGTCCGCCTTTAAACCAAGTGCCTAGGGTTTCGACAGACATAATGCGGGTGAGCACTTGTGGCTCAAAGCTATTGGCAATAATCATGTGGGTGCCGCAGTCGTGAGCAATTTTGGCTGCGCTTTTTATTGAGAATGTCATCTTTTGATAAGAGGATTTGGCCAATGCGTTTGCCATATTCAGAAAAGAATTTTTGGTAAAGGTGAATGAGGTGAAGTTGGCCAATGACTGCAAATGCTTGCTTATTTGGTAAAAGGTTAAACGTCTGGGGCAAGTTAAGCAGTTCTACTCCAGCGCCAATTGCCCCAGAAGTCACAAGGACAACTTCATAACCTTGATGACTGAGTTCGGCCAATTGGCGTACCAATTTCTCCATCTGGCTAAAATGAATAGAGCCATTTGGATACGTTAAAGAAGATGTGCCCACTTTGACAAGAATTCGTTTTATGGTTATAAAAGCGTCGCTGCGCGATTCGTTCAAAATTGTATCCATATGTTTTGGATAGGAAACGCCGTCTTTCTTAATCATAAAGAGACCTCGCTTAAGTATAAATATTAACATTTGTTAACAATTAGATGACTGGATTTATATCATGCTTTTTAAAAAATAAAAAATATTTTGCAATGTCATAATTTTGTGATTGCCTGTTGGCGATTTTGTGATAAAATCATAAATGGTTTATAACTAACTGGAAGGAGATAGGTATGAAATACTATCTTAAAGTTTTTTTTGTATCATTTATATGTTTTGCTGTGCTCATTGGAGGCAGTGTTTTTGCAATGACAAAATTTAACCTCTTCGGAATGGGAGAGACCACGGGGACAGAAGGTGACCCAGATTCGCAGACGGAGGAAGTCACTCCAAGTTCGGAACTTGAAACAAAGTTCAAAAATGGCGATCGAATCAATGTTTTGATTATCGGGACGGATGGCGGACGAAGCGATACCCTGATGGTGGCTAGTTACGACTCCAAGCATAAATTGGCAGATATTATTTCAGTTCCAAGAGATACCTATAATCATATTGAAGGTAAAAATGCGGCAGATCAAAGAAAAATAAATGCAGTTTATGGTTTTAAAGGTGATATTGGCGGTCCAGAAGGTCTAAAAAAAGCAGTGTCTAAAATCTTGGGCGTCACCATTAACTATTACGTCGAATTGGATTATGAAGCGGTTGCAAAAATTGTAGACACGGTCGGTGGCGTAGAAACGGATATTCCTTATAAACTAGATTATGATGACCCGACGGCAAAGCCAGAGCTTCATATTCATCTTTCTAAAGGAATTCAGACGCTACAGGGACAAAATGCACTGGAGTATTTGAGATGGCGTAAAAACAATGATGGATCGCATAGCATGGGTGATTTAGAACGCGTCAAGCGCCAACAAGCGTTTGTGGTAAAAACGGTAAAACAAGCGATGGGCTTCAAATTGCCATTTGTCATAAAAGAAGTTTTCAGTTATCTGAAAACAGATATGAATGTTGGAGATATCTTGTATCTCGGTACTCAAATGATTGGCATTGATTTTGATCAGATGAAAACGTACACGATTCCTGGTGAATCTGGAATGAAATACAAAGCTTCGTACTATTTCAATGATGCTGAAAAAACATTAGAACTTATGGAAACAATTTATAAAAGATTGCCAGAAGAAAAAGTGTCTGGGCAAGGACCAATGCCAAATGAAGAAAATAGTTCAACCAAATCTAGCACGCCAAGTGGCGGCAATTAGACGCAAATTTTATTTTATGAGCAGGACACTCTAACTGTGGTGCCTGTCATGTTTGAAAAGCCGTGAAGTTTCTCGCAATAGCGATGAAGTGGATCGGCTTTATTTTTAATAAGGCGGGGATGATAAATGAAGGGTTTTATAAAGATATTTTTGGCATCCTTTATTGGATTTACAGTGCTTTTTAGTGGCGTATTTATTGCAGCCGAAAGGTTTGTTTTCAATGATAAGACGATAAGCTCGGAGGAGTCCTCTCAGGAGCAAGTGTCAGAACCTGGCGAAAATACGACCATAGCTGAAGCGGTCAAGGGAAATAAGCGATTGAACATTCTCTTGGTAGGAACTGACGGTGGACGCAGCGATACAATGATGATTATGAGTTTGGGACTTGAGGCGAAAGATATCAAGCTATTGTCCGTTCCGAGAGATACTTATTATCATCTGAAGGGTTACAACGCTTACGATCAAAGAAAATTGAATGCCGTTTACGGTCACGGAGAAGAAAAAGGTGGCGTTAAAGGCGTAAAAACTGCGGTAGAGGAAATTACAAAACTTAAAATTCCTTATTATATCGAAGTCAATTACGATGCGGTTATGGAAATTGTCAATTTGGTAGGCGGCGTTGAATTTGAAGTGCCGCTTAACATGAATTACGATGATCCAACAGCCAAACCGCCACTTCATATCCAACTGAAAAAAGGCGTTCAAGTTTTAGATGGTCCCAAAGCAATACAATTTCTAAGATGGCGTAAAAATAATGGAAGCACGGGTACTGGGGATATTGACCGTACGAAGCGACAGCAGGAATTTGTTACTGCGGCAGCTAAAAAAGCCTTTGGTCTTAAGTTGCCTATGGTCATTAAGGCTGCTTATGAGAATATGACCACGAACATCGCCCTTCAGGATATGCTGTATCTGGGCACAAAAATGATTGGCACCGATTTAGGGACTATCGAAAAACAAACGCTTCCGGGAACGGTAGATATGAAGAATGGCTACTCGTATCTGTTGCCAGACGAGGCTGCCATCAAACTCTTGATGGAAACGTTTGACGCACTTGATGTCGTTGAGGCAAAAAAATAGAGCAGGCTAAGATGTGAAAAAACGTTCCACAAAGCTACTCAAAAAACCATATATGTATAAGGTTTGTAAAAAGGGGTTAGGCTATTATATTAATAGCCATAACCCCTTTTTTTAAACATTTTTTTTGAAAAAATATGTTTTTATTATTTGTTTTAAAGATTTATTAAGCTTTTTCCGAGCTCACTAACATTACCTGCACCCATTGTAAAGACTAAATCACCTTCTGAAATAATTTCTTTCAAATGACTGATGATATCTTCAAAAGGTCCAATGTAGCGAACGGCTTGTCCGGTCTCTTCGATACGTTTGACAAGATCCTTAGAATGAACGCGGCCAAGATCCTTTTCTCTAGAAGCATAAATATCGGTGATGATTAATTCGTCGCAATCAATAAAAGCAGTGCTAAATTCATTCATTAGTTCGAGCGTTCGTGTATAGGTATGAGGTTGGAAGACGCAGATGATTTTTTTATGTGCCAATCCTCTGGCTGCTTTCAAAGTAGCTTTTACCTCGGATGGGTGATGGGCATAGTCGTCAATGATACGAGCACCATTATAAACACCTTGTTCATCGAATCTTCTTGCAGCACCCGTGAAGAGGCTTAAAAATTCAGCGGCCAAGGTTGGATCGGTGCCGACTAAAGTTGTGGCAGCGTAAGCGGCCATGACGTTGTAAATGTTATGTTCACCAGGAACAGAAAGGTTAATGGTGACGCTTTCGTTTGGTGAAACAAGCGTAAACTTCGGATATCCAAATTCATTTTTACTAAGATTGGTTGGATGGAATTCATAGCGTTCGCTAAGCCCAAATCGAAGTCGGATTTTACAATTGGATTTTTGCGCCACTTTTTCACAAAGCGCATCGTCGGCGTTGTAAATAAGAATACCGTTTTCAGGCAGTCCCATGACATAACGCTCAAAGGCTTCAACAATATGATCCAAATCTCTGTAATAATCGAGATGGTCCGCATCTATGTTGAGAAGCACAGCAATGTGAGGGTGAAAATTCAAGAAACTTTCTTTGTACTCACAGGCTTCTGCCACAAGGATGTTACTAGTACCAACTCTCGCATTGCTACCTAAATCTTTAACTTCTCCTCCGATGAGAATGGTTGGATCCATTTGAGTGCGTTCCAAGGCCATAGAAATCATTGAAGAAGTGGTTGTTTTGCCATGAGCGCCTGAAACAGCAATGCTGTTAGCGTATTCATCCATAAGCATGCCAAGCATGACAGGCCTGGAAATACATGGGATGTTTAATGCCTCTGCGCGAGCAAGTTCGGGATGTTTGAAATTGACGGCAGTTGTATAGACAAGAAAATGGACACCGTCGACTAAATTTTCATTATGTTCGTAAGAAATATCGATGCCCTTATGTTCTAATTTTTGAGTAATATCACTAGATTTTGTGTCAGATCCGCTGACTTTAAAGCCGCGATTATGAAGTATTTCGGCAATTGCACTTACACCAACGCCGCCAATGCCAACGAAGTGGACTCTTTGACTTGTATCATCAAGATTAATCATAAACTTCTCCCCATTTGCTTTTAAAATTGCACAGAGAATTATATCATATTTAGAGTGAATATGATACCAAAAGCATTATGGCAAAAGTTGTGTCTTAAAAAAGCCAGTTGATTTCCTACGTGAAACCGAATAAAATGAAAGAATAGAAAAAAATAATTCGGAACTTAGATAGAAAGCAACAATGCTTTTTTGATGTTAACAGTGAGGGTAAAAAATGAAAAGAAATGAGAGAATAGGTGCTATTGTAAAAATCCTATGTGACAGACCCAATCGAATATTAACACTTAGTTATTTTACTGAGTTGTTTGGGTCTGCAAAGTCAACCATCAGTGAAGATTTGATTGTTATAAAAAAAATGATGGAAGAACTTAAATTAGGAAAAGTTGAAACCCTTGCAGGTGCAGCCGGCGGGGTCAAGTACATTCCCCTCATGAGCAATGAGAAGAAACTTTCAATTCTTAAGCAGATTTGCGAAAAAATTAACGAAAACAAGCGAATCATTCCAGGCGGCTATTTATATATTGCAGACGTGTTATACGATCCTGCCTTTATTAAAGATATTGGTGAAATGTTTGCAGAAATGTTTTCTTATAGTGGCATTAACTACGTGCTGACGGTGGAAACAAAAGGGATTCCTCTTGCGATGATGACGGCTAATGGACTCAATGTGCCACTAGTGGTTGCGCGAAACGAGAATCGGGTGACAGAGGGCTCTACAATTAGCATCAACTATGTTTCTGGTTCAACGGGGAAAGTGCAGAGCATGTATGTTTCTAAAAACGCTATTCCTCCAGGGTCGAAGGTGTTGGTCATCGATGATTTCATGAGAGCTGGCGGGACGGTAAAAGGAATGGTTGATTTGATCCATGAATTAGGTAGCACGGTTGAAGGCATGGGTGTCTTGATGGAAACGGTTGAACCGACTGCGAAGATGATTGATGGTTATACGGCACTGCTGACACTTGAAAAGGCGGAGAAGGACAACATCGTTGTTTATCCGAATATGAACGTTTTCCCTGATTTGAAATAACTTCTCGGACTTAAATTCAGAAAATTAAAAAAATATTTTTTTAATTTTGAGCAATTTAATGGATATAACTTTAAAATATGGGTATCATGTTTTTACGTAAGTCATCTACTATATCGCTCCGCAATTCAAGTTGAGACGAAAGGCAGGGAAAACAATGAAAATCACCGATGTTAGAATCAGAAAACTTAGAGATGAAGGCAAAATGAAGGCAGTAGTATCGGTAACATTTGATGACGCTTTTGTTATTCATGACATCAAAATCATCGAGGGTCAAAGTGGCTTATTTGTAGCAATGCCAAGCAGAAAAGTGGGCGAAGGTGACTATCGCGACATCGCTCACCCAATCAACCAAGAAACGCGAACGATGATCCAGCAAGTGATTTTTTCAGAGTATGAAAAAGCAAAGCATACCGTTGAATATGCTGAGCCGGCGGATGTTGTAGGATTAGAGTAAATAGAAAGCTAACAAAAGGACTTTTCCTCTCAACAGGAAGAGTCCTTTTTTATGAGATGATTCTCACTGAGCAGACAAGTTGAAGTGTTCAAATAACCGAACATTATTAAAAATTTTAACGATATTGTATTATGTTTTGCTGATACAAGGCAGATGTTTTATGTTATAATCGTACTGAAAAACAAATTGGTTGAGTTTTGCTTAAATTAAGCTGTAATTTTATTTTAAATATATAAGTGATGAGGAGACAATAAAATGAATCTAAATGCCATCATTTTAGCGGCGGGCGAAGGCACCCGAATGAAATCGAAGACACCTAAAGTCTTGCATAAAGTAGTTGGAAAATCGATGCTCGAGCATGTGATTGATGCAGCAAATGAAGTGGGTTGTCATAGAAACATCGTCGTGGTGGGCAGCGGTCGCGAAAAAGTGGAGAGCACGCTTGCAAATATGAATTTAACCTTTGTTCATCAAGAAGAGCGTTTGGGCTCGGGTCATGCAGTCATGGTTTGCGATGACGTGATTGACGAATCTGAGGATGTGCTCATTCTTTGCGGAGATACGCCGCTTATCCAAGGCAAAACCCTGCAAAAATTAATTGACGGACATCGTGAAAATGACAATGCATGCACCGTCCTAACAGCTGAGCTTGATGATCCTTTTGGTTATGGACGGATTGTAAGAGACGCCAGTGGCAATGTTCTTAAAATTGTTGAACAAAAAGATGCGGATGATGCAACCAAACAAATCAAGGAAATTAATTCAGGCATTTATTGCTTTAAGGGCGGTTTGCTAAAAACATACTTGAAGAAAATTGACAACAATAATTCTCAAAAAGAATATTATTTGACGGACATGCTTGAACTGCTTAATAATGCGGGTTACTCAGTCGGCACAGCTGTAGTAGATGATTTTGATGACCTTAGGGGCGTCAATTCAAGACAACAGCTTAGTGAAAGTGAAGCTATTTTTAGAAAAAGAATCAATGATTATTGGATGAGTGAGGGCGTGACATTTATTGATCCAAGTCATACTTATATAGGCAAAGAGGTTCGCATCGGTTGTGATACGGTTCTTTATCCTGGGACAAGCCTTAGCGGTAACACACAAATTGGGGAAGACTGCGAAATTGGTCCTAACGCCCATTTGAGTAATGTGGTGATTGCCAATAATGTGAGTGTCAAAGAATCGACGCTATCGGACAGTTTTGTTGGAGAGCGAACAGCGGTTGGTCCCTATGCGTATGTTAGACCTGGTTGCAAAATTGGTTCTGATGTTAAAATCGGAGATTTTGTGGAAGTCAAAAACGCAACGATTGGTAACGGCACAAAAATTTCGCATCTTACCTATGTGGGGGATGCAGAAGTTGGCGCGCGTGTCAATTTGGGTTGCGGGGTTGTATTTGTGAATTATGACGGTAAAAATAAATTTAAAACGGTAGTAGAAGATGATTGCTTTGTAGGCTGTAACGTCAATTTGATTTCTCCTGTAAAAGTGGGAGAGGGTGCATACGTTGCGGCGGGCAGTACCATTACAAAAGACGTTCCAGCAGGAGCGCTCGGTGTTGCTCGGGAGAGACAAAGTAACATTGAAGGTTGGGTTGCTCGAAAAGGGTTGAAAAAATAGCTTTATATAAAGAGTCTCTTAATTTGGCGAGAGTACTCAATATTAATTTATTGGAGGGCATCATGCATACGAAAGGTAGAAAAATCAAGATTTTTGCAGGCAATTCCAACAAGGAACTTGCGGGAAATATTTGTAACATGTTAGGTTTGCCACTTGGTGACGCTGAAGTCACAACGTTTAGTGATGGCGAAATTGCTGTGAATATTGATGAAACTGTCAGAGGTGTGGATGTTTACATTATCCAATCCACTAGCTTACCTCAGGTAAACAATTACCTCATGGAGCTTTTAATTATGATTGATGCCTGCAAAAGAGCCTCTGCAGGAAGAATCACGGCGGTGATTCCTTACTATGGCTATGCCAGACAAGATCGAAAAGCAAAGGCGAGAGACCCAATCAGTGCGAAGTTAGTAGCCAATTTATTGACAGCGGCAGGGGCAGATCGTATTTTAACAATGGATCTTCATGCGGCGCAAATTCAAGGCTATTTTGATATTCCAGTCGATCATTTAGTGGGCGGACCTATTCTTTCAAAGTATTTTGCTCAAATGAATATTGAAGACTTGGTTGTTGTATCTCCTGACTTAGGCAGTGTTGGCAGAGCTAGAAAGTTTGCTGATACTTTAGATGCTCCAATTGCAATTATTGACAAAAGACGTCCTAAGGCCAATGTGAGCGAAGTCATGAATGTCATTGGGGATGTAGAAGGTAAGAATGTTATTTTGATTGATGACATGATTGATACGGCTGGTACCATTGTCAGTGCGGCAAAAGCACTTAGAGATCTTGGCGCAAAAGATGTTTATGCGTGTTGTACGCATGCAGTACTTTCTGGCCCTGCAAAAGAAAGAATCAAAAATTCTGTGATCAAGGAATTGGTTGTTTTAGACACTATTTCGCAAGGGGATACATCGGACCTTCCTAACTTGAAAATACTGTCGGTTTCTAACCTTTTTGCAGAGTCAATCCGCAGAATTTTCAACAATGATTCAGTTTCAAAATTATTTGATTAGACGAAAGAGTGACAGAATCGATAAATGAACAAATAGTGATAAAAATTAATTTTGATTATTGCTAATATTCACCCCATTCAATACAATATATATTAATTGAGAATCGCTTAAAAAAAATTTTTTAAGCGATTCTTTTTTTCGTTTTAGAAGAGTCTTTCGGGGGGTATATTAATTAGTAAATAAAGGGGTGGTGTTATGTCAAAACAACAAAAACTAGGAACTGACAGCAAAAAGATCAAAACGAGTGCAGGCATGGGCATAAGAACAAAAATGATTTCGGTATTTGCCATGATTATTATTGTCTCGTTAACGACGCTTGGAGCGACTTCATATTTGTGGATGACGTCGATCCTTAAAGAAAATTTAAAAGGCAATAGTAATGCCATCAACACGGAAATTGCATCATCACTTAAAACTTATCTGAGCAAGTATGAGTTATTGGTCAATTACTTAGCAGAAGATGCAAATGTTAAAGGTGTTGCAAAACCAGAGAATAACATCTGGATGATGAAGATGTTTGAAGGCTTTGCAAAGCAAGATTCGGAACTTATGAATGTTTATATCGGAACAGTAGACAAGAAATTCCATTTATTCCCGCTGGCTGCAGGTCTTCCTGCGGATTATGACCCGACATCAAGACCTTGGTACCAAGCCGCAGTGGCTGCGAATAAGCTTATTTGGACGGATCCATATGTGGATGCGACCACTGGCACGCTTGTTTTAACGGCAGCAAAGCCTGTATATGATGATGCAGGCGCTCTTGTTGGCGTTATGGCAATTGACATGTCCTTAGACACAATGGCTAAGAGAATTGGTGCAATTAAAGTTGGTAAATCGGGTTATGTTTACGTTGTAGATTCAGCTGGAAATACAATGATTCATCCGGATCCAACCTTGATTGGCAAGCCACTTCCTGTGGAC